>DGXY01000066.1:22503-52156 GCA_002396885.1 Akkermansiaceae bacterium UBA5020
GGCTCGATGCCAAACCAAATCATCTTCGGCAAATTATGATCTGCAGCGTCCTCGGCATGAGCGACGAGGTTCTGCGCAATGGGCCAGCGCTCCGCCACGTTCATGCGCTGAAGCGCCGCCGCGAGGTAAAGCCGCACGATGGGCGAGCTGTCCTTCTCCGCCATCGCGGTGAACTTTGCCAAAGCTGCCGGGCTATAAGCGCGATCTTCGCCAAGCAACTGAACGGCCCACCCGCGAACATACGGCTCCGCATGATCAAGCATTGGCTGCAAACGATCGGCGGGGAGATTCTGCGTGATGTGCAAGGCCCAGAGCGCGCGGAGTTGATGCGCGGGGGTCGTGGATTGCGCGAAGAGTTCCCAGAGCTTTGCGGGCACTGCGGCATCGAGTTGACCCGCAGCAGCGCGTTGCTGGAGCAGCACGCGAGCACGACGGCTATACCAGTCATTGCGGTGCGTCAGCAGGCCGACGAGTTCGAGATCGGTCTGCGCGGCGAGGTTGATACCGGACTTGCCTGGGAGGCCCTTCGGCGCGAGGCGATAGATGCGGCCGGTGTCTTTGTCGTGCGTGGCATTGCCGCAGATTTCGGTATCATGCCAGTCGAGCACATAGGCTGCACCATCCGGTCCGATCTCCATGCTGAAGCCCACCCACGCGTTGTCATTCGCGAAAAGGGGTTCATCGCCATGATGACCGATGAAGCCCGAGCCACTGGGCTTGAGGATGTCCGTGATCACATTATGCTCGTGAAGGTTCGCCATGAGGATGCGGTCGCGGTATTCCTTCGGGAACTCATCCGCGAGGTAGACGCGAGCGCCGCCATGCGCGGAGCGATGCCGATGATCGGCGATGGTCTTGATGTCATCGAAGACGTAAGGATTGATGTGGCTGCCGCCCTGACGGTGATAGATGCCGCCGGGGATGACATGCCAGAGATGCGGGATCACGCAGGCGGTGATGAAGATCTGGCCGTGGTCATCGAAGTCGATTCCCCACGGATTGCTAAAGCCGTGCGCGACGACTTCAAAGCGATCCTTCGTGGGATGATAACGCCAAACCCCACCATCAATGTATTGGCCATCTTTGACCGGCATCTCGACGGGGAACGGATCGCCCTTGCGCAAGATTTTGCCGCCATCGGCAGGCTTGCCCACGGTCGAGCGTGTGGCGAAACCCTGGCACCCATAAAGCCAACCATCGGGCCCCCAACTGAAGCTGTTAAACACTTCATGACGATCCTGAATGCCCCAACCGGTAAGTCGCACTTCGAGAGGGCCATCGGCTTTGTCGTCCTGATTCTTGTCAGGCACGAAGAGCAGATTCGGCGGCGCGCCGAGCCACAGTCCTTCAAAGCCCACCGCAATGGCCGAAGGAAAGGGAATGCCATCGAGGAAGACTTGCCGCGTGTCGAACTTCCCGTCGCCATTCGTGTCTTCGAGGATCAGGATGCGGCTGTTGCCATCGGCGGAGAAGCCCGTGCTGCGTGTTTCATAGTCACGGTTTTCAGCAACCCAAAGCCGCCCGCGATCATCCCAGCAGAACGCCATCGGCTGCGTGATCATCGGCTCCACCGCAGCAAGCTTCGCCTCGAAACCCTCAGGCACGGTCATTTTCGCCACCGCTTGTTCCCCGGTAAGAAAAGCCGCCTCTTTGCCTTCCGCCTTGGCGATATTCCACATCACTGCATCCGAACCCTGCCCCGTGTAGGCCTTCCACGAATCTGTGACGGCCACATCGTTGAGCTTGCCCGTATAGACGAAGAACTGATGCCGCACCGTCTCGGACTTGCCCTTGGCAATCTTCCAATCCCCCGTGATCGCACGACAAGGTCCCACGCCCATCTGCCCATCCACACGCCAATGCTGCGGGTAGCCTGCGTTCTTCGGATGATCAAAAATCGCGATGTGCGCCTGGTCCTCACGGCCATCCAGTTTCAAGCCGACATCCACCCAGATCGAGCGCTGACCTTCGGCACGCCCGTTACCCTGACGTGCACTGTTCATCACGCCGCCTTCCATCCCAGGCTTCCACGGCATGCGCAGAAAGAGTCCGCCGTATGGCTGCTTGGCCATGGTCAAATCCACGAGCCCTTCACCCTTCCATTCAAGCTCCAGGAAATAACGGCCATCGCTATCGCGCATCGTCCACACCTGTGTCTCGTTCATCACCGGCTTGCCCTCGGCATCGAGCAGTTGATAAACCGTCGTCCACTTCACCACCTCGCCTTTGGGCACGAGCACCGCGCTCGACACCTTGCGCCAGAAGCCCGCGCCCGGATTGTGAAAGTAGTCGCGTCCATTCACCTGCTTCAGTCCCCAGTAGAGTCCGGTCTGATGCTTGTGATGTGCTGGGCTATACTCGGTCAGCAGGCCCTTGCCATCAGGAGCCACAATCGGATGGAGGTAAGGCCGAAAATCCGGACGCGCATTCTGCGTGAGGATTGCCTCCGTGTCGTTTTCGCGATAGACCGAGATCGTGTTCGTCGCATCATCCTGACGCAGCGTGAGCACCGTATTGTGGGCCGAGGCCTCCGTGCTGCTAAGAAGGCACAGAGTAAGGAAGGAGAAGAAATGGCGGGATTTCATGTTGATAGCAATACGCCTTTCCATTCGGAAATACATGGCCTAGGTCTGCCAAAAGTTGTTATCATCCTGCCATGTCCCCCAAATCACTACAAAGCGCCTTTTTCGCCAGCATGGCCGATCCACAGGCATTCCGGCTCATGTTTGATCAGCAGCCCAACGTGTTCTTTTTTGTGAAGGATCGCGAGAGCCGTCTCATCGCTGCCAGCGAGCCGATGTATTCCCGACTCAGTCCACTCTCACAAGCCAGCCCATACTTGCTCAACCCGCAGCGTTCCCGGAGTTCCTGCAAGCGCCTCGGCAACCGCTCGCGGATGCGCTCGGCGTAGTCATGGGCGTCGTGGT
This sequence comes from Akkermansiaceae bacterium UBA5020, assembly GCA_002396885.1. Lineage (GTDB taxonomy): Bacteria > Verrucomicrobiota > Verrucomicrobiia > Verrucomicrobiales > DEV007 > Arctic95D-9. Next base: position 25,431 of record DGXY01000066.1, read on the forward strand.
TGTCGGCTGGAATCGGGCATGATGATGGTCACGGGCCGCTGGTTCATCGCTGGCACCACGAGGTTCAATTTTTTGCCAGGGCCGCTTCGATGCTTTCGGAGACGGCTTTGGCGAGCACTTCGTAGCCTTCGGGGGCGAAGTGAACATCAGTGGGGCGTCCGTGCTTCTCCATCATTGGCTGTGCCACGGCGTTGAGATCATCAATGGCCACGCCGCTCTCAGTCATCACTTTTCGGGCGATGGCGTTGTATTCATCCACGCTGCCAAAACGTCGCGTGGGTGAGAGGTTGCCGCCTTTGGGCACCGGTGTCGTGGTGGCAAAGATCAGTTTGGCACCAGTGGCCTTCATCTGCTTCACCAACTCACGGAGATTCTTTTCATAAACATCCGGCGGCGCGTGACGCACTCCCTCGGGCGGTAGCTTGGCGTCGTGAAGGCCGAAGTTGAAATGAATCACGTCCCACTTTTTGTCGCCGAGCCAGGAGGTCAGTTGGCTCAATCCGAAGCCGGTCGAACTGCAGTTCGTCGGCGGACGGTGGACGTTGGCTTTGCCCTTGAGCAGCTCGCGTGTCGGCAAGGTGTAGCCGATGGAGATCGAGTCGCCGATCAGAAGCACGCGCGGCAGTTTCGGATCGTCTTTGATCGGCCTCATTGCGTCGTTTTTCGCTGATGCAGAGTCCGCCACGCTTTCGCCTTCGTTAGCCTTGTCGAGCCCGGCTTTCTTCAACTCGGCGCGTTTCGACAGAAGAGGCTCCAGAGCCGCATCGGCTGCGAGGATGGCTTTTTTCAACGCCGCCTCATAAACCGCCGTGGCCTCGCGATAGGTGTTCGACGCATTCTTGTCCCGCTCGCTGGCGGGCTTCTTCCGGTCTTCGGTGTAGGCAGTTCGCGCCACTCTGTATTTCGCCACCACTTCACGCATCACCGGTGTGCTTTTGGCGGACCGCTCAGCATCCGCCAGTCGCTTTTTCTCCGCGTCGGTGAGTGGCTCCACAGCGAAAACTTGGGCGCTGAAGGCGAGGAGGAGCAGGATGAGGTGTTTCATGGTTTGCTGTGGGAAGCGAGATGTTTGGCGAGAAGCACGGCAAAATCGCCCGCGCAGCGTGTTTCAGGTGAAAGGGCGGGCTGCGAGCCGGTGAGGGTTTTCAATCGCTGCAAAGCGGCCGCTTGCTCCTCCGCGCTGATCTCCAACTCGACACCCCATTTGGCTCTTGAGGCGAGCGGGACGGTGTTTTCGTGGTTGATGTCACCGGGGCGGTCGAGGATCTGATAAAGCGAGAGCAACTGCGTGGCACGCCACAGCTCCGTGCCCCATGGCACGTCGGCATACCAGCGCTGGATCAGTGTGCAGCCGGATTCCAGCAGCGCCTGCTGCACTTGCATCGGCTTCAACGCGCGAGGCTGCACGCCCTGCTTCACCGCAAGCGCGGCGATGGTTCCGGCGGCCTGGCCGGTGAGCATCGTGATGGGTTGCAGGCGCGTGGCACCATTTGCGATGCGGGACTGCGAGATGTTTTTCTCCGCAGGCACGAAGCCGTCGATCTTTTCCGGAATGAAGACCTCAAACGGCACTTGGAAGGGGCCGCCGCCCTTCGGCAGCTCGCCGGAGTCGAGTTCAGGCTCGATGGCATGGGCGGTCTTGCCGTGGTCGAGGTCCATGAAGTAATCGCCCATCGCCACGGAGGTGCGGACATGTTTTGCATTCTCAAAACGGCCCAGATCATGCGCGGTCAGTGTCTGCACGCCGATGATGCGGCGGCACTCGCGCACATACGGATGCTGCGGCAGATGCACGGCGATCTTTTCCAGATCGGGCGGAAGATTCAGCGCCTTCATCTTCGCGCGGTTCGCAGGCGTGTCGTAGCCCTCGTCCTCGGCGAGCGACCAGTTCACGCCGAGTTCGTGCTGGAAGTAATACAACGCGCCGAGGGTCTTGTAGATGCCCTCGCGTTCATCGAGCATGCGCTGGGCCGGATCTTCGATCGTCGCTGCGGTCACTGGGTAGTCATTGCCTCCATTGAAGCCGCACTGCGTATGGCGCTGGTGGCTGCTTTCGCCGATGAGCGGGCTTTCGCTGTCCACCATGCCGCGCCAGGCAAAGTAGGTGCGCCAGTGTCGCGGTCCTTTGAGGCCTTTGCCCGCGCCACCCCAGACGATGACGCCCTCGTTTGTGTAATTGCGATAGCGCTTTCCGCTGCCCTTCGCGTAGCCCGGCGGCGGCTCTTTGATGATGAGATGCTCCGGCACGCCCTCGGGATACTCGCGCACGATGCAGGTCCAGGTGTGATCCTGCACCAGCGCGGCGGGATCGATCTTATCGCTCGTTTGATTGCCGACACGATAGCGAGCGCCCGTGAGCGGAATCACATCGCCATACTCCGTTGCATCCACGAACACCGTGCAGGCGATGTCGCGCGTGGAGCCATCGGCAAAGCTCAACGTCGTGCCGGTCACGGTGTAGCCTTGCTTCGTCACAGCGGAAACCCGCGTGCGCGGCGAGACGTCGATGTTTTTCGCCTCTTGAATAAAACCCTGCATCACAGCGCGGGCCACTTTCGGCTCGTAGCCGCCTTCCAACTGATCCGGCCAGCCGTAGTAGGCCACCTGCGGATCTTTTTCGCGGCTGAGGTAGTGTAGCGCAATGCTCTCGTGAAACTCGCGATACAGGCCGCGCTCGCGCACGGGGAACTTCATCCACACGCTGTCCTCATCCATGGTGGTGACACCCGCAGCGGCCATCTGGCCTCCGATCCAATCGCTCTCCTCCAACAAAAGCACTCGCGAGCCCAATCGCGCTGCCTGCACCGCCGCCGCCCAGCCGCCCGTGCCGGCACCGGCAATGATGATGTCGTATTTCGGGGCCAGCTTCGCCGCTGGTGTGCTCAACACATTTTCCACGGCCTTCACGACAGGATAGTCCGGTTCGGCCTCGGAGATGGCCGCATTGCGTTTCGCAAGCCTCGCGGCATCGGCGGTGATTTCGACGGGCTTAAGGGCTTCAAGCCGAAACGATGCCGCCGAGGCAAAACGCGTGCAGCAGATGCCCGGAGTCCCTTTGGTGAAGCTGTCATCCGTGGCACCGAGCCGCGCCTGCTCGCGTCCTTCCGCATCGCGGACCACGGCGGTGAGACGGTTCTGCTCGAGCGTGAATGAAAGCGTCCAGCGCTGCCCGCTGCGATACGGCTGCAAGGTGACGACGCCTGTTTCGCGACGTTCACGCAGATCAGGCAACGGCACCGCATCGAGAGGCGTCATCACGCCATCCTTCATCCGCATCAATTCCAGCCTTCGCGTGCCGCTGAAACGAGCGAGGTAGTAGTTGTCACGATCCTGCACACGTCCCGCGATGCCGAACAACACCGTGTCGTCCTCCGTCTTCGAAAACGTCGCCTCGATGCGTGCATCGCCGAGCGCGGCTGCAGGCTTGGGCTGCAAGGTGTAGCCCGCGTAGGTGAGCAGGCCGGTGTGGTTCTTGATCGTCTGCCGCAGCACGCCGTTGCCATCCACCGCCCAGTTTCGGCTCGGACGAAGGTTCGTGAGATCCTCCCAGCCCTGCGGCGTGCGGCCGAAGCGCGTATTGGAGAAGTCCTCATCATACAGGAGCGTGCTTTGCGCAGCGTGAAGGAACGAGACGCCCAAGAGCAGGACGATGATGGAGTTGCGGAGTTGCTTCATGGGATGGCCGGGGATCTATTTTACATCGTTGGTTTTCCCGCTGGAGTTACAGCCGACATTTGCACCTGCCATGCCTGCCACTTCTTTGTCATTTCTTTGACGCGCTCGGGTTCGGTCGGTGCGAGGTCGTGCTTTTCCGAGACATCCTTCGAGAGGTCGAACAGTTGCGGTGCCCCGTTGCGGGCCAGCACCAGCTTCCATTGATCCTGCCGCACGGCCCCGGCGCCGTTCATGCTGAAGTAGAGGGCTTCGTGCGGAGACGCTGCGTTGCCGCCGTTCACAAAGGAGGTGAGGTTCACTCCGTCGAGTCCGGTGGGCGGCTTGATGGCGGTGAGAGCTGCGATGGTCGGGAAGATATCCAGCGAGCTGACGGGTTTTGAATACTCGACGCCCGCCGGGAACACGCCGGGATAGGACGCCAGGAAAGGCACACGGATGCCGCCTTCGTAGAAGGACCACTTGTAGTCGCGCAGCGGCAGGTTCTCGCTGCGATTTTCGGGATGCCCACCATTGTCACCGAGAAAGAATACGATCGTCTTCTGGTCGAGGCCGGTCGCCTGGAGTTTGTCGAGAATGCGCCCCACGGCCTCGTCCAGTGCGGCGATGGTGGCCACGGTGTCTGCCCGGGCATTGTCGCCGGGAAACTGATCGGCATATTTCACCGCCTCGCCCGGACGAGCCATGGGTTCCTTGGGGATGTCGAAGACTTTGCCGACGGCCTGCGCCTCCTCGTATTCCTTGCGAATCAAATGGAAGGGCTTGACGACGCGCAGAATGTGCGGGGCGTTGAAGGTGACGGTGAGTGAGAAGGGTCGGGTCTTGTTGCGCTCGATGAACTCGACGGCTTCGCGGGCAAAGAGGTCCGTGCTGTATTCCTCGCTCACCGCGACCTTGCCGTTGCGGGCGAGTTTGGGGTGATGATAGTCGATGAACGGATTGGAGACATGCGAGCAAAGCGTTTCGTCGAAGCAACCGCGCTCGTGCGGCATGGGGCCGCTGCTATGCCATTTGCCGAGGAGGGCGGTGCGGTAGCCGGCATCGCGAAGGGCTCCCGGAAAAAGCGTTTGGCTGGCGGGAATGCCGCCTTCGTTGTCCACAAAGCCGAAACGCTGGCCATAGACACCGCTGAAAATGGCGGCGCGCGATGGACTACACAGCGGCGCGGTGACGTATCCCGAGGTGAACTTCACGCCAGTCCTGGCGAGCCGGTCAATGTTGGGTGTTTTTACCGCACCATTCGTGAGGCAACTCACATCGCCATAGCCGAGGTCATCAACGACCATCACGATAACGTTGGGCTTCCCGGCATCGGCGGCGCAAAGAGACGACGGGAGATACGCCAGTATGAAAGCGATGAAGACGCGTTTGAGGAGTTTCATAACGACTTAGCTCAGAGTCTCCGATGGCAGGTGTTTGATGGCACCCCCTTCCATCGCGCTTTGATGCGCGAGGATGCCGGTGCAGGTCCAGTTGGCGCTTTGCTTCGCATTTGGAAACGCCTGTCGTTTCTCCAGCAGGGCCATGGCGAATTCGTGCGCGAGGTGCGGATGGCTGCCGCCGTGCCCGGCTCCCTGGGTAAAGCTCAGGTGGGTGTGTTCATCGGAATCATAGACACCCTTGGTGGTGTAACGCCGGATGCTCTCCGGCAGTCGTTCGGTGAAGTCGGGGGACGTGACCTTTTCGGGAATCTCGGGCTCAGGCTTCTTCGCGGTGTGGATGACGAGCGGTTCGTGTTCGATGAGCGGCCACTCGACGGATTTCTTCGAGCCGTAGATGTCGATGCTTTCGCGATACTGCCGCGCGGTATCAAAGAGGCTGCGGATGACGCGCGCGCTGAGATCCGAGTTGCGGATTTTGATATGCGCGGTCTCGACCGCGAACGGTGAGCCGTAGTTCCCGATCAGTTCCTCGCGGATCGTGCCGCTGCCGAAGCAACTCACGTATTCCGCATCGCCGCCCGCGAGCCCGAGGGCTGGCCCGACGCAATGCGTGGCGTAGTGCATCGGCGGCAGGCCTGGCCAGTAATTCGGCCAGCCATCCATGTCCTGCTGATGGCTCGCCTGCACGTATTGGATTTTGCCCAGCTCGCCCGAGTCGCGCAGTTGCTTCATGAAGAGGTATTCGCGCGCATACACCACCGTCTCCATCATCATGTAGGTAAGACCGGTCTCCTCGGTGAGGCGGATAATATCCAGGCATTCCTCCACGGTAGTCGCCATCGGCACCGTGCAGGCGACATGCTTGCCCGCTTTGAGCGCGGCGATGGATTGCTCGCCATGATTCGGGATGGGCGAATTGATATGCACCGCATCGACGTTCGGATCCTTGAGCAAATCCTCGTAGCTGGTGTAGCGCTTCTCCACGCCCCAGTAGTCGCCGCACTCCTTGAGCTTGTCGGCATTCCGCTGGCAGATGGCGTAACAGTTCGTGTGCGGATGCTTCTGCCAGAGCGGGATGAACTCAGCACCGAAGCCGAGGCCGATGGCGGCGATGTTGAACTTGCGTGTGCTCATCGTTGGATGGGGTGAGTTTTTTGGGAGGGTGAGGTGAACGACGACTACTTCAGGCCTGATGATGGAACCTCATGGGAGCTATTTTCCGCCCACCCATTTCACGGCGTTGGTGAGCAGCGTCTTGAAGGCGGGATTGCCGTGGGCTTCGGCGGCGTGGCCGAGGGTGATGCAGGCGATGCGAGCTTTTGCGTCCTTCACGATCCATACGCTGGGATGCGCCTTGCCTTTGTCGGGGGCGTTCTCGGCGAGGATTTCCACCTCGGCACCGGGGTCGATCTCGGCGTGGTAGTTCTCGTCCTTGATCTGGAAAGTCGCGGGCACGTCCTTCATGAGCGGGTGCGTGGAGGGTTTCAACGTCACGGTGAACTCTCCATTGCCGTGGCTCTTCGCGCCGCCGCCGACAAAGCGCTGATTGAAGCTACTGTTGAGAGCCCAGCCGGTGCGCCAGGTGCCAGCGTGCAGCACGACGACGCCTTTGCCTGCATCAGCGAAACGCTTGAGTGCTTCGTGGAAGGCACGCTGGCCAAATTGTCCGTGGTTCCCGCTGAACACGAGCACGTCGGCCTGCGGCAGCAACGCGAGAGCCTCGTCGAGGTTTGGCGTGGCTGCTGTGTCGATGCCGCCGGAGGCGCGGAGGATCTCCGCATCAGCACGGAGGAAGTATTTCGGGAAATCGTGCGATCCTCCAGCACCGACGAGCAAGACGCGCAAGGTGTTCGCAGGTTTTGGCTCGGCAAACTTCTGGCCCATCGGCGCAGTCGTCTTCGGGTCGTCGGGCGACAATGGCGGATTTGCGACCGGAGTCACGGCTGGCACGGTCGCGGGCGGGCGTGCCGCAGTCGGACGTGCGGTGGGTGCGCCCAACTCGGCGGTGATCGCGACAGTCGTTGGCGCGACTCTGTTGCCTGGACTTTCGAGGACGACTTTTTCCAACACAGCGGCGTGCGCCACCGGTACGGCGAAGGTGCGCACCTGATGGTCTTTGACGATGCCTTCCGCAAACTGCGAGCCGGGGGTCTCGATGCGCCGATTGTAGTCCACGAACTCGCGTCCGGCGCGGAGATCGGCGATCTGTTTCGCGCCGCCGGCGAAGTGCAGGGTGGCGGTCATCGCGGGTGTGTTGGCACCCGGCCCGCCGCCCCAACCTGCCACGCCGCCGAGGAAGTGCAGGCGCGAGACTTTTGCTCCTATGAGTATCTCCACGCGTTGCGGCATGGTGCGTGCGAACGACTTGTCCGGGCCACCGCCGAGCACGATCACGTTTTTCCCGTTCGCAGTCTTCGCGGGATCAGCGATTTCATAAGGCACTCCATTCGCCGTGACTCGGCCGAACTTCACAAAAGGCAGCGAGGCATTGGTGGCCTTTTCCGAGACATAGATCCCTTTGCGTGTGTCGGCGGTGAAGGCAGCGGTGAGATCGAGTGTGCGGAAGTCTTTGCCCAATTCCGCGACCGGGACGACGACGCCACCCTCGCCGACGGTGGTCGCTGGCTGAGTTTTGGAGAGAGCGATGAGTTCATCGTGCGTCCAGGGTATCTTGCGCTCGGTGATGTCCTTGCGCACGCGGGCGATGTCGGTAGCGAGCGCGGGAGTTTTCCATTTGTGCCAGCGTTCCCCGATGAAATTGAGCACGCTGGCGATCTGCTCGTCGTTATAAACGGCCTCGAGCGGCAGCATGACGCCCTCGCCATAGCTGGTGCCGCGGATCGGCCCCGTCTGGCCCTTCAGCACGATGCGGGCGAGGATGTTCACGTTGCCGTTCTTCTTAAACCAAGCGGAATCGGTGAAGGCGGGCGCGAGGAACTTGTCGCCTGCTTTCACGCCCTTGCCATCGGGTCCGTGGCAAGTGGTGCAGAGCGTCTCGTAGATGACGCGGCCTTGTTGTGCGGAGGCGGTGAGAGCGCCTTGCTGGCTGTCGCGCCTCTGCTGGTCGAGTAGAGCAGTGATGATGGCAACAGGCTTGGCGGTGAGTTCTGCGGGCATCTCTCCGCCAGCGGCCCGATGAGCGAGGAGAATCTGGACGCGGACCTGTGCGTCCGATTCTCCAATCATGGCTGCGAGTGCCTGTGTGATCTCCGCGTCTTTGGCGATGAGCAGAGGTTCGGCGAGCTGCACCGCCGCGCGGCGCACGCGGGCATTTTCATGCTTCATCGCTGCGATGACGATTCCTTTCGGCAGTGCATCCAGGCCGCGCAGCGCCCACATCGCGTGAATGCGCGCGTTCGCATCGGCATGGCTCTCAGCCATCGCGGTGAGTGCTGGAAGGGCGGACTTGTCCGCGCGGGAAACGATCAGCTTTTGCGCTGTGTCACGCCACCAGCCGTTCGCATGCGCCAGATGAGCGACGAGCTGCGTGGACGTCTCATCCAACATGCGCGGTTGCGGCCCGGGCGGCTTGCCATCCGGCACCAGACGGTAGATGCGGCCATGCCGCACCACCTCGATCATGCCCCATTTTTTGACGCGATGATACCGGGCGACCCAGTCCTTAGGCTTGTCCGTGTCCTTGGTGGGGAACCAAGCCTTCTCCTGGATGATGCCGCGATACATGTCCGAAAAGACCAGCGAGCCATCCGGCGCGGTCTCGCTCCACACGGGGCGGAAATACGCGTCCGTGCTGCGGATGAACTCGCTCTTCGGAAACGCATTGTCCGCCACGCCGAGGCCGTCTTTCCAATCAATGCGGCTCATGCGCAGCAAGCGTCCCACAGGCTCGCAGGTCACGAACCGACCGTAAAACTCCGGCATCAAATGACTGCGCAGCACGGTCTGGCCGCAGCAGGAGGAGAACTCCTGGAGAATGCGCTGCTCTTCCGAGTTGTATTTGCCGGTGGACTGGTCCCACACCTTGCACGAGGCATAGGGAATGCGGTAGCCCTCAGCGTGCTCGTTCACTTTCAGAATGGGATAGCCAGCGGGAAGCTGAAACCCGACCGCCGGATTTGCACCGCCTGCACGCGTGCCGACCAGACGCCCGTCATCGTCGCGTGCGAGGCCCCACTGGCTGATGCGGGTGACGGAATGCCTGCCCTCAATGAGCTTACCGCCCTCATAGCGAAAGCGGTAGTCGTTCGTGCAGATCGTGTTGTCGAGATTCCACAGCAGGCCCGAGTTTTGATGCTCGATGTTGCCATTGTTTTCATCACCCTCGTAGGCGAGTTCACGACGGTCCGCGACACCGTCTTTGTCATCATCAAAGTAAGCGAACACCGAGTTCGATCCCGAGAAGTTCACCAGCACGCGGTCCTGCATCGGCAGCACCGTCCGTGGCAGGATCACCTTGTCGATGAACACCGTGCGCTTGTCCATGATGCCGTCGCCGTCGGTATCCACGAGCTTCACAACGCGGCTCACAGGATCGAGCTGATTCGTCCCATGCTCATCCTGCATGTAAGTGCGCCACTCGCAGACATACAACGCGCCATTGCCATCAAAGGCAAAGCTCGCCGGCTCCTCGACCATCGGCTCGCTGGCAATGCACTCCAGGCGATAGCCCTTCGGCACCTCGATGGTCTTGATGGCCTCGGCGGGCGGCAGAGGCGGGAACTTCGTGTCGGGATCCCAGCCTTGTTCCTTGTCAGCAGCGAGGACATTAAGAGCTGTGAGAGACAGGACAGTAAGGAGCGGAATGAGATGGGTGGCTTTCATGAGTAACGCGAGGAAGGAGAAGAAATGGCGATATTTAATACAAACAGTAAAACGCCCTTCCCTTCAAAAATACATGGCCTAGATCTGCCAAAAGTTGTTATCATCCTGCCATGTCTCTCAAGTCCATCCAAAGCGCCTTTTTTGCCAGCATGACCGATCCGCAGGCGTTCCGGCTGATGTTTGATCAGCAGCCCGACGTTTTCTTCTTTGTGAAGGATCGCGAAAGCCGCCTCATTGCTGCCAGCGAGCCGATGTGGACCCGACTGGGTCTCGAAGGGGAAGCCGATGTCATTGGCCGACTCGACGAAGACTTCTACCCTGAGCAAGCCGCCAAGTCTTACCGAGCCGATGACGCCCTCGTCTTCCGCACGGGCAAACCGTTGATCAATCGCCTCGAAGTCTGGTATGACGAACAGCGCACGCTGACATGGTTCCTCACCACCAAGGTTCCGCTGCGTGGCAAGAACGGGAAGATCATTGGTCTCATGGGCCTCACCCGACGCGATGAAGGCCGCAGCCGTCACCAGTCCAGCAGCGAAGTCACCCTCATCGTCAGCCACATCCAGAAGAACACGGGACGCATCCTCAGCACCGCCGAACTCGCCCGCGAATGCGGGCTCTCCGAGCGCACCCTGTATCGCAAGATCCACCAAGCCCTCGGCGTCACACCCTATGAACTCATGCTCCGCATCCGCATCGAGTCCGCCGCCGAAGCCCTCATCCAAACCACCGACAAAGTCATCGACATTGCCCAAGCCCACGCCTTCTGCGACCAAAGTGCTTTCACCCAGCACTTCCGAAAACGCATCGGCCTGACGCCGAAGCAGTTTCGGATGAGGCATCAGGGGTAGCCTCAATCATCACTGGGTGGAACTCCATTGCCGAACCGCTGATCTCGGTTGATCGAGCAGCACTTGGTTGGGCTCAGAGTCCGGTGGTTCAATCCTCGTCGGGCAGTTGCAGCCGCCTTTGATCTTGCCGATGGATGATTTCGGCAACATTTTTTGGCACTCTCCGCTCCGGTGGCGGGAATAAGATTGATGCAACTCACTCAACCCTGCCTGCCTCCGCGGAACCGCGCCTGCCTCGGTGTGCTTTGGTTTTTGATTTCCGTGCTCGGGGTCGCGGCGCCTTCGGCCTTTGCGGCTGGAAACGCCGAGGAGCTTTTTGTCCGTCGCATCTCGCCGCTCTTTCATGAGAAGTGTCTCGCCTGTCATGGCAATGATGAGGCGAAGATCAAAGGCGGGCTGGATATGAGGACGCTCGCGGCCACGCTGAAAGGTGGCGACAGTGAGGGGCCGGGTTTGATCGCTGGCAAACCGGAGGAGAGTCCGCTTTATCTCGCGGTGACACGGGAGCACGATGACTGGGAGGCGATGCCGCCGAAAGAGGCGGACAAGCTTTATGCGGAGCAGATCGCGTGGATCAAAGACTGGATCGCGGGTGGTGCGCCGTGGCCGGAGGATTCGCGGGCGCAGGCCATTGCGAAAGCGAACGAGGCGAAGTGGTCGGCCGAGGATGGCATCACGGTGAAGACAACGGGAGCCTTGTCGCCTGAGTGGGCGAATCGGAGATACAAACCGGAGGGACTGTGGGCCTATCAGCCGGTCCGGAAGATTGGAGTGATGGAGTATTGGAGTGATGCGGTTTCCAGCACTCCAGCGCTTCGGGACTCCAGCCCTCCTCCACATCCCATCGATGCCTTCATCGCGGCGAAGAAACCCTCAGGTCTCACCGCAGCACCGGCCGCGGATCGCGTGACGTTGATCCGACGTGCGACATTTGATCTCCTCGGTTTGCCTCCGAAGCCAGAGGAAGTGGAGGCGTTCGTGAAGGATGCCCGGCCTGATCCAGAGGCGTTCGCTGCTGCGATCGAGCGTCTGCTCGACTCCCCTCATTACGGCGAGCGCATGGCGCAGCATTGGCTGGATGTGACCCGCTACGCGGACTCGTCGGGCTTCTCGAATGACTACGAGCGCGGGAATGCCTGGCGCTATCGCGATTACGTGGTGCGCTCCTTCAACCGCGACAAGCCCTATGATCAGTTCATCAAGGAGCAGATCGCCGGGGATGAGATCGACGCCAACGACCCTGAGAAGATCATCGCCACGGGTTTCCTGCGCACGGGGCCGTGGGAGCTGACCGGCATGGAGGTCGAGAAGATCGCTCGCCAGCGCTTCCTCGATGATGTGACCAACAGCGTGGGCGAGACCTTCCTCGCGCACTCGCTGCAGTGCGCCCGCTGTCACGATCACAAATTCGATCCGGTGCCCACGCATGATTACTACTCGATTCAGGCGGTGTTTGCGACGACCCAGCTCTCGGAGCGGGCCGCGCCTTTTCTTCCGGAAGAGAACACGCAGGGCTTCGAAGAGCGCGGCAATCTGGAAAAGAGCCTCGCGGAATATGAGTCTGTCCTCACGAAGCTGGACGCCGTGTTGCTGGAGAACGCCGCGCTCTGGTTCAAGGGCAACGGGAAAGACCCGGCCAAGTGGAATGCCGCCGTCGCGGCCGCACGAAACCCCGCAACTCCGAAGCAAGACCCCGCCAGGAAACTCGGCAAGTATTCGGACCTGTTCGCCGCCGCACGAAACGCGCTCACCAACGCCGGTGCGCCGGAAGGGGACTTCCCTCCCAAGCTGGTCGGCTTCACGCCAGAACAGTTCGGCATGGAACGGGTGGCACGAAAAGGATTGGAGCGACTCCGGTGGGAACTGGATCGCTACGAACCCTATGCTCTGGCGGTCTATGGCGGTCGCACCCGGCAATACAAAACCGTCTTCGCCCCGCTGCGCATGCCCGCCGACCGGATGAGCGCGGGCGAACTGGAAGAGACCTGCATCCTCACTGGCGGCGATCCCTTTGCCTCCGGCACCAAGGTGAAGCCCGGTGTCCTCAGCGTGCTCGGCTCCGTGCAAAAGACGCCCATCCCCGACGCCATCGAAGGCCGTCGCAAAGCCTTCGCCGAATGGGTCGCCAGCGCGGACAATCCTCTGACCTCAAGGGCCATCGTGAATCGCGTGTGGATGTGGCACTTCGGCCAGCCGATCGCGGGGAATCCGAACAACTTCGGCAGCACCGGCAAAAAGCCCACTCACCCCGAACTGCTGGACTGGCTCGCGGCGAAGTTTGTGGAGAGCGGATGGAGCTTCAAGGCACTGCACCGCCTCATCATGACCTCGGAGACTTATCGCCGAGGCGCCACGCATCCTGATTTGAAGGCCCTGCGGGAGAAAGACCCTCTCGGCACCAGCTACGCTGTCTTTGCACCGCGCCGCCTTAGCGCGGAAGAGTTGCGGGATGCCATGCTCGCCGCCACGGGCGAGCTGAACCGCACCCTCGGCGGCATCCCGAACCGGCCTGAGATCAATCTCGAAGCCGCCCTGCAACCGCGCCAGGTCATGGGCACCTTTGCCTCCGCCTGGGTGCCCAATCCCAAGCCTGAGCAGCGCCACCGACGCTCACTCTACGCCCTGAAGCTGCGCGGCCTCACGGACCCGATGCTGGAGGTCTTCAATGCGCCCGCGCCGGACTTCTCCTGCGAGCGCCGCGAGGCCAGCACCGTCACGCCGCAGGTCTTCAGCCTCTTCAACAGCCAGGGCACGCAATCCCGCGCCCTCGCGCTGGCGCATCGTGCCGTGAAGGAAACACGCAGTGATGAGCAAGCCATTGCGCGGCTCTTCGCCCTCGTGTTTTCGCGTGCGCCGAGCGCGGAGGAAGAACGCGACTGCCTCGCGCACTGGCGCGACATCGAAGCCCTAATCGGCAACGAAAAACCACCGACTCAAAAGCCGCCACTCGAGGTGCGCCGCGATGCGGTCGAGGAGAACACCGGCGAGAAATTTTCCTTCACCGAGAAGCTGCACGCGTATGCCGAGTTCGTCCCCGACCTTCAGCCCGCAGATGTCGATGCCCGCACCCGCGCCCTGGCAGATGTCTGCCTCGTCCTTCTCAACTCCAACGAGTTTGCTTATGTCTATTGAGGCTTCAGCTCACCAGCGTGCGCAGCTTGGCCGTGACTTCGTCACGGCTGAGGACACCTGCGGCGACCGCGAGAGTGAGGTTCTCCCATTCTTCAACGTCGAGGCTCTCGTCTTTCAACAACCCGTTTTCACTGAGAAACACGAGGCACGTCGCGAGTGCGACACGTTTGTTGCCATCGACGAAGGCATGATTACTGCACAGGTAAAAGAAGTAGGCGGCTGCGATTTCGATGGGGTCGGAGATCAACGGCGAGCCCATCATCGTTGCCTGCGGAGCAGCGATGGCAGACTCCAACAGCTCACGAGAACGCATTCCCGGACTGCCTCCATGGGCAGCCAAGACTTCGCTGTGAATGGCGATCACAGCCTCGATTGTGGGATGCTTGATCACCGCACTCATGACAGTCGGCGGAAGAGTTCACCGTTCTTCTGGATGAGCAGCCGAGCTGTCTCTGCTGCCGTGGACGCCTCAATCACTGAGGGATTCATGGGCGCAATGGTAATGGTTCCGCCCGCATGGACTTCGACATTCACTTCATCGCCCACTTTGAGATGCGCTAATTGGAGAAGCGCGGAGTCGAAAATGATTCCCTGGGAGTTGCCGATTTTTGAGATGGTCTTGATCATGTGTAAAACTATGTATTACCGACCCATTTGTCAATCTGCGTCATGAAAAAATCACCCTTCTTCCCCTGCGCCGGAGCCCGCGCTTTGCATGCGCCAACACGCCGCGACTTCATCTACGGCCTGGGTACCAGCCTCGGCAGCGTCGCCTTCAGTTCCTTGCTCGCCGAGGAAGCAAAGAAAAATCCGATGGCACCCAAGCAAGGCCACTTCCCGGAGGCGAAGGCGAAGAACGTCATTTTCCTCATGATGGAAGGCGGACCGTCGCACATCGACACCTTCGATCCCAAGCCCAAGCTGGAAAAGCTGCACCTCCAGGAGTTCGTCCGCGAAGACAAACAGGCCTCCGCGATGCAGGGCGGCAAACGTTACTACGTGCAGAGCCCTTTCAAGTTCATCAAGGCCGGCCAAAGCGGCGCGGACATGGCTGACAACTGGACGCATCTCGCCAAGGTCGCGGATGATCTCTGCTTCTTCCGCGGTTGCACCGTTGACAGCGTGAACCATCCGACCGCGATGTATCAGATGAACTGCGGCAACCGCTTCGGCGGCGATCCCGGCATCGGCTCGTGGGTGAACTACGGCCTTGGCTCGCTCAATCAGGACCTGCCCGGTTTCATCGTGCTGCCCGAAGTCAGTTATCCGCAAGGAGGTGCCGCAAACTGGAGCAATGGCTACCTGCCCGCGAATTTCCAAGGCACGCCGCTGCGCGCGAAAGGCTCGCCCATTCTCGATCTCACGCCACCCGCTGGAGTCAGCGCGGAGCGTCAGCGCAAGAACCTCGATCTCATCGCCAAGCTCAACACCACGCACGCCGCGCAGCATCCCGGCCACGACGAACTCGCCGCGCGCATGGACAACTACGAACTCGCCTTCCGCATGCAGATGCAGGTGCCCGAGACGCTCGACCTCTCCAAGGAAGACGCGAAGACGAAGGAACTCTACGGCATCGGCAACGACGCCACCGATTCCTTTGGCCGCAAATGCCTGTTAGCCCGCAAGCTCATCGAAAAAGGCGTCCGCTTCGTGCAGCTCTACAACGGCTCCTGGGACAGCCACGACTACATCGAGCGCGCCCACGGCAACCTCGTGCGCGGCGTGGACCAGCCCATCGCCGCCCTCATCACCGACCTCAAACAGCGCGGCCTCCTTGAGAGCACGCTCATCGTCTGGTGCGGCGAGTTTGGCCGCACCCCCGACAATGGTGTGCGCGGCGGCACCGCCTACGGTCGCGACCACAATGCCAACGCCATGACCCTCTGGCTCGCCGGCGGCGGCTGCAACGCCGGTCACACCATCGGTGCCACCGACGAACTCGGCATGACCGCCGTCGAAGGCAAAGCCCACGTCCGCGATTTCCACGTCACCCTCCTCCGCCTCCTCGGCCTCGACGACAACAAACTCACCTACTACCACGCCGGCCGCTTCAAGCAGCTCAGCCAGTTTGGTGGCGAGGTGATCAAGAAGCTGATCGCGTGAGTTTCGATGCCACCGCGCCGGTCATCCCCCTTGTTCGGTAGTTCGAGACTCAACCAGAGTCGCTCCAAACAGACGTTTGAAGTGCTGCCCGAAGCGCGAGGCGTCGCGGTAGCCGACGCGTTTGGCGATGCGGGCGATGGACGGGTGGCAATCGCTCGCCACTGACCATCGCGGTCAGCAAACCGGCCGAGTCGGTCTTCAGCAAAGTCTTCCTCATCCGCCCCGAGGGTGGAGACGCTGCCGCTAATCGATGCGGCTGCGGCGATCGTTACGCTCGGAGTGGTCGCGGGCGTCGCCGAGGCCGCCGCTTCCCGCGTCGCCGCATCGCTTGCGGCTTCAGGATCACGCCATCGCCTTGGCGACGGCTTCCTTCATCTTCTCGAGTCCGATCTTCGCACACTCGTCGGCCGGCATGGCCCAGTAGGTGGGATTGAACAATTCGAGCGAGAGCGAGGGGTAGGCTCCCACCGCGATGAAGTTCTGGATGACCTGGGTGACTGGGGCGATTCCGTCGCCGGGGAAAACCCGGTCGGCGTCCTTGATCGTCTCGCGCGGCGGGTCGGCCGGGTAATCGTTCATGTGGTAGTTCTGCAGCGCGCCCGGCCCCATGAGGAGAAGGGATTCAAATCCGCATCCGCCCTTGTAGGTGTGGTAGACGTCGCCGAGGAAACAGGCCTTGGGATGCCCCGATTTGATCGCGACGTAGAGCGCCTTCTCGACCGTGCCGATGGTGGGATTGCCTCCCCACATCTCGACTTGGGGAATCACGCCCATTTCATCCCCAAGCTCGAGGAGCGCCCGGTAGCGGTCGGCGGCATCGTCGAGGGAAATCATTTCTCCGGCCGGAACTCCAGCCGGCGGTGCGGCGATGCGCTTGCCGCCGAGACGGGCGATGAGATCCATGTCGCGTTTGGCCTCCTCGAGACCGGCGGCGCGCTCGGCGGGATCGTTCACGACCCATTTCGCAAATCCGATCGCGCTTTCCACGGTCAGGCCGTGATCATCGATGCGCTTCTTGAGATCTTCGACCTTGCCGCCCTTTTCGAGGTATTCGTTGAGTTTGCGGAACCACGGTTCGATCGCGTCGTATCCCGCCTTGCCGGCGACTTCGATCTCGGCGGCGGCATCGAGCTCCTGCCCGCGGATCGTCGACATGTTCAGAGAGAATTTGAACTTTCGTCCGGCCGAATCCGAATCCTGAGCGGTCGTGGAAAGACCGGTGGCAAGGGACCCTAGAGCGAGCCCGGATCCGGCAAGAAAGGTGCGGCGATCAGACAAAGGCGAAAGTGATTCGGTCGACATGGTCGATTGTTGCCACGATCCGTCACCGGAATCAACCTCCGAACTCAGGCATTATCCCGGCAAAAACACCCCGATCAAGCCAATCAAAATTGCCGATTTTGCTAATAAGCTCGACAAACTCCGCGTATTTGATGCAAGGATTGGCAGAACCCGCCGTCTCTCAAAGATTGAAATGAAACCGTATTTTTCCACTCTCGCCGTAGCCCTCGCCTCTTTGCTCCTCTCCACCCCGCTCCGTGCCGAGGAAACCTCTGGTCTTGGGGCCATTCTTCCAGCGGTCCTGCACGATGCCGCAGGCAAGGAGGTCGATCCCGCCAGCTTGAAAGGCAAAACGGTGGCGCTTTACTTTTCAGCCCACTGGTGCCCGCCCTGCCGGGCCTTCACCCCCAGTCTCGTCAAGTTTCGCGACGACAACGCGGACAAGGATTTCGAGATCGTCTTCGTGAGTCTCGATAACTCCGAAGAGGAAAAAAAGACTTACATCAACGAGATGAAGATGAAGTGGCTCACGGTGCCCGGTGCCGGATCGAAGGAGGCCCAGAGTCTTGCCGGGAAATTCCAGGTTCGTGGCATCCCTGCTCTCGTCGTGCTGCGTCCGGACGGCACCGTTGTCACCGAGAACGGCCGCGAGGATGTGATGGTCGCCCCGGACAAGGCCCTCGATCAATGGAAAGCGAAGGACCCTTCCTGACCCCTGCCGGAGCGGAAGATGCCCCCTGCTTCGGTCGCCTCCCCGGAGGCGGTGGCTGTCGCCTTGGCCGATCCGCTCCCTTCCCTGATGCCTGCCCCCCTTGAAACGCTTCCCGAAGACGTCCCCGCCGCCGGTAGCGCGCTCCGTCGTCCGGATCCCGATCTCGATCTCGTCGAGCGCGCCCGCGAGGGAGACACCCGCGCTTTCGATGCCCTCGTAGAGAAATACACGCCCAAACTCTACGGTCTGGTCTATCACATGACCTCGAACCGCGAGGATACGAATGACATCCTGCAGGATGTCTTCGCCAAAGCCTACCGGGCCCTGAAGCGATTCCGCGGCAAATCGTCGTTCTACACGTGGATCTATTCGATCGCGACGAACATGACGCTGAACTTCCTGAAAAAGCGCAATCGTCGCCGCACCATGAGCCTCGATGACGTCGATCTCGGGATCGAAAACGACCGGGACTTCATCGAAATGACCTCGAAGAGCGACCCGGTCCGCGAAGCGAATATCTCGGAATTGCAGCAAAGATTGAACATGGCGATGCAGAAGCTGTCAGTTGACCATCGCACGGTGGTCACGATGTTCGACATTCAGGCCATGCCTCATGCCGAGATTGCCAAAATCCTGGGGATTTCGGAGGGCACCGTGCGATCGCGGCTTTTCTACGCCCATCGCCAATTGCAGGCCTACCTGGAGGACTTCCGGAAGTGAGTCTGGCGGTTTTGCGACGGCATCCGGGATTGAAAAAGAAGCGGATCACCCGTTTATTGACCAGATCTCAAAAATGGAAATGAATGATTCCGACGACGTGCAGCGATTGATTCGCCTGAAACGATACGAGTCGCCGAGCGACGAGTATTACCGGTCCTTCATGGATGAGTTCAAGGAACGCCAACGTTCCGAAATGTTGAAGCAGTCTGCGAGGGGTTTGCTCTTCGAGCGCCTCTCGATGTGGTTCGAGGAAAGCGGCGGAGCGAAGCGCTTCGTTCCCGTCGGTGCCCTTGCCGTCGCCACGATCGGGGCGGGAATCTACTTCGCCAACGCCGGGAGCAGTGACGCCCTCACCGGGGGCATCGCCGGCAAGGGGGAAGCCTCGCCCGCGGGAGGCTATTTCATCTCGCCTGCGCTTGATGAGGACGCCCCGATCGAATTGCAGTTGCCGGAGCGGAACGGTCGCGTTCCCGGTCTCTCCGGAGGTCGCTTTTCCGCCACCACCGGAGCCCTCCCCGCGGGAGCCAGCGGCAATCTCCGCGAACTGTGAACCCGCGATGAGGACCGCATCTTTCATTGCCGTGTGGTTCCTGATTTTCGCGGGCCTCAGCCTCCGCGCGGAGGAACTTCCGGCCACCGTTTCCGTCAAATGGACGGGCGGGATCGAGAGTCCGGGGGTATGCGTCGACCGCCCCTCTTGGTTCGTCAGCGTCGTCCCCAAGTCCGTCGCGATCGAAGGTCTCGCCTCGGCGACCTTGCTCGACGCCAACGCGTCGGTTGAAGGCAGGATCCTGCACCTCGACCCCGTCCATCGGCTTTGTCTCATCGAAGTGCCCGCCGGACTTGGCCCGGTGCGTCCCGTCCCTCTCTCCGAGGGCGCGAATCCGAAAGCGGGCGACCAGGCCCATTGCGTCTCAGGTCGCTCGGCCTGCCTCTCCACCGTCGCCGGGAAAGATTGGTCCTATCGGGGCGAGACTTTCGCGTATCCCCTCCTCCGGCTCCGCGTTGCGGAATCCAAGACCCATTGCGATGCCGGGACCGTCCTCGTGAACGAGCAGGGAGAGCTCCTCGCCATTCTGACTTGCCAGGAAACGGAGACCGAGGGCGAGGTGTATGCCATACCCGCCGCCCGCGTCAGGAAGGTCGTGGAGGACATGAAGCGCCACCAGCATTCGGGCCCGGTCTGGATTGGGCTCATCTTCCACAACGAATCTTCGAGCCCGGAAGTTCTGGAGGTGAAAAGCGACTCGCCGGCCGCTGGGGCGGGTTTGCAGAAGGGAGATGTCATCACGGCGATGAACGGTACGGAAATCGAGTCCCTCGAGGACCTGATTGAATCGATTCACCACCTCGCCGCCGGAGAGCCTTCCAAGGTCCGCGTCCTCCGCGGGCTGGAGGAGAAGGAGTTCGAAATGACGCCTCAGTTTGCCGGCACCGTCCCCGAGTCGCGCTGAGCAAGGGCCAGCCCGGTTCGCCGACCCGTCAGACTCCGACCCGTCCCTGCAAGGCCCTCAGCAGGGTCAACTCGTCCGCATTGTTCAGCCCGCCTCCCGCAGGCAAGCCCTGGGCGAGACGAGAGACCCTCAAGGGCGCCAATCCTCCGAGGAGCTCCGCGAGGTAATGACAGGTCGCCTCCCCTTCGACATCGGAACTCAGGGCGAGGATGATTTCGACAAAATCCCCCTCATCGATCCGTTTCACCAACTCACCGATGCGCAGGTCTTCCGGACCGATGTTGTCGAGCGGAGAGATCCGCCCACGCAGCGAATGATAGTGGCCGCGAAAGGCTCCGGAACGTTCCAAGGGCAGAATATCGGTGGGTTGCTCGACGATGCAGAGGAGTTGCCCCTCACGATGTTCGCCCTCGCAAATGGCGCAGCCGTCTTCCTCGGTCGCGAAGAAGCCGCAAGTCCGGCATTCGGTCACTTCGCGGGCAGCCGCGATGAGGGATTCGGCCAAAGGCAAGGAAGTCTCCGCTCCGCTCTGGATCAGCCAGACGGCGATTCTCTCGGCGCTCTTGGGACCGATCCCGGGGAGTTGCTTGAGTTGGGCGACGAGGCGCCGCACCGGATCCGGGTAGTCGACAGAGGCCATGGAAAAGGGTCTACGCTCGAGAGCAATGCTTGGGCCAGGAGAGGTGGAAAGTCGAACTCAGAATTTCTCGATGAGGCGGGCATGCCCTTCCCCGGTCAACTCGCGGACGAGCCTCTGCGGACGGGATCCAGGCTTGACGCTCCCTTCTTGGGCCTTCGTGGTGAAATAGTCGAGCGGCCCATCCTCCAGACCCGGTAACCGGGCACGGGAGAAAGCCTCGAGGGCCTCTTCTTCCCGCTTCTCACGGAGAAAAATCACCCCCTGCCAGAACTGGTCGCGACGCATCCGATCCTCCACGCTGAATTGATCGCGAAGGGCGAGCAGTTGGAAAATCTCATGGAGGACACAAGCAACCGGATCGTAGACCATCTCGACGGGACGGACCTCGAAGAGGTCCCGCACTTTCCGATAGGCCCCGGGTCCGATCAGCAGGTCGGAGCCAAATCTCCGGTTGGCGCAAGCCAACCGCCCCGCGAAATCCTCGCCACCGCCAAATCCCGCAAAGAAAAATTGCCCCGGAGTGCCACAGAGGCCCACGGTCATTTCACCGGTTTCGAGGCCCACCCCGCAACGCAGGGGTTGAAACCACCTCGACTCAAACTCCTGCGAGAGACCGCGAAGTCGAATTTTCAAGTCGAGCGCCGCGCGGCAGGCCTGTTCTGCATGATCGGGGGAATCGCGCAGCATTCCAAAGGAGACCCTCACCCGCTCCGGCCCCGCCTCCTCGAGGTAGCCGCCTCTGGCGAGGAGAAAGGTCGAAACCGTCCTGAGGAAAAGACTTCCCATCGTCAGCGTGTCGGAGGCCGCGTTTTCCGTTTGGTCCGGATCGGGTGGAAAGTGGCAACAGACGAGGGTCGTGACCTGCCGCCTCGCCCCATCGAATCCAGGTTCGAGGGGAGATTCCAGCAACTCGTTGAAGAGACGCCCCGAGACCCGCGCTCCAATGGCCTCCTCGAGCAGCCATTTCCGCTTGCCCGCTGTCGTCCGGGAGTAAACGAAAGCCCCTGCCGCCGACAACAAGGCCCCCAACACGGGTCCGGACGGATCAAAGAGAATCCCATAGAGGGCGAAGGTGGGCGAGAGCACCAGGAGCACCAGGAGCCCCGAGATCGCCGCCACCACCTTCCTCCCGGGTCTCGTGATCCCTACCACGGCAAATGCCATGGCCAACGAAGCGGTCAACAGGGCCAGGATTTCCACCCAGCGCCAGCGAATCCACCCACCATCAGAAGACCATCCGCGGGATTCGAAGAGGGCGGAGAGGCGCGCCACGATCGGCTCGAACCCGCCGGCAAGTGCCGAGGCGAGCATCAACGCCGCCGCGCCACCTCCGATGGCCAAAGAGATCAACCAATAGCGTCGCATGATTAGAGGCTTGGTCGAACATTCAACCCTTGTCGTCGTCGGAAAAGCCGGCCCTCACTCCCAAGGCCGCCGCGCAGATGACGACGATAGAACTTTCTCGGCCACCGGGCAAGCATGCCGCGGAACTTTTCTGTTGGTCAATCAGGAACCGCCCTGCTATGATCCTGAAGAACCGGGACTGGTCCAACTTGAGATGAAAGTGAAATTCCTCCTCTTCCTTCTGCTGATCTCCACCGCATGGTCGCTTCAGGGGAACGTCTTCGGACAGTCCAAGATCATCGGAGGAACCAACGTCGAGGCCAACAACTACCGATGGATGGCCGCCGTCCTCCGGAGCGGAACCGGTGCCTTGGCTTCGCGGCGCTTCGGCGGCGGTTCCTTGATCCATCCGAGCTGGGTCCTCACAGCCGCCCACGTCGTCGAAGACTTGTCCCACGAAGACATCCAGATCGCGGTGAATGTGACCGATCTCCGAACCGCTCCCACTGTCATCATTCGGGACATCAAGGGCGTCTACATCCATCCCAGCTACCAGGATGTCGATGGAAATCTCTTCAATGACGTCGCTCTCCTGCTCCTCGAAACCCCGATCACGACGGTCACTCCCATTGCCTATGCCACTTCCTCGGCGGCCGCACCCCCTGGCACGGTCGTCCGGGCGCTCGGATGGGGCAGTTCCTCGACCGATCTCCAGATGGTGGATCTCGATGTGGTTTCCCTCAATTTCGCCAACAGAGTCTACGGCAACAACCGCCTCGACTCGCGGCATTTGCCTGCGATGCGCGCCGGACGCGACTCCTGTCAGGGAGATAGCGGGGGGCCACTCTTTGATGTCGACGGGGCTACCGGAAATCCTCTCCTCGTGGGAGTGACCAGCTACGGCAGGGGTTGCGCCCTCCCCAACATCCCCGGCATCTACGCCAACGTCGGTTATTTCTCGCCTTGGCTTGATGGCTTCCTTGCCGAGCCGACCGTTCCCTTCCCGGATCTCACCGCCAGTGGCTATGGCGTCGAGATCCCGAACAATTCCACGGTCGCATCGATCTTGAACGGGACGGATTACGGCCTCAAAAGGCTTCGGGGAGGCCGCTATGCGACAAGGTTCTTCACCCTTTCCAACGCGGCCGGGAGCTTCCCACTCTCTGTCTTGAGCGTGAACTCCGACCTCGACTCATTCGCTGTCTCCGACAAACCCAGGTATGTTTTGGGAGGATCTTCGGCCACCTTCCGTGTCCGTTGGCGAGCCCCCTACTCCTCCACGCGAGGCAAGGCGATCGCTAACGTTACCGTCGAGACGAATGACCCCGCCGATCCTCTCTACACCTTCCCGCTGCAAGGGCGCTACCGCAAATCACGGTCCTTTTGACCGAACCATTCCACCCCAAGCCCACATGCGATCTCGGGTGACTCACGGAAAGTGGCCTGCGGGCGGCCGACTACGGGCGGCCCGGCCGAAAAATCGGTTCCCCTTCCCGATTCCGGTCATTTGCCTTTTTCTCGCGCTCCTCGTGTGTGCTCCCGGTGAACTCGCCGGACAGGCAAAAATCGTGGGAGGAAGCAAAGCAGTCGACGGCGACTATCCCTGGATGGTGGCGATCGCGGAGAAGTCCAGCCAAACCCTCTTCGATCGACAATTTTGCGGAGGTTCGCTCATCGCGGCGGACTGGGTTCTCACGGCGGCCCACTGCATGGAGGGCGAGGTTCCATCGGGACTTGAGGTGGTCGCCCGGTTTACCGATCTCGGGGACTCTTCCGGTGCGGAGATCCGCGGCGTCCGGGGAATTTTCGTCCACCCCGGCTACGCGGACCTTTCCGGCGACCTGGTCAATGATATCGCCCTGATCCTGCTCGACAGTCCGATCACATCGGTCGCCCCCCTTGCCTACTCACGCAGCGTCTCTCCGTCTCCTTTGAACGATACCGTCAGGGCGATCGGTTGGGGAGACACGGGAGCCTCTCCGCGTTTTCCGTATCTGTTGCAAATGGTGGACCTCAGCCTGACTCCCATTTCGATCGCCCGCCGCATCTACGCCTCGAATCGTCTGGACCACCGGCACCTTGCGGCCATCGCGCCGGGAAAGGACACCTGTGGAGGCGACAGTGGCGGACCACTTTTTGATCTCGACGGCGATCTCGGCGCCCCCCTCGTTCTGGGCATCACCAGCTTTGGTTTGGACTGTGCCGATCGGGGCGTGCCGGGCATTTATACCAACGTGGGGAACTATGTCGATTGGATCGATGCCTTTCTTGCAGAGCCGACCATCGGGGACCCCCTCGTGGAAGTGAGCGGCCGTGGCCTTCCGCTCATCTCCCGCAATCTTTCCACCAGCGCGACGAACGGGACGGACTTCGGTCGCAGACTGCGTGGCGGACGCACCGCCACCCGCTCTTTCGAGGTTTCCAATGTGCAGGGTGCCATCCCGCTTTCCATCCATGCCGCGCGGTCATCCAACCGCAGTTTCCGCGTCAGCGGGGTCCCCTCCTACCTCCTCACCGGAACCTCAGATACCTTTTCGATCCAATACCGTGCTCCTTTCGCTTTCCGGCGCGGTGCCTCCAAGAGCCTGATCACCCTGACGAGCAACGACCCGGTCACCCCGGTTTTTGTCTTCCGTGTCATCGCCCGCTACCGTTGAGACGGAGCAGTCGAGCCGGGGATGGAAGGAGTCACCCGGCGGCGCTCTTGAAGTCCCGAAAAGCAGGGGCAGTCTCCCCTCCCCTCTTGGCCGTGTTGTCAGAGACCCGGCGTCGGTTCAGCAACTTGAAGCGCCGCGTGCTTTCGGGATCCTGCAGCCACTCATCGTGGAGATGGTGCCGGAATTCGGCGACCCGTTGGTGCTCCGTCATGGTCTCTCCGGCAACCAGTCTCGCCTCGATCCCCGTCTCCCGACAAAAGCGGTCAAACGACTCGCGATACCGCGAATGCAGCCACGTCGAATGTTGCTGGAGCAGGGAGAAGTCCACCGCCAGCGCGTCGAAAAGAGCCTCTCCCCAATCCTCCTCCGGCGAAAACTCGATCGGCACCTCATCGTGCTCCCATAACTCCGCATAAGAACGCACCGCCGGAGATCCCGTGGGCACGTTGATGCGAGCAACCCCGCCCGACATGCAGATGATTCGCGAGCTCAGACAGCTGCCGCAATAGAGACGGGAATGGAGAAGGAGAGATGCAGTTTCCCACAAGTGGTCGGAAGAGAACTCCCCCGCCTGCCATTCCGGAAAGGACTCCACCCATCGGCGCAGCCCCACGCGCCTTTCACGGCCGACGATCTGGTTTGCTTCGAAAAAGACCAGGCCCAGATTCTCCCGATCACTGACTTCACGCAGGGCTTGGATGAGCCGGTCGACATCCTCTTCCTGGATCTCGCTCGTCTCGACCGCGATCCAGCCATTGGGGAAGCGCCGCCGCATCGCCGCGATCGCCTCACGATCCCGGCTTTCACGAAGCTGACGGCCACAAACCTGGGGCAGGACACTGAGCGCGCAAGGCATCCGCTCGACGGCAATGCCTTCGCTCTCGAGGAAGTCGGCACCAATCTCGTCCCGCACTCCCACGAATTGAGCCCGGCGGAGCGTCCCGAGCAGTTCGGCTTTTGCCGATTCACTCAATTTGGACGGATCGGAGAGGCCAACCGCGTGGAAACCGAGACCCGCGCCGCAGAGCTCTCCCTCGGGTGCCAGGACATAGGCCAGCTCCGAGATCTGTCCGGTGCGGCGACGGACATACTCGAGCAGTGATGACCGACTGCTGATGGCGGCGAGGCTTTCGAACCGCTCCGATTCTTCGTCGTCGGCGGCGGCACGATACCCCTCGATGAGATCCAGCCCGAGCAGATCACCGCCGCAATGGATCAACTTCAGCCGGGAATGGCGCATCTCGAGGAGGCATTCCCCATAATTGAACACGGTATGTCCACCCACCTCCGTATGATCGGCCGAGATCAGTCCGGCGCAGCGTATCTTCGAGAAAAGCAGCAACCGCGTCAGCACATGGGGCATCAACATTTCCCCGAGGCGGAACGGTTCCGCCGCGCCGATGAGGATGGCATCGTTCGCCAACGAGACCATCTCGTTCACTTCCGCCAAAGGCGAAATCCAGTCGAGCCCCGGATGATGATGCGACCGGCCCGTCCTCAGAGAAGCGTTCGACGGCTTCTCTTCCTCAAAGTTAACGAGATGATGATCACTCGACATGCCATAATCTTACATCATTCCAGATATTTCACAAATTTTTAGTAAAATCCATGATCCTTGGGTTCTCAGATACGCTTGGGCCAGACCTGACGCATCGCGAGCACCTTTTTCAGCGCCTCCTTCTCGGGCTCTGGGGTGCTCGGATCGGAGATCAGATCGCGGAGATTTTCCAACTCCAGCCACACCAAGATTCGTTCCGGCCAAATCCGCACCTCAAAGCCCTCACGAAAGTCACCTTCCTCCCAGACTGGAAGCCCGGTGGCTTCCTCCTCAGACTGCGTCGAGTTGGCCTCGGGGTGATCCTCCGGCTCGGTAGCGGAAAGGAGGGTGAACCCGCCCAATCCTGATCCGCTAGTCAGTATTGCCACAATGAACGAGTGAAATCGAAATTTCCAGAAGGATGATTTCATGCCAAATCGAGGGGAAGAGCTACCTTGC
>DGXY01000066.1:52349-57060 GCA_002396885.1 Akkermansiaceae bacterium UBA5020
CGAGGGGAAGAGCTACCTTGAGAGACAGGTCCGAGGTCTCCTCCGTTCAATTTCGGCATTCTCCCCCCGGAATTCGGACGCCTCACCTCGCAAAAACGGGGGCAAAGCCAGATATTTCATACGTTCCCGGCCTTGACATCCCGTGACTTCATCCTAGATTCCCCTCCCTCCCGCCTAGGCTCGGGACTCGTTCAGAGTTTCCGTCGCTTTCTTCCGGCCCGAAAAGCTTGAAAAGAGTGCCTTCAACCGGCCAGAAAAAGCGGGGGAAAACGATCCTGCAAATGAAAACCTTTTCTGCAAAAGCCGAAGAAATCGAACGCCAGTGGCACGTCATTGATGCCGATGGTAAAGTGCTCGGCGACGTCGCCGTCGCCGCCGCCAACCTGCTGCGCGGGAAGGGCAAACCGCTCTTCACCCCCCACGTGGATTGCGGCGATTTCGTTGTCATCATCAACGCCGACAAAGTCCGCCTTACCGGTAAGAAGGAAGACGGCAAGGTTTACACGAGCTATTCCGGCTACGCCGGCGGTTTCAAGCGCGAGTCCGTCTCCAAGGTTCGCGGCCGCCGCCCCGAACTGATCGTCGAGCGTGCCGTTAAGGGCATGATCCCCCACAACCGCCTCGGCCGGGCCATCTTTCGCAAGCTGAAGGTTTACAACGGTGCCTCGCACCCGCACGAGGCCCAGCAGACCAAGCCCTACGAACTTTAATCAGACCCCTCACCTGACATGAGCGAAACCTACTCCGCCACGGGACGTCGCAAGACCGCCACCGCCCGCGTCACCCTTGTCCCGGGCACGGGTCAGATCACGATCAACAAGCGCCCCTTCGAGGATTACTTCGGTACTCTCTCCCTCCAAAACAAGGTGCTCCACCCCTTCCAGTCCGCCAATGTCGCCAACCAATACGACGCTGCCATCAGCGCCGTGGGTGGTGGAGTGACCGGCCAGATCGGTGCCATCCAGCTCGGTATCGCCCGCGCCCTCCTCAAGACGAATCCAGATCTTAAGGACGCCCTCCGCGAAGACCAGCTCCTCACCCGTGATCCCCGGAAGAAGGAACGCAAGAAGCCCGGTCAGCCCGGCGCCCGCAAGCGCTTCCAGTTCTCCAAGCGTTGATCCGCCACCTCTCCATTCGAGGGAACTTTCAACAGGGTCAGGTCACAAGCCTGGCCCTGTTTTCTTTTGGGAGTGCTTCAGCGAGACACCTTCAGGATTTCAGAATCACGAATCCTACACGGCTTCGCGCAGAAGAAGCGGGACCCAAGGAGGCGACCAGAGCTGGTCGTCGACCCGATCAATCGAGGTCCTCTAGGGCGGAGTTTTCCTCCGCCACCTGGCGCTTGGCGGCGCGTTTCGCACCGAGATGCCGAATGTCCTCCGCATTGATGAGGAAAACGGCGTCTTCCCCGATATTCACGGAGAGATCTCCCACCCGCTCGAGGCTGCGGACCATGAAGATGAGATGCAGGATCTGCTTCACCTGTCCGGAGGATTGATCGAGGCGCTTTCCCAGTTCGCGGATCACATCGCGATGGATTTCATCGAGGTCGAGATCCCTCGTGTAAAGGGAGACGGCGAGTTCGGTGTTGCGCTCGGCGTAGGCGCGCATCGAGTCGCGGAAAATACTGGAGGCCTTCTCGTAAACCGGCTCGATGAGGTGGACCTCCTGGATCTCGGGGTGCTTCAGCAGCTTGCGGGCGCGACGTGCGATGTTGCGGGCTTCGTCGGAAATGCGCTCGAGGTTGTTCGCGACCTTCATTCCGGCGATGACCTCCCGCAGATCACCGGCCACGGGATTGTAGCGCATCAGGATCTCGAAACACTCCGCGTCGATGCGGCGCTCGAGCTGGTTCACTTCCTCCTCCTCGACGATGGCCTCGTTGCAATAGTCCGCGTTTCGCGAGACGAGGCCGCGGATGGCATTCTGGAGATTCTGCTCCGTGATGCTGGCCATGCGAGTGAGGCCATTGCGCGTCTCACGGAGCGCTTGCTCGAAACTGCCGAGAATATGCACGGAATCGGTCATCAGGAGTTTGATCGGGTTTTGCCCGAAGAAGTCTTCCGAGTCCAGTCCGTTTCCCTCCGTGGTTCAGACCAAGGCGAGTTCGGCGGCGGCCGGCCTCGTCATTTCCTCAACCTCGGCAAAGTCACTCTCCCGTTTCCGGATGGCGCCGGCGACGTCCTCGCGCTGCAAGAAATCGCTATAGTGGATCAGTTCAAAATCACCCGGAACCTTTTCCACGATCGCGGTCAGGGACTCGACCCAATCCCCGGAATTGAGATAATGAATCCCGTTTTCGAGGAGTTTGTCGGCAGGTGTATGAATATGGCCGCAAATAATCCCGCGGCAACCACGAACTGCGGCAAGTTCCTTGAGCTGGTCCTCGTAGCGATCGACGAAACTCACCGCCGATTTCACCCGGGCCTTGATCGTCTTACTGAGGGAGAAGTACTCTTTGCCCCGGAAAGCGCGCCAACGGTTGTAGAGTCGGTTGACGGCGAGGAGCAACTCGTAGCCCTTGGCCCCGGCGATGGCGACCCAACGGTGGCTGGTGGTGACTCGGTCGAAACCATCACCATGCACGACGAGGTAGTCTCCCCGCGGCGTGGCGTGGATGTATTCGTCGACGATGCGGAGGTTTCCGAAACAGACCGGGAGGAAACGCTCAAGGATGTCGTCGTGATTGCCCCGCAGGTAGATCACCTCGGTGCCTTGCTTCTCCATCTTCTTCAGCACGGTGCGGACGAACTTGGTGTGAGTCGGCAGCCATTTCCCGCCACTCCGGAGCGCCCATCCATCGACGATGTCGCCGTTGAGGATCAGCTTGCGGCAGGTCGTCGCCTTGAGGAAGGCGATCACCTCTTCGGCCTTGCTGTCGCGTGTGCCGAGGTGGATGTCGGAGAGAAAGATGGTCTCGTAGTCGTGGCGCTTGTCGTGGTCTTTCATGGCAGAGTTCCTCGGAGAGGGGGTGGATCAATTCGTCCCGACGGCCTCGGGCTGGGTTTCAGCAGTGGACCCGACGGGAAGCCGGTTTGCGAGATCTTCGAGCTGCTTTTCAAAGCGCTTCACGACCTTTTTCCAACGCACCTTGCGGGCCGAGGCCCGGGCCTCCTCGCGCAGCAGGGTGAGATTCCGCCCGGCGGCATCGACGGCGAGATCGAGGAAGGCCTCGCGGTCATCGAAGGGGGCCGTGAAGCCGTTTTCACCATTGACGATGTGCTGGCGCGCAGCGGCGTAGTCGTAAGCGACAACCCCCAACCCGCTCGCCATCGCTTCGAGGGTCACGTTGCCGAAGGTCTCGGTGATGCTGGGAAAAATGAAGAGATCGGCCGAGGCATAATGCTCGGCGAGCGCCTCGCCGCGAAGGACCCCGGCATAGATGAATTCCGGGTGCTCGCGTTTGAGTTCCTCGAGCTTCGGCCCATCGCCAACAAAGACTCCCTTGAAATCCGGGATGCGCTTGCGGATCGCACTGAAGGTCTCGACGATCAAGGGCAGGTTTTTTTCGGCGGCGATCCGTCCGACATAAAGCCCGACGACGGCGTTCGCACCGGCGCCCCAACGCTGCCGGAGCGTGAGGGATCGCTTCCTCGGATGAAAGAGCTTCGTATCAACCCCCTTCGGGAGGAGCTGCAGGTTTTCAAATCCGCAAGCGTCGAGCTCGTCGATCACATCGCTGGAGGGCACAAAGGTGCAGACCGAGCGATTGTGAACGCGACGCAAGTAGGACATCGTCGCCTTTTCCAGCAGCGGCATGCGATAGTGGGCGACATACTGCTGGAAGTTCGTGTGAAATCCCGAGGCTGCAGGGATCCCGAGGGCACGGGCCGCCGTGATCGCCGAGGCACCCAGCGGAGTCTCGGTCGCCACATAGATGACATCGGGCCGGCGACGCGACCAGCGGGACTGGAGCACAATCCGCATCGGAAAGCCGAATCTCACCTCGCGGTATCCAGGCAGTCCGAAGGAAGGCACCTTGAGCCCTTCCTCGTCGCAGGCGAGAACAGCCGGCCGCACCACGTCGACCTGGTGGCCCCGTTCCCTCAGTCCGTTGACGAGGCGCTCGAGGGTGGTCGCGACACCGTTGGCTTGGGGCGTGTAGGTATCGGTGACAAATGTGATCTTCATGGCAGGTGCAATGGGTGGGATTGAATCCGCAGTCGTTCAGGTGCGAATCATCGACTCCAAGAGGGACCAACTGATTCTCACAATTCCCACTTTTCGGGCATCCTCGAGCGTGGGAAAGCAACACCTTCGTCACTTGTGACCTTCAAGCGCTCCAAAGGATTGTTTATAAAAAAGCCGAGCCGCAGCCCGGACACCTGCCAGAATCCGGACTGCGGCTACCCCTCAACTCGGATCCCGGGGGCTGTTGGCGGATGAACAAGGAACGCCAACTGCCTTTCGGAACCCAAATGATCTGTCTTCTCTGCGCCGGAGCGCGAGGGCCTTGGCGAGGCCACCCTCGTGGTTGGCCTGCGTCTGTTTGTGTTTTAAAAGCTCTCCCAGGGAACGCACCCTCGAGGGACTCCCGTTTGCTTTTCGATCAGAAAGGAAACGGTCGGCACGAAGGGAGCGCGCAGGCATGGGAGAAGTCAGCGGGTGAACTGCTGACAATCGATCTTAACAAATTATTAAGAACAATCAACTCAAAATTTAAAATTTTTGAACAATTGATCCTCAGGAATGAGGATTTGTTTTAAAAAGC
>DGXY01000066.1:57237-64992 GCA_002396885.1 Akkermansiaceae bacterium UBA5020
GGATTTGTTTTAAAAAGCCATCTCCTTGGAAGCTTTCTGCGGTCAGGATCAAACAAGTGGCAGCAGCCAGGCCCCGAGCATCAATACGGCGAGTCCGACCAGAGACATGATCAACATCATCATGCTCACCGTTTTGAAGGTCTCAAGAGGGGTCATCCCGGTCATCCGGCCGATCACCCAGAAGCCGCTGTCATTCGCCCAGGAAATGGGCTTGGAACCGCAACCGATCGCGAGCGCCAGATAGAGCGCCGAATACGAAAGCTCCGTGCCCGTCGCGATCGGTCCCACCATCCCGCCTGCGGTGATCATGGCGACCGTGGCTGACCCCTGGGCGGTACGAATGAGCGCGGTGACGAGGTAGGCGATCGGGATCAGCATCAAGGTCTGTTTGCCCTCGATCGATTCGCTGATGAGTTCGGCGATGTTGGTGTCTTTCAGCACCGAACCGAAGGCACTGCCCGCCGCCGTGATGAGGATGATGATCCCTCCGCTGGCGAGCGCGGTCTGGACGGCGTCCTTCACGCCCCCGCCAGCGCTCCGCTTCGAGCGGATCAGCAGCCACACGGCTGCTCCCGCGGAGAGGATCAGGGCGATGTTCTTGTCGCCGAGCACCTCGATCGCCGCGATTTTCAATTCCCTCGCCTCGACGATCGTCTGTCCCGCGATCAGGACGACCGGAAGGACGATCGGGAACAACGAGAGCCAGAGGGGTGGCAGTGGCCCGGTGAACCGGGTTGCTTCGCTAGGGCCACCCTCCCCCGCCGCTTCTTCCCGGAAAGGGATTTCCCAGCGGCGATTCGCCCAGTAGGCGAAGGCGATCCCGGCCGCCACCGTGATGAGCCCGACGACAATGCCTCCCAGCATCATCGATCCGATCGTGACCTGATCACCGAAGTAGCCCGCGACGGTCAGCGGTCCCGGCGTAGGTGGCACGAGCGAGTGCGCCATCGTCGCGCCCGCGACGATCGTGAGGATGTAGAGCAGATAATCCTTTCCCGTCTCACGCCGCAGGGCCTTGCCGAGGGGCATGAGGAGATAGAAAACGGTGTCGAAGAAGACGGGGATGCCGAGGGTGAAGGCACTGCCCGCAAAAGCGAAAGGGGTCCCCCGCACCCCGAAAAGCCGCATCAGCGAATCGACGATGCGTTTCGCGCCGCCCGAATCGAGGAGGCATTGCCCAATGATCGCGGCCATCGCAATGACGAGGGCGATGTCACCGCAGCCCTTCCCGAAGGCTTCGGTAAAACGGGCAACGAACCATTTTCCCGCATAAGCGAGAGCCGAGTCGTGGGCCTTCTCCATGCCGGCGGGGGCCGCCATGGGAATCCCCGTTCTCCCATCCCCCACGAGCGCGGCGCGCTGGCCGGCATCGAGCTTCGAGCGGTAAAGAAGATCGGTCGGGGTCAGGGCCGCCACGGTCAATCCGGCCGCGGTCAACGCGATGAAGGGATGCCAACGGAGGGCGATGATGCCCACCACGACGACGAGGACTCCGATCAACAGGAGAGTGATGGGGTCCATTCGGGCAGGGTAAAGTGGCGGATTCGCTGAATGTCAGGACCGTGATCCACCGGTTTCACTTCATCGACGCCGAGGTGCACCTGGAAGATCGCCTTCGGGAGTTCAGTGCCCCCCGACGAGGCGGGGCTGGAAGCGAGTTCGGGAGAATCCGACGGGGCAGACGGGCTCATTGAGGTTGAAGAACAGAGGGCAGATTGAATTGCCCGTTATACTCGGCCGCCCTTACCAATGCAAAGAGATTGTCTCAATCTCCAAGTACGGGATGGGTCGCATTTGCGCCCGAAGGTGAGTGCTTTTCGCTCCCGCGCGAAGAATCGATCCCGCTCACTTCGCGGGATACACCGGAGGCGGTCCGGGCGCGAAGACAGGCGGACTCACCGTATCCCGGCGCGTCATCAATTCAGGGGCCTCATCCTCGACCGGAGCATTGATCGGGTTTCCACCCGGATCGACCAGCCGCACCGTCACGAAAATCGTCAGGGCGCGTTTCGTGGATTCCGTTCCCTCCGAGCGGAAGGCCCGCCCCAGGACGGGCAGGTCGCCGAGGTAGGGAATCTTGTCTTCGACCGACGTGACCGTTTCTCCGTGGAACCCGCCGATCGCGACGGTCTGACCATCCCAGATCGTAATGCTGGTCGTTTCCTTGATCGCATCGAAGACCGGCATCAAGATCTCATTCGGCGTCACCACAGAGGCCTGTCCGTTGATGAGGAAGGCGCTGTTGGTGATCGGCGTGCCGTAATTGATGAAACCGGAAAAGTCCGTGAAGTCCATTAGCACGTTCAGACTGATCGTTTTGTTGTCCGAGGCAACCGTCGGCTCGACCTCGATCGACTTCCCGATCTTACGGGTTTCAAAGGCCGTCGGAGTCGCCGGCGTAGCCGGGAAGATCGGATCAATTGGACCCGAGACGGAAACATCGCCTACGGTGATGTTTCCGATCTGGTTCGGAATCTCCGGCGGATCGTATTCCGTCGGATAGATGAACTCCCGCACCTGTTCCATCTTGGCGAGCTGCCCGGGCCGGGTCACGACATGGGCATCGCTGAGAAAATCCGAACCCTTCATCTGGCTGAGGGCTCTCAACACCATTTGAAACTGGGGATCAGTGAAGACCCCCGCCACCGAGAAAACCCCTGGTATCTTGGCACCCACCGGATCGGGCGAATCACGATTGATCACGGAGTCAATGCTTTGTCCCGCGCTAAGTTCTCCCATCCGCAAACCACTGCTCACTGGAAAGGTCCCGACCGGACCGGAAGGGGCCACAAACGGAAAATCAGCCCCGGTCACCGGAACTCCGGAATTCCCGGGAGTGCCCCCAGCAAAGAAAGCCCGCGCCGACCCATCGATGTTGCTGGCTCCCAGGAGGAAATCGAGCCCGAGTTGATTCAGCTGCTGAGCTTCGACCGACACCATCCGCACGTGGATCTCCACGTTTTTCGCTCCCAAGTCCTTCGCCGACTGGACGATATCATTGACGAGTTGCAACTGTTCCGCCGTGTTCTTGACTAGGAGCGAACTGGTGGCCGCCACATAGTTCGCCGTCGCACCGGCACCGAACTGGACGCCACGCGAGATGAGAAAGTCCTGGGCACTGACCCGCTTCACGAGCGCAGCGCCCCCCGCGGGCTCCGGATTCGCGAAAGGATCGGCCGGACCCGCCGCCGCCCCCGCATCCCCTTCTCCCGCTCCGGAGAGAAAACCGGGAGGAACCACCCAGCGCTGCACCGAGAGAGCCCCGTCACCACCAGCGGACGGCGGCACGATGCGGACGGCGAAATTGTCCGTCCGATAAGTCATTCCCACCTGCTGGGCGGCATATTTGAGAGCGACTCCCAGAGGGACGTTGGCCATCCGGACGGTGAGGGTTCGTTGCGCCGGATCTTCACCGCCCGGCGTTCCGGAATCGATCACGAAATTGACCCCGCGTTTGGTCGGATCGGTTTCCGAGGTATCCAGTTCCTGGGCCTTCATCCCGAGAAACTCGACCACCTCGGCGAGCCGGGCATCGCTGAACTCGAGCGTCGGGATGATGATTTCCTCCAACTTCCGATCGAGCGCCACATTGCCGCCCATCACCACCCCATCGGCGTTCAAGGTGACCGCCTCCCCGCCCAGCAAGGGAGGCACGGGCGATTCCCAACCCGCCGCCACCTCCGCGAGTTTCTTCGAACGCGTGTGATCATACGCGGCATCGTAATAGTTCATGCGGAACCGCTCCACCTCCTCGAGTCCGCGCCGCGCCGCCGTGCTGAAGGGATCGACGTTCAGCACTTCATTAAAGGACCGCTCGGCCCGGTCATAATCGCCAAGTTCGAGAAATCCCCGGGCGAGAATCAGCTTGGCCTCGACCTGATTGACATCCCGCAGGTGCTGCGGGGTCATCGCGAAGTTGTAACGCTCGTCGCGGGCTTGTAGCCCCTTCAGCATTTTGCGGAGTTCCGGATCGATTTCCGCCGCCGGGACTTTGCGCGACTCGGCGAGGGCGAGGACGTCGGCGAGAGTCTTCTCGCATTCCGGCCATTTGGCCTCGGCCGCGAGGATTTCGGCGTAGCGAAAGGAAGCCGACTGGTAGCGCTTAAAGAAGATTTGCCGCTGCTCGGCCACCGCCGGCACGTCAGGCACCGTCTCGAAAGCGGCTTTGAAATAGTCCATCGCCTCGGCGTAGGATTGGTCCGCGTAGGCCTTCGATCCCGCCGTGAAAAGGGTCTGGGCCGCCTCGACCTGCCCCTGACGTTTCCGGGCTTCGGCCGCCGCGATTCCTGGGATACCGCCAGGAATACCGTTGCCGTCCGCATGACTCTGGGACGCAATTCCAAACAGAAACGTTGCCGCGAGCAGGCACGGGAAAACGATTCGCGGCAAAACCGCGCTCTGGAGAGGAATTGACACGTTAATAACCAGAATCCGAGTGAGTTGCGCCCCTCGCGGACCCGAGTGTCGACCTTAGCAGCAATCGGTGACCCTGTGCAAGCCTAGAATTTCCAGCAAAAAGGACCGTTTGGCCCTGATGGCTAAACAAATCCGCGCCTTGGCCGGACCTACGGATCAATCGCGCGAGGCGGGGGTCAGTTTCAGGGTCATCTCCTCCTCGCCGCGCTTCACCGTGATCGTCGTTTCCACCCCGACCTTCAGCTCGGCCATGGCTTCGGTGTAGTCGTAGATGTTGAGGATTTTCTCGTCGCCGAGACCGGTGATGACGTCGCCGCCCTTGACCCCCGCGACTCCGGCCGGTCCCTTGTCGGCCACGCCGCTGAGCTTCACGCCCTTGATGTCGCCCTGGCTGTAATCGGGGATCGTGCCCAGGTAGACACGGAAGCCGCGGCTGCCCTGATTTTTCGGCGGATCGACCTTCACATACTTCGGCGCGTTCGAGTCGATCGCGAGACCGCGGGCAATCAGCCCCATCAGCTTCGCGATTTTCGTGGCGCCCTCGTAATTGATCTTGTCGGGCGTGTCACGCGGGGTGTGGTAGTCCTCGTGGGCTCCCGTGAAGGCGCTCAGGATCGGCACCTGGCGCAGATAGAAGGGCGTCGCGTCCGTCGGCAGGTAGGTATCGTTCTGGATCGTAATGGGCAGGCCGATGGGCGCGTTGCGGCTCTCGATCGCGCCTTTCCAGTAATCGCTCGATCCTATCCCCTGTAACACGAGCGACTCGCGCAGCCGCCCGATCATGTCCATGTTGAGATAGGAGGAAAGGATCAACCCGAGCGGCGCGTTCTCGTCACCGAGGGCGTCCTTCGCGAGCTTCCTGACAAAATGCGAAGATCCGAGCAGTCCGATCTCCTCACCCGACCAAGCCGCGAAGACCACGTCGCGCTGGAGCTCGAGTTTTCCCTGCTTCCGCTGGTCCGCGAGATACTCGGCGATCTCGAGCAATCCCGAAACGCCCGAGGCATTGTCGTCGGCCCCGCGATGGGTGTGTCCCCGCTCCTCTTCACGCGCGAGCGATCCCGGCCCCGCCTCGTCGCCGAGGTGATCGATGTGGGCCCCGATCATCACCGCCGGATTTGGGTGCGGCCCCTTCTGGCCCGCCGAGAGCACGGCGATGACGTTGCGTCCCGTCCGTGTCTCCTGATCGACGTCGATCGTCGCGCTCAGTTTTGTCTCGGGGATTTCAAAACCTTCCACCATCTCGCCCTTGTCGAGGGCTTTCTGGAGTTCGGAGAGATCCTTGCCCGCCTTGGCCACGAGCTCTTTCGCGAGTTCGGTCGAGATGCTGATCGCGGGCAGGCCCGAGTCGGCGTTTGAGGCGTCGAACTCCATCGGCACGAGCTCATTCTCCACCTCCGTGTTCGGACCAGTCACGTAGATGATCCCGGCGGCGAACTTGCGGCGCGCCAAGGTCGCCTTGTGGCGCAGCCTCGAGTAGCGCTGCATTTCCTGGAGCTGCTCTTTCGGCACATCCTCGGGCACATAGCGCAGCACCATCACCCACTTGCCCTTCACATCGAGGTGGAAATAGTTCGTGTAGGATTCGCCACCCTTGCCGTCGGGAATCTCCAGCCCGTATCCGGCGAAGACGATGCCGGTGTCCTCCAAGGGGCCATTCTTCGAGAAAGAAACGGGACGCCAATCCTTCTCGACCTCCGGCTTCTTCGTCTCGCCGCCGAGATTCAAGGTCATGGCGTTGTCCTTGCCCACGGCCACGCCGGCGGTGAACTCGAAGGTCTGGAAGTAGCTGTCGTTGTCACCGCCCGGCTCGAGCCCCCACTTCTTGAAATGCTCAGCCACGTGCGCCGTCGCCGCGATCTCGCCCGGCGTGCCGGTGAGGCGGCCCTTCAGATCCGGCGAGGCGAGGTATTCG
The DNA here is from genome assembly GCA_002396885.1 of Akkermansiaceae bacterium UBA5020. Classification (GTDB taxonomy): domain Bacteria; phylum Verrucomicrobiota; class Verrucomicrobiia; order Verrucomicrobiales; family DEV007; genus Arctic95D-9. The sequence continues at coordinate 63,569 of DGXY01000066.1, forward strand.
AGATGGGCGCGGAGATCGGCCACGTCGATGGCCGGTTTTGTTGCGAGGGTCGCGACCGAAGCTGCTTCGGCGGGTTTTTCAGGCACCGCCGTCGTCGTCGCCGGGGTCGCACCGCTCTTCTCCAGCATCGCCAGCGCCGCCTCGTGGTTCCATCCCGCGAGGAAGATCTGCGACTGCTTTGCCGCGGTCCGGTTGCTCGTCCAGGCGAGCGTTTTTCCATCGGGAGAAAAGACCGGCAGTCCGTCGAAACCTTCCGTGTGCGTCACCCGCACCGGCTCCTTCTCCCCCTTCGCGTCGACGAGGTAGAGCTCGAAATTCTCGAATCCGTGTTTGTTCGTCGCGAAGATCAGGTATTCGCCGCTCGGATGGAAATACGGCGCCCAAGACATCGCCCCGAGCTTCGTGAGCTGGCGCTCCTTCCGGTCGGTCAGGTTCATCGCGTAGATCTCCGCAACGAGCCCCTTGCGATCGAAACGACGCCAGCAGATCTCCTTTCCGTCGGCGCTGAAGAAAGGACCGCCGTCGTAGCCATCGGCCGTCGTGAGGCGTTCCGGGTTCGAGCCGTCCGCGTCGGCGAGATAGATCTCCATCGGAAACTTCTTGTCGAGCTTGAAGGCCTTCGCGTCCTCTTCGCTCATCGTGCCCGCGTAGGCTTGGCGATTCGAGGCGAAGACGAGCTTTTTCCCGTCCGGCGACCAAGCGCCTTCGGCGTCGTAGCCTTCGGTTTTGGTCAGGTTCTTGTATTCGTCCGAGCCCGGCACCGTCTCGTAGATGTCGAATTCCGCATCGTAGTCCCACGAATACTTGCGCGCCTTGCCCGATTCTCTTTCGGTGTATTCCGCCTTTTGCTGGGCCTCCGCCTCCGGGTTTTCGTGGGTCGAGGCGAACATCACCCGCTTCCCATCGGGGTGGATCCAGGCACAGGTCGTCTTGCCCTTGCCCGGGGAGACCCGCTCCGTGTCGCCCGTCTCGAGATCGAGCAGGTAGATCTGGTAAAAGGGATTCCCCCCCTCCCGCTCGCTCTGGAAAATCAGCTTCGTGCCGTCGGCCGAGAAATACCCTTCCCCGGCGCGGAGCCCTTCAAACGTGAGCTGCCGGGCATCCGAGAGCAGGGCCTCCACCACCTTCGCCGCATCGGCGGGATCCGGCTTTGGCTGCCGTTCTGCAGCATCCTGAGCCACCAGAACCAGCCCGGCGAGGAGCAGACAGGGTGCGGTGAAGGACAATACCCTCTTGGACGGGACGAGAAAACGGGTCGGGGACATGGGGAGAAACTTGAATCGGCGGGGGTTCGAGGTCAACGACGTTACGTCGCGGATGCGCGGTAGATTGACGGTAGATTGCAACGGGGGCAAACCCGTTCAATCTTCCTCTCCCTGATTTTCCTCATACTCATACTCATACTCATACTCTTACTCATACTC
>DGXY01000066.1:65240-65424 GCA_002396885.1 Akkermansiaceae bacterium UBA5020
ATGAGGTAAGAGTATGAGTAGGAGTGCGCCCGACCTCCGACCTCCGCAATGACCACCCGATTCGCCCCTAGCCCGACCGGACAGCTCCACAAAGGCCACGCCTTTTCCGCGCTGACCGCCTTCGCGCTCGCTCGGGCCTCGGGAGGCCGGTTTCTCCTCCGCATCGAGGACATCGACCCGACCC
>DGXY01000066.1:65605-65792 GCA_002396885.1 Akkermansiaceae bacterium UBA5020
GAGGACATCGACCCGACCCGCTGCACCCGCGAGAACGCGGAGCAGATTTTCGAGGACCTCGCCTGGCTCGGCCTCGAATGGGAAACGCCCGTCCGCTTCCAGAGCGAACATCGCGCCGACTTCACCGCCGCCGCCGACCGCCTCAGCGCTCGGGGGCTGCTTTACCCCTGCTTCTGCACCCGCGCCG
>DGXY01000066.1:65963-66540 GCA_002396885.1 Akkermansiaceae bacterium UBA5020
CCTGCTTCTGCACCCGCGCCGACATCCAGCGTGAGATCGAGGGCGCCGGCCACGCCCCCCACGGCAGTGAAGGCCCCGTTTATCCCGGCACCTGCCGCCGCCTCTCCGTAGAGGAACGCTCCGCCCGCCTCGCCACCGGCACGCCCCACGCCCTCCGTCTCGATCTCGAAAAAGCCCTTTCCCTCATCGGACCCAGCCTCACCTGGACCGATACCCATCACGGCGAGCAGCCCGCCCGGCCCGAGCTCCTCGGTGATGTCGTCCTCGTCCGCAAGGACATCGGCACCAGCTACCACCTCGCCGTTGTCGTCGACGACGGACTCCAGGGAGTCACCGATATCGTCCGTGGCGTCGATCTCTTTGATGCGACCCACCTCCACCGCGTTCTCCAGGCCCTCCTCGACCTGCCCGTGCCCCTCTACCATCACCATCCCCTCCTCACCGATCCCTCCGGCAACCGCCTCGCCAAACGCGACCGCGCCGTGACGCTGAAGAGTTTGCGCGAAAGTGGCGTGAGCGCGCAGGCTTTGAGAGAGGAGCTGGGGTTTCTTTGAAGTTTTCAGTTTTCAGTTTTCAG
>DGXY01000078.1:0-4273 GCA_002396885.1 Akkermansiaceae bacterium UBA5020
CTGCAACTCCCGAAGCCGCCCCATCGAGTGGGATGTGGGATGAAATGGGACAATCTTCCTACGCACGCATAGGAGAAGAAAAATTCGTTAAGAATTTTGAAAAAGAGAAAACATTAAATGGGTCTCTATATAGCGATAGTGAAGTTCTCCCAAAACCTCCCACATCCCACAACCCGGTTTTCTGCACGTCCAAAGCGGACCTCGACCGGATCGTCGATGATTTGACCCTATCCTCGACGGGCCGCATCGCCCTCGACCTCGAAACCTACGGCAACCGCAAAGGCGACGGGCTCGATCCCTGGCGCGGCGACATCCGCCTGCTCACCCTCTGCCGCGAGGATGGGCCGGTCTGGATGCTCGACCTCATGGCGGTGGGCTACGATCTCGGCCCGCTGGCGGATATCCTTACGGTCGCCACCGTCATCGCCCACAACGCCAAGTTCGACAGTCTCTGGCTGCGGGTGAAATGCGGGCTGCGTCTGCCCAAGGTTTTCTGCACGCTCACCGCCGCCCGGCTCCTCGCCGCCGGCACCAAACCCGGCAACAACCTCGACCAGTGCCTGGAGCGCTACCTCGGCATCGAGCCGGGCAAGGACCAGAGCCGCTCCGACTGGGGATCGATGCTGCTGACCGAGGAGCAGTTCGCCTACGCGGCCCGCGACGTGGCCCATCTCCACGATCTGGCCAAGGCGCTGGAGACCGGCATCGGGGAAGCCGCGTTGGAGCGCGTGTGGACGCTGGAGAGCGCACTGCTGCCGCAGGTGGTGGAGATGGAAGCCGCCGGCATCCGGGTGGACGTGGAGAAGCTCAGGAGAATCGCAGCGGACGCCAAGGCCAATGCCGCGAAAGCCTCCACCGATCTGCGCGAAACCCTGGGAAGTCCCGGACTCAATCCCGCCAGCCCGGCCCAGCTCCTCGCCGCGCTTCGATCGCAGGGTATCGCGCTGGAATCCACCGCCGAGGAAGCGCTCAAGGCGGCCGACGACGGCAGGATCATCCCGCTCATCCTCGCCCATCGCGAGGCCAGCAAACGGGCGCAACAGGCCGAGACGCTCATCGAGCACGTGAAGACCGACGGACGCATCCACGCCCGCTTCGAGCCGACCGGCACCGCGACCGGACGCTTCTCGTCGAAGGAGCCGAACCTCCAGAACGTGGGACGTGGCGAATTGCGCGAGGCTTTTGTTTCCGCTCCAGGCCACCGCTTCATCGTCGCGGACTACTCCCAGGTGGAGCTCCGCGCCGCTGCCGCCATCGCCGGCGAGACGAAGATGATCGAGGCATATCGGGCCGGACAGGATCTTCACAAGCTCACCGCCTCCACCGTGCTCGGAGGGGATCCGGCATCCATCAGCAAGCAGCAGCGACAAACCGCGAAGGCCGTGTCCTTCGGTTTGCTCTACGGCCAGAGCGCCCCCGGCCTCGTGCGATATGCGGCTTCTTCCTACGGCGTGACGCTGCAAGACGATCAGGCCAAGGAGATCCGGACCGCCTTCTTCCGCACCTATGGGCACCTCCGCCAGTGGCACGGCGAGAGCCACCAGCAGGCAGAGCAGGGCGTGACCGAAGTTCGGACCCGTCTCGGTCGCCGCCGCCTCATCCCCGGAACTGCCACGGAATGGGAGCGCTTCACCGCCCTGGTGAACACGCCCGTTCAGGGCGGCTGCGCGGACGGGATGAAGCAGGCCATCGTCACCCTGGCTGAGCGCCTGCCCAACACGGCCCGGCTCATCTCCACCGTCCACGACGAAGTCATCGTCGAGGTGCCCGAGGCGGATGCCGAACAGATCTGTGAACTCGTCGCCGCGACCATGAAGGAAGCGATGGAAGCCCTCTTCCCCGAGGTGCCCATCGAGGTCGAGGCCGGAACCTGCAACCACTGGGGCGAGAAAGGATGATGCGCGACTTCGACGACATCGATCTCGACGCCGAGGAGGACTACGAGATCCGGCAGCGGTCCCGCGACGAGGACTACCGGAAGGCCTATGGCGAGTGGGTCGCCTCCCTGCCGCCGGAGGAGCGGGAACGTCTCGGTGAACTCGGTCTGGACCGCGCCTCCGTGCCTGGAGCGGGCACCGGCGCTCCCAGTCGTGACCTCGCCGAATCCTCGATGGCCTGCTGCGGGCCGGAGGAAATCGTCGAAGCGGAACCCCAGCCACCCGCCACGCCATCCCTCGACGAACCCGACCCGGAGCGCCTTCACGACCTTCTCCGCCGTCTTGTAGGCGAGCTGATCGGCCAGGACAACGCCCGCCTTTCCCTCGAATGCCTCGCCCTGGTCACCGGCCTCTCCTACTGCGGCGACTCCATGACCGACATCGCCAAACGCCACGGGGTGACCCGGGCGGCGGTGTCCAAGCGCTGCGTGGAGCTGTCCCGCGCCCTGAATCTCAAGCCCAGCCGGGCGATGCGCTCCATCCCCGCCCGCCAGAGCTACCGACGCGCCCGACTCAAGCATCTCCGCACCCAAGTTTGACACGACACCAAGCCCATGAGCATCGCCCTCTCCGACACCCGAAAGTTCACCATCAGCCGCACCGGGCTTGAAGTTCACGATCATCTCTCCTTCGAGGAATGGTCGTCCCTCGCCCCGCTCCTCAACGAAGCGGCTCGCGGCGTGGCTTTCGTGATCGGCGACTGGCTCACCTACGGCCTCGACCGCTTCGCCAAGAGCGATCCCCGCAACGCCGCATCCCGCGTCCGCTCCGAGGACTACGAGGCGGCCATCCATCTCACCGGTCTGGACCGGGCCACGCTGCAAACCTACGCCCACGTCTCCCGAAAAGTCCCCTCCTCGTTGCGCAACAAAGATCTCTCCTGGGAACACCACAAGATCGTGGCCAAACTCCCGCCCGTCGATCAGCAATACTGGCTCAAGCTGGCCGCCCATCAGCTCGCGGATGGCCAACCGGTTTCCACGCGCCGCCTCCGTCGCTCAATCTCCTCGGGCCGCCTCCTCGACACCGACGAGGTGAACCTGCCCGAATCCGATCGCGGCATCGAGAACCACATCCCCTTCGTGAACCGGCTCGTCGCCTGGTGGTCGCGGATGCGGGAGAAGGGCTGGCACGAGGACGCCACGCCCGAACAGCGCGCCGCCGTGAAGCGCGACCTCGAACCCATCGTCGCGATCTACAACGAACTCTGATCCGGCGAGAGCCGAACAACCCAAACCTCAATCCAAACCCAACACCCAACCCCAAGACCCATGATTGATTTCCTACAATTCATCGCCGCCGGCATCGGCATGATGGCCGTGTTCGTCGGCATCTCCTACGGCATCGCCTTCTGCTGGACCGCTCTCAGCGAAGCCGCCGAGCGCAAACGGAAGGACACCCAGCGTGTCCTCAAGCTCCTCGAAAAGATCGAGGCCAACACGGCGAAGACCGAATCCACCCCGAGCACTGATCGCGCATGAGCACCTCCAACGACGACGCGCTCAAGTCGCAAGCCCTCGATCACCTGCGCGAGCTGCTGGACACGCACTGGCACGATGCCCGCGAATCAGCAGACGAGGAAGGCCGGTTCGCCATCGGCTTCAAGGTCGCCGTGAAAGACGGCGTGCCTGCCAAGCTCAAGGTGACGAGCCGAATCTCCACCACGATCACCGACGAGATCGAGAGCACCGTGGACGATCCGAACCAGCCGCAGCTTCTCTGACCCGCACCCCTGACCCAATCATTCCATGACACCGCTCGACATCATCGGCTGGGCCCTGGCCATCGGCATCTCCTGGTCCCTCATTTCTTCGTGCATTCCGATTGAAAGCTGGATCTCCTCGCTCATCGCCTCGGTGAAAAAGCGCCGGGATGATCGAGTCCCGGACAAACCGGCCCCTCACGATCCTTCGGACGACTGATTGACTCGGAAGTCAGGGAATGCCCCGACTCCGCTTCAGATCCAAGACGCCGCCCTCCCGCTTGGAGGAACGATTCCTCTGGCTTTGGAACAAGGCCGACGGTCCGAAACTGGAGCGGGAGTTCCGCTTTCATCAGACACGGCGGTGGCGGTCCGACTTCGCCCACCTGGAGAGCAACACGCTCATCGAGATCGAGGGCGGTATCTGGGTGAACGGTCGGCACAATCGCGCCGCCGGGTTCAACGCCGATCTGGAGAAGTATCTGGAGGCGGGCCTGAGCGGATGGCGCGTCTTCCGCCTCGGGCCGGACCAGATCACGATGCCGTTCATCGAGCGCCTCGCGGCCGTCGTGAGAGCCGATCAGTGATGCAACAGGACGGCGGGATCGACTCAGGGCCAAAGTCTGTTGCGTCA
>DGXY01000078.1:4441-4723 GCA_002396885.1 Akkermansiaceae bacterium UBA5020
CTCAGGGCCAAAGTCTGTTGCGTCACAGAGATGGGGTTCTCAGCGGCCCCTGGTCCGGAATTTGCCGCCAATTGCCGATTCGACTGGCCGCCAGGCTCCGGGGAAGGACTGCACCACAGAGGCCATCCTTCCGAGTTGATCAGGCGGCAGTTTCCACTCTACTTCCCACTTTCTGGCAGGAGCGAGCCGGATGCCATTCGCCCTCCAACGCCCGTGGAATATAGGGTTTCGGCCTCTCAAGCCTCCCTGGACGGCCTCAGCGGCGCGAAAAAAGTGGAAAGC
>DGXY01000119.1:0-6101 GCA_002396885.1 Akkermansiaceae bacterium UBA5020
GCCGCCGCGCCCGCGCCCCTGCGGCCTTCAGGCGTCGCGCCTGTCGCGCCCGTTGCCCCTGTCGCGCCAGCCAACGCTCCTGCTGCTCTTGGCGCACCCGCACCGGTTCGTCCCGCAGCGCCGCTCGCCGCCGCGATTCCTGTGAAACCTGCCGCCGGCGTCATTCCGGTAAATCCCGTTTCGGGTGCTTCGACCGTGCCGATCAAGCGAGTCGCCCCGTCCGCGCCGACCATCCCACTACCGAAGAAGCCAGGCGAGTGAGGAGCCTGTCTTTGGTCACCCCGCGACGGGCTCTCACCTTCAATGGGTGAGGGCGTAAAAGACGATATTGATGCCCAGCGGGTAGGCGTATTTCTCGGAAAACTCCCGGAAATACCAGGGATCCGTGCCTTCCTCCTCCCAGCCGTCGCCGAGGTCGGTGTTGAAGCAGATCATCATGCAGATCCGGCCACTGTCGTCGAGGATGGCGCGGTAATGCGGCGTCTCCGAGCCGGGTTTGTTCCACTCGTAGGTGATCCCTTCCTCGCGGCCCATCATCGCCATGCCCACGGCGGGGATCTGCGGCTTCAACTCGAGGTCGAAGACCATGTGGAAGATCGGGTGATCGAGCTCGAGTTCGACATACTCCCGATCGGGGAAGATCTGGCGCAGGGCCCTTTCGAAGTTCTTCCACTCGTAGATGCCCCAAAAGTCGTCGACCATGATGAAGCCTCCATTGAGGAGGTAATCACGCAGCGTTTTCGCCTCTTCGTCGGTGATCCAGATGTCCCCCGGTTCGATCATGTAGATGAAGGGATAATGGCGCAGCTGCTCAGCATCGATGTCGACGATCGCACCCTTCGGATCGACCTGCAGCGAGGTGAGCTGCTGGAGCCGATAGGAGAAATTCAGCTCGCTGTCCGGGTAATCGATGAGCCACTTCGCCCGCTGTCCCATCCAAGTCCCCGAGTTGTAGCGGAGTCTTGCGAAGGTAAAAACATCATTCGGCAATTCAGCGTTGACGTCCCAGTCGGGAAAGTCATCGTAGCGTCCCTCGCGCCATTCCCGCGGATCCTCGGGGACCTCACCGTCTTTGATCCCGAAATAGGTGGGGCGGATGCGGTCGGGGCGGTCCTGGGTCAAGCCCGCTGCGGTCAGGACGACCAAAACCACCAGGCCGGTGCTTTTCAGAAGCGGGCGAATCATACCGGGAGGGTAGCCGAAACCCCGTCGCCGCGACAAGGAAAAGTGGGGCACGAACGAGGATGGAAAAATTTTAGAATGATTCTTAGAATAATTCTTGAAAAGAGCCTAGGTTTCCTTATCGCTACCGCAAACCCATGAGTATGACGTCTGAAACGACCGAAGCAACGGCACCGAAGGCCTCCGAGGACTTCGGTGGTCTTCGCATGACGAAGCAGCGTCAGGTGGTCTACGAAGTAATGACCGCCCACGGACTTAGCCATCCGACCGCTTCGGAGGTTTTTGTGAGTGCGAAAGACCGCATGCCCTCGATCTCGCTGGCGACCGTTTACAATTGTCTCGAATCCCTCACCACGGCTGGGGCGATCCGACAGGTCAACATCGACCGCGAGGCGACCCGCTATTGCGCGAACCTCGAACCACACGCCCATTTTTACTGCACCGACTGCGACAAGGTCTTCGACATCGGCCTTGAGAACGGTGCCAACGCCTCGTCGATCTGGGCGCTCCCTCCCGGCTGCCGCGTGGAAGAAATGCACGTCGCGATGCGCGGCGTCTGCGGCACCTGTCCGAAGTGCCGCAAGGACCAAGCCGCCTGATCAGCACCTCCCCGAACCCTTTCCATTTTTCATGAGCCAATCCCTCCGAATCGAAAACCTCCACGCCTCCGTCGACGGCCACGAAATCCTCAAGGGCCTCACCCTCGAGGTGCCCAAGGGGCAGGTGCACGCCATCATGGGCCCGAACGGCTCGGGCAAATCGACCCTTTCCAAAGTGATCGCCGGTCACGAAGACTACGCCGTCACCGGAGGCGGCGTGTTCCTCGACGATATCAATCTCCTCGAACTCGAAATCGACGAGCGCTCCCGTGCCGGCTTTTTCCTCGCCTTCCAGTATCCGCATGAGATCCCGGGCGTGAGCAACGCCAACTTCATCCGCGCCGCGCGCCAAGCCCGCCTTCCCAAGGGGCAGGAGATCGACGCCGTCGCCTTCTACCGCGAGATGTATGCCAAGATGGACGAGCTCGGGATGGACCGTAAATTCACCGCCCGCTCCGTGAACGAAGGTTTCTCCGGTGGTGAGAAAAAGCGCAACGAGATCCTCCAGATGATGATGCTCGAGCCGAAATACGCCATTCTCGACGAGACCGACAGCGGCCTCGACATCGATGCGCTGAAGATCGTCGCCCAGGGCGTCAACGCGATGCGTTCGCCTGAGCGGGGCTTCCTCGTCATCACCCACTACCAGCGGCTCCTCGATTACATCGTGCCCGATGTCGTCCACGTCCTCCACGACGGGCGCATCATCCATACCGGTGGCAAGGAACTCGCCTACGAGCTCGAGGAAAAAGGCTACGACTGGATCATCAACGAACCCGTCGCCGCCTGACCGACTCCCCAATTCTCCAACCAAAACACCAAGCCATGCCCGACAGCGCGACACTGGAGGCCGTCACCATCGACCAAGACGAGGGGAACTTCTCCTACCCCGAGGACTATGCCCACGACGCCGGCTACGGCCTCGACGAGGGCACCGTCGATTACATCTCCAACATCAAGGGAGAGGCCGAGTGGATCCGTGAATTCCGCCAAAAGGCTCTCAAGGTGTTTTTCGCCAAACCCATGCCGACCCACTGGGCGAGCAAGGATCTCGAGAACATCATCTTCAAGGACATCCGGTATTATCTCTCAAAGGGCCAGGCCCCTACGCGGAGCTGGGACGAAGTCCCCGACGATGTCAAAAAGACCTTCGAGCGTCTCGGCATCCCTGAGAAGGAGCGCAAGTATCTCGCCGGCGTCGAGGCCCAGTTCGACAGCGAGGCCGCTTATTCGAACGTCAAGGAGGAGCTGACCAAGGAAGGTGTCATCTTCGTCAACTCGACCGAAGGCCTGCGCGAGCATCCCGAGATCTTCCGCAAGTGGTTTGGCAAGGTCATCCCGACCGGCGACAACAAATTCTCAGCCCTCAATAGCGCCGTCTTTTCGGGCGGCAGCTTCATCTACGTGCCGCCCGGGGTGAAGGTGAAACATCCGCTCCAAGCCTACTTCCGTATCAACGCGGAGAACTTCGGGCAGTTCGAGCGCACCCTCATCATCGTCGACGAAGGCGCCGAGGTCACCTACATGGAGGGCTGCACCGCGCCCAAGTTCGAGACCGCCACACTTCACAGCGCCGTCGTCGAACTCGTCGCGATGAAGGACGCCAAGATCCAGTATATCACGGTGCAGAACTGGTCGAACAACGTTTTCAACCTCGTCACGAAACGCGGCCTCGCCCACGAGAACGCCGAGATCCGCTGGATTGATTGCAACATCGGTTCGCGTCTCACGATGAAATATCCCGGCGTCATCATGAAAGGTCGCAAGGCCCGTGGTGAGGTCATCTCGATCGCCCTTGCCAACGACGGCCAGCATCAGGACACCGGAGCGAAGATGATCCACGCCGCGGACGAAACGACCTCCAACATCGTCGCCAAGTCCATCTCCGTCGGCACGGGTCGTTCCACCTACCGCGGCCAGGTCCACATCCCGAAGCACCTCAAGGGCTGCAAGAACAATACCGAGTGCGACGCTCTACTCATCAACGCCTCCAGCCGCACCGACACCTATCCCGCCATCACCGTGCGCGGCAACCAGCACGCCACCCAGCACGAGGCCAGTGTCAGCCAAGTCAGCGAAGACCAGATCTTCTATATGAAGCAGCGTGGTCTCAGCGAAGGCGAGGCAATGAGCCTCAGTGTGAACGGGTTCGTCAACGACCTCGTCCGCGAGTTCCCCATGGAATACAGCGTCGAGCTCAAGCGCCTCATCGACATGGAGATGGAAGGCAGTGTCGGCTGACCTGACTCTCTTTGGTCCTCCGCCCGCCCCTCTCGAGTCCCGAACTTTTACCTTTCCCTTTCCCACCTTTCACGCGCCCGACCGGCGCACCAACTTTTACCGGCGCCCCGCGCCGCCCTGCAGATGTCCATGGTCCTGACGCCACCCGAGGAAACGACAACCCGCCCGGCCGCGAGCTGGTGCGAAGCTCCCCCTATCACCGATGCCAACGCCGGACTCCCGGACTGGTATCTCGATCTCCGCTCCACCGCCTGGGACCGCTACAGCGCCCTGCCAGTGCCGGCCCGGACCAATCAGCACTGGCGTTTCGCCGACCTCAAGCACCTCGTCATCGAGGGGCATGCGCCCGCCGCTCCGGTTTCCGCTTCGGTCGGCGCGGATCTCATCGCCCGGGCCGTCTCCGAGCGTCCCGCCGACTACGCCGCCCATTTTGTCTTCGCGAACAACCGCCTCCTCCATGCCGAGACGCCGGGATTGCCCGCCGGGGCGACCTGTCTGCCGATCTCCGAAGCCCTCACGGCCCATCCCGAGTTGCTGCGCGAGCATTTCCTGAAAAACGGGGATTTCCTCGGTGGTGAGAAATTCGCCGCCCTCCATGCCGCCGCGACGCTCAGCGGCCTGTTCGTCCATTTTCCGAAGGGTGCCGTCGCCGAACATCCCGTGATCGTTCACCACTTCGTGGGTGGTGAAGGAGTGGTGATTTTCCCCCATACTCTCGTCGTTTCGGAGGATCACGCCTCCGTCACCGTGCTCGATCTCTTTGAGTCGATCGATGGAAACGAAGACTCCCTCATCGTCGGCATGGCCGATCTTCACGCCGACCGCGGTGGCCGCGTGCAGTATGCTGCGGTGCAGGATCTCAGCGAGAGGGGAGCGAAGCATGTGCAACTCCAGCACACCCGCGCCGGGCGCGATGCCTCGGTGAAGGTCGGCTTCCTCAACCTCGGTGCGGAATGGGTTCGCAACGAATCGATCAACCGCATGGTCGCGAACGGGGCCGATTGCCAGATCTTTTCCGCCAACCTTGCCAACGGCGTCCAGGAATACGACCAACGCACCCTGCAATCCCACGAGGCCCTCCACACCACGAGCGATCTCTTCTTCAAGAACGCGCTCTACGATCGGGCGCGCACCATTTTTTCCGGTCTCATCCAGGTGCAGCCCGGTTCGCACCACACCGATTCGTATCAGACCTGTCGCAATCTCATGGGCAGCGAGGAGGCCGAGGCGAACTCGATGCCCGGACTCGAGATCGACGCCGATCAGGTGAAGTGTTCGCATGGATCCACCTCGGGCACGATCAGCGACGAAGAGATCTTTTACCTCCGCGCCCGTGGCATCCCCGCCGAAGACGCCAGAAAGATGATCAGCCTCGGATTCCTCAATGAGTCGATCGACCGCCTCGACGGCGAGGGTCTGAAGGAGATCCTCTTTGCCCGGGTCGAGCGGAAGTTCGCGGCGATCGTTTGAGGAGGCGAGGGCGATCTGGTCATCCGCGACCTCGGCGCTTCCGTGTCGCTGCGGAGCGAGAAAGCCTTCGGTGAATCTTGGAAAGACCAGAGAACTCGTCACAAGCGAACCTTGTGGCGTTTGTCTGCCAACGTTGAGGCGCGCCTTTCTCCTCGCCAAAATCACTCAATCAGACCCGCCCATGAGGTGGCAAGTCTGAACTGGAATCGCTTTCGAGAAAGGCCGGTTGCCATTTCAATGAAAACCTGTGCGACAGGCTCAGTTCAAGGAGGCCCGGCACTACGATCCCCGGAATGCCAAAAAAAAACCGGCGGTTTCCCGCCGGTTTTTTCGTGAAACGAAAGCCAACCAAAGGATGGCTCAATAACGATAAAGCTCGGGCTTGTAGGGGCCCTCGACGGGCACGCCGATGTATTTCGCCTGCTCGTCGGTGAGCTTGGTGAGCTTCGCGCCGATCTTCTCAAGGTGAAGACGGGCGACTTCCTCGTCGAGCTTCTTGGGAAGGATGTAGACGCCGGGGGAATAGACGTCCTTGTTCTTCCAGAGATCGATCTGGGCGAGGGTCTGGTTGGTGAAGCTGTTGCTCATGACGAAGCTCGGGTGGCCGGT
>DGXY01000119.1:6280-6708 GCA_002396885.1 Akkermansiaceae bacterium UBA5020
GGTGGCCGGTGGCGCAGCCGAGGTTGACGAGGCGTCCTTCGGCAAGCATGAAGAGTTGCTTGTCGCCGGGCAGGTCGTAGCGCTCGACCTGAGGCTTGATCGTCGTCCTGCTGACGCCGGGGGCGGCATTGAGTTTGGCGACCTGGATCTCATTGTCGAAGTGACCGATGTTGGCAACGATGGCCTGGTCCTTCATCGCCAGCATGTGGTCGAGGCGGATAATGTCCTTGTTGCCGGTGGTGGTGACGTAGATGTCGGCCCAACCGAGGGTGTCTTCGATGGGAAGCACGCGGTAGCCTTCCATCGCGGCCTGGAGGGCGCAGATGGGGTCGATCTCGGTGACGACGACTTGGGCGCCGAAACCGCGGAGGGTCTGGGCGCAGCCCTTGCCGACATCGCCGTAACCGCAGACGACGGCGACCTTGCCG
>DGXY01000119.1:6960-7376 GCA_002396885.1 Akkermansiaceae bacterium UBA5020
TCGAACTTCGACTTGGTGACGGAGTCGTTCACGTTGATCGCGGGGACGCGGAGCTTGCCGGCCTGAGACATCTGGTAGAGGCGGTGCACGCCGGTGGTCGTCTCTTCGGAAACGCCCTTCCAGTCCTTCATGTAACTGGTGAACTTGATGGGGTCCTGACCGTTGATGCGGAGGAGGAGGGCCTTGATGATGGCTTCCTCTTCGCTCTCGGAGTCGCTCTCGACGAAGGAGCGGTCGCCCTCTTCGAGCTCGGCTCCCTTGTGGATGAGAAGGGTCGCGTCACCGCCGTCATCGACGATGAGCTGGGGTCCCTTGCCGTCGGGCCAGGTGAGGGCGGCCTCGGTGCAATCCCAGTATTCCTCGAGGGTCTCACCCTTCCAGGCGAATACAGGAATGCCGGCGGCGGCGATGGCGGC
>DGXY01000119.1:7658-8199 GCA_002396885.1 Akkermansiaceae bacterium UBA5020
CTGGATCGTCATGTGCAGCGAGCCCATGATGCGGACGCCCTGGAGGGGCTTGGAGGCCGCATACTTGGCGCGGGTGGCCATGAGACCCGGCATCTCGTGCTGGGCGACTTCGATTTCGAGACGGCCGAAATGGGCCAGGCCGATGTCGGCGACCTTGTAGTCTCCTTTGATAGCGACGTTTGCGCTCATAATAGTGGTTTTGTCAGGATGGAGTTGGGTTTGCGTTGGTTCACGTCACGCGCAGGCACTCTTGAGCGCTTCCGCCTTGTCGGTTTTCTCCCAGGTGAGGGAGTCGGTGTCGTCCTCGCGGCCGAAGTGGCCGTAGTTCGTAGTCTTACGATAGATGGGGCGAAGCAGATTCAGCTCCTTGATGAAATCGGCGGGTTTGAAAGAGAAAATCTCCTTGATGGCCTTCTCGATCTTGGCGTCGTCGACGTGGTGGGTGCCGAAGGTGTCGACGTGGACGCTGACGGGCTGGGGATAACCGATGGCGTAGGCGAGCTGGAGTTCGCAACGATCGGCGAGGCCGGCGGCGACGACG
>DGXY01000119.1:8374-29521 GCA_002396885.1 Akkermansiaceae bacterium UBA5020
GCGGCGACGACGTTCTTGGCGACGTAGCGGCACATGTAGGCGGCGGAGCGGTCGACCTTGCTCGGATCCTTGCCGGAGAAAGCGCCGCCCCCGTGACGGCCCATGCCGCCGTAGGTGTCGACGATGATCTTTCGTCCGGTGAGACCGCAGTCACCCTCGGGACCGCCGATGATGAAGAGGCCGGTGGGGTTGATGTGATACTCGGTTTTCTCGGTGAGAAGTTCGCCGGGGATGACGGCTTCGATCAGCTCTTTCTTGAGGATCTCGCGGATCTCGGCGGTGCCGATGCTGGCGGCGTGTTGGGTCGAGACGACCACCGCGGTGACGCGGGTGGGCTTGCCATCGACGTATTCCATGGAGACCTGGGTCTTCGAGTCGGGACGGAGCCAGGTGTGCTTGCCGCTCTTGCGGAGTTCGGTGATGGCGCGGCCGAGCTGGTGCGAATAGAGGATCGGCGCGGGCATGAGCGAGGGGGTCTCGTTCACGGCGTAGCCGAACATGATCCCTTGGTCGCCGGCACCCTGCTCGGCGGTTTCCTTGCCATCGGCGGCAGCGGCGTCGACGCCCTGGGCGATGTCAGGGGACTGCTGGCCGAGGGCGTTGATGAAGAAGAAGTTCGCGGCGTTGAACTTACAATCGTCGTTGGTGTAACCGATCTCGGTGATGGCGGCCTTGACCACTTCACGGTAGTCGAACTTCGACGAGGTCGTGATCTCACCGCCGAGGACGACGATGTTATCCTTCACGAGAGTCTCGCAAGCGACGCGGGACTTGGGATCCTGCTCGAAACACGCGTCCACGATGGAGTCGGAGATGGTGTCGCACACTTTATCGGGGTGACCTTCGGTGACGGACTCGGATGAGAAAATATAGGAGTTTGCCATGTCGTATTTACAAATCTTGATTCATTGATACTATAGGCAAGAGATCGATGTCGTCAATCCTGAAATCGCTGCGGCTTATCGCCGACCCGACGCGGCTGCGCATCCTCAGCCTCCTGAGGCGCGAGGATCTCTCCGTGGTGGAGTTGCAGGACGTCCTCGGGATGGGGCAATCGCGCATTTCCTCGCAGCTTTCCCAGCTCCGCCAGGGCCGGCTCGTGACCGACCGTCGCTCTGGGAAAAACATCATCTACGCCTTCGGGAGCGACGACGCCCCGCTCGACGAGCGTCTCGTTCAGGCCTTCGATCTCGCCGCCTCGGAGGTGCCGGAGGCCGCCGACGATGCCGCCTCGCTCGAGCTCATCCTCTTGAAACGCCGCGACAAGGCCCGCGCCTACTTCGACAACCTCGCGGGTAAATTCGGCCGCACCTATTGCCCGGGACGCTCGTGGAAAGCCCTCGGCGAGACGCTCTTGAAACTGATGCCACCGCTCGTGATCGCCGATCTCGGCGCGGGTGAGGGCACCTTTTCCCAACTTCTCGCCCAGCGGGCGGAGAAGGTCATCGCGATCGACAATGCGGAAAAGATGGTTGAATACGGCACCAAAGTCGCCCGCGAAAACGGCTACGCGAATCTCGAATACCGTCTCGGCGGGATCGAGGATCCGCCGATCGAGCCCGGTTCGGTCGATCTCGCCTTCCTCAGCCAATCCCTCCACCACGCGACGCGCCCGGAGGTCGCCATCGCCGCCGCTCATCGCATTCTCAAACCAGGCGGGCGCATCATCGTGCTCGATCTGCTGAAGCATCAGTTCGAGGACGCGAAAGAGCTCTACGCCGATCTGTGGCTGGGATTCTCCGAGCTGGAGATGTCGCGCTTTCTGAAAAACGCCGGCTTCGACGAGGTCGAGGTCTCGGTGGTCGATCGCGAGTCCGAGCCGCCGTTTTTCCAGACGCTGCTGGCACTGGGAACGAAAGCGGTTGAGGAAGAATCGCGGAATTGATTCCCGGGGCTCCCGGCCGCCGCGACCGCATTGACGGGGACGCCGGCAGCGTCAATGATGGACCGGCATGAGTGCGATTAACGTCATCTGGTCGGCGAGCATGGGCGCGTGCCTCGTCCTCGCATTGATGCACCTCCTCGTCTGGTGCCGGGACCTCCGCTCGTTTGCGAACCTCTTTTTCCCTTTGATCGCCCTCGGGATCATCGCGATGGGCGCCTGCGAGCTGAAGCTGATGCGGACAGGGTCACCTGAAGGTTATCTGGAGACGGTCCGCCTCGGGCACCTCCTCTTTGGCATCGTCGTGCCGGCCAGCCTCCTCTTCGTGCACTGCCTCTTCGGAACGGGGAACCGCTGGCTGCTCGTCGTCGCGATCGGCCTGCGGACCGCTGCGGTCGTCGCCAACTACTCGACCGGGCCGAGTCTGCATTTCCTCTCGATCGGGTCGCTCGACCAAATCTCCTTCCTCGGGGAAAGGGTCTCGATCGTGGGCGAGGCCATCGAAAATCCTTGGGTGCGTCTCGGCCAGGTCGCCGCGATCGCCCAGATCGTCTATGTGGCTGACGCTTCCCTGCGTCTCTGGCGCAGAGGGGACGCCGTCGATCGTCATCGTGCCTTCTGGATCGGAGGTAGCATGGTCTCGCTTTTCCTCCTCGCGATGGTGATCGCCGGTCTCATTTCAGCGGGGGTGATGCGCGCGCCGATGCTCGTGAGTTTCCCCTTCTTCGGAATGGTCGTGGTGATCAGCTACAACATGAGCCGCGACCTCCAGCGCTCCGCCCTCCTCGCGAGGGAATTGGAAGCGAGCCAGCGGCGTCTCGCCCTCGCGGGGTCGGCGGGCCGTCTCGCCTTTTGGGAATGGGGCTTGAAGAAGGACCGGATCTGGATCTCGACGGACGGCTGGGCGGTTTTCGGGATTAGCCCGGCGGCGGATCTGGGTTTCGAGAAATTCATGGAACACGTCCACGAGGACGACCGCGCCCGGCTCGAGCAGATCGTGCGGGAATCCATTGCGGGGACGGGTAGCTACGTGGCTGAATTCCGCGTCGGCCGCCCCGGAGAACCGGTCCGGTGGCTCTCAGCATCGGGTCGGGTCGAAAAGGACAACGCCGGTGAGGCGGTCCTCTTCCGGGGATTCTCGATCGACGTGACGGCCCGGAAGGAGGCGGAGGCGGATGCCGCGCAGCAGCGGCGCGAACTGGCCCACCTCGCCCGCGCCGGGACTCTCGGAGCGCTCTCCGGCACCCTCGCCCACGAACTGAACCAGCCGCTCGCGGCCATTCTGAGCAATGCGCAAGTCGGGCGTCGCCGCATCGGCTCCGATCCTCCGGATCTTGCCGAGATCGAAGCCATTCTCGCCGATATCGTCGAGGACACGAAGCGTGCCGGTGGCATTGTCCATGGAATGCGGGCGATGTTTGCGAAAGACACCGCACTCGATCTTGTGCCGATCGACTTGAACGCCGTCATCACTGGTTCGCTCTCCCTCCTCCACGGAGAGATAGTCGCGCGAAAGGGAACGGTCGACTTTACCCCGGGAGACCCGCTGCCGCCGGTAAGGGGCAGTTTCGTGGAGCTGCAGCAGGTCCTCATCAATCTGATCCTCAACGGCCTCGATGCCTGCCGGGAGGTAGCGGGGGCGGGCCTCGGCATGAGGGAGGCGCCATCTCTCCGGATTCGGGTCGGGCCTTTGACGGGCGGAGTCGCCATCGACGTGGCGGATCACGGTCCCGGCATCGCCCCCGAGAACCGCGACCGCCTTTTTGAACCCTTCTTTTCGACCAAGTCGGGCGACGGCGGGCTCGGGCTCGGGCTTTCGATCAGCCGCGGCATTGTGGAGCGCTTCGGTGGAACCCTTGAGGCCCTGCCCCCCGAGCCGGGAAGCGGAGCGGTTTTCCGGATTTTCCTGCCAGCGGCGGCAGACGAAAGCTTCGCTTGTGAAGCGCACCCCGATCAGACTATTCTGAAAACGGATCGATCTTGACCCGGCCGACTCATGGAAGCTCAGGTTTACATCATCGACGACGACGCCTCGGTGCGGCGTGGTCTCGCCCGGTTGGTGCGGGAGGGCGGGCATGCCGTCGAGAGTTTCGCCACGGCGGAAGATTTCCTCGCGACGCTGCCCGCCGCCTTCACCCGGCCGACCTGCGCCCTCGTTGATCTGCAGATGCCGGGACTCGGAGGACTGGAATTGCAGGAGCGGCTCAAGTCACGCCCCTGCCCCTGCTCGATCGTGTTCGTGAGCGGGAACGGCAGCATCCCCGCGACGGTGCGGGCGATGAGGGGCGGAGCCGTCACCTTCCTCACCAAACCGATCCACGACGAGGACCTTCTCGGGGCTGTCGCGGAGGGTCTCGAAGCCCATCGCCGTCTTCTCATCGATTCCCTGCAGGTGGGTGAGATCCACTGCCGCATCGCCTCCCTCACGGACCGCGAACGCGAAACGATGGCCCGGGTCATCACTGGGATGCTGAACAAGCAGATCGCCGGCCAACTCGACCTCGCCGAGCGCACCGTGAAGTTTCATCGCGCCAAGGTGATGGAAAAAATGGGCGTCGTCTCGGTCGCCGATCTGGTGAGGATCTGCGATCAGGCGGGTTTTGCCCCGGCGAAGTGAACCCTGCCCGGAAGACTTGCACCTAAGGGCAATTGCGAGGCTTGCGCCGAGAGGGCAACATGGCCCCCGATGAGAAACGGCCTCGCCAAGATCTACCTCGTCGATGACGACGCGAGCATCCGCCGTGCCCTCGGCCGGGTCATGGCTTCGGCCGGATTCGAGCACGAGGCCTTCGCCTCCGCCGAGGACTTTCTCGCGAAGGCGGACGGTGCCGGGGCGGTCTGTGTCGTCGCCGACGCCCGGCTTTCGGGTATGAGCGGGCTCGAGCTGATCCGCCGCGCCGCGCCCACTTTCCCCGGCCTGCCCTTCATCCTTTTGACCGCCAACGACGAGGAGGAAACGCGGCGGGAGGCCCGCTCGGCCGGAGCGGCGGCCTTCTTCCGCAAGCCGGTGGATGCCGAAGCCCTCCTCGATACGATCCGGTGGGCGATCCGTCCCCCGTCTCCCGCTCGCGTCCCCGCCGGGTGAATCGGCGACGCCCTCCTCACCTCCCAAATCCCTGACCAATCCATCATGAAATCGAAACCGATCCTGAAACTAACGGCGCTCGTCCTCGGGCTGGCGCTGACCGGCTCCGCCGCCTTCGGGCAGCAGAAGAAACCCAACATCCTCGTCATCTGGGGCGATGATATCGGCCAGTTCAACATCAGCGCCTACAACATGGGCATGATGGGCTACAAGACGCCGAATATCGACAGTATCGCCAAGGAGGGCGCGCTTTTCACCGACTGGTATGGACAGCAAAGCTGCACCGCCGGCCGCGCCGCCTTCATCACCGGACAGTCTCCGATCCGCACCGGCCTCACCAAGGTCGGTCTGCCGGGCGCGCCCGAAGGCATGAAGAAAGAGGACCCGACCCTCGCTGGCCTGCTCAAGGCGCAGGGTTACGTGACCGGCCAGTTCGGCAAGAACCACCTCGGCGACCGCGACGAGATGCTGCCGACCGCCCACGGCTTCGACGAGTTCTTTGGCAACCTCTACCACCTCAATGCCGAGGAAGAACCGGAGAACCCCGATTACCCGAAGAGTCCCGAATTCAAGAAGAAGTTCGGTCCGCGCGGCGTTATCCACAGCTTCGCCGACGGCCGCATCACCGACACGGGTCCGCTCACGAAGAAGCGCATGGAGACCATCGACGAGGAAGTCAACGTCAAGGCCCTCGACTTCATGGAACGCGCCGCCAAGGAGGAGAAGCCCTTCTTCCTCTGGTGGAACTCCACCCGAATGCACGTCTTCACCCACCTCAAGGAAGAGTCCGAGGGCAAGACCGGCCTCGGCATCTACGCTGACGGAATGACCGAACACGACGGTCACGTCGGCCAGGTGCTCGCCAAGCTCAAGGAGCTCGGCCTCGATGAAAACACCATCGTGATGTATTCCTCGGACAACGGTGCCGAGACCTTCACCTGGCCCGATGGCGGCACGACCATGTTCCGTGGCGAGAAGAACACCCAGTGGGAAGGCGGCTACCGCGTGCCCTGTCTCATCAAGTGGCCCGGCACGATCAAGCCCGGCACGATCGTCAACGACATCGGCGCCCATGAAGACATGCTGACCACCTTCGTCGCCGCCGCCGGTGACGCCACCGCCAAGGAAGAGTTGCTCAAAGGCCGGAAGATCGGTGAGATGACCTACAAGGTCCACCTCGACGGTTACGACCTCGGGCCCGCGCTCAAGGGCGGGGCGGAGTGGCCGCGCAAGGAGTTCATCTACTGGACCGATGACGGCAGCGTCGCCGCCCTCCGTTACGACGCGTGGAAGGTCACCTTCCTCGAGCAGGAGGAAGAGGGTCTCAAGGTCTGGCAGAATCCCTTCACGCCACTCCGCGCCCCCAAGATCTGCAATCTCCGCATGGACCCCTTCGAGCGGGCCGAGCAGGAGCACGCGATGGGCTATCAGCGCTGGTACATGGACCGCATGTTCATCATCGCCCCCGCCGGCGCCTATGTCGGCAATTGGCTGCAGAGCTTCAAGGAATTCCCCCCGCGTCAGAAGCCCGGCAGTTTCAACCTGGATCGTGTGATGGAAGCGGTCATGGCCGGCTCCAAGCAGTAATCCATCCATTCGCATGAATCACCCGCACCCGTCCCATCCGGGTGCGGCTTTTCTTTTCTAAGCCCGAAGGTTGCTTGGAAGATGGATTTCGAATAGTGACTTCAGGTCAAATCGTCTTCATGAAGAATCATCCATCCGCTATCCTCGTCGCCGCCGCCCTCGCCCTCACTTGCACGAGCCTGATCGCTCAGGAACTGCCAACCAACGGTGTCCTGGAGTCCCCGCTCGGCCCGCTCGAGGTCAAGAACGGCTACCCGACCGAGGAAACGGTCGCCAAGCTCTACGACGCTCTCGACTTCCAGCGCGCCTGTCAGGCCTACCTCTGGGCCTTGCCTTATATCGCGATGGCCGAATGGCAGCGCGAGCAACGCGAAACCTTCGACGCGGGCGAACTCGATTACGTGGATTACCTCGACTACAAGGACAAGCTCGGGCTGCTCACCGCCAATGCCACGACGCCCTATTCCATGGCGTTTCCGAATCTCGAAAAAACCGGCCCGCTCGTTTTCGAGATTCCCGCCGGGGCGCTGGCAGGTGGTCTCGTTGATTTTTGGCAGCGCCCGCTCACCGATACCGGGGCGCTCGGTCCGGAGAAGATGCAGGGCGGGAAGTTCCTCATCCTCGGCCCGGGTCACCCCGACATGCAGCCGGAAGGATACTTCGTCTTCCGCTGCCCCACCAACAACATGTGGGCAGGTGCCCGCGGTCTCGATCCGGACAAGACGAAAGCGGCGGAGTTGCTCGGCAAGATGCGCATTTACCCCTACGCCGAGCGCGAGAATCCCCCGGTAACGAAACACCTCCGCCCCGAAGGTCGGAAGTGGACCGGGGAGCAGCCGCGCGGCATGGCCTATTGGGAAAGCCTTTCGCGGCTGATCAACGAAGAGCCACCCATCGAACGCGACCGCATCATCCTCGCGATGCTCGTCCCGCTCGGCATCGAGAAAGGCAAACCATTCCAGCCCGATGCCCGGCAGCAGCGGATCCTCACCGACGCCGCCAATACCGGCGAACTCATGGCCCGCGCCAACGGGTATGCGAAACGCTTCGAGGGAGCCACGGTCTGGCCCGGCAAGAAGTGGGAGATTTCGCTTTTCCTCAAAGAAACGAATCAGGAAGCTGAAAATCACACCCAAATCGATGAGCGCGCCTCTTGGTTCTATGAGGCCGTGGGCGTGACCATTGGGATGATGGGGCGCACCGTGGGTGCTGGCCAGCTTTATCTTGAATCGCAGAAAGACAGCACCGGCGCGTGGCTCGACGGAGGCAAAAACTACAAGCTTACGGTGCCGAAAGATGCGCCTGTCGCGCAGTTTTGGTCCTTCAGCGTCTACGACAACGAAAGCCGCTGCCTGATCGACAGCGGCAGCTATCCCGACCGTTCCTCGCGCGACGACATCACGACCAACGCCGATGGCACCGTGGACTTGTATTTCGGTCCCGAAGCTCCAGCCGGCAAGCCCGCGAAAAACTGGATCAAGACCCTGCCCGGCAAAGGCTGGTTCACCTATTTCCGCCTTTACGCACCGACTCAGCCTTACTTCGACCGATCATGGGTGCTGCCGGATATCGAAGAGGTGAAATAGAGCCTGCGCACCCGATGAAAACCTGCCTGAAAAGCCTCGCGGCCGGCCTCCTTCTGGGCGCATCCCTTGCCGCGGCCGCGGGCCCACTGCCCTCGTGGAATCAAGATTCCGCGCCCAGGAAAGCCCTCGTTGCCTTCGTCGAGAAAGTGACCCAAGAAGGTTCGACCGACTTCGTTCCTCCTGCCGAGCGCATCGCCGTTTTCGACAACGACGGATGCCTCTGGTCGGAACAGCCGTTTTATTTCCAGGCCTTCTACATTTTCGATCGGATCAAGGCACTGGCACCGCAACATCCCGAATGGGCGACCGAGGAACCTTTCGCTTCGGTCCTGAAAGGCGACGTCAAAAGCGCCCTCGCCGGCGGAGAACACGGATTACTCGCGATGGCCGCGGCCACCCATGCCGGACTCACCTCCGAAGAGTTTTCGGCCTCCGTGAACGATTGGCTCGCCACCGCGAAACACCCCGTCACCGACAAAGCCTACACCGACATGGTTTATCAACCCATGCTCGAGCTGCTCGACTATCTGCGGGCGAACGGATTCAAAACCTTCATCGTCTCGGGCGGCGGGATCGACTTCATGCGTCCCTGGGCCGAGCGTATCTACGGCATCCCGCCCGAGCAGATCGTCGGCTCCAGCCTCAAGGCCGCCTATGAAGTGCGCGACGGCAAGCCGGTTATCGTCAAGTTGCCCGAGCTGAATTTCATCGACGACAAGGCCGGCAAACCCGTCGGCATCCACCAGCACATCGGCCGTCGCCCGATCTTCGCGGCGGGGAACTCCGACGGTGACTTCCAAATGCTCGAATGGACCACCTCGGGAGAAGGCGCGCGCTTCGGCCTCCTCGTCCACCACACCGACGCGGAGCGTGAGTTCGCCTACGACCGCGAATCGCCCGTCGGAAAGCTGAACAAAGGACTCGATGAGGCTCCGCGGCGCGGGTGGAGCGTGATCGACATGAAGAACGATTGGAAAACCATCTTTCCCTAGTTCCCAATTTTCGCTAAAAAAGTCTCCTCCCCTTGCATTCACCATCAACCCAAACCCATTCGATCCCATCTCTATGAAAAACAAACTCACCGCTGAATTCTTCGGCACCTTCTGGCTCGTCTTCGGCGGCTGCGGCAGCGCGGTCCTCGCGGCGCTCTTCCTCACCGACGGCACCGCCCCGACCCAGCTCGGGATCGGCTTCGTCGGCGTCTCCCTCGCCTTCGGCCTCACTGTCCTGACGATGGCCTACGCGATCGGACACATCTCGGGCTGCCACCTCAATCCCGCCGTGACCCTCGGGCTCTGTGTCGCGGGGCGTCATCCGAAGTCGGAATTCTTCCCCTACGTGATCGCCCAGGTCCTCGGTGGTCTCGCCGGGGCGGCCGTGCTTTACCTCATCGCAAGCGGCAAGGAAGGCTTCTCGACCGAAGGCGGCTTCGCTTCGAACGGCTTCGGGGAACATTCCCCCGGCGGTTATTCGATGGTCTCGGCCCTCGTTGCAGAGATCGTCCTGACCTTCTTCTTCCTCCTCATCATCCTCGGCGCGACCGACAAGCGGGCTCCGCAGGGTTTCGCCCCGATCGCGATCGGCCTCGGGCTCACCCTGATCCACCTCATCGGCATCCCGGTGACGAATCTCTCGGTCAATCCCGCCCGCAGCACCGGTCCCGCCGTCTTTGTGCAAGGCTGGGCGCTCGCGCAGCTGTGGCTTTTCTGGATCGCCCCGCTCGTCGGAGCCGCCCTCGCCGGACTCGTCTATCCGGCGATCGCAAAGTCGAAAGATTCGTGACCGTCCCTTCCGCCCGGCGTGCCCCGTTGCAATCCGACGGGGCCGCCGTCGTGCTTCCCTTCTCAACCCGTCGCCCGACTGGATGTCCAAGCTCCTCCAAGGCCTGAAGGAAGCCCTCGTGGCCGGTCTTCTCGTGGTCCTTCCGGCATGGCTGGCGGTGTTGTTGATCGTCGGGCTGCTCACCAAGCTCGGGATCATCGTCAAGCCCATTGCCGGACAATTGCCCGAGGAGGTGAATCATCCCCAGGTCGTCGCCCTCGCCTCGTTCCTGCTCGTGTGCCTCTGCGCCGGGCTCATCGTCCGCACTCCGGTGGGACGTTTCCTCGGGCGGATTCTCGGCAAACATGTCTTCAGCCAAGTGCCTGGCTACGTGCCCCTCAAGGCGATCGCCAACCAGTTCGCCGACCTTGACAAGCGCGAGGGTTTCGTGCCTTCCCTCGTCGAGGTCGAGGACGGCTCGCTCGCCCCTGCCTTCCTGATCGAGCGCCATGACGACGGGCGCTGCACCGTCTTCATCCCTTCGGCACCAACGCCCATGGCCGGAGCGATCCTCATCATGCCCCTCGAACGCGTCCACGAGATCGACGTGCCGATCGGGACCATCCTCGGATGCGTCTCCAAATGGGGCACCGGAGCCGGAGAACTCCTTGCCGCGATGAAACCCCGTCCTGCCTCACCGTCCCTTCCGACCGATTCTCGCGCCACCTCATGAAACCGCTCCCTTCCCTGGTCATTCTTGCCTCGTTGCCCTGGGGGCTCGTCTGCGGCGAGGACGATCTTGCCCAGCAACTTGCCAATCCCGTCTCCAGCCTCATCAGTGTCCCTTTCCAGTCGAATTGGGATTTCGGGATCGGTCCGGAGGATGCCTCGCGCTACACCCTCAACATCCAACCCGTAGTGCCACTCTCTCTCGACGAGGATTGGAATCTGATCGTCCGCACCATCGTGCCCTTGATCGACGCCGAATCCTCTGCAGCCGGAGTGCCCGACGCCTCGGGGCTCGGTGACATTGTGCAGAGTTTCTTCTTTTCTCCGGTCGATCCGGTGAACGGTTGGATCGTGGGGGCAGGGCCCGCTTTCCTCTACCCCTCGGCAAGCGACGCCCTCCTCGGTTCCGAGCAATGGGGCGTCGGCCCCACCGCCGTGGCCCTGAAACAGGATGGACCCTGGACTTGGGGGGCGCTCGTCAACCATCTCTCCTCCTTCGCCGGTGACGAGGCCCGGGCGGATATCAACGCCACCTTCCTGCAGCCCTTTGTCAGCTACATCACCCCGTCGAAGACGACCTACACGCTGAATTCGGAATCCACCTATGATTGGGAACGCGATCAATGGCTCGTGCCCTTGAATGCCGTCGTCTCCCAGCTCGTCGCGATCGGAGACCAGCCGGTCCAGCTTTCCCTCGGGGCCCGCTATTATGCCGAAGGTCCCGACGGCGGTCCCGAATGGGGCCTCCGCGCGGCCGTCACCCTGCTTTTTCCACGCTTAGTTCCCGGACCAAACCCTGTTGATATCCCATGAGACCCTATTCGTTCCTGCTCTTGGCCTTGAGCCTCACCTTCCCACCCCTTGCCTTGCACGCCGAGGAACCCTCGCCGGAAATCGCGGGACTCCAGCAAGCCGCTGCCGATTTCGTGGTCGCCTTCAACGCGAAAGATTCGGAAGCGATCGCCAAACTCTTCCTCGAAAATGGCGAGATCACCGATGCCGGGGGTGGCTCGCTCATCTCCGGGCAGGAGCAGATTGCCGCCCATTATGCCGGACTTTTCACCGGGGAAGCGGTGCCTTCTCTCGCCATCGAAGTCGACTCGGTGCGGCTCGTCGCCCCAAATCTGGCGATCGAGGACGGCACCGCCCACTATACCGCCCCGGACGGAGAAGCGCCGCCGCGGTCCACCGCTTACACCGCCGTCCTGATGAAAAGTGGTGACGGGGTCTGGCAGATCGCCAGCACCCGCAGTCTGCGCGATGTCACGGAAGACGCCGGGCAACTCTCCGATCTCGCCACGACGATCAACGGCGATTGGACCACGCAGAACGAGGGCGTCCGCCTCGATCTTGCCTTCGGATGGGACGAGACCGGGAATTACATCACCGGCGAGATGCTGACCACGACCGCCGACGGAGAACCGCAACCCGGCACCATCCGCATCACCTGGGACGCGGTGAAGCAATCCATCGTTTCCTGGATCTTCGATGCCGAAGGCGGGGTCTCCGAAGGGTTCTGGACGCCGACGGAGACCGGGTGGCTCATCCGCACCGAAGGCACCACCGGCGATGGCGAAATCCTCGGAGCCAGCCAAACCCTGACAACGGAAGGTCCCAACACACTCCTTTGGACCGCCACCCACCGCGTCGTCGATGGCGAGGTCCAGCCCGACAACCTCCTCCGCATCGTTCGTCAGGCTCCCGAACCGGCCACCAATTGAAACCCTCCGACCCACGACTCATGATGAAAAATCCAACCTTGTTCCTGACCTTTCTCCTTGGTCTCGCCCTGGTCACACCCGAGGCCGGAGCCCGCGATCTGCGTGGCGGCGGTGGCGGTGGATCCCGCGGTGGCGGTGGCGGTGGACGTCCACAGATGTCGGCGCCCAAGCGCAGCCCCATGACCGGCTCGCAGGTGAAACGACCCGAGGCAAGGCCCGAGCCCAAGCCGGCCTCAAGGCCGCAGGCCAACGTGCCCTCCCGGCCGACGCCCGTGGACCGTCCGGAAGTCAGTCGTCCGGATATCCAGCGGCCTTCCGTGCAAAAGCCGACGACGCGGCCCTCGATGCCCGAGACCCGTCCTAACCTGCCTGATCGACCCGCGGGAGGCGGAAACGAAAGGCCGAACCTCCCCGATCGTCCGTCAGGAGGCGGCGATGTCCGACCCAATCTTCCCGGCGGTGGCAACGCCGCCGACCGTCTCCCGGACAAACGCCCTTCGGCGGATCGCCCGGTGGCCAATCGTCCCTCCACCCTGCCCGGCATGGTCACCTACCCGGACCGCCCTGACAAAGGCAGGCCGAATTTGCCAGGATATGGCGGAAACCGTCCCACGACCCTCCCGGGAGAGATCGCGAACCGTCCCAACCTCCCCGGCGTCGGCGGAGGCACAGGGCAGCGGCCGAATCTTCCCGACCGGCCCGGTGGCGACAATCGCCCCAGCATCGTCGATCGTGGAGATATCAACGTCAGCAACCGCCCCGTCCAGATCGGCGGTGGCAACCAGGTCAATGTCGGCAACGTCAACGTCGGCGGACGAAACCAGAGTCTCAATCGTCCCGCCATCCGCCCGGTCGAACGGCGCGACTGGGATGCCAACCGCTGGGGAGGCAACAACAGCGTCTGGGGGAACAACGTCAACATCAGCGGCAATAACGTCAATGTCAGGGTCAACAACAACTTTCGCTATAACAACAACTTCGCCTGCCGTCCCAACTATTGGGGCGCGCGTCCTTGGTGGGGTGCGGGGAACTACCACGTCTGGCACCACGGCCACTGGGGCTACGGATGGAACAGCGGCTACTACCACCGCCACTGGTGGTTCGACGACGACAACGACTTCGCCGCCGGCTTCATGTGGGGAATCGGCGTCTGGAGCTTGGGCAACCTGATCTACGACATGGGCTACCATTCCTACCAGAATCCGTATCCCGCCCCTGTCGTGCAGAACACCTACGTCACCTACACCCAGCCGATCTCTGTGGCTGCCGCCGCGAATCCTCCCGGGGACGAGGCGGTCGCCGCCGCCGCCGAGGAGAAATCCGACGATGCCCTGGCCCGTTCTCGCACCGCTTTCGCCGCGGGCGATTATCTCGCTGCCTCCGCGGCCGCGGACGAGGCCATTGCCGCGAATCCCGGCGACGTCACTTTGCACGAGTTTCGGTCCCTCGTCCTCTTCGCTCTCGGGAAGTACGGAGACGCGGCGGGCGTCCTCAATCCCGTCCTCGCCTCCGGTCCAGGCTGGAGCTGGGAGACCATGAGCGGTTTCTACGGCGACACCGGTGCCTACAACACCCAACTCGCGAAGCTCGAAGCCTACACCAAGGCCTCGCCCGAAGCGGCCTATGCTCATTTCCTGCTCGGTTACCACTACCTCGTCTGCGGTCACATGGCCAATGCCAGCGTGGAGTTCGGGGCGGCCTCGAAATTGCAGCCCGCTGACAGTATTTCGCGCCAGCTCGCCGCCCTCACCGCCGATTCCGTGCCTGACGCGGGTGACGGTGCCGTTGGGGCAGCACCCGTGACCCGCCCGGATCCTGTCCCCGCGGAGAAACTCGTCGGAAGCTGGAGCACCGACAGCGCCGCTGGGAAAATCCTCTTCACGATGAATCCGGGCGGCGATTTCTCCTGGAGTTGCACCGGCACCGAGAACACCAGCGTGATGAAAGGGACCTACGGTCTCAACGACAAGGGACTGCTCGTCCTTTCCACCGACGACTCGCAATTGGTTTCCGCCGTCAGCATGGAGGGCGAAGGGAAAATGAAATTCATCCTCGTGGGTGCGCCTGATGGCGATCCTGGGCTTGAGTTCACCAAGGGTTGACCTCCTGCCACGAGGCCTCGCCCGGATCCCGCCGGGCGAGGGGACCGTGCCCTGTTTCGGACACATCGATTGCGCCCTTGCCCTTTGGCGGATTCCTTGGCTAACTACCAGCCATCATGAAGCGAATCCCCACTTTACTCTCCCTCGCCGCGGCCTTGGCCTTGGCCCTGCCCGTCACGACCCTGTGCGCCCACGAATCCGCCGCCGAGATGGCGGAGGCGGCCAAGGTCCTCCTCGCGAGCCTGAGCGATGACCAAAAGGCGAAGATGGTCTACGAATTGACCGATGCGGAGCGGGAAAACTGGCATTTCATCCCCAAACCCTTCGAGGGCGAAGGTATGCGTGGCGGCCTCACCCTGAAGGACCTGCGCCCCGACCAGCGCCACCTCGCCTACGCCCTCCTCAGCACCGCGCTGAGTCACCGCGGCTTCACCACCGCTCTCGAGATCATGAGCCTCGAACAGGTCCTCTGGGAGCTCGAGAACCAGGCCCCGAAACGCGATACCCTCATGTATTACCTCTCCATCTTCGGCGAGCCCGGCTCGAAGGCCTGGGGCTGGCGTTGGGAAGGACACCACCTCGCGCAGAATTTCACCATCGCCGATGGCAAGGTCGTCGCCGCGACCCCGAACTTCTTTGCCTCGAATCCCGGTGAAGTCCGGCAGGGCCCCCGCGCCGGACTGCGTGTCCTCGCCGGGGAGGAGGACGTCGCCCGCCGCCTCGTCCAATCGCTTGACGAGGCCCAGAAGGCGAAAGCCGTCACCGGCGACAAGGCCCCCGAGGACATCCTCACCGCTGCCGAGACCAAGGTCGGCCCGCTCGGTGGCGAAGGTATCGCCTACGGCGACCTGAATCCCGAACAACAGAAAAACCTCAAGGAGCTGATGGAGGTCTACATCCGCCGCGTCAAACCCGATGTCGCCGACGACGAACTCGCCGCGATCGAGAAGACTGGACTCGACAAGATCGTCTTCGCCTGGCTCGGCGGTATCCAAAAGGGCGACCCGCATTATTACCGGGTGCAGGGCCCGACCTTCCTCCTCGAATACGCGAACACCCAGAACGGGGCGAATCATGTCCATGCCGTCTGGCGCGATTTCGAGGGCGACTTTGGACGCGACTTGCTCCGCGAGCACTATCAGGCTCACCACAAGGCCGAGTGAAGCCACTTGGATGTCGGAAAAAATCCAGAGTGCGAACGAAGAGGACCTGAAGCGACTCCGCCGCATGCTCGGCAAGGTCGCGGGTCACGACATCGAGGCGGTAAAAAGACGACTCGAGCGCAGCGCCAAACCGCGTCCCGGCAGCGAGGAGATCCGCGTTCTCGACATCGCCTGCGGCGACTGCCGCGAAGCCGAAGTGCTGGGGGATTTTGTCGCGGAGCTCAAAGGCGCACCCGAGGCGGCGGTGAAGTTGACCGGGATCGACGTGCGCGCCCGCGAGATCGCGGACGCCGCGAGGAGATTCGGCAAATACCAAGGACCGTGCGAGGAGCGGGGGCGGCGCGAATTCGAGTTTCTCTCCGGCGACGCGACCAAACTCAAGGACCACGCCGAGATGGGCGAGGAGTTCGACCTCGTTTTCCTTCGCCACCAGAACTATTGGAACGGCGCGCGCGACTGGGAGGAGATCTTCGACCAGGCGCTCGACAAAGTGGGCGAGGACGGACGCCTTGTCATCACGAGCTACTTCGACAAGGAACACGCCCTCGCCCTTGATGCGATCCAGAAGCTGGGTGGCGAGCTCATCCGGAGCGAGTTCAACGAGGAAACCCGCGAGCTTGTCACCCCGGGCAAATCGATGGACCGCCACGTCGCGATCTTCCGGAAGAAGAAGTGACGGAGTGGGGCAGGATCTCCAGATCCCGGCAATTGGCACAGATATCGCTTGTGAAATTCGGCGCCTCGTTTACCTCGAAATCGCATTCGCGCACCCTGCCTCAACTTACAATCCAAGATTTCCATGCTGAAAAACACCGTTCTCGCCGCCCTCTTCACGATCTCCACCGCGGCCGCCTACGCGGACACGACGATTGCCTACCCTACCGCCGATGCGGCGAGCTTCACCATCACCGTTCCTGATGACTGGGAGCTCACTCCTGCCGAGGTCGAGGAAGACTACTTCCTCGTCTCGAGTCCGAGCTCCGTGGAACTCTGGTTCCGCGCCATGGAAATCACCGACGGCGACGAAGCCGCCGCGGTCGTTGAAGAGGCGATGACCTCGGGAGCCGAATGGCTCGCCGAGTATTACGAAGGGGTCGAACTCGATGAACCGACCGAAGGCGAACGCGACGGCATGCCCTTCATCTCCGTGTCCGGCAAGGGCGTGGCGAACGAAGGTGGTGAAGCCGTCGTCTTCACGATCGCTTTCCTTTTCCTGAAAAACGGCTCGATGGCGGAATTCTGGGGCATCCTCCCCGTCGGCGACGACGAGGGCCGGGCCGCCGCCCAGGCCGTCCTCGACACCTTCGAGGCCAAGTGATTCCCCGTTTCCGGGTTCGGGATGACCCGGCCGGGAAAGCCTCATCGCGTCCGTCCGACTGCGGCGGGCGTTTGATTTTCTCCTTTCTCCCCGTCGCGGAACCAGCTAGCGTCACGGAGAATCGATGACCAATCTCCTCATCGTCGCCGGCGTATTGGTGCTCTCCTTCGCCCTTCGCACCTCCCACCTGCGCGTCATCCGCAAGGCGGGAGCGCTGGGCGTTCTCGGCGCGACCTTCCTCGCCTTTTACTTTTTCACCGACAGCGTCGCGATCGGCGTTGTCGGGGGGCTGCTCTGGTTCCTCCTGCCGTGGGTCGAACTCCTTACCCGGATCCGGCGGCTCCGCCTGCCCATTGGGAAGGTCCTGGAGCGCGAGGCGCCTCCGGGACACACGCGCTTCCCCGAGTTGACGGAGCTCACCGACGAGATCGAGGCCGAGGGTTTCGAGTATGCCGCCGACACCGGTTGGGACTGGGATGGCATGCACCAGTTTTACCGGCTCTTCTATCATGCCGCATCCCGCGAGCAGGCCGCGATCTGTCTGACGGAGCAGGATGGCATGTCCTGGGCCGCCCTTACCCTCACCTCGCGCCATCCGCGCGGCACGACCTACCGAACTTCGAACCTGCCCTTCAGCAGTCCGATGAAAACCGCGCCTGAGGTGAGTCTGCGTCAGGCGCCCGATTGTGACTCCTTCGCCGCGTTGCTGGAAGAGCACCGCTATTGGATGAACGGCCTCGCCCTCGAGCCCGAGGATCTCGTCGCCGAGGATCCCGAGCAACTCGCCGGTCTCATCGAGCAGGAAACCGGCCGTCAGATCAAACACAACCTCGAATCCGGCCTCATCAAACCCGGCGAAACCGCCGGCACTTTCCGCTATTCCTGGCGAGGTCTCGTCTATCTCTACTGCCAGCTCGTGAAGGATATGGTGCGGATGAGTTGAGGGTGGGCAAGCGTCACGGGTCACGGGTTCGATCTCCGATCTCATCACTCTCGATTCCGGGATTCTCGGCGGAACTCCGGTGTTCCGGTGCGGGCCCTGGTCCAATGCCTGGAGTCGAACGACACCTTGGATGAGTTCCTCGAGTGCTTCCCGACGGTCACCCGCGAGGTAGCCCGCCGACTCGCGGGAGTGGAGAGTCAAAATCGGAGCGTGAGAAATGAACTCCTTACCGATGTTCGAACCCCACCGAAGGTCCCTCGACGCCCGTCGGAGCCGTCGCCGCTACCGCTACCGCTTCCGCGTTCACCGCCGCGCCAGTGCAAAACAACCCTTCCACCCCGCGCTTTCCCCTCCAACACAACACTCCAACATCCCGTTCCCCCCGTCGACGAGGTCGGGGGCGAGGCGAGGACACGAAGGGGAAGGTTTCGCAACTCTGCCGCAAGCCCTCCAATTCCGGTGAAAATTCTCACAGGGACCCGACAAAGTCTTCAAGCGGCACGTCGGCCTGTTCGAGGAGGCCCCGCAAGGTTCCTGGTTTGATCGGCTTGTGCATGGGGACGACGACGGTTCGTTCCGCTTTGCGCATCACATGGTGTGAACCCGTCTGACGAAGACTCTCGAAACCGAGGCGACGCAGCGCCTTGACCGCCTCGCTGCCATGGATGTCCCGCGGTGTCTTCACGGGTGGGAAGTTCAGGCGACCAACAAAACCGGGTCTTCCGCAAAGTGGATCTTGACCCTCGCCGGCACTTCTGCCGGATCAAAAAAACCGCTCACGGCATCGGTGATCATTTCCTGCAATTCACCGAGAGTGTCTCCTTGGGTCGTAATTCCCCCGCCCCGGGGATCATCCCACCGGGCAATAAAACCGCCGGTTTCGGGACAAGTCTCCACGGTGAAGGTGATCTCCTCTTGCATGCCCAAGGGTAGCGCTCGAAGAAGGTTTCCGCAAGGCGGGCGATGGTCCGAAGGGCTCACCGCCGAAGGTGCCTCGACGCCCGTCGGAAGCGTCTCCGCTTCCGCGTTCACCGCCGCGCCAGTGCAAAACAACCCTTCCACCCCGCGCTTTCCCGTTTACCAGCCGCCCCTTTCCATCGACAATCCCGCATCATCGCCATGCGCTTTCCCCTCCAACATCCCGTTCCCCCCGTCGACCAGGTCGGGGTCGAGGCGCGGGCGGCGTTTTTCACGAAACGTTCGCTCAAGAACGATGCGAAACGCGCCGGTCTCCGGCTTGCGGTCTCGATGATGGACCTCACCACGCTGGAGGGTGCGGACACAAAGGGCAAGGTCTCGCAGCTCTGCCGCAAGGCGCGGCAACCCATGCCGGCCCGCTACGGCTGTCCGCCCTGCGGCGCGGTCTGCGTCTACCCGAACCTCGTCGCTCATGCGGTAAAGGAGCTCGAAGGCAGCGGCATCCCCGTGGCCTCGGTCGCGACAGGGTTTCCCAGCGGACAATACCCTCTCGAGTTGCGGCTCGCCGATACCCGCCATGCCGTCGGCGAAGGAGCCGCAGAGATCGACATGGTCATCAGCCGGGGAGCCTTCCTCGAAGGGGATTTTGTCAGGGTCTCCGACGAGATCGCCGCGGTGAAGGAGGCCTGCGGCGAGGCGCACCTGAAGGTGATCTTCGAGACCGGCGAACTCCAGACCTACGACCACGTCCGTTTCGTCAGCCAGCTCGCGATCGAGGCGGGAGCCGATTTCATCAAGACATCGACCGGCAAGGTCGCCCCCGCCGCGACCCTCGCGGTGACGCTCGTGCTGGTCGAGACGGTGCGCGATCATTACCTCGCCACCGGAAAGCGCATCGGCGTGAAACCTGCGGGCGGCATCCGCACGGCGAAGGAGGCCCTGCAATACCTCGTGATGGTGAAGGAGACGGCCGGCGACGACTGGCTCACGCCGGACCTCTTCCGCTTCGGGGCCAGCTCGCTGCTCCTCGACGTGGAGATGCAGATCGCGCGGATGGAGGAAGGGCGGTATCAGAGCGCGGAGTATTTTGCGAAGGGATGAATGGTTTTCGAGGCATTGGAGGGATTTAAACCACGGATGGACACGGATTCACACGGATGGCCCGCAAGAAGGCAGTCAACGGTTGCTGGTTTGGATCCGTGCTCATCCGTGTCCATCCGTGGTCAAAACCTCTTTCGGAATTCGCGTTTCATTCCACTTCATTCGCGTTGGATGAATGCTCGGACCCGCTTCGCGAACGCGAATGAACGCGAATGTTTTGGAATGGAATGAAAGGCAAAAACCCCACCCCCGACCTCACCTTCGCCGCGGCGCTCGATTACGCTCCGTCGCCGGAGACCTTTCCGGTGACGCTCAAGAAGCGCTACGAGCTCTTCATCGACGGCAAGTTCGTCGCGCCGAAGACGGGCAAATTCTTCGCCTCGGTCAATCCCGCGACGGGCAGGCGGCACACCCTGATCGCCGAGGCGGGCAAGGCCGACCTCGATGCGGCGGTGAAAAGCGCGCGCCGCGCCTTCGAAAAGACGTGGGGTCCGATGAATCCGTCGGAGCGCGGCAAATACCTCTTCCGCATCGCGCGGCTTCTCCAGGAAAAGGCGCGCGAGCTCGCCGTACTCGAGACGATTGACGGCGGCAAGCCGATCCGCGAGAGCCGCGATTTCGACCTGCCTCTCGTCGCGGCGCATTTTTTCCATCACGCCGGCTGGGCCGACAAGCTCGAATACGCCTTCCCCGGCCGGAAGCCCGCTCCGCTCGGCGTCGCGGCGCAGGTGATCCCGTGGAATTTTCCGCTCCTCATGGCTGCATGGAAAATCGCCCCGGCGCTGGCCTGCGGGAACACGGTGGTGCTGAAGCCGGCCGAGACCACCTCGGTCACGGCCCTGCATCTCGCGGAGATTTTCCAGGAGGCGGGCCTGCCTCCGGGCGTGGTCAACATCGTCACCGGTTCGGGCGAAACGGGCGCAGCCCTTGTGGCGCACGCGGGGGTCGACAAGGTCGCTTTCACTGGCTCGACTGAGGTCGGCAAACGCATCGCCGCGACCGTCGCGGGAACGAAAAAGCGGCTCACTCTCGAACTCGGCGGCAAGGCGGCGAACCTCGTCTTCGCTGATGCGCCGCTCGATGAAGCGGTCGAGGGGGTCATCAACGGGATCTATTTCAACCAAGGCCAAGTCTGCTGCGCGGGGAGCCGGCTCCTCGTGCAGGAGTCGATCCACGATGACTTCGTCGCCCGCCTCGGCCGCCGCCTCCGCACCCTTCGCGTCGGGGATCCGCTCGACAAGAACACCGACG
>DGXY01000119.1:29687-126233 GCA_002396885.1 Akkermansiaceae bacterium UBA5020
CGCTCGACAAGAACACCGACGTCGGGGCGATCAACTCAAAGGAGCAACTCGGTCGCATCACTTCCCTGATCGGGGCCGGGATCGAGGAGGGAGCGGAGCTGCACGAAGTCTCCTGCGATCTGCCGGGCGAAGGTTACTGGTGCCGTCCCTGCTTTTTCACCGGAGTCACTCCCACCCATCGTATCGCGCGTGAGGAGATCTTTGGTCCCGTCCTCAGCGTGATGACCTTCCGCACGCCGTCGGAGGCCGTGCAAAAAGCCAACGACACCTGCTATGGGCTCAGCGCCGGGATCTGGACCGACAAGGGGAGCCGCATTTTCAAGATCGCCTCGCAGCTCAAGGCGGGGGTGATCTGGGCGAACACCTACAACCAGTTTGACCCCGCGAGCCCCTTCGGAGGCTACAAGGAGAGCGGCTTCGGACGCGAGGGCGGACGTCAGGGGCTGGCGGCCTACGTCAAGCTGGGGTGATCGTCCCGAAGCTCAGAGGTTTTCCTCGAAGAGGTGCAGGTTTGCGACGGTGCGGAGCTTCCCCAAGAGTTCCTTCACCGTCTCCTCGGTGCGCTGGGCCTCGAGGTGGGCGATGATCTCTTCGCGCAGATCCTCGAAGGCGAGCGGCTGACTCTCTCTCGTTTCGATGACCTCGATCACATGCCAGCCCTGCGGGGAGGCAATCGGCTCGAGCAGACCCGAAACACCGGAGGCGAAGACCGCCGTCGCGACAGCCTCGGGGAGCTCCTCCCGCGCCCGCCAACGGGCCTCGGAATCGCTTTTCCAGGCCGCCCGCCTTTCGCGGGCCGCCGCTTCGTCGCCCGCTGGCAGAACGAGCTCGCGGATTCTCGCCTTTTCGGGCTCGATGAAGCCGGGGCGGGGTTCACCATCGCTCTTGAGGTGGTTTTCCTCAAACCAGTTCCGCGCCTCCTCCTCCGTCACCGTCACCCCTGGCTCGATGCGGTGTTCGAGCCATCGTTTCCGGGTCCAGATCCGGGCGAGCTCGGCATCGAGCGCTTTTTCGTCGAGCCCCTGGACGGTGGCGGCTTTCAGGAGATCTTCTTTGGTCGCAAAACCCGACTTCCAGGCGGCGACGAAAGCGGCGGTCTCTTCCGGTGCGACGGGAAAACGATCTCCGTCGGCGTAATGGCGCACGAGGGTGTCGTCGATGAGCGACTGGAGCACGGCCCGCCGGATCATGGCGAGGTTCTTGGCAGGCACGGTGGCGGCGTCCAGCCCGCGCTGATACAGGTGCCGGGCCACCGCGAGATCGAGCTGATCGCGGGTGAGGGGCTCGCGATTGACGAGGGCGAGCCAGCCCCGCTCGCGCGCCACCGCCAGAGCCGCTTCGCGCGGGCTGCGCATCGCGTCGCGGAGGGGGCCGTGGCAGACCTTCAGGTCGAGTAGCAGATAGCCCCCCACCACGAGGTAGAGCATCCAGCGCCACGACAGGTTTTTCATCGCGACGCGATCAGACAGCGGCGGGACGCGCGACCCTCAGCCCGAGACTCGCGTAGATCTCGCGGGTCGCATGCGACTTGTTGAGCGTGTAGAAATGGATCCCGGCGACGTCGTGGGCGAGAAGGTCGCTGCATTGTTCGGTGGCGTAGTGGATTCCGACCTTCTCCACGGAATCGGCATCGTCGCCGGCGCGGCGCAGGGCGCGGAGGAGTTTCGCGGGGAAACGGGCCCCGGCGGCGAGGTCGGCCATGCGCTCCATTCCCTTCGTCGAGGTCACGGGCATGATCCCTGCGATGATGGGCACATGAATGCCGGAGAGGGCGCAGCGATCGCGGAAATCGTGGAAGTCGTCGTTGGAAAAAAAGAGCTGGGTGACGATGTAGTCGGCCCCGGCATCGATCTTGGCCTTGAGGTAATCCATCTCCTTGAGGCGGTTCGGGGTCGCGGGATGCCCCTCGGGGAATCCTGCCACGCCGATCCCAAAACCGCGGCGGTCGGGGTGATTGCCGGATACGGAGAATCGTTTGATGTAACGCACGAGATCGGCGGCCTGCTGGAAGGCGTCGTTGGCCTTCACATAACTTCTCAGGTCGCGCGGCGGATCGCCGCCGAGGGCGAGGATGTTGCCGACGCCCTCCTCGGCGTAGCGTTCGAGGATGGAGGAAATGTCGGACTCCTGGTGACAAACGCAGGTGAGGTGAGGGATGGGATCGAGCGAGGTCGTCGTCTTCAGCCGCACGACGAGGTCGTGGGTGAGCTCACGGGTCGAGCCGCCTGCCCCGTAGGTGACGCTGACGAAAGAAGGCTCGTAGGCCTCGAGTTCGCTGATCGTTTCATAGAGCGCCTCAGAAGCCTCGGCGGTCTTCGGGGGGAAAAACTCAAAGGAGAGGGTCGGCCCGCCCTTCGCAAAAATGTCCTGAATATGCATGCGGCGCTATTGTGGCACGTTTCGGGCGGGGGTGGTAACGGGAAATCGGGGGGCTTCGCGCGGTTTCGACTCTCCCTACCGCCCGGCGATCGCCCGAAATGGGTCCACTGGCCGATGTTCTCGAAGCGGCCCACCCCGATTGAGCGGATCTGGCGTGCCACCAATTGAGTTTCCGAGCGTGTTTCAGTGGGGGAAAGCGCACTCGGGGGATTTGCCGCGCGCGAAACTCGTAGACTTTTGCCAAAGTTTTCTGCCGAAAAGCGGAGTGATGGCTTCCACGCCTTCCTCGACACCATGGCCGCGGAGGTCCTCGACCAAGGAAAGCCGATGCGTCTGGTTCCGGACAACGCCAGCTGGCATCATGCCTCTTCTCTGAACCGACACCACCCCAAGCCGCTTTATCTGCCACCTTCTAGTCCTCACTTCGATCCAACCGAATGGCTCTGGGAGTGCCTCAAATCGGCTAAGCTGTTCCTCAATACGACTACGGATGGGACCCGTCGAGATCGGATGCCCTCCATGACCTGCCCGCGGTTCTCAATTGACGGGAGCCGTAAACTCGCGCTTCAGCGCCTCAGGTAGATCCAGCCCCTCTATCATGCGCCGGCCGGCATCTCCGTATGCCGAGACAATCTCCCCGGCCAAAACGCGAAGCTGTCCCTCACGCTCGCTGCTCTCCGTGATTTTTGAAGCCCAGGCGAGGGCCGATTCGGGATCTTGATCCAAGATCATTGAGCTGAATGCCCCGAGGATCAGGTCCGTGTTGGGCCCCGCGGTTTGTTCCTGAAGCCAGTCGGTCGCTCCGCGGGGGTCAAGATTGCTCCAATTGAAAGTGATGTCCCCGATCATCCCCTCAAGTTGATCTGGATCCTTCACATGGGTGACTGCCCATTGCGCGGCCGAGCCCGGGTCATGGATGGACCAGCCCGTCGCCACGGCGATCTCCGCAACTTTCCGGGCTCCGGAATCCTCCATCGCGGTAGCCCACGAGGCCGCCTTGACCGGGTCGGATTCCGCCCAGATTTCTCCGAGTTCATTGACCAAAGCGGCGCGAAGCCTCTCGTCTGCCACCGAGGAAGTCCAAGCGGCGGCGGTTTCCGGGGCGGACCCGGCCCATTGAGTCATCACCGAGACAAGAAAATCCTTTCCGTAATCGCTATCTCTGAATTCCATCCCTGCGGCAGCCGCTCCCTCCGGATCGACCGCCCCCCAACCCTCGGCCAACCCCTGCATCGCCGTTGATTTCTGGTACTCGTCGAGATTCGCCGACCACGCGAACGCGGCTTCGGGATTCTTCCTTCCCCAAGATTCCAATGCCTCCCACAATGCGTCGTCGAGGACCGGGCCGCTCGTGTTCTGAAGAAACCACTCGGCGGCACCGACCGGGTCGGTCTCGGCCCATCCGTCGGCCACATAATAGAGGGTGTCGGTGAGTTGACGACCCTGGAAATTCTCACTGACGAAAAGGGCGGCGGCACGCCCATCCTTCTCGCCCCAGGCCCGGAGGGCATTGCCCAAGTAGGCCTCGCGGTTGTCGTATCCGGGGATGGAGGCGGCGCGCCTGACGGCAGCTTCGGGATCCTCCATGACGTTTGTCTCCGCCAATTGTCCGAGCTGGCGAAGGGAGATTCGCGGATCATCGATGCTCAATCCGCCGCCTGGCGAGGGAGTCCCCTTTTTCGCCCCATTGGCGGCAAAGGTCAGCGGCTCCACTGTCCCGCCTGGATGGTTCCCGACGTCCTTGTCCCAAAAGGATACCAGAAGAAGCATCCCCAAACCTCCAATCGCTGCCGAGACAACCGAAGCGAGGACAATCGCGGGATATGTTCTCATTGAGTGCGGCTCCTTCCTGATAAAACCCCGGTTGAAGATTCTCTCAAGAACCGAAACCAGAAACGTAGCGGCATCGGTGATCGCGTCCCCGCCTTCAACAAAGAGGGGCTCCATCCAAGGAACCCCTTCTGTCGATACACGAGGAATGGATCTTCGATTCAGCCCCGGCCCTTGGCCACCCCCCCACTGACCGTCTTCGTGTGATCCGGGGGTAACAGAGGATCGCTCTTGTTGCGCTGCGCTGCGGGAGTGCCGGTTGCTTCACTGTTCCACCGAGATCCCTTTTTAGAAAAGGTGGCGGAGAGCGTCGACCCGAGCCACGGTCCCTTATTGGGCCCGTCGTCGAAAGTCATGGACCCGCCCGCTTTCCCGACGATCCGCTTTCCACCTCTGGTCACGTTCGAGCTCTTCTCCGCGCCTTTCACCGCGGCGCTTTCATTCCCGGGCAAATCCGCATCGCTCATTGACGATGACATCTTCCCGTCTTTCAGCGGAACCCGCGCCCTGCCGTTAATCGCGGGAACTTCGCCACCATGCGATAAGCGAAGGGGATCATCATAGACGACGTAGTATCGTCCGCCACTTACGCCACCGGTGTAAATGCCTGATGCATCACGTGCGACCTTGGCGTCATTGACCTGAGCCTGCAACGCCAACGGCATCCCAAGACCCATAAGAACCGAACTAAAGGCGAAGCAGAGTCGCCCCAAATTTAGAGAAGAGTTTCTTTTCATTAGTGCCAGACTAGCTAGCCACATCTGGGACGGCAACCCAAAAGCGCTCACACTCGAAATTGGAAA
This sequence comes from Akkermansiaceae bacterium UBA5020, assembly GCA_002396885.1. GTDB lineage: Bacteria > Verrucomicrobiota > Verrucomicrobiia > Verrucomicrobiales > DEV007 > Arctic95D-9. The sequence goes on from DGXY01000119.1 coordinate 34,700, forward strand.
CAAGATATGCGCGCTAAAGGACAGAGGGTGCGCGGCGGGCCGCCTTTTTCTTCGATGGGAGGCTGGTGATCGGGTGATACGCGTGCAAGAATGCCGTCGGCTGTCGCGGCAAGAATTGACCTATCTCAAGAAGCCGAACCCCAATCACGTGGAACTGGAAACCACCACTCAATCCGCGATTCGCCGCAAGTTGGTCCCCAACGCAACATCGATCGTCCGCCTCATGGGAGGATCCTCTGACATACTTCCTCAACCCTATACCACTCGCTCGATCCGAGGCGAGACGAGCTACCCATGAAGCAACTATTTAAATGGTCGTCCCACCATCCGCTTTTGTCGTTTGGTCTCGCCCTCTTGGTCACCGTCATATTCTCCATCGGCCTTCCCCGACTCAAGATCGATGCGGCGTTGACTACCCTGATGCGGGGCAGCGATCCGCGCATTGGCGAATTCAAGAATGTTGCCGAAAACTTCAAGGAGCGCACCGTCGCCCTGGTGCTCGTTCGCTCCTCAAGCCTCTTCACCCCCGATGTTTTCAAAGCGGTGTCGGACCTCGCCGATCGTTTCGAACGAATCAAGGGAGTAGAGGAAACCTCAAGCATCTTCAATGTCATCGTCCCGCAGGCGCGCGGGGGCGTCGCCTTTGCCGGAAAGATCGTTCCTTCTTCCCTACTGGACGAGAAAGCGCTTGCCGCCCTGCGCGAGGAACTCCTCGCGAACTCGATCGTCCGCGATCAGCTGCTTACCAGACGAGGCGACGTCCTTGCCATCGTCCTTTTTCTCGAACCCGAAGGTCCCGCAGGAAGATCGCACGACGAGGTTCTCCTTGAAATGCGTGAGATCCGGAGTCGTTTCCTCGCTGACCGTGGCGACGGCACCGAGATCGTCTTCCTAGGCGTTCCTGTAGTGAAGGCTGACGTCTGGGATCGTCTAAACTGGGATTTGAGATACCTCGGGCCACTTTCCCTGATCGCAATCGCTTCCCTCATTTTTCTGTTCTACCGGTCCGCATCCGCCGTCTTCCTGCCCTTGTTGACCGGAATCCTCAGCTCGTTCGCAACGCTTGGCTTCATGGGCTTCGCAGGATACCCAGTGAATACCTTCCTCTCGATCATCATCGTCTTCAATCTCGTCCTTGGCTGCACCGAAGACCTCCATATCCTCTCCGAATTCCGGCGCAATTTCAGGGACGGCATTTCGCGCCTTCAGTCCATCGAGCAAGTCGGTGTGCATTCGGGGCACGCGCTGCTCATGACTTCAGCGACGACGACTCTCGGTTTCCTTTCAATGGTCGTCGCAGACAACCTCGCGCTCAGGGAGTTCGCGATCTCCTGCTCTTTCGCCATGGCCATTAACTTTGTCATTACGATTCTGACGGTGCCGGCCCTGCTTGCGCTCCTTCCGCTCCGGAAACCATCCAGCGCTGCCGAAACCCGCCCCCGATCGGAACGATACGCCCATGCCTTTGTGGATGGACTGCAACATCGGAAGCGCATCGCCTTCCTCGTCGGCTTCGGCCTGGTTCTTCTCGCAATCGCCGCGATACCCAGAATCGAGATCGACAGCGACTACTTTGACTTCTGTCCCGAAGACTCGGAGGCGGTCCGCGCGAAAGACTTTTGTTCCCGTCATTTTGAGGGCGGTTCCTACTTAACCGTGGTAATGGAGACACACACGAGCGACGGCATCTTTTCCCCCGAGGGCATGAAAAGCCTATATCTCCTCCACGGGTTCCTCGAACGCGAATGCGGCCATCCTTTCGGTTGGGTCAACTACATGAACGAGTTTCAGGCGAGCCTCGGTCGCCCTCTTCCCACGGCGGAATCTCCACCGGGCGATGCCGAGCTCACCTCGTTCGGGCAGTTTTTTCTACCGAGCTTACTCAAGACCTTTCTGGATTTCGATAACTCCCGTAGCGCGATCCGTCTCAGGGTCGTTGCACGCGGGTCAAAGGACACCGCGGCTATCGAGGCACGCATTCTCGATTTCGCCCGAGCGAACCTTCCCGATGGTATCGAGGTCCGCATCACCGGGGAGAAATCACTCATTGATCGTCTGAGCGACGCCATCGCCGAAAAGCTTTTCGAAAACCTGGCTGGCCTTTGCCTCGTGACGGCAGTCCTGATCTCGGTCTACGTCCGCTCCTGGAAGCAGGGGTTCGTGTTCCTGATCGTCAATCTTATTCCAGTCGCGGCGATCTATGGAGCCATGGGATGGCTATCGATTCCCCTGGGTCTTGGGACGTGCGCCGTTGCCTTGATTGTTTTCGGGATCGCGGTCGATGATACAATACATCTGATCCTTCGCTACAACAAGGAACGGGGGAGCGGGAAGCCTCCTCCCGAGGCGGCCGCTTCGGCCTTGTGCCTCGAACTGCACCCCATCGTCGCGACATCTGTCATCATTTGCGGAGGCATCATTGTCGTCATGTTCAGCCCGGCGCCAATCAACTCCGATGTCGGAATCCTGTTTGTGATCGGAACGGCAACCGCGCTCGCCGCCGATGTCTTTCTGACTCCCTTGTTGATTGTCCTGGCAGAACGGCCGCGTCAGTCCTGATCCTCCTTTGGAGATCTGAATCACCACCTTGAGTCCATCTAGCGCCACAGCACATGCAGACTATGCACGCTTTTCACCGGTGGGTTCCCGGGATCGGACCAACTGCAAACTACGCCCGAATCGGCCGGCCGCGGGAAGAAGCCCATACGCCACATCAGCGACCAGGGCACGTCGCCCGAAGAAACGCGGAGCGCGAGGATGGCTCCAGCCTTGTGGAGGTCGCAGAGCACGTCGGCGAGGAGCGCACGGGCTTCATGCCCGGCGAGGCGCTGCGTGACGACGAGGTCGATCACGCCCAACGATTCCTCCGTGCGGCCCTGCACCGGCAGGATATGGTAGGTGCAAAGACCCCGGACGATCCCGTCGCGCTCGAAGATACGGGCGCGACCGAAGCCCTCGAGATGACGGCCGAGAGCGACCTCGTCCCAGATGATGCCGAAGTCGCTCGCTCGCGACGCTTCGTTTGCGAGTTCCAGACACACCGGCAGATCGCCCGGTCGTGCGGCGCGAACCGTTCCGCCTGTCGGAGGTCGCGGCACACGAAACACGGGCGAGGCGAGGTTTATCCCCGTCGCTTCCAGAGGACTCAAGCTCCACGCGGCCGCCCGCGCGGAATTCAAAATGCGAACCCACATACCGACGCGGCGAATAACATCGGAACCTTGGCTGCCCTTCGACTTCCAAAATGGACGGCCGAGCGAAAAGATCGAGCCTTGGAAGATATAGCCCAGTTGGCCCACGAGGCCGTGTTCTTGATGGCGGCGAATCATCTCCATGCGGAGTTGCGATCCGATTTTTTGACGGCGATAGTCGGGATCAACGCTGAGCCAACTGCCCTGGGTGCCCCCGTATTCGCGACCGGCAATGTGAAACCGAAGCGGCAGGCCAAGGACCGTGCCGACCAGTTTGGTACCCTCGTAGGCGGCGACCCAGTGGGCTCGGATCAGCCCGTCCGGCGAGCCGAACTGCCATTCAAAGTAACGGACCGGCCACAGCGGAAACGGCATCCTCCCACCGTAGGACTGCCGCCACACACCAACGATGAATCGCTGAAGTTCGGCAAGGTCGCCGTCAAAAGTTCGGAGCTCGATCATGTAGAATCGGGTGGCTTTGATTAGGCTGCCTGAGCCTGCGAAATGCAAGCGCGAAGACCAAGCCAGCGAAACTTGTGGGAATTGTCAATCCGACCCTTCAGCTCAAGAGGCCATCCCCTATCTGTCCGATCCGAGGTGACTCGATCCTACCTCTCGTTCAAAGCCACCTCAGAAACCGGGCGGTCAGAGCAAAGTCCCAAGACCGATTCCAAAAAGAACTTGCTTGTCCTTTTCACCATGAGGCACCCCCGACCAAAAATGCGGAAGCGTTCAAGCGCCAGTCCCGGATGGAAGCAAGGGTCGAAACAGACAACGATCAGAACCACTTCGTTGAATCGATCATGAAACCCGGCAGCGGCATCTCGGCGGGGTCAACAACGCCGTGGCGAATCACCCTGTTTGAGTTTGCCCTGAGCATTCCGGTCCTGCTGACGATTCCCATCGTTGCGGGCGGAATCACCGCCGCGTTCGCGTGTCCGCTGGCTTCAATTCCAGTGAGCAACCTTGTGCTGCGATGGATCATCTGGGGTTGTGCAACACCGCTGATCTATACGGTCTGGTTGCTGTTGTGTCTGGTGATCAGCGCGCTGGATGTACAAAGCCGCCGATGGTATCGAGGTCTGAAAAAGGTGCCCCGCGTATCCTCCTCCGAGGGAGTCACGAAATTCTATCCAGTCATATCATTGTATCTGAGAATGAGATTCCTCTATTCGCTGCCAATGATCGGTTCGCTTCTCTGGATCCCCGGAATTCGATGGCTCGTCCTGTGGTCATATGCACCCTCGGCTCATCTGGGTTTCGGAAGCGCGATTCTGGGCAAATTGTTCGACCCCGATTTAACAGAAGTTGGAGAGGGTGCGATCGTGGGCAGCGGTGTTTCGGTCGTTGCTCACAGCCTGACCAGAAATCCCGATGGCACGAGATTGCTTACAACAGCGCCGATCATGATTGGGCCGCGGGCAGTGATCGGCGGTGATTCGCTCATATCCCTGGGTGTGACGATCGGAGCCGACGCCATCATCGAGCCAATGAGCCATGTGAAAGCTTCCACGCGGATTCCGCCTGGAGAAGTCTGGGGCGGCGTCCCTGCGGTTTTTCGGCGCAAACGATTCGAAACGGGTTCGCCAAGCACGGATGCCGGGCAAATTCCACGGGAAGTGGCATCGGATTTAACGCAACTTGTAGACGAGGTGCGGCGAGTGGTGGCCGCTGCTCTCGGCCTGCCATTCGATTCCGTCTCGACCACCTTCTCTGCAAATGAATGCGCCGCGTGGGATTCGTTGGGACAGATGACGATTGCGTCGGTTCTTTTCAGCCTGCGCGGCGTTGAGATTCCCACCGAAAGATGCTTTCGACTGCAGTCCGTTCCCGAGATCGTCGATTACCTTTCGACAATCAGCGCCCGTCCTGCCCGCTTGGTTGAGACGGATCTACCGCCAAATCCGGAACTGCTGCCGTTGCTGGACCACGCACTGGCGACTCAACTGCTGGCGCAAAGAGCATCACGGATGCCACCGCAGCTTTCCCTGCCCGCGACGAAAGTGGTTGTGGCAGCAACGTTCACCGCTCATCCCCTCCATTCGACGCTCGCGTTGTGGAGCAACGCGTTCGGAATTCCGGTCGATCTTGAATCGGCGGGATTCAATCAGATCCCGCAAGCGCTACTATCTCCTGAGGGTTCGTTCCGGAGAAACACAGAGGGGGTCAACGTCGTGCTGACTCGTCCCGAAGACCTTCTCGCCGGTGATGGTTGGAAACAAATTCTCTCTGCGATCGAGCAGTTCGCCGCTGAATGCCCGAAAGCGCTTTTCGTCGCGAATCTGCCGCCCGTGGTCTCACGCGACTGCCCGGCCAGCCGGGAGGAGATTCGCCGACTAAGGGGAGACTGGGAACAAGCCCTCTCGGGAATCGCAGGAGTCGACTTGCTCGACTTCGCGAACATCGTTGAGCGGATCGGCACATCGGCCGCTGCAAACGCTGATGGCGATCGAATCGCCGGAATCGCCTATTCGGCCGAGGTCTATGCGGAGCTCGGCATTACGATCGCTCGCCGAGTGCGGAGACACCGACGGCCTCCGGCCAAAGTGTTGGCTCTCGATGCCGATGGAGTCCTTTGGGGCAAGGTGCTGGGTGAAGATGGGTTCGACGGCATTTCTCTCGGGCAGGAGGGAGTGGGGTGCCAGTTTCAATGGTTCCAGCGCACGATCCAGCAACTCAAGAACGAGGGAGTTCTGCTGACCGTTGTTAGCCGGAACGAACCGGACGAGCTTCAGCGAGTTTTCGAATCACATCCCGGCATGATTTTGCGACCGGAAGACATCGCCGCTTGGCGCGTCAACTGGCAGCCCAAATCGGAGAACTTGCGGGAGATGGCCAGAGAACTGAATGTCGGGCTCGATTCGTTCGTGTTGGTTGATGATGACCTCGCCAATCAGCTTGAAGTTCAGTCGGCTCTGCCTGAGGTGACGGTTGTTCCTCTTCCGTCCGATCCGTCACAATTCCCTTCGATACTCCAACGGTTGTGGTGCTTCGATGCGGCAAGTGCCACAAACGCAGACGCCAACCGGACGCAGATGGTGGTGGAGGAACGAGGACGCCGAAAGCTCCGGAATGACTCGAAAGACCTTGATTCGTATCTCTCCTCTCTGCAGTTGCGGGTCATCATGCGAATCGCAGAACCGGCCGATATGGCGCGAGTCGCCCAGCTGACGCAAAAGACCAATCAATTCAATCTGTCACTCAGGCGCCGAAGCGAAGCGGAGTTGCGCAACCTCTCGACCGACTATTCGATCTTTGTCGTGGAGGTCTCGGATCGATTGGGCGATTACGGTCTGGTAGGTCTTTGCATTCTCCATGGCCTGTCAGCTCCAACGGAGCGCACGGGGATCGATTCCCTCCTGATCAGTTGCCGCGCCCTCGGACGGCGGGTGGAGGATGCCGTGCTGCATGGGATCGTGGAACTCGTCCATTTGAGCGGTAAGAGTCGAATTGAGGCCGAATTCGTTCCCGGGCCCCGCAACCAACCGATCATCGACTTCCTGCTGCGTGCCGGCTTTGTTCCATCAGGTCAGGGTCGTTACGCCCTGAACGCGAGCACTCCGATCGATCTGCCCCGATCCATCCTTTGGGTTGGCCCGACCGCAGGTTAAGTTTTTGTGGCGCAGCTCACCTGACGCGTCGTCAATCATGTCATAAGGTTCGACCCGAGCGGAAGTATCCCGCTTGCGCTTCGAGCCCGTAGGGGCCGCCTGAATTCCGTTGTCAACCGTTACACTTCTGCGGGCGCATGATCGACTTTCGAACCTTCTTGACGAAGCACGCCGGACCAGGATTTTTGGCCGGGATTACCGTCGGCGACTGGCTGCGATTGCTCTCGGCGAACGGCTTCCGGATCAGCCCGCGGCATTCGGTGCGGGCCATCGGCGTCACCCTCAACGCGCCGTTAACCAGCCTGCTGAAGATCGCGGAAGACGCGCTCTTTGGTGGCGCGATCGAGCGGAAGCCGTTGCCGCCGCCGCTCTTCATTCTCGGCAGTTGGCGGAGCGGCACGACCTATTTGCACACGCTCCTCAGTGCTGACCAGCGCTTTGGCTGCCCGAATCTTTACGAGACGATGTTTCCGCACACCTTCCTGCTGACCGAGGGTTGGTGCCGGCCTCTCCTGCAGCTGCTCGTGCCGCGAAAACGCTTCATGGATGACATGAAGATGAGCTTGGCGGAGCCGCACGAGGACGAGATGGCCCTCGCGATCATGACGCAGCGGTCGAACATGCTTGCGTGGGTTTTCCCGGAGCGGGCAGACGTTTACGACCGATATCTGACATTTGCCGAAGCGACGAACGAGGACCGCGTGGCCTGGAAGCAGGCTCTCGGCTGGTATGTGCGCAAGATCGCGTATTCGAGCGGCAAACAGGTCGTGCTGAAGTCACCCAGTCACACCGCGCGGATCAAACTCATTCTCGAAACGTTTCCCGACGCAAGGTTTCTGCACATCCGACGGCATCCTTACGACGTTTACCGTTCGATGTGTCATATGGCCGGTGAGGTGATTCCCCATTGGGGGCTGCAGGCCTATTCGCGCGACCGCATTCCTCAAATGGTGACGGAGTGGTATGCACGGCTCTACAATGGGTTCTTCGAACAGCGCCCGCTGATTCCCGCAGGGCAGTATTTCGAACTGAAATTCGAAGAACTTGCGGCGGATCCCTTGCCACAAATCGCGTCGGCCTACGCGGCGTTGGGCCTACCGGACTTTTCCATGGCGAAGGGGCGCGTCGAAGCTCACGTCGCCGCGCAGAGGGAATACAAGCAGAACAAGCATGCGGATTTGGAACCCGCGGTTCGCGAAATGTTGGCCCGTACTTGGAAGCGGTGCTTCGACGCCTGGGATTATCCGCAGGACTGATCGGGATCGGCTGGGTGGTTTGGCCCTTTTCTTCGGCAATCGCCGCGGCACGTTTTCCGGCCGAAACGGCGTGCTCCGAGAGCCCTTTCCGATCGGCCCGTTAGCCGGATTGGTTCCGCGGAGGCCGTAACGGACGCCCTTTCTCAGCTCCGTGGCGCAGAGGGCAGGGTGTCCGACCGTCTCGCCAGTGCAATCCACGCGCAGCTTTCCGCCATGCCTGCGGGGCGTTTTGATGTGCATGGTCTATAGCATGCATTAGGGACTTCTGGCAATCAGGCTGACAGGCTTCAAATCCAGTCGTGACCTCCCGGTTCGGCGCTCCCCTTTGAGGCCGCTGCATGATGGAACGCTCACAACCAAAAGAATCGATTGCAATCACCGGCATCGGCCTGCGCTACCCCGGGGGTGCGACGGATGTCGCCGGATTCTGGCGCCTACTCCTCGACGGGGTGGATGCGGTCACTGCCGTCCCGGCGGACCGATGGAGCATCTCAAAGTTCTATCATCCCGAGCCTGGCGTTCCGGGAAAGACCTACTCCAAGTGGGGTGGGTTTCTCGATGAGACCGATTTCTTCGATGCTCGTTTCTTCGGGATCTCCGGAGCAGAGGCGGAGGCAATGGACCCCCAGCAGCGCCTTCTCCTCGAGGCGGCCTGGCACGCCCTCGAAGACGGAGGGGTTGTCGTTGATCGCCCGGCAGGGGAAAACATCGGCGTTTTTGTCGGAGTATCGACCGGTGATTATGACTATATTGGGTCCGGCGCAGGAGATTTTTTGGAAGCTTCCGCCTTTTCCGCCACGGGCGGTGCGAGGAGTATCGCGTCGAACCGGATCTCCCATTTCCTGAACCTGAAGGGTCCCAGTATCTCGTTCGACACCGCCTGCTCCTCGTCACTTGTCGCGCTGCATCATGCCTGCCGTAGCCTTGACGGAGGAGAATGCGAAAGTGCCCTCGTGGGGGGAGTGAATTTTATCATCGACCCGCGAACCTGGATTGCCTTTTGCGGGATGTCGGCCCTCTCCGCCGATGGAAGATGCAAAGCGTTTGACGCTTCGGCGGACGGTTTCGTCCGGGCTGAGGGGGTGGGAGTCGTCCTGCTGAAACCTTACTCCAAAGCCGTGCGCGACGGAGACCGCATCTATGCCTGCATCCGTGCGACCGGGTGCAATCAGGACGGGAGGACCCCGACCATCTCGATGCCGGACGAAAAGGCGCAGGAAGCCCTCATTCTGGAGACCGTGAAGGAGGCAGGCATCGACACGAAAGAAGTGATCTATGTCGAGGCGCACGGAACCGGAACGTCGGTGGGCGATCCGATTGAGGCAAGGTCGATCGGGAACGCTCTCGGAAAGGGGAGACCATCCGATGCTCCACTCCTCATGGGTTCGGTCAAGACGAACCTCGGTCACCTCGAATCCGGTGCCGGGATTGCGGGGCTGATCAAGGCCGCGCTGGTCCTGAAGCATCGCCTTGTCCCCCCGAACCTGCACTTTCGCGAGGGAAACCCCGGGATCGACTTCGAGGGCCTGCGATTAAAAGTTCCCGTGGAAGCCGAGGCCTTGCCTCCCCCGGCACCGGGCCAACATCTCTACGCCTGCGTCAACTCGTTCGGTTTCGGTGGCACCAATGCCCACGCGATTCTCGAATCACACGACCCGGCACCGGATCGTGAGGCTTCGCCGCCCGCGATTCAGGCTCGTGAGTGCCCTCCCATGCTCCTCGTCTCGGCACAGACGGAGGCGGCTCTGAAATCTCTCGCGGTGGTTTATGCTCAGCTTCTCGAGGCCCGCCCTGAAGGTTTTTCATCAATCCTCGAGCAGTCTTTCACAAGGCGCTCCCGCCTGAATCATCGTCTCCTCGCCATGGGGGACGATGCCGGGTCGATTGCCGACGAACTGCGACGCTGGCACGCCGGGCAACCCGGCCCCCATTCCCATGCCGGTGAGGTGATATCGGGCGGAACCACCGGTGTCGTGTTCGTCTTCAGCGGACAGGGGTCCCAGTGGGTCGGCATGGGGCGCGAATTGTTCGAGAGCAATCCCGTTTTCCGGCGGAAGATCGAGCAGTGTCACGAGGTCATTCTCGCCCTGGGAGGGTTCAACCTCCTCGAAGAGTTGGGGCGGGAAGAAGGATCGTCGAACATCGGCAATACGGAGATCGCCCAACCGGCCATCTTTGCCGTGCAGGTCGCATTGGTGGACGTGTGGCGGCAATGGGGTCTCACCCCCGCCGCCGTGGTCGGCCACAGTGTCGGTGAAGTGGCGGCGGCCCATGTCTGCGGGGCGCTTTCTTTGGAGGACGCCGTCAAGGTGATCTTCCATCGCGGCGATGCAATGAAACAGGCCCGCGGCGGGAAAATGATCGCTGTCGGCATCAATGAAAAGGAAGCGCGCACATGGATTGGCGCCCGGAACGCCGGGCTCTCCCTCGCCGCCGTTAATGGGCCAGATTCAGTCTCCATCTCCGGCGCGCCGGAAGCTATCGCCGAGGCGTTTCGGCATTTCGAAGAGAGAGAGGTTTTCTGCCGCTACGTCCCCGTTGACTACGCCTTTCACAGCGCGGCGATGGACCCGGTGAGACCAAATCTTCTGGAGTCCCTCGCGAAGATTGAACCGCTCGCACCGACGATTCCTTTTTACTCGACCGTTTCCGGGAAGAGGGAGGAGGAGGCGATCTGCGGTGCCGGATACTGGTGGCACAATGTCAGGGACACGGTCCGTTTTTCCGATGCGGTGGGCCGCATCCTCGATGACGGCTATCGCGCCTTTCTTGAGATCGGGAGTTCGCCCGTCCTGCGCCCTTCGCTGCGGCAGTGTACGGAAGCACGTGCGGTGCGGGTAGCGATCGCTCACTCCCTCAATCGGAAAGAGCCCAGCCTCGATTCCCTCTTTGCCGGACTGGGGATCCTGCTCACCTCTGGATTCGATGCCGAGCCCGGACGTAAAACCCAAACCGTGCCGGAGTTTCAGGATCTCCCGCCCTATCCGTTTGACCGAGAGAGATTCTGGAAGGAAAGCCCCCGATCGAAATCGTATCGACAGGAGAAGGTCGAGCACCCCTTTCTCGCCGACAGGACCCAGGACCCCGGGGAATGCTGGCATTTCTGCCCCGACTTTAAAACCTTCCCCTACTTCATCGATCATTCGCTCGACGGAACCACCCTCTTTCCCTCCACCGCCTACGTGGAATCGGCCCTCTCGCTCGCGTTCGCGTTTCATGGGAGTTCCCCGAAACATGTCATTCTCGAGGAGCTCGAGTTCAAACAAGCCCTCCTGCTCCCCGAGGACAGGGTTACCCCGACCGTGCGTGTCGCGATCGATGAGACGGGCTCCGCATTCCAGATTCACAGCAGCAGCGACCCGGATTGCCGGAACTGGAAGCTCCACTCCGAAGGTAGGGTGCGGGTCTCCGGCAAGGCACCGGCCTATTCCGTTGGCGAGATTTCCGCTGCGTCGGACCGCTGCAGTGGGATCATCGAACCCGCGGACTTCTATCGGCGCTTCGATCGTATCGGCCTGCGCTACGGCCCCCGATTCAGGGGAGTCAAAGAACTGCGGGTCGGGCAGATGGAAGCGTTCGCCCGTGTCGAGATTGACCTCGAATCGGAATACTACGCGGGTGCCTACCACCTTCATCCGGCCCTTCTGGATTCGGCCTTTCAAACGATCCTCGCGGCACTTTCCTGCGTCCCCGACCTCCCGGACGACGACCTTTTCCTCCCCGTCTGGATCGATCGAGTGCGCTTTGAGAAGAAAGCCGGAGGAAGTGCGACGGTCCATACCCGCATTACCTCGTTCGATCGAAACCAGTTGGAAGCTGATATCACCATTGTCGATGCCGAAGGAGAGCTGACCGCGAAGGTGGAGGGCTTCCGCTGCCGGCGGATTCAACGGCATCGGTCGGAAAAGGAACTTCCCGGTGGCCTTTCCCTCTTCGAAACCATCTGGAAACGGCAGACTCTCGCCAGGGAAACGGACCACACGCCGCCTTTGGAGTTTTTCCCCGACTTCAAGCGTCTCGGGGAATCTCTCCAGCAGAACGTGGCATCCCTGGAAAGGAAAACATTGGCCCCCGGCATCGGGGCGGAATGGGACCGTCTCAATGAGATGAGTTGTTCCTACATGGAGCGGGCCTTGCTGAACCTCGGGCTGGAGGCCGAACCGGGAGAACTCCTCTCGTGGAACGAATTGATCGTCCGCACACGGGTGAGCGAACGCCATTTCCTCCAGCTTCGACAGATCATGCGGCACCTCGTCGGGAGGGGAGCCTTTTCAATGATTGACGAGGATTCTTGGGAATTGCGCAGGCCCCTCTCCCGCAACGAACTTGGTCCGGCGGTTCGACGGGTTCTCGAGGAACACCCTGAAATGACGAGCGAGGTCCAGCTTGGTCTCATCGTCGGGGAACAGCTCACGAAGGTCCTGAGGGGCGAATCGGAGATCGACAAGATCCTTTTCGGACGTGAGAGAGGGGCGCTCGTGGAACAATTCTACTCCCATGCGCGCGGCATGCGCATCAGCCACGCGACGATCGTTGCAGCGGTTAGGGAGATCGTCCGGACCTTGCCCCGTGGCAGAAGGATTCGTGTCCTCGAGCTTGGTGCCGGGGGTGGCTCGTGCACCGGGCACTACCTTGCCGCGTTGCCTGCGGAGGCTGCCGAGCTGACGTTTACGGATGTTTCGGAGGCATTCTTTGCCGCCGCAGAAAAGAAGCTCGCGGGCTCCGTCGAGGTGGTCTGCCGAAAGCTCGATATCAGCCGGTCGCCCTTCGAGCAGGGATTTGGTGCCGACTACGATTTGGTGATCGCATCGAACGTGATTCATGCCTTACCCGACCTGCGCGCAGCCCTCGGCCATGTTCGCGACTTGATGAGACCGGGTGGCGCTTTCCTTATGCTCGATCCTGCGGTACGGGATTTTCCATTCCTGGACATGGTCTTCGGCGGCACTTCGGGATGGTGGAGTTTCACCGACCATGATCTTCGCCCCCGCCATCCCTGCCTCCTCCCCGACGAGTGGGTGATGCTCCTGAAGGATTGCGGTTTTGAAAACATCCTCACCGTGCCCGACTCTTCATGGAACTGCGTCTTCCTCGCACGGGAGTCTGCGAAGGTGGAAAGTTTCACCGATGTCACTGATGCAAACGTCGGCGACTGGCTCGTTCTGGCGGACCGGGGTGGTCGCGCTGCGGTGCTGGCTGAAACGCTTAGGGCGCACCGCCAGAACGTTAGGTTGATGACTCCCGACGAGTGGGATGGTGACCCCGGCTCGATTGCCGCAGCCGTCTCCGCGGGCCCGCAGCCGCGCGGCATCGTCTATCTCTGGTCCCTGGAAGCTCCCGCAGGCGACGATTCCCTTTCCACTGCGGAGATGGAGGCGAGCCAGGAATGGACGATCCATCTCCCTGCCGCGATAACGAGGGCACTCATCGAGGCGGGCGCGATCGATGAAACCTGTGCCCTCTGGCTCGCCACCCGGGGAGCCCTCTCCGTCCTTCCCGGTGAAAAACCTGATGTGGTGCAGTCGCCTTTGCAAGGGATGGGGAGGGTCATCTTCAATGAGCTTACCGAAGTGAGCATGCGAATCGTCGATCTCTCGCAAGAGAATCCCGATGTCGAATTCGAACTCCTCGCCGAGGAGATGCTCGCTCTCGCGGCGCGCCCTTCGAGGGAGGAGGACCAGATCGCTTTTCGGGGCGAGGGCCGCTACCTCGCCAGGGTGGTCCCGGTTTCCCTGTCGGGCATTCCTGCGATGTCCGATACCTCTGTCCATGAGACGCCCTGCCGGATCACCAGCACCCATTTTGGGCTTTTTGACAGTCTTTGTCTGGAACGGATCGAACGATCCATTCCAGAGGCCGGAGAGGTCGAGGTAAAGGTCCTCGCTGCGGGAATCAATTTCCGCGACGTGATGAAAGCGCTCGCGATCTATCCCACGACGATCGGGGATGCGGAACTGTTGGGTGATGAGTTCGCGGGGGAGATTGTCGGTCTCGGTGAGGGAGTTTCGCAATTCTCCATCGGAGATCGCGTCCTCGGATGTGCCCTGGGATCGTTTCGCTCCTATTGGACCGGGCCAACGCTGGCGCTCTGTCGGCTCCCCGAGAAGCTTACCTATCTCGAGGCGGCAACGGTCTTCACTGCTTGCACCACCGCTCGTCACGCGCTTTTCGAGATCGGCAGGCTGCGCCCCGGGGAGCGGGTGCTCATTCACTCCGCAGCCGGCGGGGTCGGGATGGCCGCGATGCGTCTTGCAAAAAAGGCCGGAGCCGAGGTATTCGCCACGGCAGGAAATGAGGCGAAAAGGTCGCTCCTCACCTATCTCGGTGCCGATCATGTCTTCAGTTCCCGAACCCTCGAGTTTGCAGACGAGATCATGGAAATCACCCGCGGCGAGGGGATCGATCTCGTCTTGAACTCGTTGGCGGGCGAGGCCATTCCCAAAAGCCTGAAGTGCCTCCGCGAGGGAGGGCGGTTTCTCGAAATCGGCAAACGTGACATTTACGAAAACAGCCAAATCGGCCTGCGCCCTTTCGGCAAAGGGCTCAGCTTTTCCTCCATCGACCTCGCCGCCGGGATGCAATCTGCGGTCAATCGTGAACGACTTCTGGCCGTTGAGAAAATGCTTGCCGAGGGCGAGCTGCAATCGTTGCCCCACAGCGTTTTCCCCTTCCATCAGCCGGCAGAAGTCTTTCGTTTCATGAGTCAGGGTCAGCATCTCGGGAAGCTGGTCCTCAGTCTCGAGGGGATTCATGCCCGTCCCCTCGAGCCGGTATCGCTCAAGGCCCCCGTCTTTGACGAAAACGAGACCGTCCTCATCAGTGGCGGCACCAGTGGAATGGGGCTGGGCATGGCCAAATGGTTCCTCTGCCGGGGTGCCCGTCACTTCGTTCTTGTCTCCCGGTCCGGTCATTCTCCGAACAATGTCGCCCTTGAGGAATTCCTCGGCAGCGCCGAGGAGATGCAGGCGAGCGTGCTAATCCGCGCGCTCGACGTTACCGAAGAGACCGGAGTCATCGACCTATTGCAGGAGGTTAGGTCGACGATGCCTCCGCTCCGGGCCGTGGTCCACTCGGCGTTCAACCTCGCGGATGAGCTTTTTCTCCGCATGACGAGAGACCAGTGCATCGCCGGGACGAGGACCAAGATCTCCGGAGCATGGAACCTGCATCGCGCCACCTTGGAGGATCCGCTCAAACACTTCCTCACCTTTTCCTCCGTAGCGAGCACCCTCGGTAATCCCGGCCAGTCGAACTATGTCGCGGCCAACACATTCCTTGAAGAGCTTGTGAAACTGAGGAGAGCCGATGGCAGACCGGGGCAGGTCGTCAATCTGGACATGATTCTGGATACGGGCGTGGTCTCCCGTAACCGGGAAGTCGGAGATTACCTCCAAAAGCTCGGCTGGGTAGGAATCAACACCGGCGAAGCAGTGGATGCGATCGGGATCTTGATGAGCAACCGGGTCACCGCGGTCAATTTGACCAAATCCTCTCTCGGAAAGATGGTAAAAATCTATCCGGGCCTACGGAGCAACGGTCGATTCTCAATCCTGTTGAGAGATTCCGAAGAGGCATCTGAGAGCAGCCACAGATCGCGCATTCGTCAGGAGATTCTCGATGCTGACCCCGAAAGCCGCCTCGAGTTGATCGAATCTTTCGCCTGCGAACAAATCGCCAAAGTGCTGCGGCTGCCGCCCGCCTCCATCTCAAAAGACATCGCACTGAACGAGCAGGGTATCGATTCCCTCATGGCCGTTGAATTGATCGGGCGGCTCGAAGGCCGCTTGTCGATCTCCATCCCCGCGAACCGGATGATGGATGGCCCCAACGTGAAGTCGCTGGCCCGCCTCATCCTTAGTCTGCTCACAGGCGTGGAACGGACCCGGGAAGGAGATTCCCCTCGCCACGAACCCGTAGCAAACGGGACCGGTGTCGCAATGCCAGGGATGCGCGCTTCGAGCGTCCCCGATCTGCCCGAATCGCAGGCTGCCGCAGACGACCTTGCCCAGCTGCAACGGTTCATGGACGGAGAAGACCTACGATTTGCAGCCCCCGAGAGCCCTCGTCGCTACCTCCTCACAGGGGCGACCGGATTTCTCGGCATCTACCTTCTGCGCGAACTGCTTCGGCGAGACGGTATCCTTCAGGTTGCCTGTCTGATCCGCTGCGGCTCCACCGCAGAGGGTGAGTCCAGACTCCGAGAGGCCTGTCAGCGTTACCGCCTCGACTGGGACCTACTCGAGAAAAACCGAGCCCGGTGGGAGGTCGTCTGCGGCGACCTGGGCACCCCTTCCCTCGGCATGACGGAGGATCATTTTCTCGAACTGGCGGAGCGGCTAGATGGGATCGTTCACTGCGGCGCCCAGGTTGACCACCTCGCCAGTTACGGGATGCTGCGCCGGACCAATGTTCTCGGAACCCTCGAGCTGATTCGCCTTGCCGGAACGGGCGCGCCCAAGGTTTTCCACTTTGCGTCCACCGTGGCAGTCTATAGCCGCTTTGGTGCATGCAAGAGCGAGACACGGGGACCGGACGATCTTTTCGAAATCCTCGAAGGCTACGGGCAGACCAAGGCGGTTGCCGAGCACCTCCTCGAGGCTGCGCGGGCCAGAGGCCTCCCCGTGACCACCTATCGCCTCGGACCCCTTGTGGGCGACCGAGCCAGCGGCATCTCCGCGCATCATGACTTTGTCTGGTTGCTGCTCAAGTCCTGCGTTCAACTTGGATTGGCCCCGCAAAGCGACTGGAATCTTCATCTCACGCCAGTCGATTTTGCAAGCAGTGTCATGAGGGCGAAGATTCTGGAGCCGTCCTCGGGAAAGACCATGCACCTTTTCAACCTGTCATGGGCGACGATGGACGATCTGGTGGAGTCCGCGAGACGCCATCGTTTTGAAATCGATCCGATGCCCCCCGGTGATTGGGTCGAACTGGTCAGAGACATCGGAAATCGGGTCCGGTTCTCTCCCTACGCGATTTTCAGGAAGGAATTCATCGATGGAATGACCTCGGACAGCGGAAGCCTTCCCGCACTCGACCATGCCGAGCTCGACCGGATTCTCGAACGGGAACATATCCCCACGGTCGTCATGGACGCCGCGCGTCTCGATTTCTATTTCCGGTTTTTGCTTGATTCTGGATTCATCGAGGACCCCCTAACCGTGTCAAAGTCTCGAGAGGTATCTCAATACGCCCGAACGCCCTCCATCGCGGGGCATACGGCGTGAAATGCGGGCAACGCTCGCGAGCCGAGAGTGTGAGCGCTGCAATCTACTCCCATGCGTCTGGCGAATGAGTCCGAATACTTTGCTTCCCGGTCCACGTTACCCCGTGAGGCAGCAATCCTTCTGGAGGAATTTGCCTACGAATTTGGGCAAACCTACGACGCGTATCTTGTCATCGACCCGGACCGCGAATACTTCTGGGCCAGGGGCCGCAGCGGCGTTGTGGGCTTCAAGCGATGGGGCGGTTGCGCTTACGTCGTGGGCGGGCTCCTCGCCCCATTGGAAGCTCAGAGCGCTCTCCTCGAGGAGTTCCTCGATTTCGCTACAGCCGAGCGGCTGAACGTTTCCTTTTACAATCTTGCCCCGCAACAGCTGGAAGTCTTTCGGCGGCGCGGTCTCGAGATCACGAAAGTCGGCGAAGAACCGATTGTCGATCTCGCGGCAACATCGTGGACCGGCAAGCCTTATGAATGGCTCCGCCGGCAGGAGAACTACTGCACGCGCCAGGGGGTGCATTTTCGCGAACTTCGGCACGATGCCGCAGACCCGGAATATCGGGAGCGGATCGTCCCCGAGTTGGAGGAGATTTCCCGCATCCACCTTGCCGGCACCATGCACGGCCGGGAGCTGCAGTTCTTCGCGAGTCGTTTCGACCCTCTGACGCTGGGTCGCAGGCGCCTCTTTGTGGCTGAGCGAGGGTCGCGGATCGAAGCTTTCGTGACCTGCAATCCGTGTATGGCGGGCGACCGGTGGGCTATCGAAATGTTTCGCCGACGCGATGATGCCACGCGCGGTGCGATTCCCTTCATGATGATGAAAATCATGCGAAAGCTCAAGACCGAGGGAGTCGCGACCGCATCCCTTTCGCTAGTTCCCGGTCTTCGCACCGGTCGCGCGATGACCGGCGACAGCCGATTGATGCGCTTCATCACGAGCGGGTGGTGGCACGGCTGCGGTTGGATTTATGACATGCAGGGCCTCTACCACTTCAAGAGCCGGTTCCGCCCCGACTATTCGGAGAGTTACGTCGCCGCGTGGCCCAGGATCACTCTCCTGTCGGCGCTTGGATTTGGTGCCACCTGGGGGGTGGTGTCCTTCAGTCCATGGAAGCTCGCCGTCCGCGGAGTCCGCTTGATGGGGAAGTCGCGTGATCGTGCCGCCCTCGCAAAGCCGTCCGTAGGATGATTGATGATGGTCGCTCCGCGACTACGTCTGCCCGCCATGCGTCGCGCGCCCCACCGCAACGGAACTGCCACACAGGAAGACTGGGAAAACTCCTTCGGTTCTCTTAATGATTTTCAATGCCGCTGGAGCTTGGAAATCTCAATCGCCGCCGCTTCTTCGCCGGAATCGCCGGGGCCGGGGCCTCTTGGCTGGGACGGCAGGCGTTGAGTGCCGCCGAGGCGATCGAGGCTCCCGGCGGCACCTGGGCCTTGCTCTCCGACACCCACATTCCGGCGGATCTCGGTGAGCGCCATCGGGGATCCTGCATGGCCGAGAATGCCGGTCGCATCGTCACGGAGATCCTCTCTCGCGACTCCGGCACCGCCGGGGTGATCGTCAGCGGGGACTGCGCCCGGCTTTTCGGTCGTGCGGACGACTACCGCAACTTTGCCGGTCTGATCGAACCACTCGTCCACGGACGCCGCGAGGTGCATCTGCTGATGGGTAACCACGACAATCGCGAGGTCTTCGCCGACACCTGCGCGACGGCCTTTCCGGACCGCGGCGGACCGACGGGGCGCCGCACCGCCTTCCTTCCCTCGGAGCATCTCAACTGGTTTCTCCTCGACTCACTCGAAGAGGGCACCCCGGTCGCGGGCCGCTTGGGCCGTGAGCAACTCGATTGGCTCGCCGCCGCGCTTGACCGTCATCCTGACAAACCGGCCGTGGTGATGGCCCATCATCACCTGAAGATCCGCCCGGAGCGCGGCGGGATCTACAAGCCGATGAGCGCGCTGCGCGATTCCGCGGAACTCCATGAGGTAATGAAATCGCGCCCTCAGGTGAAGGCCTACTTCTACGGTCATACCCATCGGTGGGAGATCGGTCGCACCCGTGAAGGAATCCATCTCGTGAATCTTCCCTCCTCGGCCTACGTTTTCGAAGCCTCGCAGCCCGGCGGCTGGGTCGAGGCCACCGCACGCGAGGACGGACTCGATCTCGTCTTGCACTCAGTCAATCCTCTCCACCGCGCCCACGGAGAGCGGCACCGGTTGCGGTGGCGGTAAGGGGCAGGTCAAGGAAACCGGCGGCGGTTCCCGGAAGCGCCGCCCCGAAACCCTCTCTCACGCCCATTGCCTGAATTGGGAATTGGATCCATCTTGCGGCGTGTCATTCCCCCTGATCCAGAATCTCTTCCGCCCTCACGCCACTCTCGTGGCCGGGTTTGTCCTCGCTTTCGCTCCCGCCATCTCTCGGGCCCAGGGAGAATTTCCGCCCGATTCGCCCGAGCATCAGGCCCTCACGGCGGCGAGCCCTTTCCTCGGCGACGAGGCCTTCACCCTGCGACAGGACTATTGGCGGGGAAAAATCTCGCCGACCACGGGCCGGGCGGTGAAGCTGCAATTCTTCAAAAGGAACGTCTACCAGCTCTTCTTTGGAGCCACCCCCGCGGATTTGCCGCCGAAGTCGAAACTCTTTCTCCACATCTACGACGCCGAAAACCAGGAAGTGGCCAAGGCCGAGGGCGAGATGGGAGCGGCCGCCGTGGCGCTCGAGTTCAACAACACTCTCGCCAGCGGCATCTATCTCGTCCTCATGCGGATCGAGTCTCTTCCGGGTCCCTTTGCGGCGTCCGATGTGCCCTCGGTGATGTTCTACGGGTGGAAGTGAGGATGGCGGATTGCGCCGACTTTGGACGCGCGTCTTTTCGCCGCCCCGCGACCGCGTTTTGACTGGCATCGCGCCCGATCTCCCGCGAGACTTGCGAAGATGATACCCGAAACCCTTTCCCGCCGTTCCGCCCTTTCCTGCCTCGGCCTGACCCTCGGCGCCTCGCTTGCCGGTCTGCGCGCCGGCACGGCCGACGAGGCGCCGAAGCGCGTCCTCCTACGTTCGTCGTGGCAGACGGTGAACATCGGCGACATCGCCCACACCCCGGGCGTCCTCCATTTGCTGGAGCAATACCTTCCCGAGGCCGAGATCACGCTCTGGCCCAGCCGGATCGACAACGGGGTCGAGGAGCTCCTTTCGGCCCGCTTTCCGAAGCTGAGGTTCATCAAGGCCGCCGACGACCTGAAACGCGCCTTCGCCGAGAGCGACTTTCTCCTCCATGGCTCGGGCCCCTCGCTCGTCGCGCAGAAGGACGTGGAACGCTGGATCGAAGCCACGGGTAAGCCTTATGGCGTCTACGGCATCACCCTCTCACGTCGCGGATCCACTTCGACGGCCGATGTCTCCGACGACTCCTTCGCCAAAACGATCGCCGTCCTCAGCGGGGCGCGCTTCGCCTACTTCCGCGATTCGAAATCGCTTGCGCTCGCCAAGGCCTCGGGCTGCACTTCGCCGGTGATGGAATTTGGTCCCGATGGCGCGTTTGCCTGCGATCTGAAGGAGGATGAAAAGGCGACCGCCTTTCTTAAGGCCAACGGGCTCGAGGACGGCCGCTTCCTCTGCTGCATCCCTCGGCTCCGCTACACGCCGTATTGGCTGATCAAGGATCTGCCGAAGGATGACGTGAAACACGCCCGCAACGAGGCTATGAAATTCCACGACCACGATCCGCACCTCGAGGCGATCCGGCTCGTCCTCGCGGAGACGGATCTGAAAATCCTCCTCTGCCCCGAGGATCAGACGCAGATGCAGGTGGGCAAGGAACTCTTCCACGACCGCCTCACCGACGAGGAGAAAAAGCGCGTCGTCTGGCGTCCCGATTACTGGCTCACGGGGGAGGCGCTGAGCGTCTACGTGCGCAGCGCGGGGCTCTTCGGCAACGAGATGCATTCGCCCATCATGTGTATTGGTCAGGGCATCCCGGCGATCGTGTGCCGCTGGTCTGAACAAACGACCAAAGGCTACATGTGGTCGGACATCGGGCTCGGCGAATGGCTCTTTGATTTCGACCAAGAAGAGGACGTGAAACGCCTTCCCGCGACCGTTCTTGCGATGGCGAAAGATCCTGTCAAAGCGAAAGAGACCGCCGCGAAGGGCCGGGCCTTCGTCGAACAGCGCCAGCGTGAAACGATGGCGTTGGTGAAGAAAGAGGTGGGGTGACGACGCGGTCTTTGCTAGGGTGATGCCGATCACCTCATGAACGAGCCCGCCCCTGCCGAAGAGACCCCAGCGAGTGACGCGCCGCGTTCTGGTGCCGTCCATCACCTCCTCTCGTGGAGCAAATTCCTCGCCTGGCTCAGCCTGACGGTGGCGGGACGGATCTTGAGTATCGCCTTTTTCCTCGTCGCGGGCGGGATTCTCGCCGTGCTCATCCTCGGCATCGTCGCTCTCGACCGACGCGACGAACTTTCGCCCTGGCATACGACCGTGCTGGAGGAGGAGTTCACCGAAGACGACCGCGACGAGAGTTTCGCCGACTACCTCGCCCGGGAGGACCGCCTTTTCGCCGAGCTGAAAACGCGGATCTACGACGTGACGGGCACGACTTCACCCGAAGTCATCCATCGTTTCCAGAAAGGCAGCCCCGCCGATCCTACGGGCTACCCGCAGAACTGGAACCGCACCTTCCAACTAAAGCCGGTGAATGGCGCGCCGACCTGCGGGGTGCTGCTGCTCCACGGCATGTCCGACTCGCCCTACAGCCTGCGTGCCATCGGCGAGCGGCTCAGACGCGAGGGCGCCCACGTCATCGGCTTGCGCCTGCCCGGTCATGGCACGACGCCCTCAGGACTGCTCGAATTCACCCACGAGGATATGGCTGCGGCGGTGGAGATCGCGGTGCGCCATCTCCGCGAAACGACGGGAGATTGTCCGCTCTTTCTCGTCGGTTATTCGAACGGCGGCGCCCTCTCGGTGCATTATGCGCTCGAGTGCCTCGAGGAGGAAGCGCTGCCGAAGGTCGAGGGCATCGTATTGATTTCTCCCGCCATCGGGGTCACGCCCATGGCGGCTTTGGCGGTTTGGCAGGGTCGCGTCGGGCACTGGCTCGGGCTCGAGAAGCTCGCGTGGAATTCGATCTCGGCCGAATACGATCCCTACAAATACAATTCCTTCGCGGTGAATGCGGGCGATCAGGTCTACCGCCTCACCGCCGAGATTGGCAGACACCTCTCGAGGCTCGATGAAGAGGATCGCCTCGGGGGTTTTCCACCGGTGCTCGCCTTCCAGTCGGCGGTCGATGCGACTGTCTCGACGTCGGCCCTGATCGAAGGCCTCTTCACGAAGCTGCCGGGCGACCGGCACGAGCTCGTCCTCTTCGACCTGAACCGCACCGGCATGATCGAGTCCTTCCTCGCGAAGGACCCGGAGCAGCCTCTCGAAGCCCTGATCCGTTCCTCGCGGAAACCTTTTTCGCTGACGGTCTTCCGCAACCGGAGCGAACACGAACTTGCTGTCGAGGTGCGCCATTTCTCCCGCACCGATTCGACCCCGACGATCACCGATCCGGGGCTCGCCTGGCCGAAGGGCCTCTACTCGCTCTCGCATGTCGCCCTGCCCTTTTCCCCGGATGATCCGCTCTACGGCAACGGCCTCGCCCCGGGGGAGGAAAAAGCCGCCTTCCAGATCGGGAATGTCGTTTTGCGAGGGGAAAAAGGCGTGCTCAAGATCTCGCCGGTCGATCAGCTCCGCCTGCGCTGGAACCCCTTCTATCCTTGGCTCGAGGACCGGGTCGCGGGGTTTGTGAAAGAGCCCGGAAAACCCTGACGGGCAGGTGGCCGAGGCCCCGCGCAGGCGATGCGGACATTTTTGCCTTGCGGGAGGTGGCGGATTCGACGAAACGCGCTACCCTTCTGACTCTCCGCCCCCGCCCCTCCGAGAAACGAGCATGAAAGCCACCCGCTATCAGACCGACACCGCTGATCCCACGCAATTCGCGCCGGGACAGCGCTGGATCAGCGAGACGCAGGCGGAGTTCGGGCTCGCCCTCATTCTTTCGTCGGACCACTCTCAGGTGAAGGCCTACTTTCCCGCCGTCGGCGAAACCCTGACCTACGCCTCGCGCAACGCTCCGCTGCGCCGCGTCGCCTTCGAACCGGGCGACACCGTCCGCGACCAGGCGGGCCAGGCCTTTGTCGTCGCCGAGGTGCGCGAGGAGGAAAAGCGCCTCGTCTACATCGATTCGGAGGGCAAGGAACTGCCCGAGAGCCAGCTCTCCGACACGATGAACGTGCAGCGGCCCGAGCAGCGCCTCCTTTCCGGCATCAGCGACGATCCGCGCCTCTGGGCCCTGCGCCAGTGGGCGATCCGCGCCCAGCACGAGGCCCGTGCGAGTGATGTCCGCGGGCTCGTTGGTGGCCGCATCTCGCTGATCCCCCACCAGCTCTTCATCGCCGAGGAAGTCGCCAACCGCGCCGCCCCGCGCGTCCTTCTCGCCGACGAGGTCGGTTTGGGCAAAACGATCGAGGCCTGTCTCATCCTCCATCGCCTCCACCTCTGCGGCCGCGCCTCGCGGGTGCTGATCCTCTTGCCCGACGCGCTCGTCAACCAGTGGTTCGTCGAGCTTTACCGCCGCTTCTCGCTTTCCTTTGCGATCTATGATGAAGAGCGCGCCCTCTCCATCGAAACGGGAGGCAAGGGTGCGGAAGAGGGCGGGTCCGTGAATCCCTTCTTCGACGATCAATTCATCCTCTGCGCGACCTCGTGGATCGCCTCGCATCCCCATCGCGCCGCGCAGGCCGCGGCGGGGGCGTGGGATCTCCTCATCGTCGACGAGGCCCATCACCTCGAGTGGAGCCTCGAATCCTCGAGTCCCGAATACGATGCGGTCGAGGCGATCGCGAAGGGATCGGCCGGGCTCCTCCTTCTCACCGCGACGCCCGAGCAACTGGGACGCGAGGGGCACTTCGCCCGGCTCCGCCTCCTCGATCCGGCACGTTTTTCCGATCTCGACGAGTTCGTCCGCGAATCGGAGAAATACCGTTCCATTTCCGAGCTTGCCGATCGTCTCCGCGGCGAGGAAAAGCTCAAGGCGAAGGACCTCAAGGCCATCGGGACCCTCCTCGGTAAGGAAACTGCAGAGCGTCTCAAGGAAGACGCCACCCCGGCCCGACGCGACGCTGCCCGCGTTGCCCTGATCGACCTCCACGGCCCCGGTCGCGTCCTCTTCCGCAACCGCCGCCTCGTCCTCGACACCTTTCCGAAGCGCGTCGCCCAACTCGTGCCGCTCGCTTGCAACGAGGAGGAGGCCTTCACCGCGAAGCTCGACTGGCTCGCTGGCGTCCTCAAGGCGCACGGTGAGGAGAAATTCCTCCTCATCACCCACGCGAAGGAAACGGTCGAGGCGATCGAGGCCGGCCTGCGCGAACGCATCAGCGCGTCGGCCGCCGTTTTCCACGAGGGCCTCACCCTCCTCCAGCGCGACAAAAACGCGGCTTGGTTCGCCGATGAGGAACTCGGGGCGCGGCTCCTCATTTGTTCCGAGATCGGATCGGAAGGACGCAATT
Source organism: Akkermansiaceae bacterium UBA5020 (assembly GCA_002396885.1). Taxonomy (GTDB): domain Bacteria; phylum Verrucomicrobiota; class Verrucomicrobiia; order Verrucomicrobiales; family DEV007; genus Arctic95D-9. The sequence goes on from DGXY01000119.1 coordinate 59,541, forward strand.
TCCAATTCGCCCATCACCTCGTGCTCTTCGATCTACCGGATGATCCGGGGCTCCTCGAGCAGCGCATCGGACGTCTCGACCGCATCGGCCAGACCGCCGACATCCACCTCCACGTGCCCTTCGTTGAAGGAACGCCCGAAGAGCTCAAGGCGCTCTGGTATCACCGCGGCCTCGGAGCTTTCGAGCACACCCTGCACGGTGCCGGCACGATCCATCGCGAATTCCGTGGAGAGCTCGAGCGCCTCGCCGCCGCCGATCCGATCGATCGCGAGGGGGCCCTCGTCGATTTCCTCGACCAGACCCGTGCGTTCAAAAAGAAACTCGATACCGAGCTCGAACAGGGCCGCGATCATCTCCTCGAGATGAGTTCCTTCGACCGCGACCAGGGTCAGGCCCTCGTCTCGCAGATCCAGACCCTCGATGAGGACAACCGGCTGGAGCAGCTCATGCTGAAAGTGTTCGATCACTTCGGTGTCACCGTGAACGATCTCGGCGATCGCAGCTACGTGCTCACGCCCGAACATCTCTTCTCCGCTGAGACCTTCCCCGGCCTGCCCGAGGACGGGCTCTCCGTCACGTTCGACCGCGATCTCGCCCTCGCGCGTGAGGAGATCGCCTTCCTCACCCAGGATCATCCTCTCGTCACCGGCGCGCTCGAGAGCCTCGTCTCGACCGATCACGGCAACGCCGCCTTCTTCCGTCTCGAGAATGCCGGCGAGCAGCTCCTCATGGTCGAGACCGTCTGCGTGCTCGAGTGTGTCGCCCCCGAGCGGCTCCATGCCGAACGTTTCCTGCCCTCGAAGCCGATCCGGACGATCGTCGATCAAAAGGGCCGCAACCGCACCGCCGACTTCGATCTCGAACGCATCCGCCGCGACGGTCGCCCCGGCCCTTCGACCTTTCTCCGCGAAAAGTCGAAGGCCCTCCGCGCCGCCGTGCCGCCCTTGCTTGAGGTGGCCCAAAACGAGTCCGAGACCGACGCCAAGCAGATCCGTGAAACCGCGATCGAGCGCATGAACGAAGCCCTCGGCGAAGAGATCGAGCGTCTTGAGCGCCTTCGCGCGATGGGGCATCCCGTCCGTGACGAGGAAGTCTCCATCGTCGTCACGGCCCGCGCGGAACTGGAAAAATACCTCGCCGAGACACCCCTTCGGATCGACTCCGTGCGTCTCATCCTCGCCATGACCTGAGCGGCGGAGCCGCGGACCGACTCCGACCTTCCGCCCGATGACCCGTCCCGCCAAAGGCCCGCGCAAACGGATCGTTCCATCCCGGAAACGGGTGGAGCCGGAACTCCCGCGCTGGCGCCGCCTCCTCGCCCTGCCGCTTGTGCGGCTCTTGATCCTCATCGTCCTCGTCGGCGGCTGCGCCGCCCTCCTCGTGGCCGCGCTCATCCTCTTCAACAACGATCGACAGGCGGCGCGCTACGATCTCACCGCGGTCGGTCGCATGCCGATGGAGTCAACCGTGACCGACGCGACCGGCGCCCTCGTGGGCTACCTCCACGGCGAGAATGTCGGCACGCCCCTGCCGCTCGATCAAATTTCGCCCCATTTCCTCCAGTCGCTCGTCGCGCGGGAGGACTCGCGTTTTTACCAGCACCACGGCATCGACCATCGCGGACTCATCCGCGCTTGGCTGCGGAACTTCCAGGAAAGGCGCACCGTCCAGGGCGCGAGCACCCTGACCATGCAGCTCACCCGCATGACCTTCGGTCTCACCGGTCGCACGATGCAGCGCAAGCTCCTCGAGATGGCGATCGCGCGGCGCATTGAGCACCACTACACGAAGGACGAAATCCTCACCCACTACGTGAACCGCGTCTTCCTCGGCACGGGGATGAACGGGATCGAGCAGGCCTCGCGCGGCTATTTTGGCAAACACGCCTCCGAGCTCTCCCTGCCCGAGGCCGCCATGATCGCCGGAGTGATCCGCGCGCCGAACGGCTTTTCGCCCTTCCGCCACTATGATGCCGCCCTCCGTGAGATGCGCAGCACCCTCCATCGTATGGCCGATGAAGGCATGATCACCGAAGAGGAGGCCGCGTCCCTCTGCCTCGCGCGGCCCCAGGTGCTGCCGCAGGAGCGATGGATGGGCATGCTGCGACAGGAGGCGAAGATCTCCGAGCAATCGCATCTCCTCCAGCTCGTCGAGGAAGAGGTAAAGGCGCTTTTCCCCTCCCACGTCGGCGTCGGGGGGCTCAGGATCCAGACGACTTTCGACCTTCGTCTCCAGGCCGCCGCCGAGGCCACGGTGCAGACCCGTCTCACCGAACTGGAAAACCGCCCCACCTACCCGCATCCGACCTACGCGGCCTATCGCTCGGGCGATCCCGCCTACCTCCAGGCCGCCACCGTCATGCTCGAGAACTACAGCGGCGCGATCCGCGCCCTCGTCGGCGGACGCGATTTCGGCCATAGCCAGTTCAACCGAGCGACCCAATCGAAGCGGCCCATGGGGTCCGTCTTCAAACCGCTCGTCTATGGCACCGCCTTCGAGCGGGGCCTCTTTCCCGGCATGCTCATCAGCGATGCCGCCCTCGCTCCGGGGGAGATCCCTTGGGACAAGATCGGGTGGAATCCACAGAACGCCGACGGTGTCTATGGCGGACGTCTCCCCGTCGAGACCGGGCTGATCCAATCTCGCAATACCCTGACCGCCCGCGTCGGCGAGTGGGCCGGGATCGACACCGTCATCGCGATGATGGAGCACGCCGGCCTCGGCGAAGCCGAACGCTCCGAGCCGACCCCGCCGATCTACATCGGCACGATTGGTGCGAATGTCAGGGACGTCACGAGCGCCTACAGCGCCTTCGCCACTGGAGGGACCCGACACCAGCCCTACTTCATCGAGTCGGTCGCCGATCGCGACGGCACCGTCCTCTATCAGCACGAAGACGCGAATTACCGCGTCCTTTCCCCGGGGGCCGCTTGGCTCACCTCGAAGCTGCTGAAAAAGGTCGTCGCCGACGGCGGTACGGGGGCCGGATTGCGGCAGATGGGCTTCACCGCGCCCGCCGGAGGCAAGACCGGCACCACCAACGACTTCGAGGACGCCTGGTTCGTCGGCTACACCAGTCGCCTTTCCTGCGGAGTCTGGATCGGCCTCGACCAGCCCGCCAAGATCATGGACGACGCCTACGGCGGCCGCATCGCCGTGCCCGTGTGGCACGATCTCATGACCGAGGCTTCTCGCATCGGCTACGAGTTCGGAGCGTTTCCCGATCCCGGAGAAGTTATCCAGATGGAGCTTTGCCGCGAGTCCGGTTTACTCATCGACGACGACTGCGCCAAGGCGGGAAGCGTTTACATCGAGGAAGTCCCCCATGACCTCATCCCGCGCCAAAATTGTCGTTCCCATTGAACATTTTGTCCCGCCGCTTGCTCTGAAACGTGGCCGAGCCGACCCGTCACCACCGACCCCATGACCACCTCCGCCGTTTCCGATCGCACCGAATACCGGCCCTTCGCGGCCTTCGCCCTGATTTGGGCGATCTCGACTCTCATCCACCAGCTCGCCTTCACCTTCTGGACCGAGAGCTGGGAAGGCTGGGTCCTCGTCCTTTCCGCCATCGCTGTGATCTACCGGCCCGATTGCGTCCTGCGCTTCGCGATCCACGCGATCGCTTCGCTGTTGCAGCTTTGGGACAAGCTGCCCTTCGTGCCGAATCACATCCTCTACGAGGGCATGCTCCACCTCATCATGCTCCTCGGCGCCATCGGTTTCTTTTTCCGGGGCAACGGGCGCGCCGAGCTCGCCCGTGTCGGAGGTGCCTGGAAATCGCGGCTCGTCCTTTTCGGGATCGCGGTCCTCGCCAAAGCCGCGTATTTCCTGATACCGGTCTTTCCGCAAGGCTACCTCCTCGGAGCGATCACCACGCTTTTCCTTCTCGTCGCCCTCTGGCGCCTCCTCTTTCCCACGCCGACCGTCGGCGGTGGGGGTGATTATTTCGGCCGCATCGCTCCGGTCCTCCGTGCCGCCGTGCTCATCATGTATGTCTGGGCGGTGATCCAGAAACTGAACTGGGATTACTTCAACCCCGACGTCACGTGTGCTGGACAGCTCCACGTCGAGATCGCCGCCTACTTCGGCAATCTCATCCCCACGGGACGCTGGACCCACGTCCCCGCCGCGGTGGGGTCACTCGTTTTCGAGCTCGGCATCCCGATGCTTCTCTACTGTCGTCGCACGCGCTATTTCGGATTCGTTGCAGCCATCGTCTTCCACCTCTGGCTCTCGATCCATCCCGCCGCCGGGATCTTCAGCTTCACCACGCTGATCCTTTCCATTCTCGTCCTCTTCCTCCCGATCGAGTGGGGCCGGGCGCTCCAGGCGTTCTGGGACGAACAGCTGCGATGGCTCGGCCGGGGCAACATCGAGAAAGGACGGCGCCGTGCCCGCGCTCTTGTCGTCGGGCTGTTTTTCCTCGTCCTCATCACCCAGGGCACCCTTTACCTCACGATCGCGCGAAGCTACGAGGTCTTCTGGATCGCCAACCGCATCGGTTTCTTCGCCTTCTTTGCTTGGGGGCTCTGGATCGGATCGTGTTATCTCATCGCCGGCTGGCGTGGTGGCCCCAGTGCGGGCTCGATGCCCAACCGTGCCAAAGCCACCCTCGCCTGGGTCGGACTGCTCCCCGTGCTCCTCAACGGGCTCTGGCCCTGGCTCGGCGGACGGACCCAGACCTCTTTCTCGATGTACAGCAACCTGCGCTCCGAGGCGGCGGGCAATCACATGTTCCTCCGCCGCGCCGATGTCTTTGATCTGCAGAAAGACATGGTCGAGGTCCTCACCGCGGCCCCCGATATTCTCGGTCCCTCGAGTCGGCCGCAGGGGATTCAGCAGTTCGCCAATCTCGGACACCGCATCCTGCCTTGGTTCGAATTTCGCCGGCTCGTCAGCGAGCACGAAGGGGATTTCGAAGTCACCTACACCCGAAAAGGGAAGGAGGAGTCGCTCGGAAGAAAAGGGGACCAGATCCACGGCAATTCCGAAGCCTTCGAAGCGCTGCCATTGCTGCATCGCAAATTCCTCTGGTTCCGCCGCCTCGAAAGCCTCGAGGGACCGATGGGTTGCACGCATTGAGCGGAACCCTTTCGGGCGGGGGACTTGACCGCCCTAGCCCCGCGATTTCAGCCCAGGCCCCGGAAGAACGAAAAAAGAGCGGCGTCGGCGGTGACTCCCGCATTGGCCTGGATAGCCCCCACTCGCCCTTTGACCCGTCCCACCGCGGGTGCTAGGCTTGGCGCCTTTCAAACCCCGGCCCTTTCATGAGCGAATCCGACGGCTCCTCCAGCTACAAAGCGACCCTGAACCTCCCCGACACGGCCTTCCCGATGCGGGGAGACCTCGTCACGCGCGAACCCGATCGCCTCGCCCGCTGGGAGAAGGACGGCCTCTATCACCGCATCGTCGAGCGCCGCCGCGCCGCCGCCCTGCCGAAATTCATCCTCCACGATGGCCCGCCCTTTGCCAATGGCGACGTCCACATGGGCACGGCCCTGAACAAGGTGCTGAAGGACCTCGTCATCAAGAGCAAGTCGATGGCCGGCCACGAGTGCCCCTACATCCCCGGTTGGGACTGCCACGGGCTGCCGATTGAGTTCAAGGTAGTGAAGGAAACCCGCGGCCTCGAGCCCGCCGAGATCCGCCGCCGTTCCGAGGCCTTCGCCCGGGAATACATCGACATCCAGCGCAATTCCTTCCGTCGCCTCGGCGTCCTCGGCGACTGGGAGAATCCCTATCTCACCCTCTCGCCCGAATACGAGGCCGACATCATCCGCGTCTTCGCGACCCTCGTGGAGAAGGGCCTCGTCTACCAGAGTCAGAAACCGGTGCAGTGGAGCTACGGTGCCCAGACCGCGCTGGCCGAGGCCGAGGTCGAGTACATGGACGTGAAGGATCCCGCGGTCTTCGTGAAGTTCCCCCTCGTCACCGGTGTCTTCGCCGGAGAAAGTTCGATGGTGATCTGGACGACGACGCCCTGGACCCTCCCGGCGAACCTCGGCATCGCGGTGCATCCGCTCTTCACCTACCTGCGCGGCCAGTTCACCCATGCCGAACGCGGGGTGACGGAGAATTTCATCATCGTCCGCGAACTCGTCGAGACCTTCGGTCAAAAGACCGGCTTTGTTCCCTCGGGCGAATTGTCCGAACTGAAGGGCGCGGAGCTCGAGGGAGCCGAGGCCCAGCATCCCTTCCTCCCCCGTACCTCGCGGCTCATCCTTGCCGAGTTCGTCACCACCGAGACCGGGACGGGCGCAGTCCACATCGCCCCGGGCCACGGGTCCGAGGATTACATGGCCGGGCAACAAAACGGCCTCGGCCTCCTTTCTCCGGTCGATGATCTCGGCAAGTTCACCGACGAAGTCGGCGTCGATTTCCTCGTCGGCCAACACGTCCACGAGTCGAACGTGCCCATCATCAAGCTGCTCGCACAAAAGGGCGCGCTCGTCGGCAAGGAAAACTACCTCCACAGCTACCCGCATTGCTGGCGATCGAAGACGCCCGTCATTTTCCGCTCGGTGCCGCAGTTCTTCATCAAGATCGACGCCCTCCGCAGCACGGCGCTGAAGGAGATTGACCGCGTCCAGTGGCTCCCGCATTGGGGCCGCAACCGCATCTACGGAACGGTCGAGTCCCGACCCGATTGGTGCATCTCGCGCCAACGCACCTGGGGCGTGCCGCTGCCGGTCTTCTACGACGCGCAGACTTCCGAGCCCATCCTCGATGCGGGCCTCGCGCGCCGCGTCGCCGATCTCACCGAGTCGGACGGCACCAACCTCTGGTTTGAAAAAGACGACGCCTGGTGGGCGGAGCAACTCGGCCTGCCCGTCGGCACGACACGATGCACCGACACCCTCGATGTCTGGATCGACTCGGGATCGAGCCACGTCGCGGTGATGGACCGCCATCCCGAACTGCATTGTCCCGCCGACCTCTACCTCGAAGCCACCGACCAACACCGCGGCTGGTTCCAGAGCTCGCTCATGCTCAGCGTCGCAGTGCGCGACGCCGCTCCCTACAAGGCGGTGATGACGCACGGTTTCGTCGTCGACCAGGATAAAAAGAAGATCTCGAAGTCCGAGGCCGCGAAGTCGGGCAAGCCGGTCGATGCCGCGTATTTCTACAACAAATACGGCGCCGACATCCTCCGTCTCTGGGTCAGCAGCATCGACTGGCAGAACGAGGTGCCCTTTGGCGAAGACCTCTTCAAGCAGACCGCCGAGCCCTACCGCCGCTTCCGCAACACTCTGCGCATTCTCCTCGCGAACCTCCAGGACTTCGACGCGTCGAAGGACGCCGTCGTTGATGCGGAATTTTCCCTACTCGATCGCTGGATCCTCGAACGGCTCCATGCGGTCGTCGTCGAATGCCGCGAGGCCTATGCCGCCTACGAGTTCCGCAAGGTCTTCAACACGCTCAACCAATTCTGCGCCGTTGATCTCAGCGCCCTCTACGTCGACATCACGAAGGACCGCATGTACTGCGACGCCGCCGCATCGCCGCGCCGCCGCGCGACGCAGACGGCGATGCACCGGGTCTTTGAGGCGCTCGTGAAGCTGCTCGCGCCCGTCCTTTCCTTCACCGCCGACGAGGCCTGGGAATACGCCGGCAAGAAGGAGTCCGTCCACCTTGAGCTTTTCCCCGAGGCTGAAGCCGCCTATGCCGGAGCGACCGCGTCGGACAAAATTGCGCAGCTTTCTCGCCTCCGCGACCTCGCCCAGGTCGCGATCGATGCCGCGGTGAAGGCCGACGAATTCAAGAAGCGCGAGTCTGCCGCCGTCGTCTTCCACTTGCCCGCCGATGATCCGGCCCGCGCCGTGCTCGCCGAGTCGACCGGAGAAGCGCTCGAGTTCCTCATGGTTTCGAGCGTCACGGTTTCGGACACGGCGGGCGAGGCGAAAGCCACCGTCGCCGCGACCAGCCACGCCGAGTGTCCGCGCTGCCGGCGTTCCCTGCCCCTCGTCGCGAGCGGGCTCTGCCAGCGGTGTGAGGAAGTCGTCTCAGCCTTTGAACCGGTTGCTTCCTAGACGGTCGAAGGCTCGACTGGATTTGGACCACGAATCTACCCCGCATGATCCGATACTTTCTCCTCCTCACCGTTCCGCTCTTCGCCCTCGACCAGTGGACGAAGTGGCTCATCCTGCAGCGTTTCCCGGACTATGGATCGCCCGAGAATTTCATCGAAGTGATCCCCGGCTTCTTCAACTTCGTCCGCGTCCACAACACGGGCATGGCCTTCGGCTTGTTGAACGGCTACGAGCATGCCAACTGGATCTTCGGCGCGATCGGCCTCATCGCCCTCACCGGCATCACCCTTCTCTGGAAGAAGGGCGCCTTTCCTGACAAAACCTCCAAAACCGCCGCCGCCCTCCTCGTCAGTGGCATCTTTGGCAATCTCACCGACCGCATCCTCCCGGGCCGTGGTTACGTCGTCGACTTCCTCGACTTCCAACCGCCCTTCTACAAGCTGATCGACGAGTCGGGCCACTTCCCTTCCTTCAATGTCGCCGACTCGTGCATCTGCGTGGCGGCGGGGCTGCTGATCCTCTCGGCCTTCCGCCAGCCGGACGGATCGAAGAGAAAGAAGAAGGCCACGGCCTGAACGCCGTCGTCGCGATGAGCCGGAAGGGAATCATCACCGTCGCGCTGCTGTTTCTCGTTGCCTTTCTTTTGCTGCAGGTTGCCACGCGCGGTTATCGCGAGATCGAGGCGCTGCAATCGATGGAGAAGGCCATGGCCGCGGTGCGCCGGGATTTCCCGGAAGCGAAGCCGGTCTCGACAGCGCAGCTGGCGGCGTGGATCGAGCAAAAAGAAGGCGTCGTGATCATCGATGTGAGGGCACCGGAGGAGTTCGCCGTGAGCCTGATCCCTGGAGCGCGAAGGGAACCCACCGTCTTGGAAGCCGCCAAGATGGCCGAAGGCTCAATGCGGGTCGTTGTTTACGACGCCGTCGGATTCCGCTCCGCCGAATTCACGGAGGCCTTGGCCGCCGCGGGATGCGGGGAGACCTTATACCTCGAAGGCGGCATCTTCCAATGGGCCAACGAAGGGCGCCCCCTCGTCGGTGCCGACGGCGAACCCTCGACGAAGGTGCATCCTTACAACAAGCTATGGGGAAGACTGGTGAAGCCGTAGCTACGAGCGTGAGCGAGTAGACCCGCCGTGCCATCTTACGCGCGCCATCCGCGCTCCATTCGCTCACGCTCATGGCTACGATCTTCCCCGTAGCTACGAGCTTGAGCGAGTAGACCCGCCGTGCCACCTTGCACGCTCCATTCGCTCACGCTCATGGCTACGGGCAACCGGTTAGGCGACAAGGAGCTTTCCGTAGTAGATCTTCCAAAACCGCTCCCAGTAGTCATCTTGGCGTGGATCGAGATCCGGATATCCAGGAACGATGGCGCCTTCGAAGGGCCACGCGTCACCCTCTCCGACCAACCCTGCTCGCATGGGATTTTGCAGGATGTATCCGGCATGCGATTCGAACCGATCCCGTCCGCGCTCGGCGTCCCGCAAGACGTGGTCTTAGGGCTGGGACTGGAATTGGTATCCGCCCCGGGAGAGGGGACGCTTCAATTGTTTCCTCCAAAAGGAAATCGCGAGGGTCTGATCGCTCTTCTCTTCATCATGCCCGATCAGGAGAAGGTGAAGATGATCCGGCATCAGGCAGTAGCAAGGTGACGCGACCCGATACCGATGGCACGCATGCAATCCCGCGATTTGAAACCTCAGGAAAAACGCCTCGTCGAGCCATCCGGTGCGACGGTCTTTGACGGAGAACACCCAGTGCACGACGGCCAATCCACGGTAAGCACTTCGATGCAGCTTCGGTAGATTCCGATGTCCCGGGGCTCCTGGTTCGCTCGGCAGTATAGTGTTCATGAGTGCAATTATCACCAAGGCGGCGATCGTGATCAAGAAACATTCGTAGCTGCGAGCGTGAGCGAGCAGACCCGCGTCGCGCCACCCCGTGCGTCTTCCGCCATCCATTCGCTCACGCTCATGGCTACGGGCTGCGAGCCACCGGTTGCGATCTTGGCATCCGGCATTATCTTGAAAGTTCCCGAAATTCCCCGACCATGCTACGAATCGCCCCCCGATTCCTGCCCATCGCTTTCCTGATGGTTTTTCAGGCAGGCTTTGGCGAGGACGCCGCCCCCACCTTCGGGAAAGATCGTGCCTCCTTTCAAGGCCAGGGAATAGACGATCCTTCGCTCCTTCACCAATGATACGTTGTCTCCCGCTTCTCGCCCTTTCCGGCGCGCTCATGCTCGCCGGCTGTGAAACGCTAGACTTGAACCCTTCCGCCAACACCGGCACACCCTCGGTGACGGTGAAACCCCTCGGCCAACTCGCGAGTCTCGGCCTCGTCCGCAGCGGCGAGACGTTTTCCGGCCGCACCTCTTGGTACAGTGTCAGGACGAACGGAGGTACGCGCACCGCGAGCGGTGAAAAATTCTCCGATCATGGCGATACCGCTGCCCACCGCCACCTGCCCTTCGGCACGATGATCGAGGTGACGAATCTCGCCAACGACCATTCCGTGATCCTGCGGGTAAACGACCGCGGTCCCTACACGGCGGGGCGCGTCCTCGATGTCTCGATCGGCGCGGCGAAGAAGCTTGCCTTCGACAAGCGGGGCATCACGAATTGCTTGGTCGAGATCCTGCTTCCCGCCGAATCCGCCCCGATCGCGAGCGGCGGCTCAGAGCCCGAAGGCGGCGAGTGAATTCGAGATCCGGCCGACCGAGAGGACGAGGCTCGGGTGCTTTTCCTCCCAGTGGGCGAAGTGCTTTTTGAGACCTTCCCACCGGCCCGAGAGCCCCGCTCCCACGGCCTTGCCCGGATCGCCAAGAGCATTGCTCGTGTCCGAGAGCACGCCGCGGATTTCCCCCGATGCGGGATGTTTTTCAAGGTCCTCGAGGGCGGCCTCGATGGCGATGAGAGCATCACGGGTGTCGTCGTCGAGCGCGTCGAGGGCGAGGAGGGAGCGGCGGAGTTCTTCGATTTCCTTGAGCATGGCGGAGAGTTGGTTTGCGGAGGAGTATCGCGGCAAGAGGCAGGAGGTTCAAGTGCCGGAGCCAAGGGGCTACTTGCCGTAGCTCTCCTGCCCGGCGCGGTAAGCGGCGTCGAGGAAGGCGGTGAGGTCCATCAACTGGCGCGCGCTCATGTCTTTCGTAAAGTCGGGCATGACTGGTTCTATCCCGCCGCTGGCTTCGGCCCCCGTGAGGATGGCGCGGTATTGCTCGGTGACGACGTGCCGGGGATTGGTGATGGCGATGACGAGATCCTCGTAGCGTTTCACGAAACGAACCTGCCCGGCAAGGTTCAACTCGATCCGGCGTTGACTCTTGGGATCGGGCAGTTCCGTTTTCGCGACGGTGTGGCACTGGAGGCAATTCAGAGCGATGAAGGCCTCGCGGCCGTCATCGACTTCGCCGCCGGGAAAGCGGAATCCTCCAGGTTCGGCGGCAAGAGGGGCGATCGATCCGAAGAGGGAAAGCAGTGGCAGGACGAGAAGGGGGAGGGCGGATTTTTTCATGGGGAAGGTTCTGTGATTATCATGCCGGTTTGGCGCGGATTTGGCGCTGCGTTTCTTGTCATTTTCCGGGCGGCGGCCGCTCGTGATGCCGGGAAGACCGGGAAGTGGCTCGAGGCGGATTCGAACCGCCGACTCGCGGATTTTCAAAGGCACTGCCGCCAATGTCGAGGCGAGGGACTGGGCGTGCCGCGATCATGGCGGACGGGATCCTGGCAGGATGCACGGGCAAACGTCCGCGAGCCAAACGGGGCAGGGGTTTGCGCGACTTGCCCTTCACGGCCTCTCGGATATCCCCCAAATTTTCCCCGCATCAGGCGGGAGGAAAACGGTTTAGAGCGTGAAAGGAAAAGGGGGTATTAGGGACTCGCCACGCGGAAACCGACGAAGTTGTTCTCGAAGCTGGGTCTGCCGGTGTCCCGGAAGGAGGAACTCAGGATGAGCTCGGCGAGAAACCACGAACCGCCCCGCAGCCCCCGAAAATCAACGCTGATCACGGCGTCGTTCCATTCCCACACGTTCCCTCCCTGGTCGAAGGTCCCGTAAAATCCCGCGCTTCCGGTGTAGGCACCGACAGGAGTCAAGGCATCGACTACCGAATTGAAGTTGGCCGAATTCGCTCCGCCGGGCGGTGCCTCGGCCGTTGGTGCCGCGTTGCTTTTCGTCGGGTAGAGCCAATAGTTGTCCCCGTCTCCTCCGTCGTCTGCAGGCTGATGATACGCGGCCTTGTACCACTCGTCCTCGCTCGGGATCCAGAACTTCGCGCCCCATTGGCGCGAAAAACTCACGCCGGCCACCGCGCCGTCCAAGGTGTAGGCTCCTCGCTCCGTTGTCGCCGCCGTCTGCGGCCCGGTCGGCCTCCCGTTGTGCAGCCAATTGCAGAAGCGCGCCGCGTCGAACCAGCTCACGTAGGTCACCGGTCGCGAGCCGTCCCCGATCACGCTGTAGGTGAAGCTGCCCGAACTCCCGCTCTGGTCGATCCCCTTGATTTTGTTGTCGGTTTCCATGGCCGCGTTGAACAGTCCGAACGCGTCCGTCGCCGCCACTGCGTTCAGAAACGCCGTGTATTGCGCTAGGGTCAGCTCGGTCTTCCCGATCTTGAACTCGTAGGGCACCGCTCCGAAGGTCGTGGTGTCCGCCGCATTCCCCGCATTCCCCACCGTCACCATCTCGACGAAGGCCGCGGGCGTCGGGGGCATCGTCGCCGCCGCGAGCTGCGCCTTCAAGGTCGCGATCTGTTTCTTCAGCTTCTTGATGATCCGCGCCGAGGCGCTCGAAGAGGTAGCTTCCACGCTCTGGACCAGACTCAGCGGTCCGGGCAGACTGAAGCCGAGGGCCAGAAGGAAGAGGACCGTGAGGCTTCGATGGAGGGAGGGTCGCCGGTTCATGGGGCGATGGTTCCAGACTCCTCCTCGAAAGCAAATAAAAAAGTGCAGCACACCGCGCACAAGGGCCAAAGGGGGGCGGGGCTTGGAGCGCCGTCCTCGTGGTGGGTCCCTTTGGGAAAATTCTCAGCTAGCGGGCGGGAAAACGCGAGACCCGAAAGTGGCAGAGGAGTGGCAAAGAAAGAACTCTCCCAGACCAAGGAAAGTCATGAGTCACTGATCGTGAAAGTGGCTCGAGGCGGATTCGAACCGCCGACACGCGGATTTTCAATCCGCTGCTCTACCAACTGAGCTATCGAGCCTTTCCACGACTTGGCAGGACGGGCGAACCCGATCCGGCAGGGGGGGAGAATTTAACCGGGCGACCGGGAATGACAACCGGAAAATGTGCCGATTTCCTTCCGACTAGATCACCGATCAGAGGGGCTTCACCGCAAAACGCTCGTAGTGGACCTCGCTCTCGGGATCGTGGGCCTGGATCCCGAAGGTGCCTTCGCCGATCTTGCGTCCGGCGAAACCCGGGGCGGCGGGACCGCCTTCCGGCTCGGTGTAATCAACGGTGACTTCGCCGTTGACCTTGATGACGATGTTTTTGCCCTTCACCGTGATTTGGTAGTCGAACCACTCGCCGTCGGTGCTCGGGGCCTTTTCGCGGACTTCGCTGTCGCCGCCCTTGGGCACCTCCTGGCCGTCCTTGAGCACGACGATGTTTTTCACGCCGTAGAGGCTGCCGGTCTTCTTGGGATCCTTATGGGTCGAGTTCACCTGACACTCGTAGCCGGTCTCGGGCCATTTTTCGGGCTGGGGTTTGGTGTGGAAGTAGACGCCGCTGTTGGCTCCGGCGAAGGTCTTGGCGCGGACCTTCAGCTCGAAGTCCTTGAATTTTCCACCGTTCGCCTCGCCTGTGTAGAAGAGGTGGCTCCGACCGCCCTTGGCGATGAGGATCCCGTCCTTCACCGAGAAGGATTCGGGCAGCTCGGCCGAGGGGGACCAGCCCTCGAGGTTCTTGCCGTTGAACAGTTCGATGAAACCTTCCTCGGCGGTGGCGAGGGAGAGGCTCGCGGCCAGCGCGAGGAGGGAGAGAAGGGGAGCTTTGTTCATGGGCGGGAATTGTGCCAGAGCACCGGTCGGGGCGCAATGCCGAAGATGCGCCGGGGGCTGGTCCGTCGTGACAGATGACGAAGGTTCCGCTTGCTTCCGGCCTTTCCGCGTCCTTTGGTTGCGCGCATGTCGGTTCCCACCCTCAAGATCGGACTCGCCGGATTTGGCAACGTCGGCGCGGGCGTTTACAAAAACCTCGCGAAGAACCGCCATTTGCTGCGCGAACGCACGGGTTATCACCTCGAAGTCGCCCGCGTCGCGGTGCGCGATCCATCGAAGGCCCGTTCTGTCGACCTGCCCGAAGGCATCGTCACGACCGACCTCCAGGAACTCGTCGACGATCCGGAAATCGACATCGTCGTCGAGCTGATTGGCGGCACCGACCGCGCTTTCGATCTGGTCAAGGCCGCGCTTGAGAAAGGCAAGGCCGTCGTCACCGGTAACAAGGCCCTCCTCGCCGAAAGGGGTAACGAACTCTTCGCCATCGCCGAATCCTGCGGGCGCCCGATCCACTACGAGGCGGCTGTGGCCGGTGGCATTCCCATCATCAAGGCGGTGCAGGAGTCCCTTATCGGCAACCACATTCAGGCTGTCGTGGGGATCATCAACGGCACCTGCAATTTCATCCTCACGCGCATGTTCGAGGCGGGGCTTTCTTACGAGGACGCCCTCGCCGAAGCCCAGGCCCTCGGCTACGCCGAGGCCGATCCGACCCTCGATGTGAATGGCTGGGACGCCGCCCACAAGGCGATCATTCTCGCCTCGCTCAGCTACGGTCGCTGGGTGCCCTGTGACCGCATCCAAGTCGAGGGGATCGAAAACGTCCGCGCCGCCGACATCGATTTCGCCGGTCGTCTCGGCTACACCATCAAGCTCCTCGGCGTGATCCGCCTCCACGAGGATTCCGGTTCGATCGAGGTGCGGGTGCAGCCCTCGTTGATTCCCTCGAAACACATCCTTGCTTCGGTCAAGGGGGCCTACAATGCGGTGATGGTGAAGGGCGACATCGTCGGGGAAACCCTTTTCTATGGCTCCGGTGCCGGACAGGATCCCACCTCGAGCTCCGTCATCGCCGACATCGCCGACGCCGCGATGTGGACCCAGCCCGCCCTCGGCTCGGGACTCGTGACGCATTCCCTCTACGGCGAGACTCTGCCCATCGGTGAGAGCGTTTCGAAGTACTACCTCCGTGTCGAGGCCGAGGATAGGCCCGGTGTGCTCGCGCGCATCGCCACGGTGCTTGGAGACAATCAGATCGGCATTCTCTCAGTGATCCAGCCCGAAGATCACGACGAGCAATACGCCGCCATCGTCCTGATGCTGCACTACGCACCCTACGGAGTCGTCGAGCGCGCCCTTGGCCAGATTGCGGCGCTCGATTGCGTGCGCACCCGTCCGGTCTTGCTGCGGGTGGAAGATGTGGGGTGAGGGTTGTCTCGGTGGCGCGGTGTGACAAAATCGCCATCCTCTTGTGATCCCGGAGTTTCCATTTATAGGCATGCCTCGCCATGGAGATACGACCAACCGACACCTGCCCTTCGCCCGGAGCGACGACGGATGCTTCCGTCCCTTCGGCGTCGACCGCCTCTGCCGCTTCGTTGCTTGGGACGGTCACCCTGCTCGTCAACGACACGCAGGTGGATGTCACGCGCCTCATCTACATGCTGTATCTCGACATCGAGCAGCAGATCAACCGCGCCGACATGAAGGCGCAGATCACCCTCAGCACTTCGGCGATCCTCATCGGGGTCATGGTCAACCTCGGAGTGGGGGTGGACTTCAAAAAAAACGGCGGCCTCGCCGCAGGCGAATGGCTCGCGCTGATCTTCTACGGGATCTTCTTCGTGGCCATGTGCCAGGCCTTCGGGCGCGGCATCGCCGCTGCCTTTCCCCGTGCCATCCGGAAAACCCCGGGATTGAATCATCATCCCAACCTCTATTTCACCGGACAGATCATCTCGCTTTCCTCGGAAGCCTACGCGGATCTTTTCTGCCAGCAGTCGAACGACGCGGTGAAGCGATCCGTATTGGGACAGATCCATTCCAAATCGATGGTTCTCGAGGCGAAACTCCGCAACGTGCGTCTCGGCATGACCAGCCTGCTGATCGCGCTCGCGGCTTGGATCCTCGCGCGGGCGGCTTTGTTCTTCGGAACGTTGGGGAATTGAAGACAACACGACATCTTCACGGTCAGGAGAGGCGCCGCGGTTCGGCTTGAGATGCGGCTGCGTCGGAATTCCGGAAGTCCTGGCGGCTGCGTTCGATTCGATCTTCTCGGCTCCCCGCACTTGTCATCCGCCCGTTTCCGGCGAAGCTTCCCGACCTCCGCCCTTTTCCGTTTCAATCCCCGAAAATCGTCTTACTTTCCCCCATGGATTTTGTTTCAACGCGCGGCGGCGGTGAGCCGGTCAGTTTTAACGAGGCTTTTGCACGCGGCCTCGCCCCCGATGGTGGCCTCTACGTGCCGCGGCACCTCCCCCTCCTGCCGCAAACCATCCTCGTTGAGGACGCGCTGCCCTACGCCGCCCTCGCTTGGGATTTCCTGAGCCTCTTCGACAGCGACCACGACAGCGAGCACCTCGTCGACATCATCGATCGCAGCTACGGCGACTTCAGCGACACGATGAACGCGCCGCTGCAGCAACTCGCCGACAATCTCTTCGTTCTCGAACTCTTCCACGGTCCAAGCCTTTCCTTCAAGGATTTCGGATTGCAGCTCATCGGCAGCCTTTTTGAGGATCAGATCGAACGCACTGGCGTCTCCATCAACGTCCTCGGGGCGACCTCGGGCGACACCGGTGCCGCCGCGATTCATGGCCTCGCTGGCAAGAAGGGGGCCAAGGTCTTCGTTCTCTACCCCGAAGGCCGCATCTCCGAGCTGCAGGAGCGCCAGATGACCTGCACGGGAGCCGACAACATCTACCCGATCCCGATCCAAGGCACCTTCGATGATGCCCAGGCCATCGTGAAGGAGTTGATGGGCGATCTGGCCTTCAAGGAAGAGATGCGCCTCTCCGCGATCAACTCGATCAACGTCGTCCGCATCCTCGCCCAGTGCGTCTATTACATCCACGCCTTCACCCAGCTCCCACCCGACAACCGCGACGACATCAGCTTCGTCGTTCCAACGGGCAATTTCGGCAACATCTTCGCCGGCTGGATGGTCCACCAGATGGGCCTGCCGGTCGACCGCTTCGTCGTCGCGACGAATCAGAACGACATCCTCTACCGCCTCTTCAACAGCGGCGAATACAAGCCCGATGCGGTGCGTCCGAGCCACGCGCCCTCGATGGATATCCAAGTCGCCTCGAATTTCGAGCGTTTCCTCTACTATCATAACGAGAAAAACGCCAAGGCAACGATGGCGCAGATGGATCAGTTCAAGGCGGACGGATCGATCAAGATCCCGAACTTCAACGCGAGCAACTTCGCGGCGACCCGCAGCACCGACGAGGACATCCTCAAGAACATCCGCCTGGTGAAGGAGAAATACGATTACATCGTCGATCCCCACACCGCCTGCGGCTTCCAGGATCTCGATCTTTCCTCGACCCATGTCATTCTTGCGACGGCCCATCCCGCGAAGTTCCCCGACACGATCCGGAAAGCCATCGGCGAAGCCCCGACCGATCCCGCGCTCGAGAAGCTCAAGAACAAGGAACAGGTGAAGTATCCCGTCGCGGCCACCGCCGCCGCGGTGCGCCAATTCCTCAAGGAAAACGCGATCTGATTCGCCGGGTCGACCCCTGCCTTCAGGCTCCGTCGCCTCGATCAAGTGACTTCCCTTCGGTAGCCGGGATGCGCTAGAACTCCCTGATGCCCTCCCGTCCCACCCGTCGCGATTTTCTTCTTACCGCCGCCTCGGCCGCCGCGATGAGCGCCTTGCCTCGCTCCGCCTCGGCCGCCGTCGACGGCGACATCGATGCCCATGTCCATGTCTGGACTCCCGATGTCGCGAAGTATCCCCTCGCCTCCGGCTTCGATGTCTCGCAAATGAAGCCGGCGAGCTTCACGCCCGAAGAACTCTTCGTCCACACCAAAGCGAACGGGGTCGGGCGCATCGTGCTCATCCAGATGAGCTATTACCGCTTCGACAACCGCTACATGCTCGACACGATGGATCGCTTTCCTGGCGTCTTTTCCGGCGTGGCGATCGTCGACGAGAGCGCCGCCGATCCCGCTGGGGCGATGCGCGAGCTCGCGGCAAAAGGCGTGCGCGGTTTTCGGATCAACCCGGGAGGGACTCCTCTCGATGCCTGGATCGGTTCGCCGGGCATGGCGAAGATGTGGGGAGCGGCCGCCGACGAAGGGCTCGCGATCTGCCCGCTTATCGGACCCGAGGCGCTGCCTGCGATCGGGAAGATGTGCGAACGTTTTCCGAAGACACGCGTCGTCATCGACCACTTCGCGCGGATAGGAGCCGACGGCGTGATCCGCGACGAGCAGCTTGAGTCGCTCGCCCGTCTTGCGGATCATGCCCACGTCCATGTGAAGACCTCAGCTTTCTACGCCCTCGGCAAGAAACAGCCGCCCTACACCGATCTCGCGCCGATGATCCGGCGAATGCGCGATGCCTTCGGGGCGGACCGCCTCCTATGGGCGAGCGATTGTCCCTACCAGGTCGGCCCCGGGCATGAGTATGCCGCCGCGATCAGGCTGGTGCGCGAGGGGCTTGATTTCCTCAGCGATCAGGAGAAGGCCGCGATCCTCCACGACACCGCCGAGCGGGTTTTCTTCGGGTGACTGGCCCCGCCCCGTAGCCATGAGCGTGAGCGAATGGACCCGGATGGCAGGACGACCCCCAAAATCACGCGACGCCTCCACTCGCTCACGCTTGTGGCTACAGGCAGCTCCCAATCACCCCTAACAAACGCGCCACCTCATCGGCCGTGTTGTAGCCGTGCACGGCGACGCGGACGCGGCCGGCCTGGTGCATCACGTGGATTTCCTCCCGCTCCAAGGCCGCGTGGATCTCGGTCGAGCGAGGGTGGATGAAGGAAACGATCCCCGTGGGGAATTCAGGCCGCAGCGGAGCGAGCGGCGCGAGCCCGAGATCGACGAGTCCCGCATGGACTCGCGTCACGAGCGGATCGGCATGACGCGAAATCGCATCGATCCCGATTCCATCGAGATACCGCAGCGAGGCGTTGAGTGCGTAGAGCGAGACGAAATTGGGCATGCCCACGGAGAAGCTCGCCGCACCGGGTTTGGTCACGGCTTTCTCGAATCGATCGGCTTCGAAGGCGTTCGTCAGGTGGAACCACCCGCCCGCCTTGGTCGTGAGCCGCTCAGCCCCCACCTCGGGCACGCCGATGACGCAGCCACCGTGGATCCCGAGGGTCCACTTGTGGGTGCTCGAAATGAGGATGTCGGCGTCGGAACATCCGAGTTCGACCCGGCCAAAGGCCTGGGTGATGTCGACCGAGAGCGCCGCCTGCGGCGCGAGCGAACGCACCGCGTCGCGCAGGGCCGGCCAGTCGATCCGAAAACCGTTGTAGAAACTCACCAGCGAGACCTGGACGAGGCGCGTTTTCGCGCCGAGAAGCGGCAGGAGATCCTCGGTCCGCAACTCGCCCTGACGCGCACGCCAAACCTTCACCCGTGGAGGCCGCGCCGCACGCAGCCAGGGCGTCGCGCCGGCGGGGAAGTCGAGATCGCTCACGACGACCTCGTCTTCGGGGCCGAGATCGAGGGCTCCGGCGAGGAGGTTGTAAGCCTCGGAGCTGCACGAGCAGAAGGAGACCTCCTCGGTCTTCAGCCCCACCAGCTTCGCACTGATCTCGCGGCATGCCTCGACCGCGGCGAAGTGCGGGACGCGGCCGCGCATGCCGAGCCCCTTGTCGTGCGTGTATTGCGCGATCGCCTCTCCGACGCAACGCGGCGGGATGCTCTCGGCCGCGGTGTTGAGGTAGGTGATTCCCTCGAGGGCCGGGAAATCCGCGCGGAGGGATTCGGTGGTGAGCATGTCAGGATCTGCCAGAGCGGCGGCTCAGAGTTTCGCGGCAATGAGCGCCTCCATCTTGCGGATGTCGGCGGAGAAAAGACGGATTCCCTCGGCCGTTTTTTCCGTGGCCATGGCGTCTTCGTTGAGAAGGAACCGGAAGGGCTTCTCGCCCGCATCAACCCGCTCGAGCGATGAGCCGGTGGCGAGCTCGGGAGAGAGCCTCCGCTCCACGGTGCCTTCGCTCTTCTGGAGATCGTCGAGCAGGTTCGGTCCGATCGTGAGGAGATCGCAACCGGCGAGTTCGAGGATCTGCGAGGTGTTGCGGAAGCTCGCGCCCATGACTTCGACGGGATAACCGAACTGGCGGTAGTAGGTGTAGATCCGCCGCACCGATTGCACGCCGGGATCGTCGGCCCCGGTGTAATCGGTGCCGGTGCTCTTCTTGAACCAGTCATAAATGCGGCCGACAAAGGGCGAGATCAGGGTGATGCCTCCCTCGGCGCAGGCGACGGCCTGGACGAGCGAAAACAAGAGGGTCAGGTTGCAGTGGATACCCTCTTTCTCGAGGACGGTGGCGGCGCGGATGCCCTCCCAGGTCGAGGCGATCTTGATGAGGATGCGCTCGCGGGGAATGCCGTCCGCTTCGTAGAGGCGGATGATCTCGTGTGCTTTGGTCAGGGTTCCCTCCGTGTCGAAGGAAAGGCGCGCGTCGACCTCGGTCGAGACCCGCCCCGGGACGATTCCGAGGATCTCCTTGCCGAAATTGACGAGGACCCGGTCGATGATCGCCGAGACCAGGGCCTCGCCGGAGAGGGGCGAGGATTTCAGGTCGGCGACGGCCTTGTCGACGAGGGGCGCGTAGGCCTCCTGCTGGGCGGCCTTGAGGATGAGTGAGGGATTCGTCGTCGCATCCTGCGGGCGGTAGGCGCGCATCGATTCAAAATCGCCCGTGTCGGCGACGACGACGGTGTGTTGCTTGAGCTGGTCGAGGAGGTTTGCCATGCGAATAGTTTGAAGGGCGAGGTGCGCCTTGTCCAGCGGATAGGGGAGGTTCCCCGTCGATGAGGGGATCGTCGAAGCGCCGCTCCGGCGGCGTAAATCCCAATCGGTGGCGCGACCCGGGGATCACGCGGCGTTTGCGGAAATTCTCAACGGGTCAAGATTGCGCGAATGCCCCCCATGAAGCCGACTCTCCATTTCCTCGCCCTTTTTCTTTTCGCTCTTCCTTTCTCCGGTCGTGCCGCTGAGGGCGAGACCAAGCCCGATCGCGTCCCGCTCTGGCCAGAGGGCCAGGCACCGAACGGCGACGGATCCTTGGACACCGCCAATGCTTTCTACACCCTGCATCGTCCGGCAAACCCGAACGGCGCGGCGTTCGTCATCTGTCCCGGCGGCGGCTACGGCGGACTGGTCACCGGTGGGGAAGGCCACGGCATCGCCGCCTGGCTGAACGGCCACGGCATCACCGGCATCGTCCTCGAATATCGTCTCCCCCAAGGCCGCTCCGAGGTGCCCTTGCTCGACGCGCAGCGCGCTCTGCGCACCGCGCGTTTCCATGCCAAGGAATGGGGGATCGATCCGGCGCGTCTCGGCATCATCGGCTTCTCCGCCGGAGGTCATCTCGCTTCGACCGCCGGCACCCATTTCGATGAGGGTGACGCCAGCGGGGCAGATCCGATCGAGCGCCTCGGTTGCCGCCCCGATTTCATGATCCTCGTCTACCCCGTCATCACGATGGATACGAGCACCCACGGCGGATCACGGAAGAATCTCCTCGGTCCCGAGCCGAGCGCCGAACTCGTGACGCGCTTCTCGAACGAGAAACAGGTCACCGAAAAGACCCCGCCCGCCTTTCTCGCCCACGCTGCCGATGACAAGGCCGTCGTGCCGGCGAACAGCGAGAATTTCCATGCGGCGCTTGTAAAGAATGGAGTCACCTCCAAGTATCTCGCCCTGCCTTCGGGCGGGCACGGTCTCAATGGCTACAAAGGCCCGATGTGGGACGCGTGGCAGGCGCAATCGATCGCGTGGCTCGAGGAACTCGGGATGATCCCCGCTCCGTGAGCGAAAACGATCGCGAGACCGACGGACAGAGCTGGACTGTTTGGACTGTTTGCGCAAAGCGCGGCTCACGACAGCTCGTCCAGGGTCCATCCTCACAAACAAACGGGGCGGGATTTGAAATCGTGATCCGTCCACGGCAGGGGCTTGATCGAGAACTTCCGGGAGGGGAAGGCTATCCCAGGTGCCCGGCCCTAAGATCATGATGCGTTTCATGGGATGATGTTTGAAGTTACAAAAGGGATGTTTATTGCTGAAATTACAATTTCTTGACTGATCGGCGCGACAGCACCTCCGGGTGGGATCCGCGGCAAGCTGTGGCCAAAACCCTCATCGCGGGCTTCCTTGCCTTGCCCCTTGCGACTTGCACCCGTGCCGCTCCGCGCTACCGTCGGGGTTCCGCATCACCCTGCTCCATGACATCCCGCGACATCCGGCAATCCTTCCTCGATTTCTTCGCCGAAAAGAAACACACCATCGTGCCCTCGGCCTCGCTGATGCCGACTTCACCGAACCTGCTCTTTACGAACGCGGGGATGAACCAGTTCATTCCCTATTTCCTCGGCACCGAGGCCGCTCCCTACGATCCGCCGCGGGCCGCCGATACGCAGAAATGCATCCGCGCCGGAGGCAAGCACAACGACCTCGATGATGTCGGCTACGATACCTATCACCACACCCTTTTCGAGATGCTGGGGAACTGGTCCTTCGGCGATTACTTCAAGGTCGAGGCGATCACCTGGGCCTGGGAGTTGTTGACGGAGCGCTGGAAGATGCCCGCGAACCGCCTCTACGCGACGGTCTACGCTCCGGCCGAAGGCGACCCGTCCGAGTTCGATCAGCAGGCCTACGACCTCTGGGCCGCGATCTTCACCAAGGCCGGACTCGATCCCGCGGTGCACATCGTCAACGGCAACCGCAAGGACAACTTCTGGATGATGGGCGAGACCGGGCCCTGCGGTCCCTGCTCCGAGATCCACGTCGACCTGACCCCTGACGGAGACACCAAAGGCAGCCTCGTGAACATGGGCGATGCCCGCTGCATCGAGATCTGGAACCTCGTTTTCATCCAGTTCAACGCGAACGAAGACGGCACCTTCCGCCCTCTCCCCGCCTGCCACGTCGACACGGGGATGGGTTTCGAGCGCGCCTGCGCTGTCATCCAGGGCACGAAGGGTCTCACCGATTTCTCCAGGCTCGCCTCGAACTACGACACCGACGTCTTCACCCCGATCTTCGCGAAGCTTTCCGAGCTCACCGGCAAGACCTATACCTCGACTGTCCCCGAAGGCGGCCAGCGCCATAGTCTTAGCGAACAGGAGCAGATCGACGTCGCCTATCGCGTCATCGGCGATCACATCCGCACCGTCAGCTTTGCCATCGCCGATGGGATCGAACCCGGCAACGGCGGGAGAAACTATGTGATCCGCAACATTCTCCGCCGCGCCGTGCGGTTTGGCCGCGTCCTCGGCTTTGATGCGGAGAATCCCTTCCTCCACCAGCTTGTGCCCATCCTTGCGGCGGAATTTGGCGGGGTTTTCCCCGAGCTCATGGCCCGCCAAGAGAAAATCACCGCCGTCCTGAAGGCTGAGGAGGAGCAATTCAACCGCACCCTCGACCGCGGCCTCAAGCTCTTTGACGAAGCCTCCGCCAAGGTGAACGTCGGTGGACTCTTCCCCGCCGCGACCGTGGTGAAACTCTGGGAGACCTTCGGTTTCCCCACCGATCTCACCCAGCTCCTCCTCGACGAGCGCCAACTCGCGAGCGACCCCGCGGAAGTCGCGCGTCTTGTCGAGGCGCACAAGAGCACCGGCGCTGAGGGCCAGAAGACCGCCGTGGTGGAAGCCGTCACGATCGAGACCGATGTGAAGACGGCCTTTGTCGGCTTCGAGCAGGACGAAACCGAGGCCACCGTGACCGAGTGGATCGAGAACGGTTCGGGCACCTTCGCAATCGTCGACCGAAGTCCCTTCTACATCGAGAAGGGCGGCCAGCTCGGCGACACCGGCATCCTCGTCGCGAACGGGGAAAACATCCCCGTGCTCTCCGTCCTCGGCGTGGGCGAGGCGACCGTGCTGCAGATCGGAAAACTTCCTGACAAATCGACCAACACCGTGACCTTGAAGTTGGAAACGACCCGTCGCCGTGCCATCGAGGCGCATCACACCGCGACCCACCTTTTTCACTGGGCCCTTCACCAGGTCGTCAGTCCCGACGCCACCCAGCAGGGTTCGCTCGTGGCGCCGGACCGCCTCCGCTTCGACTTCAACTCCGCCGCCGTGACCCACGAGCAGATCGCCAAGATCGAGGCCGAGGTGAATCAATGCATCCGGGCGAATGATCCCGTTTCGATTTCCGAGGTACCCCAGTCCGAAGTGAAGGGACGGCCAGGCATCATGCAGTTCTTCGGCGACAAATACGGCGACAAGGTCCGCGTCGTGCAGGTCGGCGGCAAGGCGGGCGCCTTCGACGGCTATTCCATGGAACTCTGTGGTGGCACCCACGTGAAAACGACGGGAGCGATCGGTTACTTCAAGATCAAGAGCGAAGGCGCTGTCGCCGCCGGGATCCGCCGCGTCGAGGCCGTCTGTGGAGAAGCCGCCAAGGCCGTCATCGCCGAGGAAGCCGAGCGCCTCGCCACTGAGTTCGCCGATGCGGTCCACAAGCTCGCCGCCGCCAACACGAAGCTGAAGGAACTCGGCAAATCCCATGTCGAGACCGACGAGAGCGACACCCTCTCCGCGCTCATCGCGAAGGACCTCGCCTCCGGCGATCTCGCCGGGGCGAATGCCCACGCGAAGCAATTCGAGGCCCATCGCGACGCCGTCCGCGCTGCCGCGGTGCAGGCCGAGAAGGCGGTGAAGAAAGCCTCGGCCGGAGCCGCCGCCGGCATCGCCTCGCAGTGGTATGAAGAGACCCTCGCGAGCGAAGCCGGTCGCTTCTGGGCCGGTTTGCTGCCCGGAGACTCGGCGGAACTCCTCCAGGAAGCGATGAACACGGTGAAGGCGCGCCAGTTCACCGGCATCGTCGCGATGGCCCTCGTCGAGGAAGGCACCGTCCACCTCGGCGTCATCGTCCACCCTGACAGTGCCGCCCAAGCGAAGGCTGGAGACCTCGTCCGCGAGGCCCTCGCCGTCGCCGGAGGCAAGGGAGGCGGACGCCCCGAAATGGCTCGTGGCGCCGCCCCCGGTGGCGAAGCCGAGGCTGAAGCGATCCTCGCAAAGGTGCGGGAATTGTTGGGGTAAGGAGGTCGGAAGTCGAGACGGCTTCCCCCTTCCAACGGACCCTCGTTCCACCGGATCCTTACTCCCGGACCAAGGTCACCTTGGTGACGGCGGGAAGGCCGCTGCCATCCAATCCGAAGGCGGTCACTTTCACCCGGGTGCGGTCGGTCGCGGGACGGATTCGCGCACTCCATCGGGTTCCATCGCTGCTCAGCTTGGCGAATTTTGATCGTTTTCCCTGTTCCTTGATCAGGACACGATCGACACTGAAAGTGGCTGAGGTATCGCCCTTGAGTTTGATGGACGGGCGACTCGTCCGGAGAAGGCGGCCGCCATCGACCGCGACCGTGGTCTCGGGAATCACGGCGAGGGTGGTGGATTGTGCGCCGGCGACTGCCGAGGTGGAGACGCAATTCAGAATCGAAATCGGTGCGTCAAAACGGATGATGCCGTGGGAAAATCCATTTGTCGTCGTGAGCGTGTTTCCGGCCACCGACACACCACTGGCTAACCCGGAGAGAATGGTGAAGGGCTGGTCGAAAGCGTAACTATCAGACCGCCAAAACACCACATAGAGCATCAGACCCGTGATGGGTCGGCTCAGCGTGAACCGGAAATCGGAACCGCCGCTGTGCTCCAGGCAACCTTGAGTGGCGGAGAGAGGCGCCCCCGAATAATCCGGCCCGCTCAAATCGCCAGAGAAGGTCCCCGGACTGCCGAGTTGCGTGGCGGTAATGGTGACTGGCCCGAGTGTTCCCTCCGCACTCATGGCTCCGGGATTGATCGTTGTCCAAAATGCCGTAACGGTCTGTGCGGAGGCCGAAAAAACAGGGGCGAGGAACAGACCGAGGCAGAGGCAAAGCGTGCTTTTCATGGGATGCGGTAATGACGGACCAGTGTGCTCGACCATTCGATTCATCACAATGATTATAAAAAAGAATCCCGTTTTGTGACCTCACCTGAGAATCGGCAGTGTATGCTTTTCAGAGATTCTGATGAGAGCTACGTTCTACCCCGCCTCTGCCCTTCTTCATCGGATCCTGCCGTTCTTGCTTGCGCTTGCCGCGATCCTTCCAGCCTCCCCCGCCCGGGCGCAGATCGTGGGTAAAAGGATCGAAGCCCCGAAATCCGCGCGCCTCAAGACCCTCTCGATCCGCGAATCGACCCTCTCTTCGATCGTCACGAAGGCCTCGGCCACGTATCGCAAGGAGGCGGGCGCGCAGGGTTTTCTCCTCGAATCGAGCGATGGCGAACCCGTCGTGGAATGGAAGATCGGTGGGGAAGTGCACCCCCTGCCGGAAGGGGTCCCGGCTCCGGCACGCGTCGTTGAAAAGCGGGTCAAACTGATCCCGCACGAGGACAAACTCTTCCTCAAAATCGAAATCCTCGCCAAAGGTGCTCCCGACCGCGTCGAGGAAGAGGTGCGGTTTTCGGGCACCTACGAGGCGACCCTTCTGGAAGGCTCTTTTCAGGCCGATCAGAACGGTGGAAAACGGAAAGTCCGCATCGCCGCCACGGATCATGAGCGATATCTCAAGGACGTGCAAAAGGCGTTTTTCGGCGAGGCCATGCTGGCCAAACACGCCGATTCCTTTCGGCGGCAACTCACCGGCCTGCTTGAGCAAAAAGTCACCGATCCGGGCGCCGCGCCCGCGTCGGAGATCGAGATGGCGAGAGCGCTCCTCACCATCGTCAAAGCTCACCCGGAGACCTTTGTCGTGACGGTGACACCGTCCTTCGAGTCGGATCCCGAGATCTTCGAAATCGAGGGCGACACGATGCGGTCAACGACGGAAACGCAAAAGAGCACGCTGCGCTTCGATGCCAAGCTGCCCGCGGTGATGCGCGGCGCACCCTAACATCGTTCGAAAAAGAGGGTGAACTCGTGCCGGTTGTAAGTGAGGTGGGTTTTGGCGGTGAGCCGCAAGCCCGATCGGCCGGCGGTATCGATCGTTTCCCGCAGTAGCGCGAGAGGCTCTCCGATCGATTCAATCCGCGGCAGTTTCAGGGTAAAGACGACGAGTCCACCCTCTTTGAGAAAGCGGGAGAGTCGGATCACCTGCGCGATCGACTCCTCAGGCGGTCCATTCATGTCATCGAGCAGGGCATCATAGGAGAGCCCGGCCGGAGGCACGAAGCGTGCGACATCGTCGTGGACGAAGGTTAGTCCCGCCTTGCCCGCGAGCCGTGGATCGAGCGGCGCGCGGTCGATCGCGGTGACCCGCTGCCCGCGGGCGAGGAGTTCCGAGGTCATTCCGCCGGGACAAGCCCCGAGTTCGAGCCAATGCGATCCTGCGGCGAGCGGCGGTCGATGCAAGCGCAGATAATGAAGAGCCTCGGCAATCTTCGCTCCGGCCCGACTGATCGTGTCGGGTTCGTGCTGGGCGATGTAGCGGCTCCCGCCTGGATAAAAGCCGTTCGCGGACCGGGGTGTCGCCATCCCGGCATAGAGTCCCTCTTTACCCACGAGGACAAAGAGGGTTTCGCGATCGGGCTCTTGCTCCTCGACCGTCTTGGCAGGAAGACCCGGGAACAAGAGGACGAGGCGTCCGCGGAGATTCGCGGCGAGGTGACGGAAGTAGCGATCGGGCGAGGTCGGGTGGAGCGGCCCGACAAAAACCCCCTGCGGAGCACGATCCCCGAATTTTGTCTTCAGCGTCTGAGCGGCCTTCTCGATGAATCCCTCGATTTTCGCCGGCTGGCAGGGCCAGGCGTGCTCGATCGGGAGATTCCATCGGACGAAGATGCCGCCGCCCGAGTCCCGGATGGCGTCGGGAGTTGGGGTTCGGATCCAGCAATACTCCTGCCCGAGCCGCTTTGTCGAGACAGCACCGACGGACGCGAGGATTTCGGGTAAGATCCCCTCGAAGATCGCGGGGACGCGCACGAGCCAGGGCGCAAGGGTTGGCACGGAGACCTCGGAGGTGTCGGACATGGTCCCGTTCATCGCGCCGGACTCGCCTCCGTGCAAGTCACGGAGGACGGCTAATCCGTTGACAGTCGCCCGGATCGGGCTTTTACTGCCGCCCGGTCATTTTCGGCCGGCGCATCGATGCGATGGCGAGGTCGCCAAGTGGTAAGGCCGGGCTCTGCAAAAGCCCTATCGCGGGTTCGATTCCCGCCCTCGCCTCCATCGCTTTGCCCGGCAAAGCAGGGATCCCCCTGCGGGGAGAGAATCGATCGAGGTTCCTGCGAAGTTTCCCGTCGGCCCGAGGGGCGCGCCACCCTCCTCAACGGGCCGGGCTCCCTTCCTCGAGACGGAGAGCCTCGGCGTAACGCTTCCCGATCTCGAGAGTCCCGGCGGCGGTGAAATGGGTGTGGCTCGGCGGCAGGGTCTCGGCTCCCGAAGTATCAACGTAGGCGCAATCCGGCAAGGCCTCGGCGACCGCCTTCTGGGCGGCGATGACGGCTGGCATGTGAGGATTTTTCCCATTGCCGAAGCGGGTGTTCACTCCTAACAAAAGCACCAAATCCGGAGCCTCGAGATCGCGGCGCAGACGCTCGAGCATGGCTCGGAGATTGTCCTCGTAGCGCGGGGCGTGCTCCGCGGTGGCGTCGCTCTCGCCCTGCACCCAGACAAGGGCGCGGGGCCGCAGGGTGATGCCCTCGGACTTCGCCGCAGCGATGGCTTTGCGGTATTCATCGACGAGGGCGCGGTAGCAGGCCCCGTCGGGATCCTGCAAGGTCGGGCCCCAATCCCTGGCGACCGAGGTGCCGCTGAAGGCGACCTTCAATACCGCGAGGGGAAGGGGGGCCGCGGCCGCGAGGGAGCGCGCGAAGGTGATCTCGGGACCGAAGCCGCCCCCGGCCTTGGCGAAGTTGCCGTATTGACGCTTCGCATCCGGATGCGGAGGTTTGGCCGCTGCCGCGGATTCCCGGGTGAGCGGTTGACCGAGCGGTTGGGGACACAGGTTGGTCCAGCCACCTCCGCCCAGGGAATCATGCTGGTCCGGGGGCGGATCGCCGCAGCGCCACCAGAAAAGGATCGTCTCATCGGAGGGATCGGCGGGCAACTCCGCGGCCGGCGCGTCAAAACCCACGGCATTTGACTGTCCCGCGACCAAAAGGAGATCACGGGTTTCATCGGACCGCAGCGGGGAAAGGGCGACAAAGGTCGCGATCACAAGAAGGGATGGAAAGCGGATTGAACAATTCATCGGAACACAATCGTATGAAATACGAGAAGAAGCCTCATGACTCCGACCCTCCCCATCATCGGCGGTGGCAACGGCGCGGGCAAGACCACATTGGCGCGGGAGCTCTTTCCCCGGCGCGGGCTGAGGCGACTTCTCAATGCCGACAAAATCGCTCGCGGTGGCGACGATGCGCGAGGCGAGAGAACAGTGATTTCGAGTCTTGCTAGGATAGGTCTCGATCGGGTCCGCTCCGGCCTCGAAGCCGGACGCGTCAGTCAGATGCCGCGCTTGGCCTGCTGCGGCAGCGGAGGCGCGGTTGGAGAAACGAATCCCCCTGACGTGACCGGGGAAGTTCTCGCCGAATCCGCGATTCACGTTACCTTCGAGGCTCCCCCATGTCCCCCCGTCCCCCCAAGTCCGCCGTCCTCGGGGCGATTATCGCCTTCGGATTCTGGGGGACGCTGCCGGTCTTTTGGAAACAGCTCAGCCATCTCGGCGCCGACCTCACCCTTTCCCACCGCGTCGCCTGGACGATGCTGACGGTCTTGCCTCTGCTCGCGTGGCGGGGTGAACTGAGCACCTGGTTCGAGGCCCTGACAAAACGCTCGAATCTCCTCGCCCACGCCTTCTCGGGACTCCTCCTCACCATCAACTGGGGCACCTTCATCTGGGCGGCGAACCACGACCGCATCGTCGATTGCAGCCTCGGGTATTTCATCAATCCGCTCCTCAACGTCTTCATCGGCAGTCTCCTTCTCGGTGAAACCCTCAATCTGCTGCAGAAGGTGAGCATCGCCTGCGCCGCCCTTGGGGTGGTCATGCAGATTGTCGCCCTCGGTAGCTTTCCCTGGATCGGGGTGATCCTCGCCCTGAGCATGGCCTTCTACGGACTCGCCCGCCGTCGCAGTGCCCTCGGATCATTGAGCGGTCTCGCCACGGAGACGCTCGTCTTTCTGCCCGTCGCTGCGGGTTATCTGATCTGGTCGGGTGCGGAAGGGCGCGAATTGTGGGGTCGTCAGGATTTCCACGACCTTGCCTGCATCGGAGCCCTCGGCATCGTCACTGCGATTCCTTTGCTCGGCTTCGCCCACGCCGCGAGAAAGCTGCCCTTTTCCCTGCTCGGCGTGCTGCAGTTTCTCGCGCCGACGGGACAGTTCCTCACCGGTGTCTTCATCTACCACGAGCCCTTCTCGATGCGCAGCCTCGCCTCCTTCGTTTGCATCTGGGTGGGTGTCGTGTTGTTTTGTGTGGATCTGTGGAGGCGGGAACGCGCGAGCCGTTGAAAGGACCGACCTTCCTCACGAGCGCAGCGGAGGCAGCTTCATCGACCCCTCACTTCCGGTCCCGCAACAGATAGGTCATTAGATCGCGCAGCTCCTCCTTCGTCAGGGCCTGATCCAGACCTGCGGGCATGAGGGAGACGGGCAGGGCTTCGGTCTTCGCGATGGCACTTTTGGCGATCTTCGCGACGAGACCGCCCGGCTGGGCGAGGTGGAGTTCGCTTTTGGTCTCCCCGACGCGGGTGCCGATCGTGACTTGTCCATTTGTCTGCGTCACAGTGTAGCCGATCGCGTCGGGATGGATGACCGCCCCTGGATCGACGATGTCGCGCAGGACACCCGCATAATCGCGATGAATGAGGTTGTTCAGATCGGGACCGACCTCGACTCCTTCGCCGCGCAGGTTGTGACAGGTGGAGCAGACGGCTTTGCCATTGAAGAGCGCGCGTCCCTTTTCCCAATCGCCGCCCGAGAGTTCGGGGATCTCTTCTTCGGGCAGATCGGCCGGGGCCGGCTCCGCGAAAGGGAGGAGGAAACGCCGCACGCCGGGAGCGCGCTCGTGTTTGTCCCGCAAGGTCGTGTAGGAGACATCGAGCCGCTTCGCGGGGGTCTCGAGGGTCAACGCGAGCGCGAGCCATTGATCGGCCTTCGGTCCCGCGAGGGTGAGGCGGCTCTCGCGTTCGTTGACGCGATCCACCGTCGCGTTCGCCGCCTCGATCTGGAAAGGCGCGTCGGAACGGAAGATCATCGTCACGGTCTCGGGCGAGGGGGTGTAGTCGAGGACCGAACCCGGTTGGGTCGCCGGTTGCATCAGATTCCAGAGATCGAGCCGGG
The DNA here is from genome assembly GCA_002396885.1 of Akkermansiaceae bacterium UBA5020. GTDB lineage: Bacteria > Verrucomicrobiota > Verrucomicrobiia > Verrucomicrobiales > DEV007 > Arctic95D-9. Next base: position 91,051 of record DGXY01000119.1, read on the forward strand.
TGTGCAGGGTGAGGCGGCCGGGTGATGCGAGCCGCGCCCAGAGCGCCTCGTGCGGCGCACTCCCCTTGGTGAAGGCGCGGGCGACGCCGAGGTCGGGATGCGGGAGCCAGCCCGTCCAGGTTCCGTCAGTCCCCTCGCCGCTCCACTCCGCCTGCACGCCGGTGAGATCGTAGGCGAGAGCCGTATCGCCGAATTTGAGATCGTGACGGAGGGCGAGCCGACGCGGCACCGTCGTGATGACGAGACTGCGTCCATCGTCCCCGCTCCGCACCGCCTTCACCGGCAGGGTGCTCACGGGTTGTCGCTGCTGCATCGCGACGACGGCGTAAGGAGGTCGCATCTTCTCGAGATGGTCGCCGGCCGAAAGATAACGACCCGCACGCAGGGTCACGTCGACCGCCTCGACCACCTTCACCGGACGATCATAGGTCACGACCGTCTCCGTTTCGCTCGCGGCCCAGGCGAGGACGGGCTGGGGTGCCTCCGCATCCTCATACGAGATTTTGAAAAGGCGCCCTTCCCCCTGCGGTCCGTTGCCCCAGTCTGGTTTGCCGGTGTGGCAGGCGACGAGCAGGTCCCCTTGCGGCGAGATGGCGCAATCGACGGTGATGAGATTGAGGCGGGCGATGCCCTCGGTGCGGGCGACGTAGCCGGAGGCCGTTTTTTCCAGCACCGTCCGCCAGAGGATCCCACGCGATTCGCCGGTGACGATGGCGTTGTCTTCCCAGAACGATGGTCCGAAGCGGCCCCGACCCGGAGTCGGGGTGTTGAAGCGAAACCCGCAGGTGCTCTGGTGTTGCGGCGCATAATCCCAGACGCTCGGCTCATCAGCGACATCGGGCAGGTAGACGGGATGACGCGGAGGAAATCCGTAGTGCCGACCCGTCTGCAGATGAAGGAGCTCGTCGAAGGGATTTCCGTTCGGACACCAGGTCGCGCCCTCCTGATCGGTGCCGAAGAGATCGCCGTGGCGATTGAACTGCAGCGACATGATGTAGCGCAGTCCTGAATTCAATCGCTCCACCTTCCCGTCGTCGGTGATCCGCAGGAGACAGCCACGCCGCGCTCCGGTGTGGTAATGGGCCCGGCCCGAGGGCTTTTGGCCCTTCGGGAAATCGTCCTGCCAATAGGGATTGTTGTAGCCGGCGTTGCCCATCGTCACATACCAGGCGTCGTCGGGACCGCGCGCGAGGGCCATGCTGCTGTCGACGCGGCGATGGCTCAGATACTTCGCCTTCACCAGTTCGGGATCGTCGAAGCCTTTGGCGATCGTCTCGCGTTGATCGGGCACGCCGTCGCCATCGGTGTCGCGCCAGCGCACGATCTCGTCGGTGAGGGCGAAACAGGGATCGCCTTCGTGCACGACGATGCCGAGCGGGTAATTCGGAGTGCTCTCCGGCTGGAAGGTCGTCACCTCTTCCTCGAGTCCGTCACCATCGCGGTCGCGGAGGAGGTGAAAGCGCCCGTCGTATCCACCTGCAAAAAGCCGGCCGTCAGGCGCATATTCGAGGTTGTTGAGGGAAGTGAGTTTCACCGGTAGCTCCCGGATCACAAAACCCGGCAACAAGATCCGCGGAGTGGCCTCGGGCGACGGCTCGAAGGGCGGCTTTTGCGGATCGTCCGGGACGGGCGGGAGCGGTTTTTCCGCGGCGACCAGCGGGAGAGCTGCACACAAAATCAGGAGGATGAGAGGCTTTGGCAACATGAAGGGAGCGCTGGTTTTAGCATGACGCGCCCGCGAAGGGCAAACACGGTGTCGCGCGTTCCACGATCATCATCGCCCCGGGGCGTCGAACTTCCACTGGGCGGTTTGGCCGGGCTCCAGCTCCGAGCCGGCGAGGGAGGCGCGGACCAGTTCCACCGGAATCGGCCCGAGGGTCAGGACGGTGTCGTGGAATTGCTTCTCCGACATCTTGCCCTCGCCGACCCTTTCCCCGTGCAATGCCCGCAATTGCAGGCCGCCGAGCATGTAGCCTGCCTGATAGAGCGGGGAATAGTCTCCCTTGATGTAGCGCCGGACCTCGCTCTTCGCGCCGAAGGATTCATGGCCGACTCGGTCGGTGAGGAATTTCACCATTCCATCCGGCTCCATCTCGCCGAGGTGGAACTTCAGCGTGATGATGATGCGCGCGCAGCGGTGCATGCGCCAGAAGAGCGCGCCGATCTTTTCCTCTGGCGTGTCATGGTAACCGAGGTCCCACAGGCGCATCTCCCAATAGAGCGCCCAACCCTCGACAAAAAAGGGCGTGCTGAACATCCGCCGGTAGGGCCGGTTGCGCGCCGCCATGAAATTCTGCAAATGGTGCCCGGGAATGAGCTCGTGCGGCACCACGTTGTGCATGAAAGGACGGCTGTTGCCGCGCATCGTCATGAGTTTGTCCGCGTGTTTCATGCCGTCGCTGGCGTAGGCGATGAGCATGTCGTGCCCCGCATAGGCCGCATAGGGCGTGTGCTTTTGTTCGCCGGAAGAAAGCATCCGTGTGCCCCACCATTCCTCGCAATCCGGCGGCACGGTGACGAGTTGACGCGACTTCACGAAGTCGATCGCCTCGCGCCCTTCCTCTCGCGCCACTTTTTCCTGCTCGCCGGGTTTCACGTAGTGCAGTTTGGTGCGCGCGAGCGCCTTCTTCCAATCATCACCCACGCCCATTTCGCGGGCGGCCGCCTTCATCTCTTCCTCGCACCACGAAAATTCGCGCTCCGCCACGGCGATCAATTCCGCGGGCGTGTAGGGAATGAATTCAAACCGGAGCTGTCTCTGCAATTCCTCCGCACCGATCACCTTGCCGAGGAGCGGATCCTCCTCCTTGCCTTTGACGCCGGCGATTTCCTCCCGGAGAAACTTCGCGTAGTCCGCCAGGGCCTTGGCTGTCTCCTCATAGGGCTGCTTCACCCACCACCCGAACTCCGGGGTGAATCCATCGTAGTTCTCGAACCATCGCTTCAACGAACCCGCCAATTCTTCCGTCGCTCCAGCGCTGCGCAGGGCATCGTAGGGGGAAGGCATCGGCACCGGGGTGGTGTCAGGTTTTTCCACCGGCGGCTCCTTTTTCTCAGGTGCCTTTTGCGGCTGCTTCTCAGCTTCCTTCGTCGCCTTCAATTGCTCCTGCAGCTTGGTGATCTGTTCCGCGAGCGGGGCGAGGGATCCGGCCGCCTTCTCCGGCACGAGCGGCTCCCCGCGCACGCGGGCGTCCGCCAAGGCATCGATCGCGCTGCGGGCGGGCAGCCAGGCGGACAGTTCGCGGCGGGCTTCCTCCCGTTTCCCGAGACCGGCCAGCGAGGACTCGAGTTCGTTGCGGAAAAGCACGTAGTCGATCCGCTGATCGGCGGAAAGAGCCGCGAAGTCCACCTCCTTGAGACGGGCCTGCCAATCCTCGAACAGCTTCCGCTCCCGGGCCAGCTCGGCCTCCGAGTCTCCGGAGATGGCCCAATGGCGCCCCAGCAGATCCGCGTCCGCCTGAAAATCCTCGATCCGGTCACGCATCGGATCGGCCTGGGCAGGGTGCCACAGCGGAAACATCAGTGCCGTAGAAATGAGAAGAGCTTTCGGAGAAATCATGGAATCGGGGGCAAGGACGGACCCGGCACTCTACCGGGGGAACGGGTATTCGCCAAGCGAGCGTTCTGATCTGGACGCACCCCCACTCCGCGCGGTCTGTAACAAAACGCTCGCGGTTTTCCCAACCGCAGGGTTCGCCGCCCGCGCCATTCTCGGCGCCTAGGCGCCTTCTTCGACGGCGAGGTCTTCCCGGGTGCGGACCCTTCCTGGGAAACGGATCCTCCTTTTATCAGAATGTGAAGGCGGATCTTGAAATCCGTCCGAATCTGGGGTGATGATGTTCCTCTCCTAGGCCCGGATCCTTCCGATGCACCTGACGATCCTCTTTGGCGGGATGGTCGGGGCGGGTCTTGGATCCATGCTGCTTTTTTCAGGACTCAAGACTCTCGCCGACTACCTCAGTCAAATCGTCGAGCACCGTGTTCTGTAGAAGAAAAAATGAAGATATATCCTGACAAAGCTACTCTTCTGGCGGTCTCCGTGCTCGTGCTCGGCGTGTCCTCGTGGCCGGAGGCTGCCGAACCCCGCATGAGTTGGCTCGAGAACGGCGAGATCAAGGTAGGGGTCGACCTCTCCCTCGGTGGGGCGATCACGTGGCTTTCGAGAGGGGGCGGCGAAAACCGGGTGAACAATTTCGACCACGGGCGGCAGATCCAGCTTTCCTATTTCTCAGGACCGGTCCCTTTCGGGACGGCGGAGCAGAAACCCTCGGAGCACTGGCGGCATCTCGGGTGGAATCCGATCCAGGCGGGCGATGATTTCCGCAACGGCTCGGAGGTGGTCGAGCACCGCAACGACGACCGCGGGATTTATGTGAAATGCGTGCCGCTGCAATGGCCGCTGAATCGGGTGCCGAGCGAATGTTTCTTCGAATCGTGGCTCGAGCTCGACGGGAATGCCCTCAAGGCGCGGGCGAGGGTGACGATGGCGCGGAGCGATAAGACGCAGTATCCGGCCCGCCTCCAGGAGCTACCGGCGCTTTACGCCAACGCGGCCTACCACCGGGTCGTGAGTTACACCGGGGCGCGTCCTCGCTCCGGCGAGGCGGCGGAGGTGATGCCGGCCTCCCTGACCAAACACCCATGGACCTTCTGGATAGGGACCGAGCAATGGTCGGCGCTGCTCGATGAGAAGGACGAGGGACTCGGTCTCATCACGCCGGGCCGCTACTGGTTCACGGGGGGATTCGCGGGTCGCCCCGGTGGCAACGATACGCATGCGACGGACACGGGATACCTCGCGGGTCAGGGGCTCGAGATTCTTGATCACGATGCGGGGCATGAGTTTCGCTATGAGGTGGTGGTGGGCTCCCTCGCGGAGATCCGCGCGAGGGCGGCGACGCACGCCGCGGAGGCTCCACCGACGTGGCGGTTTGAGAAGGATCGCCAGGGCTGGCATTACCGCGATGCAAGGGACACGGGCTGGCCGATCGAGGGAATGTTGGATGTCCTGCCGGAGGGTGCCGATCCGCAGCTCGTCAGTCCGATTGCTCTATGGGAGGCGGAGGAGGCTCCGTTCCTGGTGATCGAGGCGGCCTTTGCCACGGGCGATCCGAAGGCGACCGTCTACTGGCGGCGGCTCGGGGAGGTGGGGCCTGGACCGGAGGATCATCTCGTCTTCCCGGTGCCGGAGGACGGCGAATTCCACGAGATCGTCGTGCCGCTCGGCGACTGCCCATCCTACCGGGGGCCGATCGTGCAATTGCGCCTCGATCCGGTGTCGAAAGGCGGGCCGGACGCGAAGGTGCGAATCCGCTCGATCGAGTTTCGGAAGGCGGTGTCGAAGCCCGATTTGCCTTGACCGGAGGCTTCATTTCCGGGGATGATCGGTGCGTTCGGATATGAAACGTGTTTTCCTCCTGCTGTTCGTGTTGAATGCCTCGGCCTTGTCCGTGCTCGCCGAACATCCGGTCCGTCTTTGGAAGAGTTCCGACGGCAAGGCGATCGAGGCTTCCTTGGTTCAGGCGGATCGCACCGCGGTGATCCTGAAGCTGCGCAACGGTCGCGAGGCCACGGTGCCGCTCGAGCGATTGAGCGAAGCAGACCGGCAACACGTGGGCGATCTTGTCGCGGCGGGAAGCGGTCTGCGCGTCGGGACGATGCCGGCGGAGACGAAGATTGATCCAAATCTCCCGGCCGAGGGAGGCCCGAAGACCTACACGACGGCCCATTTCACCTTCGAATGCGAGACGGAGGTGACGAAGGCCTTCATCAGCGAGGCTTCGCGGGTCTTCGAGGGCACGCTCGAGGCGGTGCGCGCGCTGCCGCTCGGTCTTGATCCGAAACCGGCCGAGGGCGAGACCCGCTTTCGCACGCTCTTCCTCGAGCGGGGGACTTTCGAAAACGAGTTCAACAAGAACCGGGCGGAGCCCGAGACCGCGAATCCCGGGAGCGGGGCAAGTGTCGCACCACCCGGCGCGGGCACCGACAATGTCGCGAATGTGGCCGGGGTCTACATTCCGAAACGCAAGGAAGTGCTCGTGCCCTACACTTCGCTCGGCGTGAGCATGAGCGGCAGCAAGGTCTCGCTGCGCCGAGGCAGCGACACCTCGACCCTGATCCACGAGGTCACCCACCAAGTGATGCACGAATGGCTGCCGGTGATGCCGCTCTGGCTCGGCGAGGGTCTGGCCGAATACCTCTCGGCGTTGCCCTATCAAAACGGTCGTTTCGAGTTCAAGAACGCGGTCGCGGGTTTGAAGGAAGCCCTCCGGGAAGACTACCGGATCGAAGAGGGCGAAGAGGTGATGATCTACCTTCCTCACAAGCTCGTGGATCTTTCGAACGCGGGGTGGTCGGGCGTGCCGATGGATTACCTCTCGGCGATGATGTTGACCTATTATTTCGTTCATCTCGACCAGCCGGAGAAACCGTGCGCGACGCTCGCCGGTTACCTGAGTTTGCTCCGACAATCGAAGGAGGACGTTGAAAAGCACATCAGCGAACACAACCGTGCGGTGAAGGAGTTCGAGGCGAAGCGGGTCGCTTTCAACGAGGAGGTCGGAAAATACAACGCCTTGGTTACCACTTACAAGGGCGAGGTCGATGCCTACAACGAGCGCGTCACGACCTACAACATGCAACTGCGGAACGGAGTGCCTGAGGGCGGGAGGGTGAAGGTCGGGGAGGAGCCGGTGCCACCGACGCCGCCGACGGAGTTGGTCGTGCCCGAGATCCTCAAGGCGGACGACGGTCAGCTGATCGACTTCCTCGCGCAGATGAAGGAGGCGGCGCGTCCCGCGCTCTTCCGCGGCCGCGGGAATGAGCAACTCGACGAGGAGGTTATCGCGGCCTTCGCCGGGATCGGGATCCAGGTGGCGTTCCGCTCCGCTTCGCAAGGGCGATCGCAACTCCGGCCGCAGCCCGGCAGTGGCGAGGGAAACGCGATCCAATTCGAATTCTAGCGAGCCGGCTCAGTTCATCTGGAACGGGTAGTCCTCGAGACCTCCCGCCGTCCCGGTCGTTCGGGACAGGGATTTTACCAAAGCCACGAGGCGGAAAAATCGGAGAAATTTACCATGCCTGATGACTTCAAAGGTTTCAGTGGCCGTTCAAGGACTTCTCAGCGGAGCGACCTCAAGCCATCGAGCAGGTCGCGACCCCATGCCGGCGAAAGGCAGAGGAAGAGCGCGGCGACCACAAGCACGGCAAAGGCCCAGCGTGACCGGGTGCTCCAGGGATCCCGACGCCCGAGGAAGATCACGGCGAGAAAGATTCCCACCGCATCGAAGAGCAGGTCTTCCAGTGAAGCCGATCGCCCGGTGAGCCCTTGTACGATTTCCGTGAGCGTTCCCAGGGCGAACGCTCCTGCGACCGTATAAAGGATTCGCCGGACGCGTTCGAGCGAGGCGGGCAGGATCGTCGCGCCGCCCCAGGTGATGGCGAAGAAAGCGGGCACATGGAGCAGGTTCCACAGGGCACTCGACCACCGGCCCCTCATCTGCGGAAACCCCGGCGACACTAACAATGCCACCACAAAGAGGACGGCCCCGGCGGCAAGGATCCACTGGAGTTTGCGAAGCTGCCGCGATCTGGTGGTATCCCGATGCACCATGGACACTATCGTGCGCTCGGCCCGGTGTAAAACACAGGATCGATCCTGTGGATCGCTGATCTTGCCAGCCGGGGGAGTCCGGGCGAACTTCGCGACGATCCCCCCAGTGCCTCCGATGTTCCGCCGATTCTTTTTACCATTCTCCCTCGTCCTGCTCGTGTCGGGAAGTCTCACTGCCTCCGAGTCGCTCTTCGGCCGGGTCCTTTGCGGGTATCAGGGTTGGTTCAACACGCCGGGTGACGGGGCGAATCTCGGCTGGAGGCACTATGGCTTTGAAAAACCTGATCAATGCCATCTCGATCTCTGGCCCGACCTCACCGGTTTCGGCGAAGACGAATTACACGATACCCCCCTGCGATTCGCGGATGGTAGCGTCGCGCAGGTCTTCAGCTCGGCGAATGCGAACACGACCCTCCGTCATTTTGAATGGATGCGCGAGCACGGCATCGACGGCGTCATGTTGCAGCGTTTCGGCACGACCCTGCGCGATCCCCGCTTGCGGGCGCACAACGATGAGGTGCTTTCGAACGTGCGCGCCGCGGCCGAGGCGACGGGACGATCCTTTTGTGTGATGTATGATCTTTCCGGCCTGAAGGCGGGCGAGATCGATTCGATCGTGGTGCAGGATTGGAAGCGGCTGCATCGGATCCTTGGAGTCCTCGAGAGCCCGGCCTATCAGTTTCACGCCGGACGACCGGTCGTGTCGGTCTGGGGCATCGGCTTCGATGACGGACGCGATTACACGGTCGCGGAATGCGCCGGGCTGATGCGCTTTCTCCGCGACAATCCCGAGTTCGGCCAGCTCACGACAATGGCCGGAGTGCCCTGGGGCTGGCGCACCCTCGATCAGGATGCGGCCGCCGATCCGGCCCTGCACGAAGCTCTCGAGCGCGTCGAGATCGTCAGCCCGTGGGCGGTGGGGCGCTACGACGAGACCGGAGCCAAGGCGCGAATCGCGTCCGTGCATGAAGCCGATACCGCCTGGTGCCGCGAGCGCGGAAAGGAATACCTGCCCGTGATTTTTCCGGGATTCAGTTGGGCCAATCTGCAGAAGATGCGGGGAGAGGAGGCGAAGCTGAACCAGATCCCGCGGAATGGAGGCACTTTTTTCTGGGGGCAGGCGCAGGAGCGCATTCGCCTCGGAGCGACGATGCTCTATGTCGCGATGTTCGACGAAATGGATGAGGCCACCGCGATCTTCAAACATGCCACCGAAGTGCCCGAAGGGACCTTGGGATTTGTGAACGAGACGGGCCTGCCTTCGGACCATTACCTCTGGCTCACCGGCGAAATTGGCCGTGCCTTGCGTCGGGAACGGAGCCCTACGGAAGCGTTGCCGACACGTCCCTGAGGGAGTGGAAGAAGGAAGAAGTGCCCTGGCCTCCTCACCCGCCGCCAACTCACTAACCGTTGCCGGGGTCTGAAATGACCCTTTTCCGCCGCGAGCGGAACGGCATCACCAGACCAATCCGGCACGGTCGAATCGTCCGCTTCCGCGTCGACGAGATTGAGCAGATCGAAGCCAACCTCCGATAAGAAAACAGCCGCCCCGAGCATAACCGGGAACGGACGGTTTGAGCTGACCGAGGAGCAAGTCGCCGACCTCGAAAGGGCAAAGCCACCTGGAGCCGTTGCGCTCGTCGTCGGATATGCTGAACGTCACCGATGGCCGGACCCGGAGCGGTTTACCCTTTGCGCTTGGTTCGTGGAGATGCCGGAAGCTGAGGCCGCGTTGATGGCGGGCGGGATCATGGCAAAGGTCAAGCGCCGCCAGACCACGAGAGGGGCTAAATCCTAAATGCCGCGGTCTAGCACTCAATGGGTTTGACCGCCACGCAAGTCTCCCGGTAAAGTCTCGGCCATGAAATCGCTCCTCATCATGTTCGCCGGCCTCGGGATTTGCTTCTGGGGCTTTTACCTCATGTGGAACGGCGCAGGGATGCTTGGCGCAAAACCCTACTACATCGTCTGAGGCAGTATTGTTTTCATCGGCGCTCTCGTGAACCACTGGGAACACACGCGACGTCGGGCCTTCGGCTGGTAGGGAGCCGATGGGATGAAAAAGCAAATTCCTAGCAGTAGGTGAAGACCCAGCTGTTACCGTGCTAAAGCCCCTCCCAAACATCGTTCCTGAACCCCTCCAATATGGAAAAAAGTAACCGCCTCTTCATTCTCGTTCTTGCGTGCCTCGCTGCTTCCAACGCCCCGGCGCAGAATCCCACTCCCACGCAGCCGCCTGCCTATGTCGATGAAGCACCGCTTCCAAAGGGCTGGCCCAAGCCCGGCCCTTACGATCAGGTCAGCGAGAAATCCTATCCATCCTACCGCGCCGCTTTCACCACGGAAAACAGGGAGAATGGTGCGTTCCGGACGTTGTTTTCCCACATCCAGAAGAACGACATCCCCATGACCGCACCGGTCGAAATATCGATGGCCGAGGGCGACGGCCAAAACCTGCGCCAAACATCGCTCGCGTTTCTCTATCAAGACACTGCCGTCGGAAAAACCGGCGCTGATGGGGCGAATGTCGAGGTCCGCGACGTCCCCGCCATGAAAACCCTCAGCTACACTTGGCAGGGCGATCGAAATGAAGCCAACATCGCCAAGGCAAAAGCCGCCCTCGAAGCCGCACTGAAAGACCGCAAGATCGAGGCAAAGGGATTTCGCCTGCTCGGATATAACGGCCCCGGGATACCCGAGATCAAACGCACCTGGGAACTCCAGGCGCTACTGCACGCCAGCGCCCTTGCAACGCCGGCCACGCCACCTGCCACCTCAACGACTCCCGACCCTACCAAGCCGTGGTTATCAGACCCGCGTTTCTTGGAGTTTCACCACGACCCAGAGATCCGCCAGGCTCTCTCCGAACTACTAGCCCTTAAGGAATGGTCAGGGAGTAACCAAGAAATCCAAGAGAAGAAAGCTGCCCTCAAAGCCGCGGTAGAGAGAGGCATTAATAAGAACCCTAAGAGTGTGTTACATTTGTTGTTTGGTTTTACATACAATGATAATTACAATTTTTCAGGCGGAAGTCATGAAAGGTTTGTTCATATATATCCAGAATTGGCGATTACTCTGCTTGATCAGGTTCCCAAAGGTCTTACCCGTCAGTCTTTGGCCCAACTGATAGGTTCTGAATGGGCCGAGTCCGACCAGAAGGCGGCTTTCGCCTGGGCGAACCAGCAGACTGATTCCAAAATCAAGAGCGCGATTCTTGTGGGCGTAATTTCTTCCTGGGGAAAGACCGATCTTAAAGGTGCCTTAGCTTATGTCGAGACACTGCCGCCGGGTGTTCTCCTAGACAGAGACCAAACGATCAGTGAGGCTTTCACTAAGAATTGCTCTGCAGCGCGGGGTTATCAGGGAGCTCTCGCCATGATGCGGTCGCTCCCCGAGGGCCGGGATAAAGAATTAGCAGCGGAGGGTATCAGCTACTATATGGCTACAGAAGACCCCCGGGCAGCGTGGGATTTGGCCTCAGGAATCGCCGATTCCGGCCTGCGCCCAAGAGCTGAGCAAAGAGTATTAATTGCGTTAAGATTTGGGGCCCTCACTGACCCCGACGCTGCGAGCCAGTGGATGCAGTCGCTACCCCCAGGCCCGCCTAAAGACACGCTTTCAGAGATTATCAGCGGACCACTGGCTGCAAATGACCCGCAGGCAGCCTTCGATATTGCCGCAGGAATCGGCAACTCCGACCTGCGAACCACAACTCTGAAAAACGTAGTGGAGCAGTGGTCCAAGGAAGACCCCGCCGCCGCGGCCCAGTGGATCAATGGTTCCTCCCTCCCGCAGGAGTTGAAGACACATCTGTTGAAGCGCTAACCTCGCCCTATCCAATAGAGATTCTCCATAAAAAGACTCCCGAACCCCCTCCGACCCCGGGCCTTCGGCGGGTTGGAAACCGAGCGGACCTCGTGCTGGTGTCGCTTATGGGAACCCTTGCGCCCAGCTTTTTCCATCGCCGCGACTCTGAAAGGAGACACCTAGGTCAAAGGACCCGAAAACCGCTAATGAAGCCCCAGCTTCGCTTGTGAGGCCCGATCTAGCCCACCCGAAGGGTAAGGACAGCCGAGAAGGTGGATGCGCGCCACGATCGAAGCCACGGCATCTATTGGCAATCGACGGCGACTTGAGCCTATCTGGGGGCATTTTTTCCCTTTTCGGGCCTTTAACGAGACAATCTACCGCCAGTTTCGAGCAATTCTGAGGCCGCTGGACGAGGGAAATTGGCCAGCTTCCATATTGATGTCAGGCTGACGAAGTGGCAACCAAGTGGCAACATGAAATTTACAAGATCGCGCCAACTGTCGCAACTTGTTGATGGCGAACGTGCCCCGGCCAGGATTCGAACCTGGGACCAATTGATTAAGAGTCAACTGCTCTACCGACTGAGCTACCGAGGCGTTCGCGTAGGGTGGGTAACTTCTCGTAAGCCTCCGAAGTGTCAACGTGAGTTTTTCTTGGACCTTGACTCTTCCCCGGGGCATCCTTCATGGTCCGGGAATCGCCTGCGGCCTATGAAACCCGTCCTTTTCCTCCTCCCGCTGACCTTGCTGACGATGGAACCTGCCTTGGCAGCGAAGCCCTTTTTTGAAAACCGGGTTCAGGCCCTGCACGCGAGAAACATCGGGCTGATCGAGGATAAGGTGCCGGTTTACCACGAACGCAGGCTGATCCGAAAACAACGCCACGAGGCGATTGAAGGTTATTTCCGCCTCGGAACTCGGCGCAGCTACCCGCAGCTCTTCGCCGATCTCGTGGCGAACGGTTATCTGCGCCTCACCTACGCCAAGCGCAACGGCCGCTCGGGCCGTCTCGGCACTTCGGTGGCGACGAGTCCCGCCTATCGCACCAATCAGACCCTTGATCTCGTCCCCGACATCAGCCGGGTCACGGTTTACGCGAAGGGCATCCGCGAGGATTACCGCTCGAAGATCACCGCCTCGTTTCCCGGGGCCGCTTCGATCCTTCTGCAGCGGGGGATCGAGGGCCTACAGGTCGGGCGCACGCGATTCAATCTTTCGACCCGCTTCACGACCCTCGCCGACATCGCCCTCTCGCGGAGCGAGGGAGTGATCGCGAACGACCGCTTCCGCGTCCTGACGCTCTCAAGCATGTTCGCCGACAACGAACGTTTCGATGCGAATGCGATCCGCTACGAGGCCCTCGGCGGTGCGGTGACGACGCTGACGCTGCGCAAGACGACGACGCGGGACGAGCACTTGTTCCCCCGCGCGATCCCCGTCGGCTCGTGGATCGAATTGGTCAAAGGCCGGGGCTCGAGCTGGAATCCCGACAGCCCCACCATCCGCATCGAGATCAAGAATCCGGGAGGCCTCCAGCTTGGGATCCAGGGGTTCCTCGCGTCCTCGACGGATCCCAACGACGATTCGCTCTCGGTATGGCTCGAATGGATCGACGCGCCCGACACGATTCCCGCGGGGACGGAGCAGAATCTCGAATTTGAAGTCGTTGCGACACCGCCTCTCTGAAGCGCTGATACGGGATCAAGCCGCTTCCTTCTCGCCGCCGAGGGGATTCTTGTCTTCGATCGCGACGGGCGGGCGGGTGCCCTCGACCACGGCACGATCCACGACGACGCGGGTGTAGCCCTCGTGATTGGGGGCGTCGAACATCACATCGAGCATCAGTTTCTCGAAGATCGAACGGAGGGCTCGTGCACCGGTGCCGCGTCCCATCGCCTCTTCGGCGAGGGCTTCGAGGCCATCGGTCGTGATCTCGAGGCTGACGCCGTCCATCGCGAGCAGCTTGCTGTATTGCTTCACCATCGCGTTTTTTGGCTCGGTGAGGACTTCGATGAGCTCTTCACGCTTCAGCGGACGCAGCGTTGAAACAACGGGGAGGCGACCGACGAATTCGGGGATGAGGCCGAAGCCGTGGAGATCCTCCGGCGAAATGTTGCGGAGCTGGCGCTCGATCTCGGGCTCGCTCGCGACCTTGGTGATCTCGTCGCCAAAGCCGAGGACCTTCTTGCCGAGACGGCGCTTTACGATTTCCTCGAGTCCGACAAAGGCACCGCCGCAGATGAAGAGGATCTTCTCCGTGTTCACCTGGATGTATTCCTGCTGCGGATGTTTGCGGCCTCCCTGCGGCGGCACATTGCAGACCGTGCCTTCGAGCATTTTGAGGAGGGCCTGCTGCACGCCTTCGCCGGAGACGTCACGGGTGATGGAGACGTTCTCGGTCTTGCGGCCGATCTTGTCGATTTCGTCGATGTAGACGATGCCCATCTCGGCCCGCTTCACGTCGTAGTCGGCGGCCTGAAGGAGGCGGAGGATGATGTTCTCAACATCTTCACCGACGTAGCCGGCCTCGGTCAGGGTCGTCGCATCGGCGATGCAGAAAGGCACGTTGAGAAGTCGCGCGAGGGTCTTCGCGAGGAGTGTTTTCCCCGATCCGGTCGGGCCGATGAGGAGGATGTTGCTCTTCTCGATCTCGACATCCTCGAACTTCGCGAATTGCCCGTGGGCTTTTACCTTGGCAGGCACGGCGAATTGCTGGAGGCGCTTGTAGTGGTTGTGCACCGCCACGGTAAGGACCTTCTTGGCGTGCTCCTGGCCGATCACGTATTGATTGAGGCTGTCGAAGAGTTCCTTCGGCTTGGGCACGGTGAGTTCGGCGGAGATCTCCGCCTCCTCGTCATGCTCGTGGAGTTCCTTTTCAAGAATGCCACGGCAGACATTGATGCAGCCGTCGCAGATGTAGACCCCGGGACCGGCGATCAGCTTTTTCACTTCCGCGTGGCTCTTGCCGCAGAAGGAGCACATCGTGAGATTGGACGCTCTGGCCATAGGGGGAAATCAGGAAGAGGATCACGCCGGTGGACCCAAAATAAAAAGGTAGTCTATCCATCGCGCTTCGAAAAGCGAGTTGGAATTTAAATTTTCAGAATTGCAAAATTATCCGGAGAAAATTGGGGATTTCTGCGGTGTTTTCGAGGGTATGGGTCGCGGGCACCGTGATCGCTTTCTCGCCACGGATCCGGATCGTGCCGGCAAGACCGGCGGCGATGCCCATTTCAATATCACGGTCGGCGTCCCCGATGATCCAGGATTGACGGAGGTCGATCGCAAACCTTTCGGCGGCCGCGAAGATCATTCCCGGGTTGGGTTTCGCGGGATGATCCTCCGGGCCGCCCGTGCCGGTATGGGAGTAGATCGCATCGAAGGACGCCCCACCGGTTTCGAGGAGTCCGTTCATGCGGTCGTGGATCTTGGTCAGGGTCTCGGGGCTGATCAATCCCTTGCCGACACACTTCTGGCTCGTCACGACGATGGCGAGGGTCTCGCGTTCGCGGATGAGGCGGAGAGCTTCGGCGATGCCGGGATTGAGATGAAAGGCCTCGGGGGAAAGGACATAACCTTCCCCCGGTGACTGATTGACGACCCCGTCGCGGTCGAAGAAGACGCAGCGCCGGAGGGATGGCGTCATGAGCCTGCGGGAAAGGGCAGGGTGTAGGCCTTCACCATCGTTGCACTGGCAGTGAAGGTGAGGTGATTGAAGGGGATCGGCCCCCCGGCGATGTATTCGCACGAGGTATCGTCTGGGCCCGAGGTGAACTCGCAAGCCGGGCTCGAGACGCCGCTGTTCAGAATCCCGTCGCGGAAGAGGGTGATGGCCCGGTGGAGATGCCCGGAAAAGATCCCGCGCAATTGACCGCCCGCCTTGGCGGCGAGGGCCTTCTGGAATTCGGGACCATTCGTGACGAGGAGATGCTCGTCGATCCACTTCGACCCGATCGGGGTGAGGGGATAGTGGACGAAAATCGCGACCGGTTTCGTGCCGGTGATGCGGTCGAGCACGGCCGCGATCTGTGAATCGCTGAGATGTCCGTGAGGCCCTTCGACGGGAGGAACCCTGCCGTCCATCACGAAGAACTCGACCTTTTCCCCGGTGGCTCCGGCGATGCGGTAACAGAGGCGGTCTTCCGACTCGGCGACGAGCGGCTCAAGAGGGCCAAAGGCGAGCGCATCTCGCATCATGGGGACCTCGTCGTGGTTGCCCGCGGCGTAGTAGACCGGGGCGGGCAAGTTTGCGAGGACTTCGGCGGCGAGGGCGTAGGCGGCGGGATCGGGATCGTTCACGACGTCGCCGGTGTGGACGATGAAGTCGGGGACGAAGGGCAGCGCGCGAATCCCGGCGACGAGCGCCTCGGCCCGCTGGCAGGCGTTCGCGGCGCGGATCGTGAGGGAACGATCCGGACCAAAATGGGTATCACTGACGTGGATGATTTCGAGCACGGCGCCGCGGGGTCAGGGTTTGGCGGGCAAAGAGTGGGAAAGGAACCAATCGTAAAGCGCGGGGTTCGCATAGGCCTCGGTCCACGAATCGTGTCCGGCCTCCGGGTAGACCGTGAATTCGACCTTCGTGTTGCCCGCCTTTTTCAGTGCCTCGACGAGACGAGCCGATTCATCGGGGACCACGACGGAATCTTTTCCGCCGTGAAAAGCCCACACCGGGAGATGGGGAATGAGCCGCATTTTGTAGGGGATCCCGCCACCGCAGACCGGGGCGATTGCGGCGAAACGCTCCGGTGCGAGGGTCGCGAAGTGCCAGGTGCCGTAGCCACCCATGCTCAGGCCGGTCAGGTAGATCCGCATGGGATCGATGCGGTATTTCTCCTCCAGTGATTCGATCAGCTCGAGGACGGGTTGCTCGGTCCACCATTCCTCGTTGGGGCACTGTGGCGAAGCGAGGAGGAAGGGGAATTTCTGTCCGGCGGCGGCGAGTTTGGGTGGGCCGTGCTTCGCGACGTTGGCGAGTTGATCGCCCCGCTCTCCGGCCCCGTGGAGAAAGACGACGAGGGGCCAGCGTTTTGCCGGATCGACCTCGTATCCCTCGGGCAGTGAGAGGAGGTATTCGAGCCGCAGGACTTCGCCGGAGGGCTTTTCAAAGACCTCGCTGGTCGGCTCCGCCGCGAACGCCGAAAGAGTCGTCACGAGGCAGGCGAGCGGGAGGAGGCGGCGCAGTAGGGTCATCTCGACGGAGGATACGCCGCAGGGCCCGCGCTGCCAGCGAAAAAGCACGCCACTGGCGCGGATCGCCGCGAGCCGACCTTCGTGGCCCCCCTCACCCGGCAAACACTCCCCGCAAATACTCCGCATCATAACGAACATCCGCCTCTACCCCATTCGGGAGCTGGGTGCCCTCGATGTGGACCCAGGCGTCGAGCCAGCCGATGTCGCGCATGGCGTCGCGCATCTTGCCGAAATCGATGTTGCCCTGGCCGTAGAGGCCTTCGAAATCCTTGGCGTGGAATTCGCAGATGCGCTCTTTGCCCAGCCGGCGAATGGCTTCGCCGTAGTCCTCGCCCTCTTTTTCCATATTGGCGACGTCGTACCAGACCTGGATATGGGGCGAAGCGACCGCGTCGAGGATCGTTTCCAACACGGGCGCTTTCAGGGTGGACTCGATGCCGTAGAGAATGCCCGCCTCTTCGGCGAGGGGCGCCAATTTTTTGAGAATGCCGGTGACTTTTTCGATCCCGGCCTCGTCGCCGGCGAGGCTGCCTTTTCCAAAGAAGGCCAGCAGCACGCAGCGTGACTTCAGGCGTTGAGCCACCTTGGGGCTCGCGAGGACCCACTTTTCCGCCGCGGGTTCGCTTTTCAGCGGCACTCCGTTGAGAACGGCCAGCGCGAGCGAAGGGACCGCGATCCCGAGTTCGGCGGATTTGGAAAGGTAGGTGTCCTGCAGCTTCTCGTCGAAGAGCGGCAGCCATCCCTGGGCATTGGGTGTGCCCCCGAAATCGACCTGCACCCCGTCGAGCCCGATGCGTTTCGCGAGATCGAGCGCGGCGGGCTGCGCGGCGAGCTTCATCGTCCAGTCACAGGCTCCGATCTTGATTCGCATGTCCGCGGTGGCGGCGCGCAAGGCATCGACCTGACCCGCGAGGGTGGCGAGGGCAGTGGTGTGGAGGAAGGTGCGGCGTTTCATGGCGGAATAGCTTACAAAGAATCGGGCGCTTGTCTTCGCGCATCGACGCCATGATGCTTGCCATGCGGCTTTTCCCGCCCTTCACCTCACCCGCAGATCATTCCTGTCATCCTCCGCCTTTTCAGAAATCCCCGCTTCGGCGTCCATCATGATGAGGCAACGCGCTTCGGAAAACTTCTTTCGAAAAGATTCACCCCTTGAAACTCTCTTCACTCTCGCGATGAACCCTCTTCGATGCCTCCCTTTTTTCTCGTTTCTTCTCCTGATCCAGGCCTCCGCCGAGCCGCCGCGACCACAGCTGCAGATCCTCAACGGCACCGACGTGCCGATCGCGGTCTTCTGGCTGAAGTCGGAGAACGAGCGGGTACCGAACGGCAAGGTGGAGCCTGACAAAGACACTATCATCACCACCACGATCGGTCACCGTTTTGCGATCGTGGATGGGAACGGCGGCGAGACCGTGGTTGAGAGCCAGGAGTCGGTGCAGGCATACCGGTTCGGGGGCATCCCCGCCTTCTACACCCAGCGGATCGAGGCGAACGGATATCCCATCGTCGCCTCGGCCAAGGTGAATCCCTATGCGTTGAAGGAGGCGGCCTACTTGATCGACCTGCTGCTCGCGAAGCGCCCCGATGTGCGCAAGGCGATGATCGCGAGCGGTTCGCGGCTCTGCATCCATGCCTGGAATGAATTCACGACGGACCTGCCGGAATTTTCCCGGCTCGGCGCTTCAACGCATCCATCCTTTCCCACGATCGACGGGAAGGACTACTGGGATGCCCGCGCCCGTGGTCTCGGCGGCAGCGCGACGGATCCCTATTGCTCCTGCGGCGAGGAGAACCTGCTCGGGTATCCTGGCGATCCCTACTCGACCGAGAACATCCTCATCCATGAATTCGCCCACAACCTCCACCTGCGAGGACTCAACAACGTCGACCCCACCTTCGACGAGCGGCTCAAGGCCGCCTACGTCGCGGCGATGAAGAAGGGACTTTGGAAGGGCAAATACGCCGGGGTGAACCATCACGAGTATTTCGCCGAGGGCGTGCAGTCGTGGTTCGACAACAACCGCGAGAATGACCACGACCACAACGAGGTCAACAACCGCGCCGAGTTGGTCGCCCACGATCCGGGGTTGGCCGCGCTCTGCCGCGAGGTCTTCGGCGACACGGAGCTGAAATACACCAAACCGCTGACTCGCCTGCAGGGCCATCTGGCCGGCTATGATCCGGCGTCGGCGCCCACCTTCGTCTGGCCGGAGCGCCTCGTATCGGCCAAGGCGGCGATCCGCGCCGCGGCCGAGGCGCGGAATGAAAAGGCGGACGCCAAACCCGCGCGCGAGATCCGGACGGTCCTCGGCTGGCAAGTCCAACTGCACCGCGATCTTCTTGAGAAAGAGACGGACGCCACCGCGAAGGCACTCGCGTTGCTCGAAGGACAGCTTGCCGAAATCATCCAGGCCGTGCCGCCACCGGCCCTGACCGAACTCCAAAAGGTGCCACTTTATTTCAATCCCGAATACCCCGGGGTGCGCCCTCGGGCCGAATATCATCCCGGGGCGGATTGGCTGAAAGAAAACGGCCGCGATCCGGCGATGGTCCGCGGGGTCGAGTTCACGAACATCCGCCACTTCAAGGAGGAGACGGACCGCATGCCGAATTTCACCCTCCACGAGCTCGCTCACGCCTTTCACCATCGCTTTCTTCCGATGGGCTTCGCCAACCCGGAGATCCGGCTCGCCTACGAGGTGGCGAAAAAAGGCGGCGGCTACAAGAAGGTCGAGCGCCGCCTCGGTGGATCCAGGCCGAATACCTTCGAACGCGCCTACGCCCTGACAAACCCACAAGAATACTTCGCCGAGACGAGCGAGGCCTTCTTTTCAAAGAACGATTTCTTTCCCTTTACGAACGAAGAGCTCTCGAAACACGACCCCGGCATGACGGAGCTGTTGCGGGACTTGTGGGGAGTGAGGTGAAGGGCTGGATTTCCCGCGCTGTTCCGGGCGTAGCGATCGAACCAGCCGACGGGACTGGGCCCCAGGACGGGAATCATGGCGAGGGCGGAGCGAAGAGACAAGGTTGCGCGCCGTGCCCACCCTGAAAACGGAAAAGGGGCTCTACGATCCTTTGGATCGCGAGCCCCTTCGTGTCGCCGGCGTCCGACGACCGACCCTCGCGCGGGGCAGAGGGTGGGCCGCCTGACCGGTGCGATGGTTCGGTCTTACTTTGCGTAAACGACCGGAGCGGGCGCCGCGGGGACGGCCTGCTGCTTCTTGTGCCCACAGGCACCAAGAGTGAGAGCGGCGAAAACGAGGGTGAGGAGGGCGATCAGTTTCATGTTATCGGATGGGATTTGGGATTTGGAGTTGGATTCAAAAAGCAAAGAGGACCGGTCCCCCGGTCCTCTCCGCCTGCGCGGTCAAAAGCTGGACCGGAAGAAGGCGTTAGCCCCCGCGATCCTTGATTGACCATCCCTGATACGGGGCTTCGGGGGGGATTCTTAGAAAATTTTAAAAATTTTGTTTTCCGGAATGTCGGGGGCCTCGCGGCGCTTGCCATGAGGGCGAATTCCCGCGCCTTCCCATCCGCTCTAGCGATTCTGGTCCCGGAATTGCCGCATTCGTCCACCCGCGCACAAGCGGAGCAGACTAATTCGCAAGACGTGCGCGGCGGCAGGCGGGACCGGGTGCGAGCTTTCAAAAGACACGTGTCGATCTCCATGAAAACCCCAAAAGCCTTCGCCCTTGGCATGATCGCCTCTTCCCTGCTCGTTTGCCCGATGATGGCGCAAACCACGCAATTCGTGGGGGCCACCTCCGATCCCGTCAACGCCAATCTCCGCCTTCGTAGTGGCAGTGTCCCGCCTCAGCCGGGGGTCGAGTTGTTCGTCTTCGATCCGCTCGGCAGTCCCACCCCAGGCGATCCGCCCTACGGTACGAAATACACGCTCACGTTCAAAACGAGTGAGCAACCGGCCTCGGTCGTCGCTATTCCCGGCAAGGTGTTGTCCTACGCCTATTCCACCGGAACTTCCGGTGACCCTGCCTTTCCCGATGAGCTGGTCATCGAGTTCACGCATGGGCCCTACGCCGGAGGCGTGGAGGCGGAGCTGCCGGGCCCTCCGTCCGATTTTTCGATCGCCATCATTCCCGCGGACGGCACCGGGATTCCCGCATCTCTGCGCGGTTCCTACATGGCCACGAATATCAGCCCGCTGGCTTGGAAATTGATCCCGCCGTCCGGTGCCAGTATCAGCTTCGGGTTTGAGATTACCGGAAACAACGGGCAGGTCGCCTTCTTCGATCTCTTTGTCCCTGACTCCCTGATCGCCGATTGGTCAGCTTGGTTGGGGCGCTCGTTGACCCGGGAGGATCTGGCCTTGTTCTCCAACAATGAACAGGCTTCGACCCGCTTCGCGAGGGTCGAGGGCGCGAATCCAGGGGCTCTGATCGAGATCCAGCTCAGTTTCAACCCCACTTCCAATCTCGTCTTGGATTTGATCGAGCCGGATCCATCGCAACCGGAGCCCGCCTCGGCGAAATCCTTCGCTCGGCCCAAGGCCCTGCCTCCCCTCGCGAAAGTGAAGAAGCGCCTCACCGTGGGTGAAGCTCCCGTCCTGAGTCTTCTCGCGACCAGCCGGGTCGTTCCTTACCGTCGGAAGGTGACCCTCTACGGATGGGCGAGGTATGGAGCTCCGGGTGAGATCGTCAAGATCACCCAGCAGAGCCGCATCGCGACACGCGGACCGAAACAGGCCGTCATCAAAAAGCTGCACCTCGATGCTGATGGCAAGTTCGTTACCTCGATCAAGATGTTGAAGACCGACAAATTCAAGGCCTCCCATGTCTCGGCCGGTGGCATCGCCAGCACCACCAGGCCCTTGCGCATCACCGTGCGCGGAGGGGGACGCAACTGACGAGGGTCGGGAGGAGTTCGAGCACGCGCGAATTGGGTCAGGGGCTTTCGTCTGAAAGGGATTTCTGCCTCCCGCCGCCCGGTCATCGGTGATGAGGGCTGGAATATCGGTGCATTTTCCCTCGCCTCTCGCAACAGTCGGGGCATCCTGCCGCATGAACCTTCCTGCCAGCGTGACCCTTCGCGAATTGAAGCCTGGATTCCCCGTTCTCGATGTATCCCATCCCCGCTGCTCCGGATCCATCGCGCTGCTTGGCGCCCACGTCATGGAGTGGACTCCCGTCCGACAAAAGCCCGTCCTTTTCATGAGCGATAAGGCCGTCTTTGCTGAGGGAGAACCCATCCGCGGCGGCCTCCCCGTTTGTTGGCCGTGGTTCGGCGGCCGGGAGGACCTGCCCAGTCACGGGTTTGCCCGCTTGCGTTTCTGGGACTTCGTCCGGGGCGAGGATTCGGCCGAGGGCGTCGAACTCGTGTTTCGGCTCCACGGCAACGGAGACCTCGGATGGCCCTATCCCTTCGAGCTGAACTTGAACGTGCACCTGGGCGAAACCCTTGCGGTCGCGCTGGAAATGAAACACCTCGGAGAATCGACCGTGGAGATCACCGCCGCCCTTCACACCTACCTCCGTGTCGGTGCGATCGAACAGACCCGAGTCGAAGGTCTCGCGGGATCGCACTACCTCGATTCCCTCGACGATCACCGAAAGAGGTCCCAGGTGGGTGCGGTGATCTTTGATCGCGAGGTCGACCGAGTTTATCTCGCCGACGGAGACGTGCGGGTGGTTGATCCGGTTTGGCAGCGCACCCTCGACATCGACAAGTCCGGCAGTCGCGCGACCGTCGTGTGGAACCCTTGGATCGAAAAATCGAAGCGACTCGCTGACCTGCCCGATGACGCCTATCACGATTTCCTCTGCATCGAGGCCGCCAATACCAGCGGGGATGTCGTCAGACTTGCGCCCCAAGGGACCCACCTCCTGCGGCAGATGATCCGCGTGGGGTAGGCTGCGCGATGGAAGAGAAATCGGGCCTTGCATGAAAGGCTCCCTGATGTGATGACGGGGATCCACGGCTTTCCTCCAAGTCCAAGGTGCGCCTCATCGAACGGCCAGTCCATCCTCCGCTGTTGGCAGGAAGACTCGCGGACGTCCCCGATCCGCTCGGCAGACGGTGGCTGAGCGCCGAAAACAAGCCCTTCGTCCCCTGCACTGATTGCGTGAGGCACTTCCCACCTTCCGCGCTTGCCCTGGCCGGCGGTTTTTTGGTATTTTTACCGGGCTACCTCCATGTCCAAGAACCTCAGCGCCCTTTCCTTCCGCCGCGGCCTCGTGCCGAACCTCTTTGAACGCATGGTTGAGGCGGCCGAGGCCCACGGCACGGCCGAATCGGCGGAGACGGTCCATGCCCTCGGGAAGGAGTTCCTTTTTGGCGATGCCATCACCCTCGGGGCGGTCTCGTTCTACGACTTCCTCAAGAAGGAAAACGAGGGCAAGAAGGTCTTCCTCTGCAACGGTTCAGCCTGCCTCTGCGCCGGCACGCAGGACAAACTCCACCACCGCGCCGCCGCGCATTTCCCCGAGGCGGAGATCGGGCATATCTGTTGCCTCGGCCGCTGCCATGAGGGCGGGGCCTTCCAATACGAGGGCAAAAACTACTCGGGCCAGTCCGACGCGGCCCTGGAAACGCTCTTCACCACCGGCGAAGGCGACGCGGTGGACCGCTACGAGGTCGTCTCGGCGCGCGGGACGGCCATCCTCACCGCGCCCTTTCCGGGGATCGACGAATATTACGCGCCCTTCGTCGCGCTCATCCAAGGCGGCGATCGCGACGCCCTCGCCGTCGAGTTGAAGGAGAGCGGCTTGCGAGGGCGCGGCGGGGCCGGTTTCCCGCTCGGCTTCAAGTGGGCCGGATGCCGTGCTGCCGAGGGGGCGGTGAAATACATCGTCTGCAACGCCGACGAAGGCGATCCCGGGGCCTACATTGACAAATACCTGATGGAGGAGCGCCCCCACAGCGTCCTCCTCGGCATGATGGTGGCGGGCTGGTATGCCGGGGCGAACACGGGCGTGCTCTACATCCGCGCCGAGTATCCCGATTCGCTCACGCGGATCAACGAGGCCATCTCCGATCTCCACCGCGCCGGATTGCTCGGGGAAAACATCCGCGGCACCGGCTTCGATTTTCATCTCAAGACTATCAAGGGCGCGGGGGCCTACATCTGCGGCGAGGAAACCGCATTGCTCGCGAGCATCGAGGGCCAGCGGCCCGAGGTGAGGACGCGCCCGCCTTTCCCCACGGTCGAGGGACTCTTCCGCAAGCCGACCATCGTCAACAACGTCGAGACCTTCGCGAACCTCCACGCCATCCTCACGCGCGGCGGCAAGGGCTACGCCGCGATCGGCACGCCGCAGTCGACGGGACCGAAGCTGCTCTCGCTCGATTCGCACTTTGTCAGGCCCGGCATCTACGAAGTCGCCATGGGCACGCCGCTCGAGGACGTCTTCGTGATGGCAGGCGGCTTCAGGAATCCGGTCAAGGCCGTGCAGATCGGCGGACCCCTCGGCGGGATCGTCCCGGTCGACCGGATCGGCCAGCTCACCGTCGATTTCGAATCGTTCAAGAAGGAAGGTTTCCTCCTCGGTCATGCCGGCGTCGTCAGCATCCCCGAGGCGATGCCGATGATCGAGTATCTGCAGCACCTCTTCCAGTTCACCGCCGACGAGAGCTGCGGCAAGTGTTTCCCCTGCCGCCTCGGCAGCACCCGTGGAAAAGAGCTCATCTCCAAGGCGCGGGCCGAGAACGATTTCAAAATCGACCGTGAACTGCTCGCCGACCTCCTCGACACGATGGAGCAGACGAGCTTGTGCGCCCTCGGTGGCGGCGTGCCGCTGCCGATCAAGAATGCGCTGAAGTATTTTGAAGGGGAGCTGGCAGGATACTTTTCCGAACCGGTGGTAATGAATGCAAAACGTTGAAGCAAGCGAAGAAGGGCGGCCTACGGAATGCACAGAAAACACAGAAAGGGAATGAAGTAGGAACTGGGCTAAATCTCAAAATTTTTTCCGCATATTCCGTAGGCCGCCCTCTCCCCCCAACCAAGCGGCGAGACGCCGCGGGGCGGCCCTCCGCTTCTACTTTCAGACCTTTTACCTTTTACCTTTTACCTTCCCACCTTTTACGCGGCTGCAGGCCGCCCGATGCCATGGTCCAAGACCTCACCTCCCTCACCGCCTACCTCGATGGAGAGCCGATGCTCTTCGAAGAAGGCGACACCCTCCTGAACTTCATCGACCGCCACCGCGGGCGCGGGTTTGTCCCGACGCTGTGTGATGCGCCGCAGCTCGAGCCCTACGGGGCCTGCCGGGTTTGTTCGGTCGAGGTCGCCCTCCAGGCCGATGGTCCGCGTCGGGTCGTTGCGTCCTGCCACACGCCGCTGACGGCCGGGATGCACCTTTTCACCGAGTCGCCCAAGGTCCGCAAGTTGCGCCGCAACATTGTCGAGCTCGTCCTCACCGACCACCCGCTCGACTGCCTCACCTGCGAGGTCAACGGCAACTGCGAGCTTCAGACCGTGGCCGCGAAGGTCGGAGTGCGGAAAGTCCGATACCCTGCCGGGGCGAACCATCTCGAGCGCCAGAAAGACCTCTCGCATCCCTACCTGACGAGCGACCTTTCCAAGTGCATCAACTGCTCGCGCTGCGTCCGCGCCTGCGACGAGGTGCAGGGCCAACATGTCCTCTCCATGCACGGCCGCGGATTCAACGCGCGCATCATCAAGGGGCTCGACCAGTCCTTCATGGACTCGACCTGCGTCTCCTGCGGGGCTTGCTCCCAAGCCTGCCCGACTTCGGCGATCAGCGATGTCTTCCAGTCGAAGTCGATTGAGGCGACGAAGAATACCCGCACCGTCTGCACCTACTGCGGCGTCGGCTGCAATCTCAACGTGGCCACGAAGGGCCGCGAAGTCCTCAGCATCCAGGCTCCGGCCGATTCGTTGGTGAACCATTCGCACACCTGCCTGAAGGGCCGCTACGCCTTCAAGTTCGTGAACCACCGTGACCGTCTCCGCACCCCGCTGATCCGCTACAACGGGCACTTCACCGAGGCGACCTGGGACGAGGCCTACGACTACATCGTCAAGAACCTCAAGCGCATCCAGTCAGAGCACGGCGGAGACGCCGTCGCCGGCATCTCCTCGGCCCGCTGCACCAACGAGGAGAACTACCTGATGCAGAAATTCATCCGCGTCGGCTTCGGCACGAACAACATCGACGCCTGCGCCCGCGTCTGCCACAGCCCCACCGCCTGGGGCATGCAGAAAGCCTTCGGCACCGGCGCCGCCACCAACAGCATCGCCGACCTCGAGTTCACGAATTGCATCCTCATCACCGGGGCCAACCCTACCGAGGGACACCCCGTCACCGGATCGCGCATCAAGCAGCGCGTCATGAAGGGCGTGCCGCTCATCGTGATCGATCCGCGTGAGATCGAGCTCGTTCCCTATGCGAGCCATTTCCTCCAGCTCCGGCCCGGCACCAATGTCGCCCTCCTCGACATGTTCGCCTACTACCTTCTCGACGGGGACTTCCTCGACCGCGACTTCATCACGAAACGCTGCGAGAACTGGGAAGAGTTTGAAAAGGGCCTTCGTTCGCTGAACCTCGACGAGCTCGAGGCCATCCACGGCGTGCCCCGTGAAAAGGTCCGCGCCGCCGCGATCGAATACGGCAAGGCCGACAACGCGATGGCCTTCCATGGGCTCGGCGTCACCGAGCACAGTCACGGATCGAAGACCGTCATGACCCTCGCCGACATCGCCATGATGACCGGCAACATCGGACGTCCCGGCGTCGGGGTGCTGCCCCTGCGCGGACAGAACAACGTTCAGGGCGCCGCTGACATGGGCTGCCAACCGCACCAAGGTGCCGGTTACCTCCAGGTCAACGATCCCGAGGTGCACCGCCGCTACGAGGAATTCTACGGCGTCCACCTCAGCGACAAGATCGGCTACAAGATCCCGCAAATGTATGAGGCCGCCCTCGCCGGCCACCTCAAGGCCCTCTGGATCATGGGCGAGGACGTCGCTCAGACCGACCCGAACACCGAACACGTCACCGCCGCGCTAAACGCCCTCGACTTCCTCGTCGTCCAGGAGCTCTTCATGACGCCCACCTGCGAGTTCGCCGACGTCATCCTGCCCGCCTCTTCCTTCCTCGAGAAGAGTGGCACCTTCACCAACGGCGAGCGCCGCGTGCAGCGCGTCAATGCCGTCATTCCCCCGATCGAGGGCACCAAACCTGATGGCGTCATCATCGCCGAGATCATGCAGCGCATGGGGATGGACCAGCCCGACTACACCCCCGAGGGAGTCCTCGCCGAGATTGCGCAGATCGTGCCCTTCTTCAAAGGCGCCACTTGGGAGAACCTCACCGAACAGGGCACCCAATGGCCCATCGCCGACGGCGGGATCGGCACGCCTATCCTCCACCTCGACAGCTTCAAGCGCGGCCTCGGCAAGTTCCACTTCTTCCAATTTCAGGAGTCGAAGGAGATCGAAAAGCACGGTGCCGAGTATCCCTTCATCCTCACGACCGGCCGCATCCTCGAGCACTACAACTGCGGCACGATGACCCGCCGCACGGGAAATGCCGACATCGTCAGCGAAGACCTCCTTGCGATCCATCCCGATGATGCCGCGAAAAAGGGGATCGACGATGGAGACATGGTGAGGATTTTCTCGGCGCGAGGCGAGGTGCACGTGAAGGCGAAGCTCTCGACCGAGGTGAAGCCCGGGATTCTTTACACCACCTTCCACTTTCCCGAGCATCTCGTGAACATGGTCACGAGCTCGGAGTGCGATGAGGACACGATGTGTCCGGAATACAAGGTGGTGGCGGTGGAGGTGGAGAGGGTGGTGGCTCGACACGGGTCACGGGTTACGGGGCACGGGGAGGCAGTTTCCGTCGGGCGCCCGTAGAGGGTAAACGGGGCCCTCGACGGCGACGCGACGGAGTTCAACGCGGGCTTCTCCGTGGGCTTCTCCGTGGGCTTCTCCGTGGGTATTCGCGTTCCATTCCTTCTTCATTCGCGTTGAAATCCCTCCTTATCCGGCGGAAAGGACAAGGACGGCAGTGAGGGCGAAGGAAGGAAGGGGGATTTCCGGGATGAAAGGGTGCGAGCGATTGAGGATAAAGCCTGCTCGCCGATTGTATTCAAAATGAAGCGAAAGAGGGCACTCTTCGGGCAACTTGATCGCGTGAGCAGGGCGAGGTCCGTAACGATTGCGATGCCGGGCAATCCAGACGACCTTCCCACCATGACCCAACGCCTCGACCGACGCCGTTTTGTGTTGCGCTCCCTTTACGCCTCGCTCGCCCTGCCCGGCCTGCCTTCGTTCTTGACGGGTTCGCTGCGTGCCAATGGAGCGGTCGCCGCGACGAAGGGTGCGGGCATGGGAGCTCGGCGTTTTGTGGCGGTGGGGAATCTCCTCGGCTTTCAGCAGAAGTCCTTCTTCCCCGAGAAGACGGGTAAGGGCTACGAGCTGACGACGCTGCTCAAGCCTCTCGCCGCCAACCGCGAACACCTGACCGTCTACCGCGGTCTCGACCACGGGATCAAGGGCGGACACTTCGCGGTGCATTCCTTTCTTTCCGGCGTGCTGCATTCCGAGGCGCAGAATCGTCCCGATGGAAACGTCACGATTGATCAGTTCATCGCCGACGAGGTCGGGACACAGACGCGCTTCCCTTCGCTCACGGTCGGTTGCGAAGACGGCATCCACGGAGGGTGCCAGATCGCCTGGACGAAATCGGGCGTGCGAGTCCCTCCCATCACGGGACCGGCCGAGCTCTTCGAAAAACTCTTCGTTGAGGAATCGGCCGATCGCCGTGCCAGCCGCGCGGGGGAAAACAAGCTCCACGGTTCCATCCTCGACAGCGTCCTCGAGGACGCGAACGATCTCGCCAAACAGGTGAACCGCGAGGACAAGGAGAAACTCGACGAGTATTTCACTTCGATCCGTGACGTGGAGAAGCGCCTCGAGATGCGCCAGCGCTGGGAGAACGAGCCGAAACCGAAGGCTCCCTTCAGCAAGCCGGCGAACCGCAACACGGTCGAGGATCTGCCGATGCTCTATGAGCTGATCGCCCTAGCCCTTCAGACCGACTCGACCCGCGTCGCCACCCTCGAGATCGGCGGCACTTACCTGCCGCAGCACCTCGGTATCGACAAATCCTACCACGGTCTCTCCCACCACGGCAAGGACGAGGAGGCGATCAAGCACCTCATCACCCTCGAGACGCACCAGATCGAGCATTTCGGGAAATTCCTCACGCGTCTCGCCTCGATCAAGGACGGCGACAAGACTCTCCTCGACTCGACCGCGGTCCTTTTCGGCAGCGGCATCGGCGACGGAAACTCGCACACGAACAGCGACCTGCCCATCATCCTCGCCGGGGGTGGTTACCGCCACGGCGAATTCAAGCAGCTTGAGACGAAAGGCTCGCAGAAGGTGCCGCTTTGCAATCTCTATCTCGACATCGCGCAGAAGATGGGCCTCGAGACCGACGCCTTCGGCACGAGCACGAGCACCTTTGCGTGAGACGGCACCGGGTCATGGCAGGGGAAACGTGGAGGGGAGTGAGTGGGGCGATGGCTGCTGCGGCGGCGCTTTCATTTTTCGTGATGCCCTCCGCCGCCGACGAGGCCGGCCGCAAGCTCGTCAACGAATTCCTCGGGAACTACTGTCTCGAGTGCCACGATACTTCGGTGCAGAAGGGCGAGCGCGATTTCGAGGCCTTCGAACTGCCCTTGAAAGCCCATCAGGATCTCCTTTCGGCAAAGGAGATCATCGACCAGGTCACCCTGCGCGAGATGCCGCCGAAGAAGGCGGAGCAACCGACCGATGAGGAGCGTCTCGCGGTGCTGCGGGCCCTCCGCGGGGGGATCGCGGAGGCGCGTTCGCAATTCGAGAGCACCGGTTCGCGCACGGTGATGCGGCGGCTCTCGAACCGCGAGTATGAAAACACCCTCACGACCCTCTTTGGTCGGCGAGTCGACACTCTCGGGTTGACTGCTGATTTCCCGAAGGACAAAACGAGCCACCACCTTGATAACATCGGCGACGCTCTCGTCACCTCGGGCTTCCTCCTCGACCAGTATTTCCAGTCGGCCAACCGCCTCGTCGAGAGCCGCCTCGGCAAGCCCGCGATGGAGCCGAAGACCTGGCACTTCACGAAGAACTTCAAGCAATACGAGGAACTGAGCGGCCCGCACAAAGAGGCGCTGGATTACAAGTTTCTCTGCCTTTATGAGCAGCCCAACACGGACACCCGGCAGGGCGGCTACGGACACATCGAAGACTTCCTCGCAGGCGTGCCTGTCTCGGGTCTCTACGAGATCGAGGTCAAGGCCCAGGCGATGCACCGCGACACCCACTACGATCCGAAGATCTTCGGGATCGATTTATCCGAGCCCTTCCGCATCGGCGTCGTGCCGGGCGACGTGACCAAAGGCCACATCCATTATCCGCAGGCGATCGAGCCCCTCCTCGCCGAGGCCGTCGTCCCTGACAAAGAACCCACGTGGCTGAAATTCAACGTCTGGCTCGAGGCGGGACAGACTCCGCGTTTCATCTTTCCGAACGGGCCCTACGAGTCGCGCGCCTCCGTCCTCGAGATCAACAAGCGCTACAAGGATGAGTTCAAGGGTAAGGTCTCCGACTCCGGCGTCGGTCGTGCCCACCTGCTGAAAGAGGGCAAGCTGCCCCACATCCGCATCGGCGAGATCAAGATCCAGGGGCCGCTGAAGGAGGAGGGCGGATCGCTCGAGGAGATCGCGGTTTTCGGGAAAGTCGGATTCAAGGAGGACAAGGCCGTCGCGCAGCTTCTCGCCTTCGGTGAAAAGGCCTTCCGCCGTCCTCTCGATGAGAAGGACCGCGCCCGCATCGAAGGCACCTACCGCCAGCGGCTTGAGGAAGAGGCCACTCCGCGTCAGGCCGCGCTTGATACGGTGAAGCGCATCCTCTGTTCCCCGGCCTTTTTCTATCTCAGTGAGATCACTCCGGAGGATGAGAAGCTCCTCCATCCCTACGATCTCGCGGCGCGTCTTTCCTACTCGCTCTGGGCCGGACCACCGGACGACGTCCTCCTCGCCGCAGCCAAGGATGGCCGCCTCGCCAAACCCGGGGGTCTGCGAGAGCAGATAAAACGCCTGCTGAAGGATCCGCGCTCCGAGGGGTTCGTCGAGGCCTACCTCGATGCCTGGCTGAACCTCCGCGAGATCGGCAACCAACCACCGCCGCGCCAGGTGGCCCTGCGTTATTACACGGAGGACCTGCCGAGTTCAATGAAAGGCGAGGCCCGGCTTTTCTTCCGTCACCTGCTCGATGCGAATGGGCCCGTCACCGACTTCCTCGATTCCGACTACACCTTCGTCGACAAGAAGCTCGCCGCGCTTTACGGACTGCCTGAAAAGGACAAACTGCGCCTCGCTGACGGATTCCAGCGCGTCAGCCTCGGGGAGAACCGCCAGCGCGGCGGAGTCCTCGGCATGGCCGGGGTGCTCACCGTCAGCGCAAACGGCGTCGAGACCTCGCCGGTAACGCGAGGGGTCTGGGTTTCGGAAAACCTTCTCGGCGTGCAGCCCCCGCCCCCGCCCGACGTCGTGCCGCTGATCGAGTCTGATGTGAGCGGTGCGACGACGATCCGCGAGCGACTCGCCAAACACGCCGCCGACAAGACCTGTGCCGAGTGCCACCGCAAGATCGATCCGCTCGGATTCGGGCTCGAGGTCTTTGATCCGATCGGGCGCTGGCGCACGAATTATCCCGCGACGAAGAAGGGTGGACCCTCGCCGAAGATCGATGCCTCGGGGGAGTTTCCCTCGGGCGAGACCTACGCCGACTTCCGTGAGTTCAAGAAGATCCTCGCTGGAGAGCGCAAGGATCTGTTCACCCGGCACCTCGTCTCCAAGCTGCTTTCCTACTCCACGGGACGACACATGGAAGTCGTTGACGATTACGAGATCGAGGACATCCTCGCGCAGGTGAAAGAGGATGGCTACGGTCTGAACACTCTCGTCGTCGAAGCGCTCGCGAGTCGGATCTTCCGTTCGCGTTGATGGCCGTCCCGGGTCCGGTCAGCGTTGTCTGACCGCTTCGTCGAGCATGCGGTTGTAGATCTGCTGACGCTCCGGCATCCCGAGGCCGCGGTTGCGGTACTCGTACATTTTCACGTTGATGCTTTCGCGCTGCTCGACGGAGAGGCGGGAGATTTTCGAGACGACTTCGGGCGGGATCGTCTGGTTGTCGCCGTAGCCATCGGCCTTGAAGCCTTCTTTGATGTTGCGGGCGGCATTGCGGGCGTCGTTCATTTGGTCGGGCGTGAGGACCCGGGGATCCGGTCCGCCGTGGGGTTCGGTGCCGCCCCCGGCTGTTCCATTGCCGACCTGAGTGGAGACCGTGGCCCCGGCGACGACTTTCACGGGCGGGGGAGACTTCTCGTAACGGATCGAAAAGATCTCGCTGCCTCCGGCCATCTTGATCTTTGCGGTGAGTGTCTCGATGTCCGAAAAACTCCCCTTCACTTCGACGAGTTGCCAGCCTTCCGGACTGATCGCGTTTCGCGAAACCACGGAGGTTTTGCGTGTCTCCAGATCGAGGAGGGTGGCGACCGGCTCGGTGTCGATCCGGGCGACCCCGGTGATGATGAGGGATTTCGAGAGATCGAGGGTGCGGAGGAAAGGCGAATGCTGCCGCAGCGCCGCGAAGTGATCGGGGGTGACCTGACCGGGGAGGCCGAAGGGATCGGCGCCGGGAGTCTTTTGGCCTTGTGCCATTGCATCCACCGCGGGTAGCACCAAGGCGGCCGCGAAGAGGCAAGGGAAAAGCGAGAGCTGGCGGTCGGCGGTCACGATCCGTCACTTTGCGCTGGAACGACGATGCGATCGAGTCACGGATTCGCGCGGGCGGGAGACTGAAGGCAGAGGAGGGTTCAAGAAGCGTAGCGGAAGGGTCGATTGTAGCGGTTGTAGCGAATATTCATTGCAGGCCAATGGGATTCGCTTAGTTTGTTGGCACGCTATCATCTGATCCACCAACCCGGTAGTCTCTCATGCTCACGACACGTATGAACCGACTAGATCCCTCGTTGATCCCTGATGACGAGCTCGCGGAACTGGCCAGATTTTTCACGAAGCCCGATCACGTGGCTTTGATCGATGGTCAGGGAAACCGCACGCATATTCCGGACGCCTTGTTCGGCCATCTCGCCCGGATCGTTAGGTTGATGTCCGAGCGCAAGGCCATCGTCATGATGCCTGAAGATGAAGCCTTCACGACCCAGGCGGCTGCCAATTATCTGGGCATGTCGCGGCAGTTCTTCGTGAACCTCCTCGAAAAAGGGGAAATCCCGTTTCATCGGGTTGGCACTCATCGGCGTGTGACCTTCAAGGATCTCCTCGACTATGAGAAGAAACGGGACAAGGCCCGTCGTGAGTCGATGGACCGACTTGCCGACGAGGTTATCGCTGCCGGAAAGTATGACTCCGACTACGTGGGGGAGGAATGAGGGCCGACCATCAGGTCATCATCGACTCCTGTGTGCTTGCCAATTACGGGGTCTGCGATCTCCTTCTACGGCTGGCGGAACGGCCCCGTCTTTTCTCGCCTCATTGGTCCGAAGAGATCCTCTCCGAAGTTCGCCGGACACAGATTCATAAGCTGGGATGGGAGGAGGCTCTGGCGGATTCCTTTCAGCGGGAAGTCCGTGTGAATTTTCCGGAAGCGATCGTCACTGGTTACGATTCGATTCTCCCTGCCATGACCAATGATCCTGGCGACCGGCATGTCCTTGCCGCCGAAGTAAAGGAAGGGTGCCCGTTGATTCTTACCTTCAACCTCCGTCACTTTCCCAGCGGGTCGATGGCTCCTTGGAAGATAGCGGCGCAGCATCCACAGGATTATCTGATCGTCCTCTACGAGATGGAACCGAAACGCATTGCCGCGTGTCTCGGAGAAATCGCAGGAAAGCGCAAGCTCGACATCGAAGATGTTTTGATCCGGCTTGGAAAGTCGCTTCCGGTCTTCGCGAATCGAATTCTCGACGATCTCTAGGTTTCTTATCACCCAACTCCCCCACCCTAAAAAACCAAAACCCCACTCCGGCCGGGAGGAGGTCGGCTGGGGTGGGGCGGGAATCAGGGTTGCCCCTGAAAGGTTTTTGGTAATGTCAGGACTTCAGGTCGAAGCGGTCGGCGTTCATCACCTTGGTCCAGGCAGCGACGAAATCGTCGACGAACTTCCGTCCGGCGTCGGCGCTGCCGTAGACTTCGGCGATGGCGCGGAGCTGGGAGTTCGATCCGAAGACGAGGTCGACGGAGGTGGCGGTCCATTTGAGATCGCCGGTCTTGCGGTCGCGACCTTCGTAGAAGTGCTCACAGACGGGGGAGACTTTCCATTCGGTGCCCATGTCGAGGAGGTTCACGAAGAAATCGTTCGTGAGCTGGCCGCGGCGGGCGGTGAAGACACCGAGGTCGGGGTGACCCGCATTGGTGCCGAGCACGCGCATGCCGCCGACGAGCACGGTCATCTCGGGAGCGGTGAGATTCAGCAACTGGGCCCGGTCGACAAGGGTCTCGGGGGCGGGGCGATCGAGTTCCTTGCCGAGGTAGTTGCGGAAGCCGTCCTGCTTCGGCTCGAGCACGGCGAAGGAGGCGGTGTCGGTCATCTCCTGGGTCGCGTCGGTGCGGCCGGCGATGAAGGGCACCGTCACTTCGTGCCCGGCCTTCTTCGCGGCCTCTTCGATCGCGGCGCTGCCGCCGAGAACGATGAGGTCGGCGAGAGATACCTTCTTGCCGCCGCTCTGCGCGGCGTTGAAGTCGGCCTGGATTTTTTCGAGGGAGGCGAGGACTTGGGCGAGTTGCTCGGGTTGGTTCACCGCCCAATCCTTCTGCGGGGCGAGACGAATGCGGGCGCCGTTCGCGCCTCCGCGCAGATCGGAACCACGGAAGGTCGCGGCAGAGGCCCAGGTGGTCGAGACGAGCTGGGAGGTCGTCAGCCCGGAGGCGAGGATCTGCTGCTTGAGCGAGGTGACGTCGGCGTCGTTGACGAGTTCGTGATCGACGGCGGGGACGGGGTCCTGCCAGATGAGGGCTTCCTTCGGCACTTCGGGGCCGAGGTAGCGGGCCATCGGTCCCATGTCGCGGTGGGTCAGCTTGTACCAGGCTTTGGCGAAAGCGGTCTCGAACTCCTTCGGATTTTCGAGGAAACGCTTCGTGATCTTGGCGTATTCGGGATCCATCTTCAGGGCCAGGTCGGTCGTGAACATGATGGGCTGGTGGCTCTTCGCGGGATCGTGGGCATCCGGCACGGTGCCTTTGCCGGCACCTTCCTTGGGCACCCACTGCTTTGCTCCGGCGGGGCTTTTGGTCAGCTCCCACTCGTAGGCGTAAAGGTTCGACAGATACAGGTGCGACCAGCGGGCCGGTGCGCTCGTCCAAGCACCTTCGAGTCCGCTCGTGATGGTGTCGCCGGCGTTGCCTTTGCCATACTTGTTTTTCCAGCCGAGGCCCTGCTCCTCGAGCGGGGCACCCTCGGGCTCGGCTCCAACATTTCCTTCAGGGGTGGTGGCTCCGTGGGCTTTCCCAAAGGTGTGACCGCCGGCGATGAGGGCGACGGTTTCCTCGTCGTTCATGGCCATGCG
>DGXY01000119.1:126494-154766 GCA_002396885.1 Akkermansiaceae bacterium UBA5020
TTCACGTAGATGAGGCCCATCTGCACGGCGGCGAGGGGATTCTCGAGCTTGCGTCCCTCGCTGTACCGTTTGTCGCCGAGCCATTCGTTTTCGGCGCCCCAGTAGACGTCCTGCTGCGGTTCCCACACGTCTTCGCGACCACCGGCGAAGCCGTAGGTCTGGAAGCCCATCGATTCGAGGGCGACGTTGCCAGTGAGGACCATGAGGTCGGCCCAGGAAATTTTCTGACCGTATTTCTGCTTGATGGGCCAGAGAAGACGGCGTGCCTTGTCGAGGTTGGCGTTGTCGGGCCAGCTGTTGAGGGGGGCAAAACGCTGCGTGCCGTCCGAAGCGCCGCCGCGACCGTCAGTGACACGGTAGGTCCCGGCGCTGTGCCAGGCCATGCGGATGAAAAAAGGGCCGTAGTGGCCGTAGTCGGCGGGCCACCAATCTTGCGAGGTGGTCATGAGCTCGGTGAGATCCTTCTTTACGGCGGCGAGGTCGAGTTTTTTGAACTCTTCGGCGTAGTTGAAGGCCGCGCCCACCGGATTGCTCTTGGCGGAGTTCTGATGGAGCATGTTGAGGTTCAACTGTTTCGGCCACCAATCGCCGTTGTTCATGGTGCCGGCGGCGGTGTGACGGTTCGAAGGCGCGGGCTGGGCGCCCATCACGGGGCACTTGCTCAGGTCGTTCATGGGCTCTGCGGATTTACCGGGTGTCGGTGAGTCCTGGGCAATCACTGACGCCAGCGGAGCTAGGATCAGCGAGGCAAGGACTCCCATCGGAAGGTTTTTTTTCATGGCGTGACTGGGCTTGGGGTTTTCACGGGCGAATTCCGCGTGCTTCGATGGTTACGAGTTCCTAGACAATGCATCCAATGCATTGTTCAAATTGTTGCCATGCTTCTCATGAATGGTTAAGGTCGGTTGTGAGATCTGACATCGAACTCCAGCAACTCGAACAGTTTGTTATCCTGGCGCGGACGAAAAACTTCACCCGTGCCGCCGCCGAGCTGAATCTTTCCCAGTCGGCGTTGAGCCGTGCGATCCAGAAGCTCGAGGGGCAGATCGGGCAGCCCTTGTTCGAGAGAAAGCCGCGCGAGGTGGTCTTGACCGATCTCGGTGAGATGCTTCTGGAGCGGGCCAGGGAGATCCTGAAGCTGGCCGAGGACACGTTCTCGCTTCTCTCAGAGGCGGGCCAATTCGGCCGGGTCCGCCTCGGGGCGATTCCCACGATCGCTCCGTATTTCCTGCCGGGTCTCCTGCGCGATTTCTCGGCGGCGCATCCGAATATCTCGGTGGTGGTGCAGGAGGACACGACCGAAAATCTCCTCAAGCGCTGCAGCCACGGTGAAATCGATCTTGCCATCCTCGCCCTCCCGATGATCATCAAATACCTCGAGGTGGAATCCCTTTTCGAGGAGGAACTCCTCTTGGTGGTTCCGTCAGGCCATGCCCTCGCCGGAGAAACGACGATCACTCCAGAGTCGGTCGAGCCCTATCCCTTCGTGATGCTCAACGAAGGCCACTGCCTTTCCGACCACGTCGACTCCTACTGCCGCCGGCAGGCGGTCCAGCCGGTCACGGTGGAGCGCATTAGCCAGATCATGACGATCCAGGAGCTCGTCGCCCTCGGTCACGGCATTTCGATCCTCCCGGAGATGGCTCATCGCCTCGATACGAGCGACCGCAGGGTCTACCGTTCATTCAGCGGCGAAAAACCGAGCCGGACGGTGGCGATGGTGTGGAATCCCTACCGCTACCAAAGCAAATGGCAGAAGGCGCTGATGGAACACCTGCGCCAATCGAAACCCGCCTGATCGCGCGGCGGATCAATGCTCGATCTCCTCTTCCTTCGGCTCGGGGAGCCAGAAGATGAGGATCACACCGATGAGCGCATAGATCCCGGCGACGATGGCCCCGTATTTGGCGAGGGCGGTGACCGATTGTCCGGCCGAGAGGGTCAGGGTGATGAAGGCGGCGGCGGTGCCAAAGACGCGCCCCCCGATATTCGCGGCGAAGCTCTCGCCCGTGCCGCGCAAGTGCACCGGGAAAACAAGCGGAATGTAGTTCCCCCAGAAGCTGAACTGGGCGACGACGAGCAGACCGCAAAGGAAAATCCCCCATTTGATCATGGCGAGACTGCCCTCGGTCTCGAGGGAGCCACCCACCCAGAAAAAGAACACGGGCACAAAGATCATCGCGGGGATGAGGAAGAGGCGCAGCATGGCGCGGCGGCTGACGACGTAAACCGCGAGGATGGCGAAGAGGAGACGGCCGACGAGTCCTCCGATCTCCTGCCACTTGGTGACGGTTGAGGTCTCCTTGTCGCTCGCATTACCGGCGGCCTGTTTGCCGATGCGGGCGAGGACGGCCTCTGCCGGAGCGGGCTCTCCCTTGGCTTTAGCGGCTTCGATCGCGGCGTTCTTGGCGGCGGTCTCCGCCTTTGCGGCGATGGCTTTCACTTCGACATGACCCTTCGGCCAGGCGAGGATCTGGGGCAGCTGCTGGATCGCCCCGAAGGCGATGCCATAGCTCGCGGCGAAGATCAGCGTGGTCACCACGGTCGTGCGGATGAGCTGGGGACTGAAGAGTTCCTTGATGCTGGGTCGCTTCAACTTGCCCTCGGCCTTTTTCTTCGCCCACGCGGGAGACTCAGGGAGGAAAGGACGGATGAGAATGAGCGGAATCGCCGGGATCACCCCGGAGATGAGGGTGTAACGCCAAGCCTCGTGCCCGCCGTGGATCTCGGGGAGGCTATTCGCGTAGGTGGCGGCGTAGTAGTTCGCGAGGGCGACGAGGAGGCCGCCGATCGAGGAGAAGGCCTGCGTGTATCCGAGCACTTTCTCGCGCTGTTTCGGCTCGGTAAAGAGCTCCGCGAGCCAGGCGACCGCCGCGACGAACTCGACGCAGACCCCGATGAAGACGAGACAGCGGAAGAAAAGCAGTTGTGGCAGGGTCTCGGCAAAGGCCCCGGCGGCAAAGGCAGCAAAGGCGTAGAGGAGGATGGAGAAAGTGAGGACGCGGCGGCGCCCGAGCTTGTCGGTGAGGTATCCGCCGAGGAGGCCGAAGACCCCGCCGGCGAGGGCGGGAACGAAAAACAGGGTGCGCGCCCACTTCACATACATCTCACCGCCCGGAGCCCAGAGAACGTTCGCCTCGGCCGGTGACATGCCGCCGGAAATGAGTTCCTGCACGAGCGGGGCGCTCAGAGAGGCGATGACCGGCTTGATGATCAACGGCAGCATGAGCAGCTCGTAGATATCGAAGGCAAAGCCGATCGAGGCGATGATGCAGATGAGCCAGCTGGTCTTGCCCATGCCGGAGGCGGGAATGGAGGTCGCGTTCAAGGTGGTGCGACTCTAGCAGGATCGCAGAGCGCGGCAACGAAAAATGGCCTCGGGATCGCGGCGGAATCACGCGCGGGGGCGGGTGAACTCCATCACTTTGAATTGCTGCCCCATCATCGCGGGGTGGGTGAGGGTCTGGAATTGCCGGAGCCGTTTCGCGGTGGCAGCATCGGGCCTTTTGCCCTCAAGCGAGAGCAGCCAGGGCCGGGCGGCATCGATCAGGAAATGATGCTGGTCGGTGAAGAGGCTTCGCGCAAGCCCCTCGCGCCTCGCGGCTTCCTCGACCCTCGTGAAATCCACGTGGGCGGTGAGATCCTGTTCACCCGGATGGGCGAAAGGATCCTCTCCGGCACGATGCCCGCGGTAGCAGCGCAGCGTCCCGGTGGAGCGCTGTGGCAGGTAGTAGTCGGATTGCTCGTGGCCGTAGTCGATGATCCACCAGAAGCCGCGCTCGAAGAGCAGGGCCGCGTCCGCCATCCAGGCATCGACGGCGGGGCAGAGTTCGGTCTGATAACCCTCGGGATAATCCGTGCCGAGCAACGCGGCAAAGCTGGCCCATTCCGGGCGGAGCGGTGCGGTGACCCAGTCGGGGCGGGCCGACGCCCCATCCCAACCGACCCGGCGCTCGTGCCACGCGCCTTCAGTGAAGACGAGGAGATCCACGGGAAAAGCGTCGAGCAGCTCGTTGCAGAGAAACAGTCCCGCCGGGGCCCGGCTCGCCTCGAGGGAATCGATGACGCGGAGGCCCTCGACGGGATTGTTGGCAAGATCGTCCTCCAGCACCTTCCGGAGGCCGGGACGTGGCTCGACGAGGCGGTATTCGAGACCTTCGATGAGGGGAGTGCCGATCTCACGGAGACCGGCGAGGATATCCCGGGCGAGACGGCCGTCGTGACCCCCTTGCTCGACCAGGACAAAGGGCAAGGCCCGGCCGAAATCGGTCTCCCAAATCCGTGTGATCCGGTGGGCGAGGAGGAGGCCATAAGTCTCTCCGACCGAGACACTGGTGAAAAAATCGCCGCCGCGACCGACCTCCCGGAATCCGGGGGCGACACCGCGCCGCGAATAGTAGCCCCATTCCGGGTGATACAGGACCAGATCCATCCATGCCGAAAAGGGCACTGAACCTTCCGGACTTTCTGAAATTCTTTGAAAGACGAGATGGAAAAGGGGCGTATCTTGGGGGCCGGAGGAGTGTCCCGGAGTCATGCGCATGACCCGCACCCTAACCGGTCCGAACCTTGTTTCCAGTATCTTCCGTGGCCCACGACTTCGAAGACATCGACTTTGACGCGATCGGCACCCGTGGCGGCGATCGCGCCCCCGCCCCTCGGCCCGTGATCGACCTGCCACCCTTCGGGGAGCGGGAGAAGAAGCGAGCCAAAAAGCGGAAGAGGCTCGCTTTCTGGATTAAGCTCTTCGGCCTCCTCTTCATCCTCGGCCTCGTTGTCGCGGTCGTTGGGATCGCCGGCGCTTTCTTTTACCTGAAGCCCCGCTACGACCTTGCCCAGTCCTTCGATCTCTCGGAGTTGGAGGAAGTGGAAGTGGCGAGCCGCATTTTCGACCGAAACGGCCGTGAGCTCGGGCGGATCTTCGTGCAGAACCGGCGGCCCGTCTCGCTCGACAATGTCTCGCAGCATTTTGTGAACGCCCTCCTCTCCGCCGAGGACAGCCGCTTCTACCAGCACGACGGGGTCGATTACGTCGGCATCCTCCGGGCCGTCTACTACAGCATGCGGTCGAAAGGCTTCAATCAAGGCGCTTCGACCATCACCCAGCAGCTTGCCCGCCAGACCTTTGAGTTGAAGGACCGGACCATGAGCCGGAAATTCACCGAAATCTTCCTCGCCCAGCGCATTGAGAAGCGCATCGGCAGCAAGCAGCGCATTCTCGAGCTCTACATCAATCGCATTTACTTCGGCGGCGGTTACTACGG
Source organism: Akkermansiaceae bacterium UBA5020 (assembly GCA_002396885.1). Lineage (GTDB taxonomy): Bacteria > Verrucomicrobiota > Verrucomicrobiia > Verrucomicrobiales > DEV007 > Arctic95D-9. Next base: position 131,759 of record DGXY01000119.1, read on the forward strand.
CATCGCCGCCGCTTCCGAGGGCTATTTCGGGAAAGATCCCTCGCACCTCTCCGTCGTGGAAGCCGCAACCCTTGCCGCGACGATTCCGAATCCCTACCACCGCTCGCCGCGCAGCTTCCCCGAAGCTTCCAAAAAGTGGCGGGACCACGTCCTCACTCGGATGGCGGCCGAGGGATACATTGAACCCGATGCCCGTGTCAGGCTGCAGAAATCCGAGGTCGAAATCGCGGCGAAAACCAACATCACCGGTAAATCGGCTTTCGTTTACGAAAAGGTCAGGCAGGAGGTGATCGATTTGCTCGGCTATGAAGCGGTTTCGAAGGGAGGTTTCTCGATCCACACGACGATCGACGGGGCCCTCCAGGAGCAGGCCGAGTCCGCCCTTCGCGAACAACTTTCCAAAATCGAGCAGCACCCCGACTTCAAGCAGGAGACCCTCGATCAATACAAGGCCAAGAAGGCGACCTTCCAGGAGTCGGCGCATCCCGACCAGACCTTTCCCGCGCCGAAATACCTGCAGGGAGCGCTCCTCCTCATCGACAACAAGACCGGGTCGGTTCTCGCCAGAGTCAGTGGCCGGGATTTCAACGACAGCATGTTCGACCGCGTCTCGCAGGGACGGCGACCGACTGGCACGGCCTTCATGCCCTTTGTCTACGCGGCGGCCTTTGAAGCAGGTTTTTTCCCGGGGACCCTCGTTGATGACACGCCGATGGATACGCGGCAGGTGATGGTCGGCGGCACCACCGGCATTCTCGGGGAGTGGGGGGTCGAGAGCTTCGACAACGTCTACGAGAACGTCATCACCTCGCGCCGCGCCCTTGCCAAGGGCAAGAACGCCGCGACCGTCCGCCTCGGTCAAAAGGTCGGAACCGACGCCGTCGTGAAGCTGGCGCAGCAGGCTGGCATGTCGTTTTCGGGCGATCTGCAAAAGTTCAACGCCACCTTCCTCGGGCGCAATCCGAGCTCGCTCGAGGAACTCTGTCTGGCCTACACCATTTTCCCAAACCAAGGACGTCGCGCCGAAAAAACGCACATCATCGCCAACATCCGCGACAGCCTCGGCAATATCATCTACACCCCGAATGTCGGGATGCACGACGCCCAGGTGATCGACCGCTACACCGCCCACCAGATCAACAGCATCCTCGCCGATTCTTTCAAGCTCGGCACCGCCGGGAAGGCCCTGGAGAAGTTTGACTTGGGCAATTACCCCGTCGCCGGCAAGACCGGCACCGAATACGATTTCACGGACAACTGGTTCGTCGGTTACACCTCCGAGGTCACCTGCGTCGTTTGGACGGGGTTCGACCAGAGCGGCACGATCTATCCCGGGGCCTTCAGCTCGGACACCATCCTGCCGGTGTGGTCGGCGGTGATGAATGGAGCCGCGAAGAAATTCGAGCCGAAGGCCTTTCTGCCGCCGCCTGATGCCGAGCAGGTCGAGATCTGTCTGAAGTCCGGCGAACTCGCCTCGGACGATTGCTATGAGGTGGTCCAGAAAGGAGAGGGGATCGCCTCGCAGGTGCGTTGCACCTACATGGAGCACCTCCGTCCCGGCACGAATCTCGAACTCATCTGCCATCTTCACGGCAAGGGGCGCAGCCTTCTGCAAAAGGAAATGTCGCAGCGTCGGAACAAAGACGGACTGCTTCGTCCGGATTTCATCGTTCAGGAAAACATCTCGCCCGTCCTCCCCATCGCTCCCACGGTGGTGGGTGCGAATGATCCCTACAATTCGTTCGCCCCCGTGATCCGGGCCCGTGTCGCGCCCGTGGCCCCGGCCATCGTCGCCGAGCCGCTCGCCGAGGGCGAGGATCCCGTGGCACTTCCGCCCGGGGAAGAGATCGGCAACAACGGTATCCCCGTGGCCCGCCCCGTCCTCACCGGGACCGAGACACAGGACTTGCCCGCTCAGCGCGTCCAGCTCCCGCGCCCGCGGGCGATCGAGTTCGAGTGAGGCGTTTTCGCCGGTGAACGCCGCGTCATTCTCCTGATCAAGGGATGACAAGGCGGCGTTGTTTGGTTAGCCTCGCGTCATGCTGACCATCCTCAAGCTGCTGTTGTCCGCGGGCATGATCTACGCGGTGAACGAAATCGTCATCGCCCGGAGCCGCCCCTTTCTCGGGAGTCTCATCGCCTCGCTCCCGCTCGTGAGCCTCATCACCTTCGTCTGGATTTACTACGGGATGAAGGAAATGCCGGCCGAGCGCGTCGAAAAACTCGCCTCGCACTCCGCGGGCGTCTTCTGGTTCGTGCTGCCAAGCCTGCCGATGTTCCTCGTTTTCCCGGTGCTCCTGCGCAAGGGCATCCACTTCTGGCCCTCGCTCGTGATCTGCTGCCTGCTCACGATGGTGCTTTACGCAGGCATGGCCTATCTCCTGAAGCGCTTCGGGGTCGCGCTGTGACGGGAAGTGCCTCCGGGTGCCCACCTGCAACCTGCCTGCGAGGGTTCCGCCCTCACGCCGCGAAACTCTCGCCGCACGAGCAGGTCACCACCGCGTTCGGGTTGGTCACCTTGAAGCCGCCCTGCTGGAGGTCGTCGCTGTAGTCCAACACGGATCCCGTCACGAAAAGGGCGCTTTTCGGATCGATGACAATGCGGACTTCGTTCGATTCGACGAGAATGTCGCGGTTCGCCGGGCCGTCGACGAGGTCCATCTTGTATTGCAGGCCCGAGCAGCCGCCGCCGATCACGGCGACGCGCAAGGCCCCGTGATCGAGACGTCCCTGCTTCTTGAGCAAGGAACGCAGCTTCGTCGAAGCCCCGTCGAGGACCTTGATGAGCGTTTCGTTGCCGACCCGGTAGTTTACTTCTGTCACGCCGGGAAAATCGGGCACGGCACGTCGTGGCGCAAGCCCGAATCCTCCCGCGATGCCCCATGATTTTTCCCTATCCAATCCGGCGGTCGCGACTTAGCCTCCCGCATGTTCACAGGCATCGTGGAAACCTGCGGCGAAGTCGTCGCGCTCAAGCCGGTCGAGACCGGCGCGGAACTCTGGGTGAAGGCTCCCTTCGCCGGCGAGACCGCCCTTGGCGAAAGCGTCGCCAACAACGGAGCGTGCCTCACCGTCACGGAGGTGAGGGACGGGGCGATGCGTTTCGACCTCCTCCACGAGACCCTCCGGCTCACCAATCTCGGCGACCTGAAACCCGGCGATCCCGTCAATCTCGAGCGCTCTCTCCGTGTCGGGGATCGACTCAGCGGCCACTTCGTGCAGGGCCATGTCGATGTCTGCGCTGAAGTCCTCGGTTACGAGCGGATCGGGCAGGATCACCATTTTACCGTCTCCCTCCCCGCGGAGTTCGCTCCCCTCATCGTTCACAAGGGCTCGATCTGCGTCGATGGGATCAGCCTCACGGTCGCCGGGCTGGAAGCGGATCGTTTCGCTCTCTGGATCATCCCGCACACCCACGAGGTGACGAATTTGCGGAATGTCAGGGTGGGATCCCGGGTGAATCTCGAGTTCGACCTTCTCGCCAAGCACCTCGCGCGTTTGCAGGAGTGCCGTTCCTAACGGGTGGGCTTCCGCCGCACGAAGGCCCTGACAAAGTCCTCGAAGGTCGGCTCGGGCGCCGGTTCGCCGCCACTCATCTCGTCGAGGTCGCGGCGATCGCGTTTCGTGGGTCTTCCTGTGCCCGTCTCGCGCGGGATCGGGGCGCCTTCGCGAGCGTCGCGCTCGAGTTCGGCGACGCGGGCGTATTCCTCCGCGGGAGTCAGATCGATGAGGAAAGCCTCTACCTCCTTCGCCGAGACCCGGCGACGGAGGATTCCCTTCACCTCGAGGATGCGTTCGAGCAGGCCCTGCCGCACGCGGACCTCATCACCGACGCGCACCTGGCGCGAGGCGCGGCAGCGCTGTCCGTTGACGAGCAGTTGGGACTTCTTGCAGGCCGCGGCCGCGAGGGTGCGCGTTTTGTAGAGACGCACCGACCACGCCCAGAGGTCGAGGCGCACGCTGTCTTCGGGTGGGGTGGGAAGGGATTCCAAAACGTCGTTGCGATGGGTTTACGATGGAACGCCCCTTTTTGTCCAGAGCATTTCAGGGGAAAGGCAGGCTTCTCACTCCGTCCGGCCCACCCAGCTCCATCCTTCTCCATAGCGTTCCTTCGTCGCTTGCGTCAGGGCGGCTGCATCGGCCTCCTCCTCCAGCACCGCCAACATTGTCGATCCCGAGCCCGAGAGGAGGGCGGCGCGCACGCCGACTTGGGCGAGCAGCCAGGACTTGAGGTCGCCAAGCACGGGGAACTTCTCGAAAACGGGCCGCTCCAGATCGTTCCCCATGTTTCCCCAAGGGCCCGGCTGCGACGCGTAGGTGAACCCTTCGTATTCCGCCGATTCGAGATAACGCCGATAAGCCCACGAAGCGGCGATGCCGAAGTCGGGTTTGTAGAGGAAAATGGGAAAGGTCGGCGGCACTTCTTCGGCTGGGATCGGCAGGACGATTTCGCCGCGTCCCCGGCAGTCGCAGGGACGATCGTAGATGAAAAAGGGGATGTCCGATCCGATCGTCGCTCCGACTGCGGCGAGCTCCTCTTCCGGCAGATGGAGCGACGCCATTTCATTCAGCGCCCGCAGCACCGCCGCTGCGTCGCTGCTCCCGCCACCGAGTCCCGCGCCGGAGGGGATGTGCTTTTCCAGGTCGAGCGAGACGCTGAAGACCTTGTCGGTGTGTTGCTCCAGCGCGCGCACCGCCTTGACGACGAGATTGTCCTCGCCCGTGGGCAGCTCGGGATCGGAGCAGCGCAGGATCACCTCGTCGTCGTCGCGCCATTTCAGACGCACGCGGTCGGCGAGACCGAGTTTCACCATGCGGGTATCGATCTCGTGATAGCCGTCCTCGCGTTTGCCGAGGATGCGCAGCCAGAGATTCGTCTTGGCGGGGGCGGCGATCTCATGGGCATCGCTCATGTCGGGAAAGGCTTCGATCATCGTCACGCCCAACCGATAAAGCCAAACATCCGTCCCGTCCTGCCCTTTTCGAGGCGGTAGCTGTAGTAGCGCGCCGGGTCGCTGCTGGTGCAGACGCCGCAGTCGTGGACCTGCGCGGCCGGGACTCCGGCGGCGATGCAATCGGCGACGATCCGGGCGGCGAAATCGATCTCGTAGGCGGGCGGACGGATGCAGGGCGCGAGCTGCACGACGAGGTCGGCGGGATCGGTGCCGTGGACTTCCACCATGCGCCGGATCGCGGCGGCGGCGATGCCGAGCTCGGTGCCCTTCTTGCCGGAATGGGCGATACCGCAGACTCGCTTCACCGGATCGGCGATGAAAACTGTGCCGCAGTCCGCGACCCAGACCCCGAGAAATTGTCCGGGGATCGCGGTGACGAGGGCATCGGTCGCGGGGAAATGAAGCCGCGCGGGATGGGCCCCCGCGACGATGCCGACGTGGGCCTCATGCACCTGATCGCCGGTGGCGAGGTGGTCGCGCGAAACGCCGGCCGAGGCGAGGAGGGAGGTGTGGAGCGGCTCGAGTCGGGCGAGGGCTTCCTCGCGATCGCAATCGACCCCGATGTCGGAACTGCGGAGGAGAAACCCGTGCTTCAATCCGGGCAGGTCGGAGAGCGCGGCGAAGGTTTCGATAAGAGGGGAATCGGGCATGGGCGGCCACCGAACTCTCCTTCTACGGAAGAGTCAACCCGTCACGCCGCCGGCCTCGGTCATTTGTTGCCAGTGCGGGAAACGTAGGCGTCGATCGCCCCCTGCAAATCGATGATCTCCTTTTCCAACGAAACGAGATCCTCCTGTCGTTTTCGTGCGAGGATGTTGTTGAGAGAGCCCGACTTGATCTCGGCGATGAACTCCGTCTTTTTCTGCTGGAGTTCGCCGATGCGCTGGCGTCGACTCGCGATGTAGGGATCGCTGGGTTGGTCTTCCTCTTTGACGACGACGGGAGGTGGCGCCTGTTCGGGCAGCCTCTCGGCGAAGATGCGGTCCTTCCAGCCGAGCTTTCCGAAAGCCAGTTCGTAGCGGCCGCCGTCGGAGGTCCGGTCAAAGTGCAGGGTCTGCCCCATGCGCCCGACGATGACGACCTCGAGCGACTGGCCTTCGCTGTTCATGATGGTGCGGCTCACGGGAATCCCAGGCGCGGTTTGCACCCAGTAGGCATAAGATCCCGCGACGACGACGAGCAAGAGCAGGAAGACGATGCGAAGCGCTTTCATGATTTGGGGAGGCTCACAGAGCCTGCACCTTAAGCCGGCTTCTGACGATGCGCCCGCTCTTTCGATCCAGTGCGGCGACTTCGTGTTCCCCCGGTTTCAGGACGAGCCAGCTCTCGCCGTTTTCGCTCTCGACGGCGAGACTTTTGCTCGACCACTCGATCTCTTCGTTGCCGCTCCCGGCGACCTTCAGGGGAAACCTCGCACCGCTCTCGGGCAGGTCGGGATCGATGAAGGCTACGGTGCCCTCGAGCGGACTGACGATGCGGAAGTCCGGGACCGGCATCGACTCCGCGAGGGCTTCGAGAAAGGCGTCGTTTTTCAGCGGATTCGACGGGTCGCGCCACCAGGTCGCGTAGGTCAGCGGGACGCGGGTGCGACCTTCCGCGTCGTAGTCGGCGGCGGCGGCGAGGGCTGGGACCTTCCCCCTGACAAACCACTCTTTTCGGACCCTCGACTCCGAGAGGGCGAGTCCTTCGGGTAGGCGTTTGCCACTGATGCGATCGACGACGAGTTCGGTCGCGTCGGCGGGGGTCTCAAACCAACGCGGCGCGCGCTCGCGATGGAGCCTTGTCATCACCTGATGGAAAATCGGGGCCGCTCCCATCGCGCCGGAGACGCGGTTGAGGGGCCGGTTGTCGAAGCGTCCCACCCAGACTCCGACGGTGAAGTCGGGCGTGTAGCCGATCGTCCAGCTATCGCGGAAATCGGTCGAGGTGCCAGTCTTCGCGGCGACGCGGAAGGGCAGATTGAGCGGTGAGTTGAGACCGAAGGCGAGGGCGCGGGCGCGTTCGTCGGAAAGGATGTCGCCGATGAGCCAGGCCGCGTCCGCGTCGAAGACCCGGCGGGTTTCCACCCCGGCTTGACCCGGTTGGGTCGGCGACACAACAGGTTCAAGTCCACGGAGAAAACGCACCGGTTTCCACTCACCGAGGCGGGCGAGGGTGGCGTAGCCGTTGGTGAGTTCGAGGAGCCGGACTTCGGCGTTGCCGAGGGTGAGGCCGAGTCCATATTCGGTCGCGGCGGGGGCGAGGCTGGTGAAATGAAGATCCTTCACCAGACAATCGTGCAGTCGGGTCGGACCGCCGATCTCATCGAGCAATTTCACCGCGGGCACGTTCAGCGAATTCGCGAGGGCATGACGGACCGAGACGGGGCCCATGAAGCGGCGGCTGAAATTCACGGGCTGGTAGGTGCCGGTGGAGGTGATGTATTCGATGGGGGTGTCGGCGAGGATGGTCGCGGCGGTGGTGTCGCGCTGGAGGGCGAGGGCGTAGGTGAAAGGCTTCAAGGTCGATCCCGCCGAGCGCGGCCTCCACGCGCCGTTCACCTGTCCCGCCGCCGAACCGAAGAAGGAGCGCGATCCGCTGAGGGCGAGGATTTCGCCGCTCGCGTTCTCGATCACGACGACAGCGGCCTGGAGGTCGTTTTCCTCCCCGGCCTGGTGGGCGAGGCGCGCGAGCTCGGCGGAGACGAGATTCTCGACAGCATGCTGGAGACGGAGATCGAGGGTGGTGCGGACGACCGTGCCCGCTGCCTTGGCGGATTCGATGGCCGGGCCCTCGCGCTCGAGAAGCAGCTCGGTGAAATGCGGCGCGTGGAAGGATCGCTCGTGACCGGCGATCAGCCTGGGCTCCTCGATGAGGGCGGCGGCGAAGCGGGCTTCGTCGATGTATCCCTCCTCCCGCATCCGGCCGAGGATCCAGAGCTGGCGCTGGCGGGCCCCCTCGAGATTCTTCCAGGGATTCAGTTTGGTCGGTTTGTTAGGCAATCCGGCGAGGAGGGCGGACTCGGCGAGGGAGAGATCGCCGAGGGGCTTCCCGAAGTAGCCTCGTGCCGCGGCGCGGGCACCGGTGAACTGGTTGCCGTAGGGGAGGTGGTTGAGGTAGGCGGTGAGAATGGTCCCCTTGTCCGCCGTCATCTCGAGGTGACGCGCGGTGAAGGCCTCGATGATCTTCGTGCGGAAATTGCGGCGGCGCGGCGGCGCGTAGAGCTTGATGGTCTGCTGGGTGATGGTCGAGGCGCCCGAGACGAACTCGCGGTGGAGCAGGGCATCCCGCACGGCGCGGAGCACGCCGAGGAAGTCGATGCCGCCGTGCGAGAGGTAGCGCGAATCCTCCGCCGCGAGGGTGGCGAGAATGAGACTCTCGGGAAACTCGTCGTAGGTCGCGGGCTCGTCGGCGCGGAGTTCGCCATCGAGGAGGCGGCGAACGGGGCGATCCTCACGATCGACGAAGAGAACCCCGGACGGGGCCGCCGTGCCGAGGGTTTCCGGGAGGGGGAAAAACCACGGCACGAGGTAGAGGCCGGCGAGGACCCCGGCCAGCCCGATGAGGGCGAGCCGGAGAAAGGGGCGTTTCCATTTCCCAAGCCGCCTCATCAGGACTTCCTACTTGTTACCTTCCCCACCTTTCACTGCGGCAGATCCGCCGCAGCGACTTCCCCGTTATCAAGGGGACGCGGAGCTGCGTTGATGCGTCCGGTACCGCTGAGGCCGAAACGCTGCGGCTCGTACATCGCCTCGATCTTCGCGGGAGGCGCGGTCACTTCACCGGGGGCGACGACGCGGGCGAGGTATTGGAGGGAGTAATCACCGGCTCCGTAGACGTAGTCGGCGAAGAAGAGGACGCGGTCCTTGCGCAGTTCGGTGTGCGTCGCGTAAAGCGAGCGCGTTTCGCGCGCGGCCTTCACCTTCTGGGTTTCGCTGGTCTTGAAGTCGGGATTGACCGCTTCGAAGATCGCGGGCAGGGCGTCGTCGATGGCGAGGTAGGTCTCGCGCTCGTTCGGAATGTTGAGGTCGAGGGTGACGAGGATGAGGTCACCGACCTTGAGATTTTCCGCGGCAGCGATGCTCCCGTCGATCTCGACCTTCTCGTAGCGGCGCTTGATCGCGAAGCCCTTGTTCTCGGGCTCGAGCGGCATGAGGGCGGGACGGGTCGCGAGGGAAACGCTCGCGTAGACCGATCCGTTTTCACTCGTCTTCAGGGAAAGGGCACGGGCGTCGGACTTGCCGGTGAAGTCGAAGGCGACGCCGCCGCTGCCGGGTTCGGCGGGCAGCTCGATGGTCTTCGCGTTGCCGTCGAAGGCGATCTCGATCCGGTTGGCGGTGAGGTTCTTCGCCGAGGCTTCTCCGTAGGCCCCGAGGGCGATGAGCGGCCAGGCGTTCGAGTAGGTGCTGCCCCAGCCGTTGCGGGCTTCGCGGAGGTTCATGAGATCGTCGACGAGCTTGTCGGCCTCGGGGCTCGCGGGATTGTGGCGGACCTGGGCAAGGAGACGGGTCGCGGCGACGTAGGGCTGGCGATACCACGAGACCTCGGCGACGGGCACCTTGGGATCGGGCTTCAGCAGCGAGTCGATGCGGGCGGCCTGGTCCGATCCGTTCTCGACCATGGCGAGGGCGAGGAGGGCGCGTCCTTCGGCGGAGAGCGACTTCTGTTTCTCGAAGAGCACTTCGTGGTAGGCCGACTCGTTGACTCCGGCGAGAGCGAGAGCGTAGGCGGCGAGGCATCGCTGCGAGAGCCCGTAAGCTTCGTTCACCTCGGCGGCGCCACGGAGCTGGAGGGAAAGGTAGTCCCAAAGCTGCTGGGCCGATTCCTGCGGCACCTCGACGCCCTGCTTCTGGGCCATGGCGATGGCGACGCCGGCGTAGGCGCTGCCCCAGAGGACCGACTCGTTGCCGCCGGGCCAGTAGGCGAGCCCGCCGTCGCCGGTCTGCATCGAGAAGAGGCGTTTGATGCCCTTGCCGATGATCGCGGCGACTTCCTCCTCGGACTTGCCAAGCTCGGGCAGGACCTTTCGGAGCTGCTGCGTGCTCAGCCACGGGATCGTCGAAGAGGTCGTTTGTTCGACGCAGCCGTAGGGATACTTGAGGAGGTAATCGAGTCCGTCGGCCGCCTCGATGAGGCGCGAGTTCGAGAGGGTGAGCTTCACGCTGCCGGTGCCGTCGAGAAGGCGGGGATCGGCCTTGGCGAGGGCGTCGGCGAGATCGGCTCCGTCGCGTAGGGCGAAGGTGTGGGTCTCGCGGAGGAGCGGCAGCGGGTAACCGACGAGGAATTTCGACTCGGTCGCGTCGCGCAGCTTCTCATCGGTGAGCGAGCGGACTTTCCAGGTCCATTTCGCTTCGCCGGTGGCGGTCATGGCGATGGGGAAGGAAACGGTCTCGGTCGCGCCGGCGGGGAGGTTAAGTTTCACGACCTTTTGTCCGGGCTCGGGCGCGGGAGTGAGACTCGTGGGTATGGTCTCGCCGATGCGGCCGAGGAAGATCGCGTGCGAATCGAGTGTCACGGTCACTTCGACTTCCTGCGCGGCTCCGCTGTTGTTGTGGAGCACGGCGGCGACATCGATCTGGTCGGTGAGGTTGGTGAAGCCGGGCAGGGCGGGCTCGATGATGAGCGGCTTGTTGATCACCACGGGGGTCTCGCCGCTGCCGAAGCGGTTGCCCTCGGAGACGATCGCCATGACGCGGAAGGTGGTGAGATTGTCAGGCGCGATCGCCTTGGCGCGGACGACGCCGTTCGCGTCGGTCACGAGTGCTGCTTCCCAGAAGGCGAGGGCCTTGAAGTCCTTGCGGATGCGGTCGGGATCGATCCCGAAGCCGCCACCTCCGCCGATGACGTAGCCCTTGTTGCCGAAGCCCTGCTCGAGCGGATTCTCGGGGAGAAGGGCGCTGAGGCTTTGTCCGGTCCAGACCGAGAGTGGGAAGGGAGCGTGGAAGGTCTCGCCGGGATCCGGGGTCTGGTAGCCGGTCAGGGAGAGGATTCCTTCGTCGACGGCGTAGAAGGTGACCTCGGCGCCGGATACGGCCTTGCCCTGGTGATCAGTCACCGTGGCGGTGAATTCGATCTCTTCGCCGGGCTGGTAGTATTCGGCTTCACCCGCCGAGACCTTGGTGGTGAGATTGACCGCAGGATCCTCGACATCGATCTTGCAGTAACCGAGGCGATAGTCGGCGGACTTGTGCACGTGCGGGCTTTCGCCCGAGCCGCGGATGATGAGGAGCGAGGCGAAGAGGTTGGGCGCGGAACCTTCACCGACCGGCACCTCAAGGATCGTCTCGTATTGATCGATCACGACGGAGCGGGTCTCGCGCACACCGCCGCGCTCGACGGTGAAGAGGGCATGGCCGAAGACGGGCGAACGGGCGAGGAGTTTTGCGGTGTCGCCGACGCGGTAGGTTTCTTTGTCAGGGACGAGGTCGATGCGGATGACATCGTGCCACGACCACGAGGGCTCTTCCGCACCGATCACGGTGAAGCTGACTTTCGTGATGATGTCGCGGCCCTTGCCATCCTTCGCGGTGAGGGTCACCTGATAGTCGCCCGCCTCGGCGAAGGTGAGGGTGTGAGGCATCGCCTTGGTCAGGCCGGTGGCGCCGTCGACTTCGGTTTTGAGGGTGAGTCGCTCGTCCGAAATGGTGCGGAGGCGCAGGTCGTTTCGGTGGGTCATTTTGCCGTTGGCACCCATCACCTTCACGGTGGTCCACTCCTCTTTCTCGACGAGCACGTTGGTCTCGACCGTTGCGGTGTGGGCCTTGCCATCGGTGGTGACGGCGGCGAGGGAGAAGACGGCCTTGTCGCCGACCCGGTGGACGCCATCGGGCTGGCGCAGGCCGAGATAGAAGTCCGAACTGTGGACGATGAATTGCTTCGAGGCCGAGAGGGTTTGCTGGTTCGCGTCGGTAACGGAAGCGGTCACGGCGACGCTGCGGGGGCCGGGATGGGTCGTCTGCTTGGGGAGGGAGAAGGTGACGGTAGCCTCGCCCTTCGAGCTGAGTGCAGCAGTGCCTTCGGCGCTGTAGGTTTCCTCTTGGACGGTTCTGTTGCCGAATTTGAACTCGTCAAAGCCGCGGGGGTTAGGGAAGTCGTTCGAGGCATAGACCATCCAGTTCAGCTCGGCCTTGGAGAGCGGCTTGCCCATGAAGTAGCGGGCGCTGACCGGGATGGAAAGCTCGGCCCCTTGGGCATATTCCTCTTCGGCTGCCACGGTGACCTCGAAGGTGTTGACCCGATAATCTTCAACCTGGAAGGCGTAGGTCGAGATGAGACGCCAGTCGGGCTCGGACTCTTCGCCTTCGGGGGTGTTCGCGGCGGCGACGGGATTGAAGTCGATCTCGATCGAGTGCCAGCCCATCCCTTCGGTCGGCAGGGTGAAGGCGGTGTCGTAGCTGCCGTTTTTGCCAAAGGTGATGTCGCGCTCGAAGAGCTGGCGATGGAGCGCGTCGAAGACGCGAAGGCGGGCGGCGCCTTCGCCGGGGCCGATGAGCTTGTCAGCGTCGATGAAGCGGGAAATCGACTTCACCTTCACTTCGTCGCCGGGACGATAGACGTTGCGGTCGGTGAAGATGAGGGTGCGACGCTCGCCGGGGAGAAAGCCGTCCCACCGCTGGTCGACGCCGAAACTCCAGAGTCCGACGCTTTCGAGATCCTCGTTAAAGGAAATGACATGGCGATCTTCGCCGAGGGCGGCGTCGAGGAAGAGACGCTTGTCGGTGCCGCGATACAGATCGCGCTGGAGGCGGGCCACACCGCCGGCGTCGGTCTTGACCTGGGCGAGGGGCGCGGCGGTTTCGTCGCAGAGATTTAGGTCGAGCCCGGCGAGGGGCTTGCCCGATTTCAGGGAAAAGGCGTAGACGGTGGTGCCGTCTTCACCCTGTTTCCAGGCCAAGCCGATGTCGGTGAGCTGGATGAGCGACTGCGCGCCGACGGAGAGATTCTCGCGGGTCGAGGAGTCGCCTTCGCTGCAGAGGTAAAAGGCGCCGGTCGTGGCTCCTTTGGTCATGTCATTCCAGTCGAGCGAGACCGTCTCGGTGGTATCGATTTCGGCGGCGGCGTCGCGGAACTGATCGTAGATGGTCTGGCCGGGGATCGCTTCAAAAGCGAGGGCCTGCTTTTCGCCCCAACCCTGGTATTTGTCCTGATAATCGCGGAGGCCGAGGATCACGTCCTTGCCCTTGAGCGCCTTCACGCGGGTGCGCGTCCCGGTGAGGTTGCCGGTGCGGACATCGAACTTACGGTGGCCCGAGGCATTCTGGGTCGAGGCAAAGGCCGGGTAGGAGATGAACCCGGGATTTGGCACGAAGTTGACTTTCTTCGTCACGACCTGTTCGAGCTGGGTCGTGTCGTTGGCGATGAGCCCGTTGCGGACGGTCACTTCGTATTCGGTGCCGTAGCTGAACTCGCCGTTGAGGTAAAAACCGCCGGAGCGCGCTTCGATCGTCAGGCCGGGAGGAGCGGGTTGGATCGTGACGAACTCGGCTAGCTTGTCACCCTGGAACTCTGGAGCCATCGCGCCCTTGTTGTGACGGATCGTCAGCTCGGGTTTGCTGTCATAGGGATTCAGGGCAATGATCTCGTTGATCGCGAAGGCTTCGAGCTCTCCGATATAGTCGAGGCGGCTCTCGATGATCGCGTGGGTGCCGTCGGCCGAGGCGAGGCCGGCCTGGGTGTTGATGAACCAGGTTCCGCCGAGGGGCAGAGGCGTGGCGGGACGGATCAGCACGTATCGATCGAGCGGAATGTTGGTCGGCACTTCCCTGAAAAAGGCGGCGAGGATCTCGCTCGTGACGGGCGAGGCGGAGATGGCGGCGAAGCGCTCCTTGGGCTGGTCGTAAAGGCGCAGGCTGCCCTCGACCGCGTCGGGTTTGACGGGGACGTTGAAGCGGAGGAGCACGGGCGACCCGGGCTTCAGCGGATTCGAGGAATCGAAGCTGTAGGGAAAGCGTTCGAAGGTGAGGGCGGATTTTCCCGCAGCCGCGTCCTGTGCCAAGAGGACGTCGGTGCCTCCGGTGAACAGAATGAGGAGCAGGGCGTGGAAGCAGGCGAGACGACGAAGCAGGGCTTTCATGGGGATGGGGAAAAGGGCAAAGGCGGTCGGGGTCGGCAAGAGACGACACGGCACCTCGATCAAGACGTTTGATACGGGGGCTTCATGCAGACTCTTTCAGGTCCCGAAAATCTAACGAACCGGCGTGACCGCAGCTTAGCGGGAAGCGGGGAAAAAACGCAGCAAAATCGTCACCGATCTCAAATCCTGCGCGCTGCCAGGACGAAGGGAGGAATGGGGACGCCGATCGCGTCGCCGACGGCGCGGATGAGCTCAGCCTCGCGGCTCGAGACGCCCTCGTCGGCCATGACGCTGAGGCTACACGCCTCAAGGAAGTGTTTTTTCAAAACGGGCGAGGCATGGGCGAACTTTTCGAGGGCGTTTTTGATGCGATCGAGCCCGCAGTTCGAGGCGGGCTGGTGGGAGATTTCGACGAAGTAACGCTCGCGGAGTCGGGCGGTCGCGGCGGCGAAGGCACCGACGGCGCGGGTTTCGTCGTCGGGATGGCTCATCGCCGCGAGGGTCGAGAGGACCACGCCCGCATCTTCGAGGAGCGGATTGAGCCGTTGATAGCGGATGTTTTCGGGACGCTTTTTCTCAAAGTAGGCATCGAGGTGGCGGGTGACGATCTGCAGGAGCATGAACTCGAAGAGATCGACCCGGTCGTCGCTCGTGATGAGCCGGTGGGTCACTTCGCGGAAGCGCGCGTATTCGTCGCGGCTGAGGTGGCGCAGGGTGGGGATGGCGAGATCGATCAGCCCGATCTTCACCGCCGAATGCACCGAAGCAAGTTCCCCAAAGAGATGGCCGGACCTTTGGGCGGTTCCTTCGTCGGTGAGCTCGAGGAGACGGCGGACTTCCTGGGCGCGGAGGGTGTCGTCCTGCGCGAGGAGCAGGGCGAAGACGAGGCACTGGGCTCCGGCGCGCGAGCGACAGGCCTCGAGCCAATGGGGCGGCAGGTTCTCGTGGAGTTCGCGTCCGAGATCGACCTGCTCGGGATGGACGGTTTTGAAACTTTCCATCGCTGCCTCGGCATTGAGCCGCAGCGGTTCGCCCGCTTCGTTGATCGAGAAGCCCGAGGCCGCCGCGGCGGAGGCGGGAGCCTGGCGCGGCTTTTTCTCCCGCTCGCGCTCATCGGTGATCGGCCGCAGGCTGACTTCGCCGAAGGTGCCTTCCCAGTGCGGGAGGAGACGACGGATCCGCTCGGGGAGGGGAGGGTGGGTCGCGAACATCGAATCGAGGGCGCTGCCGAAAAAGAGGTGGCTCGCGTCCTTGGCCATGGGGTGGGCGACCTTCGAGCCCGAGGAGAGTCCGCCGATTTTCATGAGCGCGCCGGCGATGCCGTCGGGATTGCGGGTGAACTGCACCGCCGAGGCATCAGCGAGGTATTCGCGCTGCCGGGAGACCGAGGCTTTGATGAGGTTCGCGAAAAAGGCCCCGATATAACCGATGAGGAGCAGTCCGAGTCCGCCCACGAGCATGACCAGGGCGAGACCGGCGCCCTCTTTTTTCGACGAGCTGGAGCCGCCGCGGAAGGCGTTGCGGAGGATGAATTCGCCGATCAGCGAGAGAAAGAGAATCCCGAAGATCAGCCCCATGAGGCGGATGTTCAGCCGCATGTCGCCGTTGAGGATGTGGGAGAATTCGTGGGCGATAACCCCCTGCAGCTCATCGCGGGTGAGCAGGGTCATGCAGCCGCGGGTCACACCGATCACGGCATCGCTCGGCGAGCGGCCGGCGGCGAAGGCGTTGATCGAATCCTCCAAGTCCATCACGTAGACCGAGGGAACCGGCACCCCCGACGCGATCGCCATTTCCTCGACGAGGTTGAGGAGGCGGCGCTCGTGGTAGTCGGTCGTGTTGACGTCGAGTTCACGACCGCCGAGCTCACGCGCGACGACCGATCCTCCGCCGGAGAGCTGCAGCGTCTTGAACGACGAGGCGAGGAAGACGACGGACGCGGTCCCACCCGCAGTGAAGAGGAGGATCGAAGGGTCCCAGAACGGCAGCCCGGGTGTGTCGCCGATTTTTTCTCCGCTGAAGGTGAAGATCAGCACCACGAGTCCGTAGACCGCGGCGATGATCCCGACGACGGCGAGAAAAAAGTAGAAGATGAGGACGTGCGATTTTTTTCGCGCGACTTCCTGATGCTCGAAGAAATCCATGTCCTTGGCGGGCCGGGAAGCGGGACCGGTTCGGGAGGCTCGCGCCTCAGAATTTCACCGTGACACTCTCGCGCTCGGCGTCGCCCGAGACTTCGAAGGAGGTGGCCGGGACGAAGTTGAACATGCCCGCGATGAAATTCGAGGGGAACATCTCGATCTTGTTGTTGAAGTGCATCACCGCGTCGTTGTAGGACTGGCGGGCAAAGGCGACCTTCGACTCGGTCGAGGTGAGTTCCTCCTGGAGCTGGAGCATGTTCTGGTTGCTACGCAGCTCGGGGTAGCTCTCCGAAAGCGCGAAGAGGCGGCCGAGCGCTCCGCCGAGTCCGGCTTCGGCCGTGGCAAGGTGCTGGATCGAGGCCCCGTCGGCGGTGCTGGCATGCTCGCGCGCCGAGGTCGCGACGTTCCGGGCCTGGATCACGGCCTCGAGGGTCTCGCGTTCGTGGGTCATGAACGCCTTTACCGACTCGACGAGATTCGGGATGAGATCGTGGCGGCGCTTCAACTGCACGTCGATCTGGGCGAAGGCGTTCTTGTAGCGGTTGCGGAGTTTGACGAGTCCGTTGTAGAGCCCGATCACGAAGATCGCGGGCAGGAGGAGGACGGCGAGGCCGATGAGGATGAAAACGAAGGTGCTCATATCAGGAAGTCAGTCGGATGGGTGGTGAAATACTATCCGCGATGGGCGGAAACTACGACTCCGAAGATGCGCGGCCGAAGGCTTCGTGGCGATTACAAAAGCCCTCTACGATTGCATTCGAGCCCCTTCCTCGCGGCGAGGGTTTCAAAATTTGCCATAGAAGCACTTGTTTTGTTAAGATTTCTAAGTTATTTTTAAAAATTACCCCCCCCAATCTCGCGAGTTGCGGGGCATTCTTTTTAAAAGTCTTTCCATGTTCCTCAGCACCCTCCTCCCACCTGTTTTGGCCAGCATCCGCGATGCCATCGACCAGCCCATCTTTCCGGGCAAGGTGATCGTGTGGCTGCTCGTCATGCTTTCGATCGTCGGTTGGGTCACGATCCTTTCGAAGATCGCCCAGTTCCGCCGCATGCGGCGTGCCGATCAGGAGTTCACCGAGCGCCTGCGACAGTCGAAGACGACCCTCGAGGTCTTCGAAGAAGGCTGGGAGAACGAACTCGCCTTGAAATCGCTCATCTACCATGCCGGAGCCCGTGAGACCGCCTACCAATTGCTCGGTTCGCGCGAGCCGCAGGACCGCATGCAGCAGCGCCTCCGCCAAGCCGGTAAACTTGTGGGACGCCAGATCGACTTCCTTCGCATGGCCTTTCAGACCGGATTCCGGGCTGCTTCGGGTCGTCTTCAAAATGGCATTGAGAGCCTTCGTCTCTTCGCTGCGACGGCGATGCTGCTGGGCACCTTTGGACTCGTCTGGACGCTAATGAAGGGTTTTGACGGTGCCAAAGAGTTTTCCGAAGTCGCCCCTAGCGTGGGTGCCGGACTGGGATTCTTCGCGATCGCGCTTTTGGTTGCCGCTCCTGCCGTGATCGCCCGAATCGCCCTGCGCAATGTCGTCCGCGAACGCAAGCAGGAGCTCGAGCGTTTCCGCGACGACATCCATCGCCTCTTCGAGCGAACTTTTGCCGCAGCTCTCGATCCGGTGCGCCCGGTTGCGCCCCCGTCCCGTGACACTCCTGCCGAGAGCGAGCCTGCGCCTCAGGAAAAGGTGTCCGCTTCCGAGCGGAGCGCCCCCCCTGCTTCTCTGGAGCCCGCAAGCGATGTGAGAGAAGAACCCAAACGCTATCATTCCATCCGCGACCGCCTCCTTCGCAGCGAGATCGAAGAGGAGGAGTCCAGCCCCTTCCGCGTGAATCCGATCGCGCGCCAAGCGGCGGCGGTCGGTGGAAAAAGTCTTCGCGGCTATTGAGTGGCCTCGTTTCGCGGCGCTCCCCTGCTCCAATCCCGTCTCATGAAACTCTCGTTCCAAATGGTGTGCATCATCTTCGGGGTCACGCTGGTGCATCTCGTCATCATTGCCACGCTCTCGCCCGTAGGGATCGAGGGAGAGACTTTCCTGGGCCCTGTTCCTGAGCTGGTCCTCGAGGGGAACCTCACCGGAGAAGCCGTGCCATCCCCCGTGCCGGATGTGGCGGGATCGCGCGAAGTCCCTGCGGTGCTCCCCCTTCGTGAGGCATTTCCATCGGAGCCCATCGATCTGCCGGCGCGCCTTCGCGAAGAGGCGGCCGTTCCGGTGACTTCCGACCTGGATCCCGTCGCCGTGAGTCGACCCGTGCCGCAATCACCGCGTTCTTGAGAAAGTAGAGGTTTGGTGATCGCGTTTCGAACGTATAGCAAGGTATGGGTCTCTTGCGCATCCTCTTGATCGGTCATGGCTACCTGGGCGTTTCCCTCGCCTCGGAACTCCGCGCCATGGCGGCTTCTGTCGTCGCCGTTCATCGCGGTGCGCCGCATGACGAGCCCTATCCGCTCCTCACCGGCGATGTCACCTCGCCCGGTTCGCTCGTCGCGGTGAGAGATTCCCTGCCCTTCGATCGTCCCGATGCCATCGTGCATTGTGCCAGCTCGAGCCGCGGCGGTGCCGAGACCTACCAAGCTGTCTTCGTCGAGGGCATCCGGAATCTCCGCGCAATCTTTCCCGGCGTCCCCGTTCTTTTCACAAGTAGCACGAGCGTCTACGGCCAGACCGATGGCTCGGTCGTGGACGAGCAATCCGAGGCCATTCCCGACCGCGACACCGGTCGTCTCCTCCTCGAAGCCGAGGCCCTCGCCCGCGGCGGCGGCGGAATCGCCCTGAGGCTCGCCGGCATTTATGGTCCGGGACGGTCCGTCCACCTCAAGAAAATGCTCGAGGGGACCGCGGCGATCGAGGAGGTAGAACCAAGCCGTTTTCTGAATCAGATCCATCGAGACGACGCGGTCGGGTCCATCCTTCATCTTCTGCGGCAGGGGCCAGTGGCGGCAGGAGGGCTCTTCAATGTCGTCGATGACACGCCCCTGACCCAGCGGCAATGCTATGAGGGGCTCGCCTCTTTCTTCGGGCTGCCCCTGCCGCCACTGGCCCCTCCCGATCCCGATCGCAAGCGAGGGTGGACCCACAAAATCGTTTCCAACGCCGCCCTCCGCGCGACCGGATGGGGGCCGCGTTTTCCCTCCTTCCTCAGTGCGGTGGAAAACGATCCCGATCTCGTGTCCTCGATCCGCGCACAGCTCTCCCCGGTATCCTGACGCAAAAGCCGATGGCGCAAATCCGAGCAGCACCCATTCTAATCGGGTTTGACCCCCAATCAGATTCTGCGTGATACTGAGACGAAGATAATCGATAGCCGCCTCATGAACGCATCCGCTCCTCTCAGTCGCCGGCGCGCCCTCAAGACGCTCTTTTGCTCGAGTGCCTTCCTTTCGCTCAATCTCGGATCTCGATCGATCCTCGGAGCCGCCGAGGGTGGTGCCCTCGATCTCCTCATGATCGGGGATTTTGGCACGACCGGTGACGCTCAGAAGAGGGTCGCCGCGGCGATGAATGCGTTTTGTCAGGGTCAGGGCATCAAGCCCGAGTCGCTCCTCCTTCTTGGCGATAACTTCTATTCGGCGGCGAAGGATGGTTTCTCGACCGAGTCGATCCGCTGGAAAAACACCTTCGAGGATATCTATCCCACCGCCGATTTCCCCGGACCCTGCTGGGCCGTCCTCGGGAACCACGACTATCACGACAATCCCGGGGGCGAAAAGGTGCAGCTTGAATATGCGAAGAAGCCCGGCACCCGCTGGAAGATGCCCGCGAAGTGGTATCGCTTCGACCTCGGTCCCGCCTCCTTGCCCCTGGCCACCGTCATCGCCCTCGACAGCAACCTGCCCAAGGTCAGCGGCGGGAAGGACAAAATCTTCGGCAAGCCCCGCGGCTCTCTTTCGGAGAGTGAGGCGGCGCAGCAGCATGAGTGGCTCGTCGCCGAACTCCAGTCGAAACGCGCGCCCTTCACCATCGTCATGGCGCATCATCCGCTCTATTCGAACGGATCGCATGGCGACACCAAGGCGCTCATCGCGCAATGGGGGCCGCTCTTCCAGGAGCACCGCGTCCATGCCTACCTCTGCGGCCACGACCATGATCTCCAGCATCTCGAACTCGAGGGACTATTCACCTCCTTTGTTCTTTCCGGCGGCGGCGGGGCGAGCACCCGCAAGCTCGATTCCGATCGCAAGATGCCCTACGGTGACGACGTCCACGGCTTCACCCACCTGCGCGTGGCGCGGGAAGAGCTCGTCTTCACGCATCTGGATGCCTCGGCAAAGCCTTTGCATCGATTCATCAAGCGGACGGACGGAAGTTTCGAGATTGCCTGATGGCGCTCGGACCGGAGGAATTCTCCCCGTCCCTCTGCCTTTCCGCTCTTTTCCTGGGGTCCTGCTTCCCACTCCGTGAGCAGACTTTCACCGAGGGTTCCGATGCCGGCTTCCGCGCCGCCTCTCACCGCATTGCTTGCGTGGGTTGAAAGACGAGGTTGAAACATCCCTGGTCCTCGGTCGTTGCCGGCAGTTCGAAGCGACCCGGGGCGGCTTCGAGCCGGTGCATGATCATCGTCAGCCCGTGCTTGCCGTTGTGGATGTCGTATTGGGGAAAGGTCTCGCAGCGTTTCCATTCCGGCAGCGCCGCGAAGGCCTTGCTCCAGCCTCCGTCCTTGTCGGGATGGAAAAACACGTAGACCGTCGCCGGTTGGAGAAGATCGAAGCGCAGTTGGGTCCCGGTCGGGGCCCGATGGATGCCCTGAAAAAGGAGACCGCCGAGCAGTTCCTCCGGCACCACGTCGTAGGTGTATTCGCGGTCGATATGCTGCAGCGCACCCACCCGCATCGTGTCGAAGCCGAAGGCGGACGCTGGATCGAGCGTCACCTTCACGACCCGCTCCGCCACCGCCCGCATCGCCGGATTCGGAGCCCGTTCGCCGCAGCCGGTGCAGAGGAGCAGGAGACCGGGAAGCACGGTGACGAGGTTTTTCATGGAGGGATGAGTCTGAGACCGCCGAAGGGTTCTGGCAACCCCTTTAACGTTCCATCCTCCCGATCTCACGACAGCGCTGGGGGGCTGTGTTCCGCGCGAAGCCCTCGCTTGCCCGCAAAACGCTCTCATTTCAACGCAAATGAACGCGGATGACCAAATCCCCGTCTCGCCGAGCACGGTGTTATCGTAACCCTCGACGACGGATCGCCGCTGGCATTTTCCGCCCGAATCGGGTTAAGTGCCCCTCCTGAAGACCCCTTTCCCAAACAAGCGGCGGGAAGCCGCCTCTACCTCCAGAACTTTTACTGCGCAGCGCCTCCCATGACCTCCGATCTATCGTCTGAACTCTCCCGCGAACTCTCCCGCCGCATCCTCGTCCTCGACGGCGCCATGGGCACGACCATCCGCGAGTACAAACTCACCGAGCCCGAGGCCCGCGGCGAGCGCTTCGCCAAAAACATCAAGGACCTCCTCAACAACGGCGATATCCTCTCCCTCACCCGGCCCGACGTCATCGGTGACATCCACAAACGTTTCCTCGAGGCCGGCTCGGACATCATCGAGACGAACACTTTCTCCGGCACCACCCTCGCCCAGAGCGAATTTTTCGTTGAAGACCCCCGCGAGACCGGCAAGGGCCGCAAGGACCCCGAGTTCTTCGCGCGCGAGGTCTGCGACAATGCTTTCCTCAAGGAACTCGCCTGGGAGATCAACTACGAGTCCGCCAAACTAGCGCGCCAATGGTGTGACCGCATCGGCAACGAGACCGGACGCAAACGCTACGTCGCCGGGGCGATCGGTCCCATGACCGTCTCCCTCACCAACTCGCCCGACGCCGAGGACGCCGGCTTTCGCGTCGTCACCTTCGACCAGGTCCTCGAGTCCTACAAACATCAGGTCCGCGCCCTCATCGCGGGTGGTTCCGACATCATGATGGTCGAGACCATCTTCGACTCGCTCAATGCCAAGGCCGCCCTTGTCGCCCTGCGCGAAGTCTTCGACGAAGATGGCGTCGAGCTCCCCATCATCGTCTCGGCCGCGGTCGGACGCGGGGGCGAAACGATGATCTCGGCGCAAAAGACCGAGGCCCTTTGGAATGCCGTGGCCCATGCCAAACCGCTCGCCGTCGGGCTGAACTGCTCGCTCGGACCCGATCTCATGGAGCCGCACCTCGCCGAGCTTTCCCGCGTCGCCGGCACCTTCGTCTCCGTTTACCCGAACGCCGGACTGCCGAATCCCCTCGCTCCGACCGGCTTCGATCTCCTCCCTGACGACATGGAGCGCGAGATCGCCCGCTTCGCCGAGGCAGGGCTCGTCAATCTCATCGGCGGCTGCTGCGGCAATACTCCCGCGCACGTCGCTGCGATCGCCCGCGTCGCCGAGCGCTACGCCCCGCGCGCCGTCCCCGCCCCGGCCCCCGCGATGCGCCTTAGCGGATCCGAGTCCTTCAACCAGACTCAGGAAAAGGGCTTCCTCATGATCGGGGAACGCACCAACGTGGCCGGTTCGCCCAAGTTCGCCAAGCTCATCAAGGAGGGCAAACTCGACGAGGCCGTCTCCATTGCCCGCCAGCAGGTCGAGAACGGCGCCCCGGTCATCGACGTCTGCATGGACGAGGGCATGATCGACGGGGCCGAGATGATGACCCGTTTCCTCAATCTCCTTGCCGGAGAGCCCGACGTCGCCGCCGTGCCCATCATGGTCGATTCGTCAAAGTGGGAGGTGATCGAGGCCGGTCTGAAATGCCTCCAGGGCAAGGGTATCGTCAATTCCATCTCCCTCAAGGAGGGGGAGGAGGTCTTCAAGAAAAACGCCCGCACGGTCATGAAATACGGGGCCGCCGTCGTTGTCATGGCCTTCGACGAGCAGGGCCAGGCCGCCACC
>DGXY01000119.1:155032-198545 GCA_002396885.1 Akkermansiaceae bacterium UBA5020
CATCTTCGACCCCAACATCCTCACCGTCGCCACGGGGATGGACGAGCACAACAACTACGCTGTCGACTTCATCAACGCGGCCCGCTGGATCAAGGAGAATCTCCCCGGCGCCAAGGTCAGCGGCGGTGTTTCGAACGTCTCCTTCAGCTTCCGCGGCAACAACGTCGTGCGCGAGGCCATGCACTCGGCCTTCCTCTATCACGCCGGCAAGGCGGGCATGGACATGGGCATCGTAAATGCCGGCATGCTCGAGATCTACGACGAGATCGAGCCGAAGCTCAAGGAACTTGTCGAGGACGTCCTCCTCAACCGCAACCCGGGCGCGACCGAGGCCCTCATCGAGCATGCCGAGGCCCTCAAGGCCGCCGGCACCCAGACTCGCGACAAACAGAGCGGACCCGACCTCAGCTGGCGCGAGGGCACCGTGCTCGAGCGCATGACCCATGCCCTCGTCCGCGGCATCACCGACTACATCGAGGAGGACACCGAGGAGGCCCGACTCGCCCTCGGCAAACCGCTCAATGTCATCGAGGGCCCTCTCATGGACGGCATGAAAGTCGTCGGCGAGCTCTTTGGAGCCGGCAAGATGTTCCTCCCCCAGGTCGTCAAGAGCGCCCGCGTCATGAAAAAGGCCGTCGCCTACCTCGAGCCCTTCATGCTCGCCGAAAAGGTCGAAGGCGAGGAGGACAAGGCTCCTGTCTTTGTCATCGCCACCGTCAAAGGCGACGTCCACGACATCGGCAAAAACATCGTCGGTGTCGTCCTTGGCTGCAATGGCTACAAGGTCATCGACCTCGGCGTCATGGTCGACTGCGACCGCATTCTCTCCGCCGCTGCCGAGCACAAAGCCGACATCATCGGCCTCAGCGGACTCATCACGCCCTCCCTCGACGAGATGATCTTCAACGCGAAGGAGTTCGAAAAGCGCGGCGTGAAACAGCCCCTCCTCATCGGCGGAGCCACCACTTCGCGGGCCCACACCGCCATCAAGATCAGCCAGCATTTTTCGCAGCCTGTTGTCCACGTCGTCGACGCCTCCCTCGTCGTCGGCGTCTGCAACTCGCTCCTCTCCGACAATCTCCGCGAGAATTTCCTCACCGAGCATGTCGTGCGCGAGCAGGCCGACCGCGACCTCCACGCCGGCAAGGGCTCCAGCGCCGTCTACGTCCCCTACGAGGAGGCCAAAGCGCAGAAATACGTCGTCGACTGGGCCACCGCCGACATCGCGACGCCGGAGACCCTTGGCTCCCACCTCTGGGATCCCGTTCCACTCGCCGAGATCGCCGAAGTCTTCGACTGGTCCCCCTTCTTCCACGCCTGGGAACTGCGGGGCGTCTTCCCCAAGATCCTCACCCACGAGACCCACGGCGAGGAGGCCTCCCGCCTCTTTGCCGATTCCCAGCGTGTCCTTGAGGATCTCATCGCGAACAATCGCGTCCACGCCCGCGCCGTCTGGGGCGTCTGGCCCGCCGCCTCCACCGGAGAAGACGTCTCGCTCTTCACCGACGACTCGCGGAGCGAAGTTCTCACCACCTTCCACTTCCTCCGCCAGCAGAAGGACAAAGTGAAGCCCGGCACCCCCTTCCAGAGTCTCGCTGACTTCGTCGCGCCCCTCGCGAGCGGACGGGCCGACTACCTCGGCGCTTTCGCCGTCACCGCCGGCAACGAGGTCGAGGAGTATGCCAAGACCTTCCGCGACAAGGGCGATGACTACACCGCCATCATCATCCAGGCCCTCGCCGATCGCTTTGCCGAGGGACTCGCCGAGCTCCTCCACCGCAAGGTGCGCCGGTTCATGGGCTTCGGGATTGCGGAGGATCTTGCCGTCGAGGACTTGATCCAAGAGCGCTACCGCGGCATCCGCCCTGCGGCAGGGTATCCGGCCTGTCCGGATCATACGGAGAAGCAGGCGGTGTGGGATTTGCTCGATGTCGAGGCGAAGGTGGGGATGCAGCTCACGAGCAGCTACGCGATGTTCCCGCCGAGCAGTGTGAGCGGGTTGTACTTCTTCAATGAGGCGGCGCGATACTTCAACATTGGCAAAATCGGACGCGACCAGCTTGAAGATTATGCCGCCCGGAAAAACATGAGCCTCGAGATGGCCGAGAAGTGGCTGGCGCCGAACCTGGAGGGGTGAGGGACGGAACTCGCGAAGAAATTCAAATTCCCCAATAGAGGAGAACAATTGTTGTCGCCAATGTAACCAATTCCGGTTACTTTGGCGACATGATCAAGAGCTTCGGGGACAAAGAGACCCAGCGCCTTTTCGAAGGCGGGAGGCCCCGAAAGCTGCACCCTGACATTCAAGAGCGTGCCCTGCGTCGTTTGATCCAGATCCACCGAGCCGTGTCACTTGACGACCTCCGTCAACCCCCTTCGAATCACCTTGAGAAACTTCGCGGTAAGCTCAACGAGAATCACTCCATCCGAATCAATCAACAATGGCGCGTCATCTTCGTTTGGACGGGAGCGGACGCCGAGAACGTTTCCATCGTCGATTACCACTGATATGAAAACCAATCCCAACACCGACATCCCCCCCCTTCACAACTTCGCAGCGGGTCTGCTCGGTGATTTTCTGGAGGATCACGGACTCTCCCAACGAGGGTTGGCGTCTGCCATCCATGTCCCCGCGCAGCGAATCAACGACGTGCTGGCCGGACGCCGCCTCATCACCCCCGACATGGCCCTTCGCCTCGGTCGCTATTTCGGGAATCGTCCCGAATACTGGCTTGCCTTGCAGGACGAGTGGCTGCTGCGGAAGGCCAAACTGGAGAACGCGCAAGAAATCTCCTCCATCCACCCCTTGGCCACGGCCTGATCTCTCCCACCCATAAACAACCCTCTCATCCAGGAAGTGCGCGACACACGCAAGGACTTGGCCGGGAAATAAGGAAAACGGTCGGCTAAGTTCTCGCAGGAGCGCCCGGCGAGAATGGGCTCTGCCCAAGCTCGTCGGAGCCGGGCGCGGTCGCTTCCGGTGCGGCGGATCACACGTCGAACCCCAACCCGTCTTTCCATCGCGATTAGCAACGAATCCGACGACGTCAAGCGCTGGAAGGCCCGCCGCAAGGCCACCGCCGTCATGGACATCCTCAAGGGCAAGACCACTGCCTCCGAATCGGCCCGATCCCACGATCTGACCGTGGCCGAAGTCGAGCAATGGCTCGAGGACTTCTTCTCCAGGGGGACAGAAGCCCTGCGTTTACTCCCCGCGACGCGGAGGCCCGACACAAAGCGGAGAAGCACCGGAGCAAAAAACGAAATCGCCAACCCAGCCCCAGCCATCCGTCTTATCCTGGCCTTTGTCGTCGCAAGCCGAAGCCTTCGATTTTATCAAGCCCATAGCAAGCCTTCACATAGCGATGCAGCGGGTGCTGTCGCCGCCGGATTCAACGTTTTTTGGTTCGGGTTGCGAAGAATAAAGCCACTCCAAGGCAGGCAACGAGGAAGGTGCCTGACGTGAGCACGGTAAGCACGAGATCACGCAAGTCCTTGTTCGGGATCAAACCGAGCTTATGGAAATTGGTGAAGATAGTCGCTTCAAATTGCCGCTGCTTATCTGTGTGACGGGTAACACTGCCGGTGGTCGTCGATACATAGACACGCGTCTTGAGCGCATCACCCGCATCAAAACGATAGACCGGCAGGATACGGAAGATGTTCAGGTATTCCGTGTTGAAGTCGGTAAGGAATGCCGTCTTCGACACTTTTTCACCAGCGAGGAAGCGGGAAGCGATCTCGGCAGCATAGGCTTCATCACGGGAAGGATCGAACGTGCCGTCCACGGCGCTGATGTAATGCGGCACCGGGGAGGTCCCGGTGTAGACCTGATACCAGGGTTGTCCTCCGATACCGCGAAGGTTCACGGCCTGCACTTCCGGTTTTTCTTCGGGCAGTTTTGCAACAGCTTCTGCAACGGTGACCTTGATCAAACTCACATCCATGCCGCCGCCGGACGGGCGGGCGGAGGGCGGAGGTGACTGGGTGCGTGTCATCACATTGTGAATGACACCGCTGCCGGAAGCCATCAGGACTGAAAGGCTGAAAAGCAGTCCGAGCCAGCGATGGAGTCTGCGAATGAGGCGTGATTTCACGAAAAATGAAGGGTTGAAAAGAGGGCGGGAGGGTTAAATCAACCCTCCCGCCTGTATATCTCCGACAGGCCGGTTAGTTTGGAAGCATCACCATTTCCACTCAATTCCCGCATAGATAGAGCGACCGTCTCCGGGGAGAAAGAGCGCCCCGCCACCCGCAGGGGAAGCGTCGACGACGCTGGTAGTTGCCGCGTAGATTTCATCCGTGAGGTTCTTTGCTTCGACAAACATCGAGAGTCCCTTCTTGCTCCGGTAACCCACTTTGAATCCCAGCAGCGCATAAGAATCAGCAAACTCGGTCTCGGCTGAATCGACGTTGTAGGCTTCTGGAACCCATTCGAGATTCGGTCCAGCATAGATACCACTGGGATGTTCGTAAAGAAACTCTGCCCGGTAATAATGCGGTGGTATCCCGGGAAGGCGGTTGTCCCCGAAGGTCGCGTCATTGTCAAAGCGGAAGTCGTTCCAGAGGTAATTCTGACGAAAGACGATCCTGTCCTCGGATGGTTCGATCGGAGCCTTGGCCGCCATCGCTTTGCCTCCGGCGGAATGAGCCGAACTGCCACCTTTCGCAAAAAGTCCCGAAAACAACTCCCAATCGAGAGCCGCTTCGATCCCCTGATGGGTCGTGTCACCGGCGTTCACGGTCTGTGTGAGACCCGGTTGGACCAGATACTGAAGGAGTTCGTCATCGACGAGAGAGTGATAGTAAGCAAGGTCCCAGGAGACCTTGTCGCTGAATCCGCGGGTTCCGAGTTCGAAGGTCGTCGCGGTTTGTTCGTTGAGTTGGATTAGCCCCGCCCCGCCATTATTGGCATCAACGAGTTCCCCGAAGGAGGGGGGTTCGAAGCTGCGGCTGACATTTGCAAACACCTGCGCTTGGGGAGCGATGTCCCAGAGCAGTCCGACTTTCGGTGAAAAGGCGGACCAGTCCTGGGAATCACTGTTGTTCGGGCCGATCGGGAAATCATCACGATTTTTCCGCTCCGCGTAACTGAACTGGGCCCCGGCCACAAAGGCGACATCCGCTACAAAGTAGTGACTGTTCTGCGCGTATAGATCGGCATTGAGCGAAGTCTGGTGACTGTTCGCGAAGAGGGCCCCACGGGTTCCGAAGAGGTTCTCAAATCGCGCGTCTTCAGTGATCCCGTAGGTGGGGGCGAAACCAAAGGTGAAATGGTTCTCCTTCCCAAAAAGGTCTGCCACGTTGTCATATCGCACGTCGAGCCCGAAATCGTTGGTGACCTGATCGATCACAAAAAGAATGGGGTGGTCGAGATCCTTATTGGACCAGAAACTGCCGATCGTGATTTTCTCATCGCCGCTTTCCCAAGTCGTCTTGTTTGCGAAGCGAAAGAGCTCGAAGTCGCGTTTCCAATCGCTCGTGACGCGATCAAACCGGGCCACGGGCTGAAGGCCGCGGAGAAATTCCGGGACTCGAGCCGCCTGGGTGGGATCGGCCAGCATTTGTGCTTTGGTCAGATCCCCGGGCAGCTCGGAATCGGTCTTTCCGTAGGTGAGGTAAAAGCGGGTTTCAAGCTCCGGGTTGATTGCATATCCGAGGTTGGCGAAAAAACGCTGATTGCTCTGCGCCGAGTGTTCTCGGAATCCATCGGTCGAGGAGTTGGTAAAACTCACATAAGCGTCCTGATCGCCGGAAACAATGCCCGAGCTGATCTGGCCGCGAAACGAATCAAAGCTCCCGTATTCAAGGCGGGTCTGAAGTGGCGCTGCCGTGTGGCCGGTGTGCGAAACGAAATTAATCGCTCCGCCCAGTGTCGTTGAGCCATATTCGAGGGCGTTGGCCCCGCGATAGACTTCGACATATTGTGCGGCGAGCGGCTCGATCGCCTGGAAGTCGAAACCTCCGTCGGCGAGATTGAGGGGCACCCCGTCCTGCATCAGCTTGAGACCGCGTCCGTGGAAGGTCCGTTGAATGCCAGAGCCGCGAATCGAAAGACGGGATTCCTCCGAGCCGAAGCGTGGCTGCACAAACACGCCGGGAGCGTAGTCGAGGGCGTCTTTCAAGTTCGTGGCGCGTCCCCGCTTGTAGTCTTCGGCATCGACGATAGCGACGCCACCAGGTTGTCGCATCAGTTCTGCTCGAGCTTCTTCGATATTGGGAACTGTGAGTGAAACCGCTTGAGGAGCGAGGTCGTCAATCACGAGTGGTGGCTCGGCAATAGGTTGCGGAGCCGGAGGCGCTGCCGGGATGGGAGGGGTTCGCGGAAGAGGTGTCGCGGGTGGGGCACCGCTGACCACGACCGGGGGCAGCGTCTCAGACTTTTGGGCATTGCCCTCCTGAGCCGACGAATACGAGGCGGCAAGCGCAAATGCCGTGATGAGAGCGCTTCGGAAAAGAGATCTTTCCGACTGATTCAAATAGAGATGCTTCATGTAACAAAATAGTAAAGATGGGTTGGATTTTACCGCGCAGGTTGCACGGAGTGAGGATCCCTGAACCCGGGAGGATCGGGTCTCAGGGGATAGCTAACGGCAGGGTTTTGCCGGGCCTTGAGGATGAAGAGGAATCGTTTGGGCGCTCACGAAGAAGGATGACTTCCCATCCAAGTTCGCGGGGAGACGTGACTCCGTCTCCTCCATCAAGGGGCCCGCTGAATCTCAAGTCAAAATCACCCCCGCCATGGGGGCAATGACCGGGGCGCAAATGTCACCGAGTGAGGAGTGGCTGTCTCCGTGAAGAAGATCAAATTGGACTCTGGTCTCGGTGGTAGATTCAAGGCCGCAACCATGACTGCGTTCACTTTGTTGCCGGTATCGATGAGCGTGTTGTCACGCTCTTGTTCCTGGCCGGATTCGACGGCATGGCAGAGGGGGCAGGGATGCTTTCCAGCGAAGGTTTTCTCCAGCGCCGTTGCCAAGGGAGCCTCTTGAGAATTCACCGAAAACATCCCGATCCACGCGACCAACTGCAAGGCCAGCCAGTGTCCGCCGAGCAGGTGGATGCCGGCAAACAAAGCAATCGATCTGGCAAATCCTGTCCTCAACTTGGTCGACAATTAGTCCCCACCCCAAAGCTTGGCAAGCTTTTAAAAAGGAGATTAATCGTCCGTAAAACCTCAATCCTCCAGTGTGTCAAAAAAGTCGCCGCTTCATTTCACCTGCCGAATCGCCCCCTTCCGACCCCGGGCCTTCTGAAGGATGGTCAGGTAAAAAGCCACGATGAACCGGGCCCGTCTCTGGTAGATACTCTGGCAGATTGGGACCGTTCGGATCCCTCCTTGATCGTGGCGCGCCCGCTATTTCATCCAGCGGCGCATCCGGGCGAGCGTTTGGCCGTAGGGAGGCAGGGTCAGGAAGAAGTCCTTCACCCAATAGCGGCGGGTCACCGCGCGGGTCCAGGTGAAGGATTCGAAGCCGGCGCGACCGCGGTAACGGCCCATCCCGCTGGCACCCACGCCGCCGAAGGGCAGTGCGAGATTCATGGCCTGCTTCACCGCGTCGTTGAAACAGACCGAGCCCGAGCGCACCGCGCCTGCGATGTGTTCAAGGGTCGCGGAATCACGCGAGAACGCATAAAGCGCAAGAGGGGCGGGCTGCGCCGCAAGCCGGGCGAGGGCCTCGTCGAGGTCGGTGTAGCCGACCACGGGAAGGACGGGGCCGAAAATTTCCTCGCGCATCGAGGGATCGTCCCAGCCCGCATTCGGGAGGATCCGGGGGGCGATGATCCGCGAACTCGCGTCGTCTTCGCCGACCGTCACGACATCTCCCTGACAAACAGACAAGATCCGTTCGTAGTGGGACTCGTTCACGATCGCGGCGAGGTCGCGAGGGGTCCCGGTCCCGTAAACCTGTTCGAGCAGCGAACGTGTTTTCGCGACGAAGGCCTCGCGCTTCGACTCGGGCACGAGCACGAAGTCGGGGGCCACGCAGGTCTGTCCCGCATTGAACCACTTCGCCGAGACGATCCGGGGAACGGCGAGATCGAGGTCGACGTCGTCGGTGAGGAGGCAGGGACATTTTCCCCCGAGTTCGAGAATGACCGGGACGAAATGGCGCGCGGCGGCCTCCGCGTAAAGACGTCCGACCCGTTCACCTCCAGTGTAGAAAAAGAGGTCGAAAGGCTGTTCGAGGAGGGCGGACCCAGCGTCCGGTCCGCCACAGACGACGGTGACGTGTCCGGGCTCGAAGACATCGGAGAGGATCTTTGCGAGGATCGCGGCCGTCGCTGGGGCGAGTTCCGAGGGCTTCAAAACGACGGTGTTTCCTCCCGCGACGGCGGCGATGAGGGGGCTGAGGGAAAGCTGTAAGGGATAATTCCACGGTGCGGCAATGAGGACGACGCCATGGGCTTCCCGGCGGATTTCGCTGCGGGCGGGAAAAATGAAGAAGGGATTGCCGACCCGCAGAGGCCTGGACCACTGGCGGAGCTTTTTGCGGAAAAAGCGGATTTCGGTGAGCACGAAATGGATTTCGGAGAGCCAGGCCTCGAGTCCCGGCTTTCCCAAGTCCGCCGCGAGCGCGGCGAGAATGGCGTCCGTCTCTGAGGAGAGGGCGGTTTCCAGCCGGGTGAGCGCGGCGAGGCGCTCGTCGAGGGAACCGGCCCTCCCGGATTCCCAGAACGCCTTGGCATGAGAATGGACCGTCGAAGGATCTGTCGCAAGGATTGTCGAAGTTTCGTCCATCTTTTGCTCGGGCGCGTATGCACTTCGTGGCGAGAAACGATCCGCCGCGGTTCGCAGACATGACCGATACGATTCGGGAAGACCTTCGTCGAAAAAATTTGTCGACGAATTCATGGCCCGAAACGATGAATTAACCAGTGGGCCATCTCCGCGGCGTTCTAGAGAAGCGGGCGGCGGGCCAACCAGACGAAACATGAAGGATTTGGGTTCGACAGGGGCGGGTGATCCCGCCAAAAAAGTGATCATCATCGGAGGGGGGCCGGGCGGAGTGTCCAGCGCCCTCCTGCTCGCGAGCCGCGGCATCCAGGTCGACCTCTTCGAGAAGCAGGATCGTCTCGGCGGCCGCACCGGCTGTCACGAGGATATGGGCTACCGATTCGACATCGGACCGACCTTCCTCATGATGAAGTCGCTCCTCGACCGTATCTTCATCGAAGCGGGCATGAACTCGGCCGATTACCTCGAATTCGTGCGGCTTGACCCGATGTATGAGCTGCGTTTCGACGACGAGATCTTCCGCGCTTGCAACAATAACCAAGACACCAAAAAAGAGATCGAACGGCTCTTCCCCGGCCAGGGTGGCGCGATGGACGTCTTCCTGAAAAAAGAGAAAGCCCGTTTCAAGAGTCTCCTTCCCGCCTTCCAGCGCGATTTTTCCGGTCCGGTGCGCTCGCTGCGTCCCGATCTGTTGCCGGCCCTGCCGCACCTGTCGCTCGGCTCGACCGTGTTCGACAACCTGAAGCGTTATTTCACCGACGAGAAACTGGCCCTTCTCTTCTCCTTCCAGAGCAAATACCTCGGCATGTCGGCCTGGGAATGTCCGGGTGCCTTCGCGATGCTCTCCTACATGGAGCACGAGCACGGGATCTACCACACCATCGGCGGCCTCGCCGAGATCCCGAGAGCCTTCGCCCGCGCCGCGGAGGATTGCGGGGCGCGGATCCACACGGGCACACCGGTCAAACAGCTCATCCTCGACGGACGCAAGGTCACGGGAGTCGAATTGGAGAACGGGGAGAAGGTCTACGCCGACAGCGTCATCATCAACGCAGACTTCGGTCACGCCATGACCCATCTCGTTCCGGACGGAGCGCTCAAGAAATATACGAAGGAAAAGCTCGAGAGCATGAAGTTCAGCTGCTCGACCTTCATGATGCATCTCGGTGTCGGCAAGCTTTACGACCTGCCGCACCACAGCATCGTTTTCGCCCGCGATTACAAGAAGAACGTCGACGAGATCTTCAAGCTGAACCGAAGCTCCGATGATATTTCCTTCTACGTCCGCAACGCGAGCGTCACCGATCCGACCCTCGCCCCCGAGGGCAAGTCTAGCCTCTATGTCCTCGTTCCGACGCCGAATCTCGACGGCGATCTCGACTGGGATGAAATCCAGGACCGCTACCGTAGCCACGTTATCAAGGCTTTCGCCGAGCGCCTCGGCATCGACGACCTCGAGCAGCACATCGAGGTCGAGAAAATCTACACTCCCAAGACTTGGAGCACCGAGCTCGATATCTTCAAGGGGGCGACCTTCAATCTGTCACACTGCCTCAGCCAGATGGCTTGGATGCGTCCGCGGAACCGTTTCGAGGAGTTCAAGAACTGTTTCCTCGTCGGTGGAGGCACCCATCCGGGGAGCGGACTTCCCACAATTTTCGAATCCGCGAGGATTGCGTCGAACCTAATCTCGGATAATTTCGGGCTTCGCTACCAAAAGACCGAAATCACCGCATGATCGATGGAAAAAGCCCCCGGAACAAACGTGTCGTCGTGGTTGGAGCCGGACTCGGAGGACTCGCCGCAGCCGCTTCGCTGAGAGCGGAGGGTTTTGACGTCCAGGTCGTCGAGAAAAACGAGCGCATCGGCGGCAAGCTGAATTTCCATGAGATCGATGGCTTCGGCTTCGATCTAGGCCCGTCCATCTTCACCCTGCCCCAGTTCTTCGAAAGCATCTGGGCCCGCGCCGGGAAGCGGATGAGAGACTACGTGGGCCTCGAGAAGGTCACCCCGCATTGGCGCAATTTCTTCGAAGATGGCCTCGTCCTCGATCTCCACGAGGACATGGACCGGATGAAGGCCGAGCTCGCCAAATTACCCGGGGATCGGGAGGTTCTCTGGAAGCAGTTCGAGGCCTTCCTCGCCTACGGCCGCGAGCAGTATCATCTCGTCGATGAGGGTTACTTCCGCGAGGGCCTCGACAATGTCTGGGAAATGCTGCGTTATTATGGCTGGCGGCTCATCTTCAAGATGGACCACCGCCACACCATGGCGGAATCGATCGCGAACCACTTCGAGGAAGAGCATCTCCGCCACATCTTCGAGTATTTCATCAAGTATGTCGGATCCTCCGCGCTCGACGCGCCCGGCTACATGAACCTCATGCCCCTGATCCAGTTCGATTACGGGCTCTGGTATGTGCAGGGCGGGATGTATAACCTCGCCCGCGGCCTCGGTCGGCTCCTCGACGATCTCGGTGTGGAGGTGCGGCTCAACAGCGAGGTGGCTTCGATCGACCGCAAGGGTAACCGCGTTACCGGCATCACCCTGGCCAGTGGGGAAACGCTCGCGGCCGACTACGTCGTTTGTAATATGGAGGTGATTCCCGCCTACCGGAAGTTGCTCTCCGAGCCACCCGCCTTCCTCAAGAAGCTGGAGAAATTCGCCCCGGCCTGCTCCGGCATCGTCCTGCACCTTGGCACCGACCGCGTCTACGAACAGCTCGCGCATCACAATTTCTTCTTCTCGAAGAACCAGCACAAGCATTTCGACACCGTCTTCAAGCAGGGCAAGCTGCCCGAGGATCCCACGATCTACCTTGTCGCCCCGACCCGCACCGATCCCTCGAAGGCCCCCGCCGGTCACGACAATCTCAAGATCCTCCCCCACATCCCTCCGATCGATCCCGACAACCCACTCTCGCACGACGACTACGTTGCCCTGAAGGACCGCGTCATCGACAAGCTCGAGCGCATGGGCCTGACCGATCTGCGGAAACACATCGTCGTCGAGGACCTGCTCACTCCCGTCGATATCGAGCGCATGTATCACTCAAACCGCGGCTCGATCTACGGTGTCGTGAGCGACTGGAAGCTGAACCAAGCCTTCAAGGCACCGAAGCAGTCGTCGAAATACGCGAATCTCTTCTTCACCGGCGGCAGCGTCAATCCCGGCGGCGGCATGCCCATGGCCGTGCTCTGCGGGCAGAAAGTCTGCGATCGCATCGTGAAACGGGAGGGGCGTCGCTCCTGATCAAGCCACCTCGAGGGAAGATCGAATGGACCTCATCCTCTGGATCTTCCTCGGTCTCACCTTTCTCTTTTGGCTCGCGGGCTGGAGCGTTTTCGTCCGGTTCCGCACCGTTCCCGCGGTCGACTTCGCGGCAACGGCCCCCGGGGTAAAACTTTCCGTCGTGATCCCGGCACGCAACGAGGAGGACAATCTCTCGCGTCTCCTCCCCTCTCTCCGTGATCCTTTCTTTGCTCCCCACGAGATCGTCGTCGTCGACGATCACTCCACGGACCGCACCGCCGAAATCGCGAGGGGGCACGGAGCCAACGTGATCTCCGGATCCGACCTGCCTGCGGGCTGGTATGGCAAACCCTGGGCCTGTCAGCAGGGCGCCGAAGCGGCCACGGGCGACTGGCTCCTCTTCCTCGATGCCGATCTCGTCGTCGCGCCGGGGGGATTGCGTCGGCTCGCCGCCCTTGCCGTCGCGGAGCCGGAGGCGGTCCACTCCATCGGGCCCTATCATCGCATCGAGCGCACCTACGAGGAGCTCTCGGCCTTCTTCAACGCGATCATGATCCTCGGGATGAACGCCTTCACCGTGAAAGGACCGCAGGCCCGCGAGATCGGTCTCTTCGGCCAAGCCATGCTCCTCTCGAAGGCGACCTACGCTGCGGTCGACGGTCATTATCGCGTGAGAGCGCAGGTGCTGGAGAACTTCCACCTCTCGCGCGACTTCCGCGAGGCCGGGATCGCCTGTCGTTGTTATCTCGGCAAAGGGACCGTGACGATGCGCATGTTTCCGGGCGGCTTCGATGATCTCGTCGCGGGCTGGAGCAAGGGGTTTGTCTCCGGGGCCGGAAACACCCCGCGCGGGGCCATGATCGGGATCTCGGCCTGGCTTTCCGGTCTGATCATGATCACGATCGCCCTGACTTTTCTCCCGCTTGCCGATTCTTATCAGCGGCTCTTTATCGGCAAGCTCTACTTCCTCGGCGTGATCCAGTGTCTCCACGTCTTTCGTCATGCCGGGAATTTCGGGTTTTTCAACGCGCTCTTTTTCCCGGTATCGCTCGCCTTTTACCAGACGGTGTTTTTCCGGGCCTTGCGGCGCAAGAAGACCGGCGGCAAGGTGAGCTGGAAAGGACGCGATGTGGCTTGAGCTATCCAACTTGTGGATTGTCGTCCTCAATGCCCTCGGCATCCCGGCGATCCATCTCGGAATCTCTTGGCTTTTCACCAGGCTCGACCGCGGTCGTTTCGATCCGGAATCGTGGCTCTTCTGCGAACGACCGATCGAAGGGGGTGGTGCGGTCTATCAGACCCTCTTCCGCATCCGGAGCTGGAAACACCTCCTCCCGGATGCCGCGCCTTGGTTCGATGGTTTTGCGAAGGGCAAACTCGCCGACAAGGATCCCGTCTACCTCCGCGCCTTCATCGCCGAGACCTGCCGTGGCGAAGCCGCGCACTACGCACAGATTCCGGGCATCCTCCTGACGCTGATCTGGAATCCTTGGCCTGTCGCCGCGATCGTGATGATCGTCTACGCCTTCGCCTCGAACCTGCCCTGTCTCATCCTGCAACGTTTCACGCGGGCGAGGCTTCGGAAATTTCTGGAGGAAGTCCGAGCGGGCGACGGGGAAGGGCGTGGAGCATAGCGGAATCGAACCGCTGACCTTCTCATTGCGAACGAGACGCTCTACCAACTGAGCTAATGCCCCTTCTCCGGTCGGCCTCGAAAGTAGACGGAAACGGCGCAGGTGGCAAGCGGAAGAGGCGATCCCGCGGGGCTGCCTTTCAACTTCCGAAAACTTTCGCGAAAAAGACCTTCATCGCCTCCCACGACTTCGCGTCGGCTTCGGCCTGGTAGGCGGCGCCTTTCGAGGGATCGTCTCCGGCCATTTTTTGGGTGAAGGCGTGGACGGCACCCGCGTAGGCGACGAACTCGTAGTTCACCTCGGCGGCCTTCATCTCACGATGGAAAGCTTCGACCTCGGCCGGTGGGACAAAGGGATCGTCGGCCCCGTGGAGCACCAGCACCTCGCAGGCGATCTGTTTCGCATCGTCGGGAGTGGGAGTGCCGAGGCTTCCGTGGAAACTGACGACGCCGTCGATCTTCGCGCCCGCCCGGGCGAGTTCGAGGACGCCGGTGCCGCCGAAGCAATAGCCGATCGCCGCGATCTTCTCCGGATCGGTCTGCGGCAGGCCGCGCAGCACCTGGAGTCCCGCCTCGAGGCGCTTGCGGAAGAGGGTGCGGTTCTCCTTGTATCTTCCCGATTCCTTGCCGGACTCGGGCGGCTGGGGGCGGATCCCCTTGCCGTAGATGTCGAGGGCGAAGACGTTGTAGCCGAGGCCCGCGAGCATTTCGGCGCGCATCTTTTCGTAATCCGAGAGGCCGGTCCACTGGTGCACGATGAGGATGGCGGGGCGCTTTCCGGCGACGCTGTCATTGTAGACGTGCCAGCCCTCGCAGAGGACCTCGCCCACGGGATACTCGATCGCCTTGCCGGTGACGGCGGCGGAGAGCGGAGAAAGAAGCAGGGAAAGGGCGAAGGCGGCGAGGATCGGGCGGAGTGGCTTCATCGCGCCAAGATCAACGCCTTCCTGCCCTCCCTGCAAGCCGATTTCGCGGGTTTATAAACGAGTCACCCTTTCTTGATGCGGAGATGGCGCACCGCGAAAGGCTGGCCGTGATCCTGGATCGCGATCTTGCCGGTGGCGGGGAGAGTCTTTTTGGCCGGCTTCTTCTCTCGCAAGTTGAAATCCTGGATGCACTCGCCGTTGAGGACGACGACGAGCCGGTCGCCGGCCATCGAGACGGTGATGCGGTTCCATTCCCCCGCGGGCTTGGAGGCATTCTTCGAGGCACCCTGTGTCTGGATGATCCCGCCCATGTCGTGGTGGCCGAGTTCCTTCGTGACCCCGTGGGAATCGAGCAGCTGCACCTCGAAGCCGGACTTGGTCGGATCGATGTCGTCGGCACAACGGAAATAGACGCCCGAGTTGCTGCCCGCGGTATACTGGAACTCGAAGTCGAAGGTGAAGTCGCCGTATTCCCCCGGCAACCAGAGGTAATGATGGTAACGCGTCCAGCCCTTTTCCCCCTCGCGTGGGGTGAGCTTGAGGGATC
Source organism: Akkermansiaceae bacterium UBA5020 (assembly GCA_002396885.1). Lineage (GTDB taxonomy): Bacteria > Verrucomicrobiota > Verrucomicrobiia > Verrucomicrobiales > DEV007 > Arctic95D-9. Next base: position 170,131 of record DGXY01000119.1, read on the forward strand.
CGTCCGGCTGGACCTGCCAGTTGCCTTCGGTCTTCAGTTTGGAAAGATCCTTCCCGTCGAAAAGAACCTCGAAGCCGGCCGCGTCGGCGGCGGGATGTTGGCGAAGTTCCTCGGCGGAGAGGCTCGTGGTGAGGAGCAAAGCAAGGAGACCAAGGAGGCTGCGGGGCGTTCTCATGGGGGATTTCGGGATTGGATTGGTTGGGTGGGTCAGATCGAAAAACGGATGAGGTGGTGCGGGCCGTAATGGTCGAGGAGTTCGGCCGAGGAAAAGCCCGCCGCTGTCGCCATCTCGAAAAGGCCTCCGAGGGTTTCCGGAAAATCGTGGGCGGCGACGTGGGCGCAGGCTTCCTCGATCATGGCGGCGGGCACGGCGGTCCACCCGTCCCGCATCAGTTTGAGATAGGCGGCGATGTAGGTGTCGCGGTCCTGTTCCTCCTTCCGGGCGACGTCGACCATCAGCATTTCCCCTCCTGGGGCGAGGGCGGCGGCGCAGGCTTCGAAGAGACGGGCTTTTGACGCGGACGGCAGGTGATGGACGGCGTAGCCGGTGAAGATGATGTCGGGTTTCGCGCCTGACATTGCCACAAAGCCGACCATGTCATCCTCGTGGAGGGAGACGCTGTCGAGCCCGTCGAGGTAGTCGCGCGCCTCGGAGAGCGCGGTTGGGGAAAGATCGACGCCGAGGTAGCGGGCCGGCGGTGCGGCCTGCAGCGAGGGGGCGAGAAAGCGGGCGTTGCCGCAGCCGAGATCGAGGAGGGTGTAGGGCCCCAAGGCGGCACGACCTTCGAGTTGCCTCGTCACGATCTCGTAGATCTCGCGGTGGAACATGTAGTTCTCCGCGGCGATGGCGTCGTAGATCGACCACGATTGGCGGAAGAGGGCGGTGTGGTCGTCGCGGTCGCTCATGCGTTCTCGGGGCGGCGGACTCAGGGTTTCGCTTCCTCGACGGGGAGACGGCAGGATTGCCAGGCGAGGAATTTCCATTGGTCGCCTTCTTCCTTCCACACCGCGAGGTAACTGAGGACGCTGTCCATCTTGCCCTTGGCCGACTCGGCCTGGATGCGGGCCTTGCCGCTCATCAGGGCGATCCCGGGTGCGGGAAAGGTGAACTCGCGCTCGAGGTGGTCGTAGCCGAGATACTTCGTTTTCCCGGACGTGAGAATTTCGACGAAGGAGGCTTTGGTGTCGACCACGCCGCTGGAGTGGGCGTAGCGGAGCTGGTCGGAGAAGATCGCCTCGAGGGCGGCTTTTTCGGGACTCCGCATCGCGGCGATGCGGGCGTCGTCGGCGGCGCGGACGGCGGATGCTTCGCTCGTTTGATCCGCGCGCAGCGGGGAAGCGAGACCGGTCAGGAGAATGAGGAGAAGGGAGTGGAAAATCGGTTTCATGGGCTGCGTTGGGCGGTTGGAGGGAGTTTGCTTGGAAACCGGCCCGCTGGCAAGGGCGGTTCGCGAATGACAAGCCGGCGGATCGACGCACTTGCCAAAGCCCGGAAATCTGGAAGAAGCTTCCCGCATGAAATACCTGCCGCTCGCCCTGGTCCCCATTTTGATTTCGATCACCCCGCTCTCCGCCCAGACAACCTGGCCGGAAGGCCTGAAAATCGAGGGTCGCGTCGCCTTCACCGAGGGCCCCGCGTGGCATGCCGCGAGTGAGAGCGTCTTTTTCACCGACATCGAGAACAACCGCATCATGCGCCGGATGAAGGACGGCACCTTCCAGGTCTACCGACAGCCCTCGGGCAAGGCGAACGGGCTCGCCTTCGACGCGGAGGGAAGGTTGCACGCTTGTGAGGGTGGTGATAAGCGCGTCACGCGCACGGAACTCGACGGAACGATCACGGTGCTGGTGGCGGATTTCGAGGGCAAGGCCTTCAACGGTCCCAACGATCTCGCTCTCGCCGCCGATGGTTCGGTCTACTTTACCGATCCCCGCTACGGTCCGATGGAGGGGATGGAGATCTTTGATGAAGAGGGCAAGCCGGTCGAGGGTGTCTATCGCATCGCTCCCGATGGCAAGGTGACCCGTATCACGACCCACGAGGTGGATCGACCCAACGGCATCGTCATTTCACCCGACGGGAAGCGGCTCTTCGTCGCCGACAACGTCAACAGCGGACCGAACAACGGGGTGGGAGGCAATCGCAAGCTCTGGAGATTCGATTTTCGCGGGGATGGCACCGTCGATCCCTCGAGTCAAAAGCTGCTCTTCGACTGGGGCACGGAGCGCGGTCCTGATGGGATGTGCTGGGGCCCCGATGGGAAGCTCTATGTGACGGCCGGTCTGCTCTTTCCGAATCTGCCGGTGGAGACCGCCAGCAGATATCCCGCCGCGGTTTATGTGATCGATCCCGAATCGGGCGAATTGAGCCGCACCCTTCCCGTGCCCGAGGACATGATCACCAATTGCACCTTCGGCGCTACGGACGGAAAAACGCTCTTCATCACCGCCGGGCACAAACTGTGGAGCCTGCGGGTGGAGTGAACGGTGGCGCGCCGGAAACCATGGAGGGGCAAGGTCCTTCTTGCCCGCCGATCGGTCGTGATCACTCGACCTTGGACCGCTCGCGGATCTTCTCGATCGTGGCCGGGCCGATGCCCTTGACGCGGCCGAGATCGTCGATCGTCTTGTAGGGACGGCCTTTGATGATGGCCTTGGCGGTCTCGGGTCCGATCCCGGGAAGGGTCTCGAGTTTTTCAATCGGAGCCTTGTTCAAATCGACGGGGCCCGAATCGATCCAGCGTTTCACCAGCAAGACGGCCACAGTGAAAGCAAAGCCAACCACGATGACGAGCAGCCAGCGGCGGTTCTGACGGTCGTCGGCCGCCATCGCTTCACGGCGGCGACGGATTTTTTCGCTGCGGGATTCTTCGGGCATGGGTCCAATGAAACGAATCGCGCGGGCTTTGCAAGTTGAAGCCTCAGCTGGCGTCCGAGACCGACGAAAGATTGAAATCCTTCACGACAAGCGCGGGCACGTGCATGGGCATCTGGCTCTCGCTGCCGAGGACGCGTTCGGGAGCGCCGCTCGCAACGAGGTTTTTGAGGACGTTCACGGGTGTCTCATTGAAGCGGAAGTTGTTCACCGGTCCGGCGATCTTGCCGTCACGGATCGCAAAGGTCCCGTCGCGGGTGAGGCCGGTGTGGAGCAGGGTCTGCGGCTGGACCATGCGCAGATACCAGAAGCGGGTCACGAGGACGCCGTCCTCGACTCCGCCGATGAGTTCCTCGAGGGATTTGCCTTCGCCGGGGAGGATGAGATTGCCGGGGCTGGGCTGCGGGGCAAGGCCCTTTTTCTGGGCCCAGAACCGACCGACGGGGAGGGCCTTGAGAACGCCCTTTTCAATCCAGGTGGTGCGGGTCACGGGCAGTCCGGAGGCATGGGTGCCGCTCGGGGCGGGAGCGTAAAGCGGATCCGAGAAGACGGTCGCTTGGTCGCCGAAGAGGGACTTGCCGACAGGGTCCTCGCCTTTTGCCAAGAGGCTGTTGAGAAAATTCTGACCTTCGTCGAATTCGCGCCGATCGAGGCCCGAGGCGAGGAGCCCGAGTAGGTCGCGGACCGCGGCGGCCTCGAGGACGACGGTGGTGCGTCCTGCGGCGCGTGCGGTGGCGTCCCGGGAATCGAGGGCTTTCTGGATGGAGCGTTCACCGACGGTGCTGAGGTCGAGAAGGGCGGCGTCGGTGACCTGCGTGCTCGCCCAACCGGAGCCGCGGCCTGCGGTGGTCCGGGCGGTCATCGAAAAGCCAACGCTGGTCTCGCGATCGGCGACGAAGACGCCACGGCTGTTGGCGTAGGCGGAGGTGCCGACCGAACGCGAGAGGTAGCCGGCGCTGTCGACCTTCGCGGCGCGGGCGGATTCGATGACGGGGCGGAGGCTGGCGAGGGCATCGGCCGGAGTCATCGCCGCGGTCGCGTCGGACCAGGTGAGGGCTTCGGCATAGGTCGCGGGCTCGACCGGGGGCAGGTGCTCGGGATCCTCGGGAGCCAGCTTCGCCATGGCCTCGACCTTTTTCACGGCATCCCGCAGCGAGGCCTCGTCGGTCCGGGTGAGCGAGATCGAGGCGGAGCGTTTTCCGTAACTGACGGAAAGGTGCACCGCGACGCGGCCAAGGAATCCGTTCGAGGTGATGTCGTTGTTGGCGGAGCGCAGGATGAGATCTTCGCTGTCGCTGAGGTAGAGCTCGGCATCGTCCGCGGAGACGAGACCGAGGATTTTTCCGCAGAGGGATTCAAGTTCGGATCGGTTCATGCCCAGGAGGGGTTTGCGCCGCTGCAGTCGCATCCTCCTTCGGGACGCGAGATTGCGGCGGCGATATCTTTGCCGGATTCGGCGGCGGTATTCAGCACCTTGATCTGGCGGAAGCGTGCGGGGACGGCGCCGTGGGACACGGGTGCGACTTGCTGGGGCTGGCCTTTGCCGCAGTTCATCGCCCCGCCGAGCTCGTAGCTCGGCTCGCCGCCGAGACCGTCGCAGGCTTTCCAGAAATCGACCGAGTTGCCCTGATAGGCGACATCGCGGAACATGCCGTCGAGCTTGCCGTCGCGGATACGGTGGAAGACTTGACCGGTGAACTGGAAGTTGTAACGCTGCTGGTCAATGCTCCAGCTCCCGTTTCCCTCGATGTAGATTCCGTCCTCGACATCGGCGATGAGGCTATCGGCTTTAATGGTTTTGTCAGGGCCTGGCTGGAGGGAAATGTTCGGCATGCGCTGGATCGGGAAGGCGTCGAAGCTGTCGGCGTAGGCGCAGCCGTTCGAGCCTCCCTCGCGACCGATAAGGGCGGCTTGTCCCAGGGCCATCTGGAAATTGCGGAAGACGCCGTCCTTCACGATGGGGAATTCCTTGCCGAGGGTTTTCACGCCATCGTCATCCCACATCACGGTGGAGAGGCCGCCGACGGCGGTGCGGTCGGCGTGGAGGTTCACGATCCCGCTGCCATACTGGAGCGAGTCGAGCTTGTCGGGCGTGCAGAAGGACGTGCCCGCGAAATTCGCCTCATAGCCAAGCGCGCGGTCGAGCTCGGTGGGATGCCCGACGGTCTCGTGGATCGTGAGCCAGAGATTGCTCGGGGCGATCACGAGATCGTATTTGCCCGCGGTCACGGAAGGGGCGGCCATCTTCTCTTTTGCCTGCTCGACGGCGAGAGCGGATTCGGCGGCGGCGTCCCATCCGGTGAGATGCTCCCAGCCTGCCGCGCGGGGCGGACGCAAACTCGAACGGGTCGCGAACTCGAACGGGTCGCGAACTCGCCCTTCTTCGGATCGACGATGGTGACGCTGAAGGAAGGATGGATGCGGACGCGCGATTGCTCGATGCGCGTGCCGAAGGTATTTGCGAGCCATTTGCGCTCCCTCACTACCGAGACGTGGGAGTTGCAGTAGCTCGCGCCTTTCTCCATGGCGGCGCGGTTGATGCCGAGGAGGCGCTCGACTTTTTCCTCGAGGGGAACGGTGAAAGGATCTATGGCGATGGGCAACTCCCAGGTGCCGGTAAAGGCGGGCAGGGTCTCGATCTCGATCGGGCGGGCACGCCAACCGCCCTGACCCTTCGCGATGGCGACGGCGGAATCCACCAGCGCGAGGAGGCGGGCTTCGGTGATTTCGCCGCTCGCGGCGAAGCCCCAGGCTCCATCGACCAGAACCCTGACAGAACAACCCAGGGAGGAACCCGCGTTCACGCCCTGCACCATTTCCTCGCGGACGAAGAGCGACTCCGAATCCGTCTGCATGAGGTGCAGGTCGGCGAAGGAGGCACCGAGCGAGGTCGCCCTCGCAAGAACGGCATCGGCAAGGGCGGGAAAACGGTCCGAAAGGCCCGCTGCGGCATTTGCGGACAAGGTCCAGCGTGAGGAAAGGAGAGCCAGTCCGGCCGCCGTGGTACCTTTGAGCCAGTCGCGTCGTTGCATGGGGAGAGCCTAACAGACCTCGTGAGGAAGGGAAGAAGGCCTTTTGTCATACCCGGTCATTTTGAGCCGACGAAATGGGTGAAGGCTCCGGGATGACTTCCTGCAGGGTGTGGCCTTGCCCGATGGCCGGGTCGAGGCGATCTTTACGCATGCGATTCCGTCGTGCCATCGTTTTCCTTGCGTTTTTGTGCGTGCCTTTTTCCGCCCTCGCCCAGGAGGGGATCGATCTGTCCAAGTGGGTCAAGCCGGAGTTCAGCGGTCGGCCGCTCGAGGGCTTGCGGGTCGCGCTCGACATCGGACACAACCGTCTCAAGCCCGGAGCGATGAGTGCCCGCGGTGTCCCGGAACTCTCGTTCAACACGGCGACGACGCGGGTCATGGCCGGCGTGCTCGAGAAAGCGGGAGCGACCGTGATTGTCGTCAACGCCGATGGCACCGTCACCTCGCTCGCAGAACGACCCGAGCTTGCCACCAAGGAAAAGGCGGATGTTTTCATTTCGATTCATCACGATTCCGTCAATGACAAATACCTCCGGAAGTGGACTCACGCAGGAGTCGAGCGGGACCATGCCGACAACTTCCGTGGCTACAGCGTTTTCACCTCGTCCAAGAATGCGAAGCCCGAAGTGAGCCGGGCGCTGGCTCTCCAGGTTGGTTCCGCTCTTTATGAAGCGGGATTGCGGCCGACGCTCCACCACGCCGAGCCGATCCAGGGCGAGAACCGCCCCCTGCTCGATGAGCGAACCGGGGTTTATGAGTTTTCCGATCTCGTCGTGCTCAAGGCCGCGCAATTGCCTGCGATCCTCTTGGAGTGTGGTGTCATCATTCACCGTGAAGAGGAATTGCTCGTGCAACGGCCCGACTATCAGGACCTCATCGCTCATGCCCTCGTCAAGGCGCTCGTGGAAGTCTTTCCGGCGGGGAAGAGAGAAAAGAAGGGGCTGATGAAGCTTTTCGGGCGTTAAAGTTTTGTCAGGTAGGGGGAGGGCCGTAAACGCGCACCCGAAGATCCCGCAGCACGCGAAGTTCGCCCCAGTCTCCGCCGCTTGGGGTCCGGGCCCCTGTGCGGCGTTTCGGACCGATCCGCCCGTTTTCCCGCAGGTATTCGAAGCTTCGCTCCACAAAAGCAGCCGAACCGAGCACGGCTCCGTCGCTGAAGTAGCGGACTTTCCGACGAAGGAGCTCGGGGAGGGGAATCGTGGTTTGCTCAGTTGCCTTGGAAACCTCCGCTGGAGAGATGCCGGGTCGTGAAGGTGGGTGATGTCTTTCGTCGGAAGGGTGCTCTTGACCGGTCATGTAGAGAAGAACTCGGTAGCGATCCAGGGTTCGCTTCCAATCGAAGAAAGTCCCGGGATTTTCGAGGGCCTCCCGTTGGATCGAGCCGAGGCCCTGACGGGCGCGGGCGGCTCCTTTTCCAGCTCCGTTGGCTTCTCCGTATCCGCTCCAGCGGTAATCCTCGGGTTTGAAGACAAGCTTGGCGCGGATGGGATTCAAGTCGATGTAGGCGGCCACGGTGAGGAGCGCAGACTCGCCCCCCTCGACCAAGAGGCTCTTGAAACGCCCTTCCCAGAGCGTCCCGGTCCGTCCAAGACGCTTGTTCATGAAGATCGAGACGCGTTGTTTCAATTCCTTTAGGAAGATCGAGAGATTGCCCCGTCTGCGTTCGAAACGTTGTAGGATGGCGTTTTCCCTGAGGGTGTCGCCGGCCTTGCGGGCTGCGGTGATCTCATGGGCGATCGTCTCGATAGTTGCCTTGTCGTAAAGGAGGGGAAGAACCGCGAGAAGCTCCTCCGCGTCGAGCTCTGGCAAGAGGCTCCGGTCTGGCACCTCCAATAAAAGATGAAAGTGGTTGCCCATCAGGCAGTAGGTAGCGACGCGCACGCCGGTAAAGGTCTCGAGCTTGCGGAGAATGGAGCGGAATGCCTCTTTTTCGGGGGCATGGAAGATGATGCGTCGGTCAACGACGCGAGAGATGCAGTGATGGTAGGTCGTGCCAACTCCAACGATGCGAGGAGATCTCATGAAGAGAAGAATGCAGCTAAATTCGAATGATGCAATAACAAATAGACTGGCCCTTTATTGTATTTTTACCTTTTCATTGACGGAAAGGGGGCGATTCGGTGATGGTTGAGGATGAGAATTCGTCCTGTTCTGATCGCTGCTGTTTTGTCGGGTCTTGTGAACGGCTCTTTCGCCCGGGAGATCCGGATCTTTACCAACAACTCCGGCAAAAAGATCGAAGCCGAGTTGCTGGATCTGACGGAAGGCAAGGTGCGGCTGATGGTTAATCGGAAGCCGTTCGATGTGCCGGTTGAGACGCTTTCGGCGGAGGATCAGGAGTTCCTGAAGGCCTGGGATCTGAAACGCCAGGGAAGGGGAGACGAACTTTACTACAGCGAGTTGGTTTTTGAAGACGATTTCGAAAAGGACGGCTTCGGAGAGGCGTGGAGCCACTACAAGAGCGAGAGCGAGGTGAAGGGCGGGGTCCTCATCGGCAAGACGATCGACATCAACGACCACGCGGGCGTCGATGCCTTCCGCTTCACCGAGGGACGCCAGGATCTCGAGATTTCGGTGAAGTTCAATTTCGCCGGAGAGACGGCGGAAAAGTTCAACGTCTGGATGGACGACAAGGATTACAAGGGTTCCCACGCAGGCCATATCTGCAGCGTCTTCATCAGCCCGACGAGCGGCAACATCAGCGATGCGAAGACGGGCAATTTTGAAAATACGATCTACGAGAAGCGCAAAGGTGGCGGAACGCTCGACGAGGCGACCGAAGAAATGCTGAAAACGAAGATCGTGAGTTTCCCCCTCGACCTCAAACGCGAGGAATGGCATGCCCTGCTGATCCGTACGAAGGGCGATGAGGTGGTGGTCTCGGTCGACGGGCACGAGGTCGGCAAGCTGAAATCCGAAGGCCTCTCCCACGAGACGAAGTCGGTCGTCAGCCTCACGACGAACATCGACGACGTGCATTACGACAATTTTGTGATCAAGGCGGCAAAACCCGGGGCCGACGCCCCCGCGACTTCGAACTGAACCCTCTTGAATTCTGTGGTAAAGAGGAGTGGGTCTCGGCATAGTAGGGGGAGGGAGCAGATATGCCATGAATGACTCATTACCCAGCGTGACTGCCCTTGGGCGGGCGGGCTCAGGAAGCTTGTCTCCCTTTTACCTCAGCGGTTTGAATCGTTTGCTGCTCGCGGCAGGCTTGAGTTTTGCCCTGCCCCCTTCGCTCCCCGGGGCAACGGTCGAGGAGGTGATCGCCGAGGTTGAGTTGATCGCGGGGGAGCCAGGGCTGCATACGGCATTGATGGGATTCTGTCTTGTCGATCTGGAGGCGGCTCCGGAGACGGCGGTCGGCTACCGGATGGACGCGGCGCTGGTTCCGGCTTCGGTGATGAAGGCGATCACCACGGCCACGGCGAATGAGGTGCTTGGGCCGGATTACCGCTTTGTCACGGAGCTCCAGACGAAGGGCGTGCTGGGCGACGACGGGGTGCTGAAGGGCGACGTTGTGATCCGGGGTGGTGGCGATCCCACCCTGGCGGCTTCAGAGCTTTCGCCCACCTATGCGAAGTGGAAGTCGGCCTTGCTTGAGGCAGGGGTGAAACGGGTCGAGGGACGGGTCGTGGGCGACGCCTCGATCTTCGGCACGATCCTTACCCCGGAGACCTGGCCGTGGAATGATCTTGGAAACTATTACGGAGCCGGAGCCTCTGGCCTGACCGTGCATCAGAACCTCTTTTACGCTTCTTTCCTGACTCCCTCCGTCGGGGCCAGAGCTCCGTTCTCGGGCACGGAACCGCGGTTGCCTGGACATGAGTTCGTCAATGAGATGCGCGTGGGAACAGCGGCCTCGGGCGACAAAGGTTACGTCTACGGCGATCCCTACGGGAAGCTCTTCACCTTTCGGGGCACGGTTCCGGCGGGGAGCGGTTCCTTCACCATCAAGGGGGCCCTGCCCGATCCGGCCCTCTTTTGTGCACGGACGTTTTCCGAATATCTTAACGGGAATGGTCTTCCTGTCGCGGGCACTCCGTCGACCGATCGTCTCCTCGGCAACGCGGGCGAGGAGATCGGTGCCAGGGAAAAGATCTTCGAACAGAGTTCCGAACCACTTTCTGAGATCCTCGTGACGACCAATCACGAGTCCGACAATCTCAAGGCCGAGTGCATCCACCGCGCCATCGCGGTGAAGGTGAAAGGGGAGGGGAGTCCGACGGCGGCGGCCGAGGCGGTGCGGTCGCACTGGGCGGAGAAGGGGATCGACATGACCGGATTTTTCATGGGCGATGGTTGCGGCCTTTCGCGCGCCAACACGGTGACAGCCCGCCAACTGGCCCTGATCCTCCATGCCGCGGCGAAGGGCGGGGATTTTGAGGCCTTTCGTCAATCGTTGCCGGTGGCCGGCCAATCGGGCACGCTCAAGGGTATCGGAGGTGGTTCCGCGGCCGAGGGGCGGATCCGGGCGAAAAGCGGCACGATGGACCGCATTCGCAACTACGCAGGTTACCTCGAGGCTCGCTCGGGCAAGCGCTACGCCTTTGCTCTCTTTGTGACGAATCACACGGCCGACCTCGCGAGCGTGAAAGCGAAGATCGTCCGGGTCTGGAGCGTGATGGCGGGGCTTTGAAGGACTTTTTCAAATTCGGCGAGTGCTCCGTTTGAAAAGAACACGGGGAGGGGCTACCTGCTTGCTGTGAAAACCCTCCCTTGTTTCCGCGCCTTTCTGAGGCAGGACCACGACCGCTCCTCGCAAATGCTCGACCGGGAATTCTCGGGCGACATGAGCATGCGTGAGGAATTCCCCGGGAGAGATCGAGGCCTTCTTTGGGCGCTGGTGCCCTGAGTCCGATTTCCGCCACCGCACGATCCGGCCCGATGGCCTCTTACGGCACCATTTTTTCAGCAATCCTCCCGGTCTTCCTCGTCATCGCGACGGGGATGCTCTTTCATCGTCGTGGATGGTTGAGCGAGGAGACCGAGACGGGCATGATGAAGCTGGGGATGAACCTGCTCGCCCCCTGCCTCATTCTTTCGCTCGTGCCCGGCAATCCGGCTCTGGAGAAGCTCGCTGCGGCCGGCTGGGCCATTGGCCTTGGTTTTGTTCTCGTCCTGGGTGGTTTCCTCCTCGCTTGGGGCGCGGGATTGGTGGGAGGGATGCGGATCGGAACCGGGCTGAGGACGTTCACGATCAGCGCGGGGATCCAGAACTACGGCTTCATCGCCTTGCCGCTCCTCCTCGATCTCTTTCCGGGGAACGAGGGGCCCTCGGGGTTGATGTTCATTTTCGGCATCGGGGTGGAGCTGGCGATGTGGACGGCGGGTCTCGCGATTCTCACGGGCAAGGCGGGTTTGCGCGCTCTCGTCAACGGGCCCTTCATGGCGGTAATCCTCGCCTTGATCCTCAACTATACAGGAATTCATCACCACATCCCAGGGGTGGTGCACACCTCCTTGGACATGCTCGGTCGTTGCGCCGTGCCGATGTCTATTTTCATGATCGGGGCGACGATGGGGAGGTTTCTAAGCGAAGGAATTTTCACCAATGCCCTTCGTGTCGGTCTCTCCAGTATCATCGTGCGGCTTGGGCTGCATGCCTCCCTGATCCTTGCGGCAGCGTTTTTTCTCCCCTTGCCCGAAGACCTGCGACGGCTCCTCGTGGTGCAGGCGGCGATGCCGGCGGCGATTTTCCCGATCGTGCTCGCACGGCTCTTCAACGGCCAGCCCCGCGTCGCGATCCAGGTGGTGATGGTGACATCGGTGATGAGCCTCGTCACGGCTCCTTTCGTGATTGCTTGGGGCCTCGGGATGTTGGATTGAGGAAGTGTTGGCAACGAATTGAGCTCCAATCGAAGCCGAAGCTTGACAATTCCCCGTCAGAAAGTTCCTTACGGACCGCTTTTGTGGACGGCAGGATAGCTCAGGGGTAGAGCAGAGGACTCATAAGCCTTTGGTCGGCGGTTCAAATCCGCCTCCTGCTACCGCCCGCAATCGTTTGTTTGTCCGAAAATCTTTCGGAAATTTCCAAGCTTTTTGCGGTTTCTGGAAAGAAATCCGGCTTGGCACAGCAAGCCGGGGCCGTGAAGCTCCCGGAATCTGAAAAATTTGAAATAAATTCCGTTGCGGCCCGGAGAAGGCCGTTTATATTCCCGCCCCCCGCGCCGCCTTGGCATCCCAAGTGCGGGGTTATTTGATTCGATCTGCCGCCATGTGGTGTCAGTCCCGAAGCCAGAAGGATGCTGAAATTTTGATAACCGACGGAAACGCCATGCCCACGATCAACCAGCTCGTACGGAAAGGAAGACAGGACAAGCCCTCGAAGTCCAAGTCTCCCGCCCTTGATGACTGCCCGCAACGCCGCGGCGTTTGTCTTCAGGTCTACACCCGTACGCCGAAGAAGCCGAACTCGGCGCTCCGGAAGGTGGCCAAGGTCCGTCTGACGAATGGTCAGGAAGTGATCGCCTACATTGGTGGTGAGGGCCACAACCTCCAGGAACACTCCATCGTGCTGGTGCGCGGCGGTCGTGTGAAAGATTTGCCGGGTGTCCGTTACCACATTGTCCGTGGTGCCCTCGACACCCTCGGCGTGGCCAAGCGCAAGCAGTCCCGTTCGAAATACGGCGCAAAACGACCTAAGGGGTGAGAATCTGACTCCCGTCAGATTTTCTCTCCGGCGATACGAATGTCCAGGTTTTCACCGAAATAATCCTATGTCCCGAAGAAAAAGAGTCTACAGCAAGCCCGAGCGGCGTGATGCGCGGTACGACAGTTCGATCGTTTCCAAGTTGGTGTCCAAAGTGATGCGGCAAGGGAAGCGTTCGCTCGCCGAGCGCATCGTTTACGCGGCGATCGATCGTGCCAATGAAGGGGCCGAGTCGGTTGATCCGGTTGAGGTCCTCAACCGTGCCGTCGAAAACGCCAAGCCCCGGGTGGAAGTCAAGAGCCGCCGCGTCGGTGGTGCGACCTACCAGGTTCCGCTTGAGGTTTCTCCTGATCGTCAGGAAGCCCTCGCGATGCGTTGGATCGTCAATGCCGCCCGCGGGCGTCGTGGCACTCCGATGCATATCGCTCTCGCGAATGAAATCCGCGATGCGAGCACGAACCAGGGCGTTGTCGTCCGCAAGCGTGACGAAACTCACAAGATGGCGCAGGCCAACCGCGCCTTTGCTCACTTCCGCTGGTAAGAATTCAAGTGCCTGCCGTCCTACAGTCCCCGTCGAAACCGATGAGTGGTGGTCTCAATCATCCTGACCGCGCGTTTCCGCTTGAGCGGACCCGCAACATCGGGATTGCGGCCCACATTGATGCGGGGAAGACGACGCTGACCGAGCGCATCCTCTTTTACACGGGCTCGATCCACAAGCTCGGTGAGGTGCACGACGGTCAGGCGACGACTGACTGGATGGAGCAGGAGAGGGCTCGTGGCATCACGATCACATCCGCCGCGGTCACCTGCGAATGGAAGCAGTCCGAAGAGGTGGGGGTTTACAAGTCAGCCGCCGGTGAGCGCCACCGCGTCAATATCATCGACACTCCCGGTCACGTGGACTTCACCGCCGAGGTGGAGCGCTCTCTGCGGGTGCTGGACGGTGCCGTCGTCGTGTTCTGTGGCGTGGCTGGTGTCCAGCCTCAGTCCGAAACGGTGTGGCGCCAGGCGACCAAGTATGGTGTGCCGCGCCTCATCTTTGTTAACAAGATGGACCGCGTCGGTGCTGACTTTGATGCCGTCATCGCCGATGTTCATGCGAAGCTGGGGGCCAATGCTCATCCAATTTTCATTCCGATTGGATCCCAGGATTCACTCAAGGGTCAGATCGATGTGATCAACCTCAAGGCGGTGATTTACTCCGATAACGATCTTCTCGGTTCGACCTACGAGGTGACCGAGTTGACGGAAGATCAGCTTGAATTGGCTCTCGCTGCCCGCAAGTCACTCCTTGAGGCCTTGGCTGATGTTGATGACGAGCTCGGCATGATGTATCTCGACGAGTCCGACATTCTTCCCTCGCACATCAAGGGTGCGCTCCGTCGTGCGACCGTTGCGAATGCGATCGTGCCGGTGATTGGGGGTTCCGCCTTCAAGAACAAGGGTGTTCAATACCTTCTCGACGCTGTCGTTGATTACCTTCCGAGCCCGGTGGAGATTCCTGCCGCGAAGGGAATGCGTCAGGATGACGAGACGGCTCTTCTTGAGGCTCCTGCCGACGACAAGGGCAAGTTCTGTGCTCTCGCCTTCAAACTTTGGTCCGACAAGTTCGTCGGCAAGCTTGTCTTCATCCGCGTCTACTCCGGCACGGTTTCGAAGGGTGACAAGATTTTCAATTCCCGCACCGGGCGCGCCGAGCGGGTTGGTCGCCTCATTCAGATCCAGTCGAACGACCACAAGGACATCGACACCTGCTACGCTGGTGACATCGCCGCAATCGTCGGTCCGAAAAACGTCCGCACCGGCGACACGCTCCATGTCGAAGGTTTCGACATCATGCTCGAGCCTCCGGCGTTCCCCGAGCCTGTCATCTCAATGGCCGTCGAGCCGAAGACCACGGCGGATTCCGACAAGCTTTCCGAGGCTCTCCAGCGCCTCGCAGAGGAAGACCCGACCTTCGTGGTTTCGAGCAACGAGGAGACCGGGCAGACCATCATCGCCGGGATGGGCGAGCTTCACCTTGAGATTATCCAGTCGCGCCTCCAGTCCGAGTTTGGTGTCCGCACCAGCGCCGGCAAGCCGCAGATCGCTTATCGCGAAGCGATCTCGAAATCTACCCTTGGTGAATACAAGCTCATCAGGCAGACCGGTGGAAAAGGGCAGTATGGTCACGTCATTCTCCGCGTCTCTCCGAATGAGCGCGGCAAGGGTTTCACTTACGCAAATCTGGTCACCGCTGGCGAAATTCCGAAGGAGTTCCTGGGAGCCTGTGAAACGGGGATCCGCGAGTCGTTGAATAACGGCGTCATCCTCGGTTATCCCGTCGTCGATCTCCATGTCGATCTGGTCGGTGGTTCAAGCCACGACGTCGATTCCAACGAGCAAGTCTTCAAGATCGCTGCGATCTTGGCCATGCGCGAAGCGCTTGCGGCGGCCTCTCCGGTCCTGCTTGAGCCGGTCATGGCCGTGATCGTCGAAGTGCCCGATGAATACCAGGGCGACCTCATTGGTGATCTCAACCGCCGCCGTGGGCGCATCGCCGAAGTCGATTCGCGCGCCGGGCTTAGTCAGATCAAGTCGGAGGTGCCAATGGCCGAGATGTTCGGTTACGCCACCGACATGCGGAGCCTCTCCAAGGGCCGCGCCAGTTTCTCGATGGAGCCCCTCCGCTTTGAAGAGGTGCCCGCCGCCATCCTCGAGCGAATGACCGCTCAATACGTTTGATTCATCACCCCATTTAAACCTCAACGGACCAACTGAAATGCAGGGACAAAGTATCCGAATCCGCCTCCGGGCCTACGACTCCAGGCTTCTCGACAAGTCGACGCTCGACATCGTGGAAACGGCCAAACGCACCGGGGCCCGTGTCGCCGGACCGATTCCGCTGCCGACCCGCATCGAGAAGTTCAGCGTGAACCGTTCGCCCCACGTCAACAAGAAGTCGGCCGAGCAGTTCGAGATCCGCACCCACAAGCGTCTTCTCGACATCGTTGAGCCCACTTCCCGCACCGTCGACGAGCTCAAAAAGCTTAACCTCCCCGCCGGCGTTGACATCACCATCAAGATCTGACGGGTTCCCGGAACCAAGAAATTTTAGCCAGGACGACTGCAAATGAGCATCGGAATCATCGGAAAAAAAGTCGGCATGACCCGCATCTTCACGGAAGCGGGCGACGCCATCGCCGTGACTGTCATCGACGTGAGTGACAATGTTTTCCTCCAGAAGAAGACTTCTGAGAAAGACGGTTATAGCGCCGTGCAGGTCGGGTTCGGCGACCAGAAGGAATCACGCCTGAACCGCGCCCAAGCGGGACACCTCAAGGCCAATGGATCGAAGCCGAAGCGCAAGATCCTTGAGTTCCGCGTCGAGAACGACGAGCAGCTCCCCGAGATCGCGCACCCCGGTCTGGATCTCTTTGATGAGGGCCAGTGGGTCGATATCATCGGTTCAAGCAAGGGTAAGGGTTTCCAGGGTGCGATGCGCCGCCACAATTTCGCTGGCCAGCCCCAGACTCACGGTCACATGATGCACCGCCGGACGGGCGCCATCTCCGCGGGAACCACTCCCGGCCGCGTTTGGAAAGGTCAGGCGATGCCCGGTCAACAGGGAAATGACCGCATCACCGTGCAGAACCTGAAGATCGTGAAGAAGCGCCCCGCCGACAACGTCATCCTCGTCAGCGGCGCCGTTCCCGGTGCCAAGGGCGGCTACGTCGTCATTCGTCCCGCGAAAAAGAAAGAGGGTCCGGTCCGCGACCTCAAAACGGGCTCCGCCCCCGCCGCCGCCGAGGCGACGGAAGGCTGAGTGGCCCCGTGCGTAATCATTGACTGAAAGGAAGACTCAACATGGCAGCGAAGACTCTCAATCTCGAAGGCGCGAAGAGCGCGAGCATCAACCTCGTGGAAGATGCTGACCGTGGCCTGCAGGCCGTTCACGATGTGATCGTGGCGATGCACGCCAACCGCCGCAGCGGCAGTGCGAACACCAAAACCCGCGCCGAAGTTTCCGGCACCGGCAAGAAGCCGTTCAAGCAGAAGGGCACCGGCCGGGCCCGTCAGGGTGGCAACAATCCCCCGCACCACTGTGGCGGCGGCGTTGCCTTCGGACCGAAGCCCCGCGATTATTCTAAGAAGGTGAACCGCAGCACACGCCGTCTCGCCTTCTCGAAGGCCCTCACCGAGCGCATCGCCGAGGGTGACGTCCTTACCATCTCCGACTTCGCGGTCTCTGACGGGAAGACGAAGTCCTTCGCCAAACAGGTCATCGATCTCGCCGGTGTCGTGAAGCGCGTCCTCATCGTCGGGGGCGAGTTTTCCGACGAGACCAAGCGCGCTGCTCGTAATTGCCAGTCGGCACTGCTCATCTCGGCACACGAGGTGAACACCGAACAACTCCTCCACTACAGCAAGATCGTCGTGGTGGAGTCGGCTCTCGAAACCCTGGCTGCCCGTACTGGCAACTGAAGCGAGGAAAGGAATCCACATGAAAGACATTTTCCAAGTCATTGACACGATCCAGCTCAGCGAGAAAGCCACGCTGCTTACCGAGACGAATAACGAATACGTCTTCAAGGTGAACCCGAAGGCCAACAAGCTGGAGATCAAGCAAGCCGTCGAGAAGCTCTTCGGGAAGAAGGTTGCCGACGTGCGCACCGCCAACTATGACGGCAAAAAGAAGCGCGAGCGTCGCGCCGATTTCGGCCGCACCAAGAACTGGAAAAAGGCCTTCGTCCGTCTCGCCGACGGAGAGACCATCGAATTTGTCTAACCGTCCACTTTTGCACGAGCCATGGCTTTGAAAACTTACCGACCCATCACACCGTCGAACCGGTACAAGCTTCTCCCTGACTTCGAGGAGATCACGACCTCGACGCCCGAGAAGAGCCTCTGCCGTCCCCTCAAGAAGTCCGGTGGTCGCAACAACAATGGGCGCATCACCTGTCGTCACCGCGGGGGTGGTCACAAGCGCAAATACCGTCTCATCGACTTCAAGCGGAGCCGCCGTGATGAAGCCGCGAAGGTTCTCACGATCGAATACGATCCGAATCGCAGCGCCCGCATTGCCCTCGTCGAGTATCCCGACGGCCAACGTTCCTACATCATCGCCCCCCGTGGCCTTGAGGTGGGCGCTCAGGTCTCCGCTGGCGAAAACGCTCCCATCAAGCCTGGTTGCGCCCTTCCTCTCGGCAGCATCCCGACCGGGTCGACGATCCACAACCTGGAGATCACTCCCGGTCGTGGCGGTCAGGTCGCTCGGAGCGCCGGCCAGAGTTGCATCCTCTCCAACCGCGAGGGCAACTACGCCCTCATCAAGATGCCTTCCGGTGAGATCCGCAAGATCCACACGAGTTGCTACGCCACGATCGGAACGGTTGGCAACGTCCAGCACGAGCAGGTCGTCAGCGCAAAGGCCGGCCGCACCCGTTGGCTCGGCATTCGTCCGACCGTCCGAGGTATGTGTATGAACCCCGTCGATCACCCGAATGGTGGTGGTGAGGGCAAGTCCAAGTCGGGTGGTGGCCGCCAGCACCTCAAGAGCCCTTGGGGCCACGCCAAAGGTCAGAAGACCCGCCAGCGTTATAAAGGCAGCGACAAGTTCATCGTCGAGCGCCGCAAGACGAAGAAGCGCCGCCGCTGATCCTCTCTCATCGCAACTGATTTCAACGAGATAACATTATGGGTCGTTCACTTAAAAAAGGACCGTTTGTCGATCACAAGCTGCTGATCAAGATCGACGACATGAATGCGTCGGGGCAGAAACGCCCCATCAAGACGTGGTCACGTCGTTCCACGATCACTCCCGAGTTCGTCGGTCACACTTTCCTTGTCCACAACGGCAAGGAGTTCAATTCCGTCTTCGTCACCGAGAACATGGTGGGTCACAAACTTGGCGAATTCTCCCTCACTCGGAAATTCGGTGGCCACTCTGGTCACAATCCCAAAATCAAGGGCTGATTTTCCGACTTCGCCTCTTCCTTCGATTCGCTTCCAGATCACCGAAATGAGACTCTTCGTCCATCCCAAGCCTCTTCGCTCCGCTCTTGCGGCGGCGTGGGTGGTCTTGTGCTTGGGTGGAGGAGTCGTGGCGGACGCTCAGGAGGCGGGTGGAGAAGCGGTGGAAGTCCGCGAACTCCGCGCCGCCTTGAAGGTGGCCGAGGAACAGGCGGGCGCCGAGCGGAAGCGGGCCGACGAAGCCGAGGCCAGGCGCCGGGCCCTCGTCGGGAGCCTTGCCGAAGCCGTGCGCGTCAGCGAAGAGCAGTTGACGGCCTCCCGCGAGACCGAACTCAAGCTCCAAGCCCTCGGCGTCGACCTCATCGCCCGTGATTCCGATACCATCGAACAGCGGCTCCTCAAGGCCGTCCGCGACCTCGATATCTCTCAGCAGGAAGTTGAGCGCCAGACCGGTGCGATCCATCGTCTCAGCGAGTCGTTCCTGAAGGTTCTAAAGGCCTCACCTTCTCTTCCCGAGGCGGTGCGAACCGAGGCGGAAGTCTCTCTTGCCGCCGCCGATGCCGCGCTCGCCGAGCCATCGGGCGCGGACTCCGATTCACTCGATCTCTCCGAAGCCCGCATTGTCAGCATGGACAGTGCCATCGGGCTGATTGTTTTCGACGCCGGGCGTCAAAGCGGCCTCCGGGTCGGGACCCCGGTCACGGTATTGCGGGGCGATCGCCCCCTATACTCCGCGCTCATCGTCGATGTGCGGGATTCCCTCTCCGGTGCTGTCCTCCAGGACCGCATGGCGGATGCGGGAGACGTGGAAATCGGCGACGGGATCCGCCTCCTTCCCGAACAAAACACTTTATAAGCGACAAACCTCATTCAGAACCATGGACGTCACATCGACCTATAAATTTGCCAGAATCTCACCGCGCAAGGCACGCGACGTGGCGCGCGAGATTCAGGGACTGCCCGTTTCCGCCGCGCTCGACCTCCTGAACTTCACTCCCCGCAAAGGAGCGTTCCTTTTCAGCAAGACGATGAAGACGGCCTTGGCCGATGCCGAGAACAATTTCGAACTCTCCGTGGAGGGCCTCTTCGTGAAGAGCGCCGTCGTGGGCGAGGGTCCGACCTTCAAGCGTTTCATGCCCCGTGCCCGTGGTTCCGCCGGTGCCATCCGCAAGCGCACCAGCCACCTTACCGTGGTTCTTTCCAATGAAGGCGGCCCGGTCGAGAAGGCCGAAAAGCCCGCCAAGGGCGTGAAAGCCGCCAAAGCCAAGACCGAGGCCCCCGCGAAGGCCCCCAAGGCGGCCAAGGCCGCTCCCGCTGAAAAAGCGGCTGCCGGAACGGCAAGGCTTGACGAAGCCCGCGGAATGGTCTATGACTCCCCCCCCGCCGAAACCGACGACCTGAAACTGATCAGCGGCGTCGGGCCCGTCCTGGAAGAGAAGCTCAATAGCGTCGGCATCTACCGATTCGAGCAGATCGCAAACTGGACCGAGCAGAATGTCGAGGAGTTCGAGGAACTCCTTTCCTTCAAGGGCCGCGTCGAACGGGAAAACTGGATCGCCCAAGCGAAGGATCTCGCTGCGGGTAGCACGGGCAACTGATCCACCAACCAACGAATTTTATTATGGGACAGAAAGTACATCCGATCGGTTTCCGGCTCGCCGTTAGCAAAGACTGGCAGTCGCGTTGGTATGCGCCCCAGGGCGACTACGCCGACCAGCTCCACGCTGACCTCAAGGTTCGCCGCTATCTCGAGAGCCGCCTTCAGAAGGGTGCTGTTTCTCGGGTCATCATCGAGCGTGCCTGGAACAGTGTTCGGGTCACCCTCCACACTTCGCGTCCCGGTCTCATCATCGGCAAGCGTGGTCAGGAGATCGAGGTGATGACGGCTGACATCAGCCGGATGTGCAAGGGTTCCCAAGTCAAGATCGACATCCACGAGATCCGCCAGCCGGAACTCGACTCCGCCTGGGTGGCTGCCCAGGTCGCGACGCAGCTCGAGCGCCGTGTCTCTTTCCGTCGTGCCATGAAGCGCGCCATCCAGACCGCGATGGACTTCGGTGCCGATGGTATCCGCATCCGCGCCGCCGGCCGCCTCGGTGGGGCTGATATCGCCCGCGCCGAAGCCTACCGTGAAGGCAAGGTGCCGCTGCAGACCCTCCGTGTCCCGATTGACTACGGTTTCGCTGAAGCCGAGACGACGTGGGGAATTATCGGAGTCAAAGTCTGGATCACCAAGAAGGACGAAGTGCCCGGTGAAGGACCCAAGCGCCCCCGTCGTGAAGGTGCTCCCCGTGGGCAGGGTGGTGGTCCCCGTCCTCCCCGTCGCGATCAGGCAGGTGCCTGACCTCAACTGAAACCGACAGCATTTTAATTTCAAAGGAGAGAAGTCATGCCTCTGATCCCCAAACGAGTCAAATTTCGCAAAACGCACCGCGGTAGCCGTGCTGGTAATGCTTCGCGCGGTACCAAAGTGAGCTTCGGTGAATTCGGCCTCCAGTGCCTTGGTCGGGGCTGGATCACGAACCGCCAGATTGAGTCCTGCCGGATTTCGATCAACCGCTACCTCAAGCGTAAAGGTAAGGTCTGGATCCGGATTTTCCCTCACAAGCCCATTACCGCCCGCCCGCCCGAAACCCGGATGGGTAAGGGTAAGGGCCCTGTCGACGCTTGGGTGGCCGTGGTCCGTCCCGGCACGATGATGTTTGAGATCTCCGGTGTGTCGGAGTCCGCCGCCAAGGAGGCTCTCCGCCTCGCTTCCAACAAGCTCGGGATTCGCTGCCGCTTCGTGAGCCGCGCCGAACAGTAAAATCAATCTATTTTCGAGGAGTCATCCAGATGTCAAAGTCCAGCAAGAAACTGAGCGAACTGAGTGTCGACGAATTGGCCACGCGCCGTCGCGAGTTGAAGGAGGAATCCCTCATGCTTCGCGTCCAGAAGGAAGCGGGCCAGCTCGAGAATCCCTCCCGCATCCGCCAGGCGCGCCGCGAGGTCGCCCGCATTGAGACCCTCCTGACCGCGAAGCGCGGCCATCATCAGTGATCGGTCCCTTCCCCAATTTTTCCAACCATTTGCAAGCCCCAACGATGAGCGAGTCAGAGATTACCAGTGGAACCGGACTGCGGAAAACCCGCGTCGGCGTCGTCACTTCCGATGCCATGCAGAAGACGATCGTGGTCGAGGTCCGCCGCCGCGTGCCGCACCCGCGTTTCAAAAAGATCGTGAAGCGCACCTCCACCTTCTACGCCCACGATGAAAATGGCGAAGCCAAGGTGGGTGATCGTGTCCTCATCGAGGAAACCCGTCCCCTCAGCAAGACCAAGTGCTGGAAACTCAAGGAAGTCCTGTCGCATTGATCGACCGGGCTGATCGCGCTCTTTTCGATAACTTTACCCCTATTTCCAAGCCATGATCCAGATGGAATCCAAGGTGCAGGTGGCCGATAACACCGGTGCCCGCGTCGCCAAAATGATCGGTGTGATCGGCACCCGTTCCCGCCATGCCAATGTCGGGGATATCGTCACCGCCCACATCCGGGAGTCGATCCCGACCGCGAACGTAAAGAAGGGAGATGTCGTCCGCGCCGTCGTCGTGCGCACCTCCGCGCCGATTCGTCGCAGCGATGGTTCGGTGCTCCGCTTCGATAACAACGCCATCGTCATCATCGACAAGGACAAGAATCCCAAGGGAACCCGTATCTTCGGCCCCGTCGCCCGTGAGCTCCGCGAGAAGAACTTCATGAAGATCGTCTCCCTCGCTCCCGAGGTGCTCTAATCAAACAGTCAATTTCCAACGGGTAATCAGACCATGACCAAGCGAGTCAAGACACACGTGAAGAAGAACGACGAAGTTGTCGTCATCACCGGGAACCACAAGGGGGAGAAGGGCCGCGTGCTCCAAGTTTTCCCCGAGAAATCCCAGGTCATCGTCGAGGGTGTCCGCATGATCAAAAAGCATGCCAAGCCCACCCAGGACCGCCCCGAAGGCGGCATTATCGAAAAAGAGGGGCCGATCCACATTTCCAATGTGAAGCTCGTCGCCGCCAAGTAATTTTAAGTATCGACGAAACAAGGTTATGGAACCAGCGCTCAAGACGGTTTATAAGGAACGGGCTGTTCCCGCTCTCAAGGAGAAGTTCACCTACGACAATGTCCATCGCATCCCCGCGATCCAGAAGGTCGTGCTCAACGTGGGTTTCGGAAAGGCTGAGGACCGCAAGGCGGCCGCTGAGGCCGTAATCGAAGATCTCGGGAAGATCACTGGGCAGCGCGCCGTGGTGACCAAGGCGCGCACCGCCATCTCGAATTTCAAACTTCGCGTCGGTGACACCATCGGTGCCCGCGTCACTCTCCGTGGTGCCCGCATGTGGGAATTCCTCGATCGCTTCATCAACGTCGCCGCTCCCACCATCCGTGACTTCCGCGGACTGCCGACGAAGTCCTTTGATGGACGTGGCAACTACACCTGCGGTATCTCCGATCACACCATCTTCCCCGAAATCGAGCTCGACAAGGTGACCCGCACGATTGGTTTCGATTTTACCATCGTCACCTCTGCTGAGTCTGACAAGGAAGCCCGCGAGTTGCTCACGTTGCTCGGATTCCCCTTCCGCAAATAATCGGACGTCGCCTCCAGAACCCATTCATTTTCTATCCCCAACCTAACGGAACCATGGCTGTCGTCTCCGATCCCATTTCTGACTTCCTCTCGCGCTTCAAGAACGCCACGATGGCGCACAAGGAGGATTTCACCGCGCCCTACTCCAAAACCAAGGAGGAGATCGCCCGCATTCTCAAGGAGGAGGGTTACCTCTGGTCTTTTGAGAAGGTCGGCGAAGGTCCCCGTGCCGAGCTCAGGGCCAAGCCTCGTTACGCCGGCAACACTCCGGCTCTCAAGAATCTCAAACGGGTGAGCCGTCCGGGTCTGCGCCGTTATGTGGGATGTGAAGACATCCCCAAGGTCCTCGGCGGCATGGGCATTGCGATCGTCTCGACCCCCCGGGGAATCATGGCCGGTCACACGGCCCGCAAACACAACCTCGGAGGTGAACTCCTGGCGCTCGTCTGGTGACGGGTGACCCCAACGGAAATCTTCAACACTGCAAAGTCATGTCGCGTATCGGTAGAAAGCAGATCAGTCTCCCCGAGAAGGTGGAGATCAACATCCAGGGAGGCGGCGGGGTCTCGGTCAAGGGACCCAAGGGCCAGCTCCATTGGAACCTGCCCGGCGGGATCAACCTCGAGCAGGAGGGAGGCACCCTCACGGTCGTTCGCAGTTCCGAGGAGCGCGAAGTTCGCGCCATGCACGGCACGGCCCGCAGCCTTGTGGCGAACATGATCGAGGGCGTCGTGAAGGGTTTCACGAGGGAGCTCGAGATCATCGGCGTCGGTTTCCGGGCGGCGGTCAAGGGCAATGCTCTCGATCTCAGCCTCGGCTTCTCGCACCCGGTTCTCCATCCGATACCGGAAGGCATCACTGTCACCGTCGAGGGCAACACGAACATCAAGATCGAAGGGATCGACAAGCAGCTTGTCGGCCAGTTCGCCGCCGACGTCCGATCCTATTACCCACCTGAGCCCTATAAGGGCAAGGGCGTTCGCTACAAGGGCGAGCGCGTCCGCCGCAAGCAGGGCAAGAGCGTCAAGCGATAATCATCCACCCGGAGCAACAGCAGAACATGAGTCTCTACATTCGCAAACAGGCCCGCGCCAAGGTCCGCCGCCGGATCCGCAAGAAAATCTCCGGAACGGCCGAGCGTCCCCGTCTCGCCATCCATTTCTCCAACCAAAATGTTTATGCCCAGGTCATCGACGACGTGACCGGCCATACTCTCGCCTCGGCCTCGACCCTCGACAAGGGACTGGGCGCCACGGGTTCGAATCAAGAGGCCGCTGCCAAGGTGGGCGAGGCGGTCGCGAAGAAAGCCAAGGCCGCAAGCATCGAAGCGGTTGTTTTCGACCGGGGCGGTTTCCCCTACCACGGCAAGGTCAAGGCCCTCGCCGAAGCGGCCCGCGAGGCCGGATTGAATTTCTGACTATTGATCTATGAGCGACGAATCCCTGAACGAAAACGCCCCCGTCAATATCGACGAGCCCATCCTCGAGGATGCTGCTGTCGATGTCGCCCTGAATGCGGGAGTCGAGGAACAAGTGATCGAGGTCGGAGAAGTCCGTTTCGACAAGCTGAAGAAGGCGGAGGAGATCCTCCGATCCAGCGCCCCTGCTTCCTTCCGTGAGGCGTCTGAGAACACCTTCGAGAAGGTGGTCCACATCAACCGCTGTTCCAAGGTCGTGAAGGGTGGACGCCGCTTCAGCTTCAGCGCCCTCGTTGTCAGCGGTGATCGTGAAGGTCGCGTTGGTTGCGGTTTCGGGAAGGCACAGGAAGTTTCCGAGTGTATCAAGAAGTCCAGCGAAGCATCCAAGAAGGACATGATGTCCGTCAACATCACCCACAACACCATCCCTCATCCGGTGATTGGTGAGCACGGCGGTGCCCGCGTCAAACTCATGCCCGCCTCTCCTGGGACTGGGTTGATTGCCGGAGGCGGAGTGCGTGCCGTCGTTGAAGCTGCCGGAATCAAGGACGTTCTCGCCAAGTCAATGGGGTCCAACAACCCTTCGAACGTGGTCAAGGCGACCCTCCGGGCTCTTGAGCAACTCCGCACCAAGGAGCAGATCTACTCGGTTCGCGGCAAGCGCCTCGCCGACAAGAAGGC
Organism: Akkermansiaceae bacterium UBA5020; assembly: GCA_002396885.1. GTDB lineage: Bacteria > Verrucomicrobiota > Verrucomicrobiia > Verrucomicrobiales > DEV007 > Arctic95D-9. The sequence continues at coordinate 195,357 of DGXY01000119.1, forward strand.
CCTCTAATCTTTTCTCTCTACCAAAGCCTTTTCTCTCTGGAGACCCGACTCATGAAACTTCACGATCTGAAACCTACCCCCGGCTCCAAGCATCGCCGCCGCCGTGTCGGCCGTGGTGAGAGCTCCGGTCTCGGCAAGACTTCCGGCAAGGGCAACAAGGGCCAAAAGGCCCGCTCCGGTGCCTCGATCCGTCCCGGCTTCGAAGGCGGCCAGATGCCCATCGCCCGTCGTCTTCCCAAGAAGGGATTCAACAACGCCCAATTCAAGACGAATTACGCCATCGTCAATGTCGCTGCTCTCGAGGCGAAATTCTCCGATGGTGACGAGGTGAATGAAGCCACCCTCCGTGCCGTGGGTCTCGTCAAAGGAGTTTGCGATGGGGTCAAGGTCCTCGCGAACGGCGATCTCAGCCGCAAGCTCACCGTCTCCGTCGACAAGATTTCGACGACGGCGAAGGAAAAGGTCGAGAAGGCGGGCGGCAGCGTCATCGCATCCTGAGGGCTGGCGGAATTGCCGCTTGTGCCTTTGGCCTGCTTCGGCTCTCTTCACCGCTTCGTTTCTCTCACGTTTCTTCCCTTCCCCCGATGATCTCCGCCTTTACCAACAGCCTCAAGATTCCCGAGCTCCGCTCACGGATCCTTTTCACCCTCCTCGTCGTCGTGATCGTTCGCCTCGGCGCGGTCGTGACGCTGCCGGGGGTGGATGACAACGTCCTCCAGGATTGGTATAAGCAGGTGCAGGAGCAGTCGCAGGACAGCCAAGGGCTGACTGCCGTGCTCGCCTTGATGAACGTCTTCAGCGGGGGTGGGTTGCAAAACTCAGCCCTCTTTGCGTTGGGCATCATGCCCTACATCAGCGCCTCGATCATGATGCAATTGCTTACGGCGGTTGTTCCTTCGCTCGGGAAACTGGCCAGGGAAGAGGGGGGGAGGCAAAAGATCAGCCTCTACACCCGCGTCCTCACGATCGTCCTTTGTTTGTTTCAGGGGTGGATGCTCGCAAAGTCCCTCGTCACTCCGGAAGCCAACCCGTTCCTCCGGGACATCGCGAGCGGATCGACCCGGGAGCTCGTGCCTGATGGCGGAGCCCTCTTCATCATCAAGACCGTGATCATCATCACCGCTGGAACGATGTTCCTGATGTGGCTCGGCGACCAAGTCACTGAGCGCGGCATTGGTAACGGTGTTTCCATCATCATCACGGTGAACATCATTTATGCCCTCCCCGGTGCCCTCTTCCAGGTTTACAACACCTACGTCGCCAGCGCCGGAGATGACCTTCTCAAGCCATTCACCTTGGTTGCTCTGCTCGCTTTCCTCTTCTTTGTGGTCGCGGCGGTGATTTCGATCACTCAGGCACAGCGACGGGTGCCGATCAACTATGCCAAGCAGGTCCGCGGCGGCAAAATGTATGGCGGTCAGACCCAGCACATGCCGCTGAAGGTCAACTATGCCGGTGTCATGCCGATCATTTTCGCCCAGGCCATCCTCATGTTCCCCTCCCAGATCATCGGTTGGGCTTTCCCGAACGAGTTGTGGGCTCGCAATCTTTCCATCACCCTCGGTGGCGGCGGCAGCGGCGTGGTCTATTACACCCTCACGGGTCTGATGATCTTTTTCTTCAGTTATTTCTGGGTGGCGACCATGTTCCAACCCAACCAGATCGCCGATGACCTGAAGAAGAACGGTGGTTACATCCCCGGGGTCCGTCCCGGCAAACCCACCGCCGAGTTCCTCGACAAGACGATGAGCCGCCTCACCTTCGCCGGTGCCATCTTTCTTACCCTTGTGGCGGTGATGCCTCCGATCCTGACCGCCCTCATGGGCGTGCCTCCTCTCGCCGCTCAGTTCTTCGGTGGCACGGGCCTTCTCATCATGGTTGGCGTGCTTCTTGACGTGATGCGTCAGGTCGAGACTCATTTGATTCAGCGCCATTACGACGGGTTCCTCCGCAAAGGGCGCATCCGCGGACGCTTTGATCGTCCCGGGGGTGTCGGTGCCGCGGCGAACGGTAACCTCGTCCTTTGGCTTCTTGTCATCGCCGCCATCCTCATCATCGGTGGGCTCGTCTACTATCAAGTCGCGACACAGTGATTTCTGGTTCAGGAGGATTCTCCCGGCTCCTCGCGGCGCTCATGGCCAAACGCAAGTCCAAGATCCAGCTTCGCAGCGGCAGTGAGCTGGACGGTCTCCGCGAAGCCGGTTCGATCGCTGCCGAAATTCTTCGCCTCACCTGCGATTTGGTCCGACCCGGCATCACCACCGGCGAGATCGACCGCGCAGCTGCCGACCTCATGGCGAGTCGCTCCTGTAAGAGCGCCTTTCTCGGTTACAAGGGTTTCCCCGGGCACATCTGCATCTCCCTCAACGAGGAAGTCGTCCATGGAATCGGGGGAGCGAGACAGCTCCTCGAGGGTGATGTCGTGAAGATTGATGTAGGCATTCTCACGAAAGCGGGCTGGATCGGCGATAACGCGAAAAGCGTCGCGGCCGGGACGATGCCCGCAGCGGCGGTTCCCCTCCTTGCCGCGACTGAGGCGTCCCTCTACGCCGCGATCTCGCACGCGAGGGAAGGTGAGTATCTCTCCTCTGTTTGTGGCGCCGTCGAAGCTTATGTCGGGGCCCATGGCTTCACCGTCGTGAAGCAATTTGTCGGGCATGGCGTCGGGCGGAAGCTTCACGAAGACCCCCAGGTGCCCAATTATTGGGATCCGAAGGAAATGAATGCCCGCCACTTCAAAAATCCCCGCCTTCAAGCCGGGATGGTCCTCGCGATCGAGCCCATGGTCAATGCCGGGACGGAGGAGGTCCTCATCCTCGAAGATGCGTGGACGGTGATCACGCTGGACCGCGCGCTCTCGGCGCACTTCGAGCATATGGTCCTCATCACCGACGGAGAACCCGAGATCCTCACCGCGCGAGCCCGCAGCTTCGAGCCGTCTTCGATCTGAATCCGGACAAAGAAGTGAGGCGATCGATAAAAAAACTTTTCAAAAATTGGAAGATTCAATCAAAGAGCGGTTGCGGGAGATGAAATTTGTAGTAAACATTCCATCCCCGCGCCCAAAACTTGGCGCGTCGTCCCTTATTGGGGTCCTGGTTCACTGAGAGCCGGGTCGATTCCGGACCGCTTTCCCCGAGGGGATCGGACCGGAACTTTCCAAGGAGACAGCCCCTCATTCCCCCTTTT
>DGXY01000119.1:198732-217546 GCA_002396885.1 Akkermansiaceae bacterium UBA5020
TCCCCCTTTTTGTCCCATGAAAGTCAGGCCATCCGTGAAACGTCTTTGCAGCGAGTGCCGCATCATTAAGCGGCAGGGAGTTCTTCGTGTCATCTGCACGAATCCCCGTCACAAACAGCGCCAGGGATAATCCTTTCCAACCCCACGAATTATGGCACGTCTACTCGGAGTCGAGATCCCCAACGAGAAGCGCATCGAAGCGTCGCTTCCCTACATTTTCGGAATTGGTCCGAAGACCGCTACCAAGATCCTCGAGGAAGCCGGCGTCGACCGTGACCTTCGCACTGGTGAGTTGAGCGAAGAGCAGATGGCTCGCATCGCCAATGCCATTACCAGTGGTGGCATCATGATTGAGGGAGACCTCCGTCGCGAGCTTCAGGTTCACCTCAAGCGCCTTACTTCCATCAACTGCAACCGTGGCATTCGCCACCGTCGCAACCTCCCCGTGCGTGGACAGCGCACCTCCACCAATGCACGCACCCGGAAGGGCAAGCGCAAGACCGTGGGTGTTGTCCGCAAGTAATTAGAACTCTTTTCGAAAGTAAGCGACCATGGCTGAAGACACCACTGCCGAAGAAGGAATCGTGAGCGCCGGCGAAGCCGCCGCCGCCCCCGTCGAGACCGCCGCCCCGGCTCCCGCCGAGGCCCGCAAGGAGAAGGAGCGTCCCCGCACTGCCGAGGACATCTTCCTCGAGATGGAGAGCGCGGAGGGAGTTGAGAAGCCCAAGGTCCTCAAGGCCAAGGGAAGCAAGAACGTCCACTCCGGTGTCGTTCATGTTGCATCGACCTTCAACAACACGATCGTTTCCGTCTGTGATCACGGTGGCAACGTCATTGGTTGGTCAAGCTCGGGCAAGATGGGTTTCCGCGGATCGCGGAAAAGCACCGCCTACGCCGCCCAGCTCGTCGCCCAGGATGCCTGCCGTCAGGCGATGGCCCACGGTCTCAAGCAGGCCGAGGTCCGCGTCAAGGGGCCGGGTGCCGGTCGCGAGTCGGCCGTTCGCGCCGTTCAAGGCCTCGGGATCGAGGTGCTGAAGATCAAGGATGTTACTCCGGTGCCGCACAACGGCTGCCGCCCCAAAAAAGCTCGCCGCGTCTGACCGACCGCGCCACCCCATCGATTCCCCACCTTTATTGAGTTATGGCCAGAGACACAGGTCCCACCGACAAGATCAGCCGCCGCTTCGGAGTGGCGCTGTTTGGTCCCTCCAAGGCGCTTGAGCGTCGTCCTTTTCCCCCCGGGCAGCACGGGGCCCGCGGTGCTCGCAAGAAGCGGAGTGACTATGGGGTTGCTCTGAACGAGAAGCAGAAGCTCCGTCTTCAGTATGGCCTGCTCGAGAAGCAGTTCCGTCGTTACTACGATGAGGCGCATCGCCGCCGTGGCATCACGGGTGATATCCTCGTCCAGTTGCTCGAGACCCGTCTCGACAATGTTTGCTACCGTCTCGGGCTCGGGGCCACCCGTCGCGCCTCCCGTCAGCTCGTTGGGCACGGTCATGTCAAGGTCAACGGACGCCGGGTTGATATCCCTTCCTACTGTGTCAAGGCTGGCGATGTGATCAGCGTCGCCGAGGCCGGTCGCTCCCAGCAGCTTGGAAGCCGTGCTGCCGACCAGACCCAAATCCGCCCCGTGATGGATTGGCTTAGTTTCGATCGAGAAAAGCTTTCGGGTACGGTGAATCGCCTCCCTGAGGCGGAAGAAATCGACACGATGGTGAACGTCCAGCTCGTCGTCGAGCTCTACTCCCGGTAATCCGCGGTTTGCCTTGTGGCCCTGCGAATGTGACCTTCGGCGCTCTCGAGCCAACCGAATGTCACATTTTTGTTTTAGGGGGACAAGGAAGTGACAGACGGGGCCCCCGTCCAGTTGTTGCAGCTTCTCCCTCTCCCGCCTTTCCAGCCGATTATGAAAGCCTTGGTTCTGATTCTCGTCGCACTGACCGTTTCATTTGCTCCGGCAACTTCCAGAGCGCAGGAAGAAACCGTCGAAGTCAAGGCGCGCAAGCTTCTCGAGACCCATAAGGGTTCGCTTGTGGTCGTGACCGCCAAAGGACTCCTCAAGGCGAAAACATCCGATGATCCTCTGCCGGACCGCGAACAACAGCGTCGCACCTTGGGTATAACCATCGGTGATGACGGTCTTGTGGTGGTGTCGAATTCGGCGATTGATGCGGCTGTCGGTCTCGCCGGACAGCAGGCTCAGATGAACGACAAGGTCGTAACAATCCAATCGGCCAGCACCGAGTTCGGCAACGTCGAGATCAGCTACGGAGATACAACGCTTCTTCGTGGCAAGGTCGTCCGTCAGGATGTTGAGGCTGACGTTGCCTTTATTCTGCCTGATGCCGCCGAGGTCAAGGCGCTGAACAAAAAATTCGACAAGGTCGATCTTTCCCAGTTCGCGGCGACGGCCGAGGCCGCGGACATGGTCGTGGGGCTTTCGAGGTCTTCAGCCGTTTATGGATACATGCCGACCCTCGTAATGGGACGGATCACGGGTGTTTTCAAAGGCGAGCGCACCTTTTTCGTAACCGACGCCGGCACTGCCCAAGGGGTCCCTGTTTTTACCCTCGACGGAAAGCCCGTCGGCGTAACCGTGGTTCGTATCATCGATGGCCAGCCCTCCGGTGTGCTCGGAACTCTTTCCGCCGGGTCCATTCAGGTGATGGCGAATCTCGCCCGTGAAGCGGCCAAGGCCCCTTGAGGGTTTCCCTTCGGGAGTTCTGAATTTCTTTTTTTCCTTTCTCAACCGAGGCCATGATCTCCGCCTACGAGAGGCTGACTGCCCTTGGCAAGGAACTCCAGCTCGTCAGCGACTCCGCCGCGCTCCTCGGTTGGGATCAGGAGGTGCTGCTTCCTTCCCGCGGTATCCCTTATCGGGCCGAGCAGATGTCGTGGTTCAGCGGCTACGTGCACGAACGGTTCACGGCGGCGGAAGTGGGCGAATGGATCGCCGAAGCGGAGGACCAGAAGAAAGCGGGCGACGTGGTGGCGGCAGCGAACTGCCGCGAATGGCGGCACGAGTATGATCGCTCCACCTGCCTGCCGACGAAACTCGTCCAGGAACTCGCTGAAGCCCGGGTGCATTCCCAAGCGGCTTGGGCCGAGGCCCGGAAGGTGTCGGATTTCCGGCGCTTTGCCCCCCATCTCCAAAAGCTTGTCGATCTTTCCCGAGAGCACGCCGAACGATGGGGCTACGACGATCAACTTTACGATGCCCTCATCGATCGTTTCGAACGCGGAGCGACGGCGAGGGGGCTCGTCGGCACGCTGGGGAGTCTCCGCACCTCCTTGCTGCCCATCGTTGATGCGGCGACTTCGCGTCCACCCTACGATCGCAGCGGTTTGTCGGGCCATTATCCCGTCGAGCGGCAGCAGGCCTTCAACCGCGAGGTGGCCGAGTCGATTGGTTTCGACTTCGAGGCTGGTCGCATCGATACCGCCGTCCATCCCTTTTGTTCGGGCATGGCGCCGTATGACACCCGCCTCACGACACGATACGACGAAACGGATTTCCTCAGTTCACTTTTCGGGGTGCTCCACGAGGCTGGGCACGGACTCTACGAGCAGGGTTTGCCGAAGGATTGGCGAGGCCAGCCGGTCGGCAATTCCGTCTCGCTCGGTGTGCACGAATCGCAGTCGCGCCTCTGGGAGAACCACGTCGGTCGCAGCCGCGACTTTTGGGAAAAATGGCTGCCCCGCGCCATCCATCATTTCCCGCATCTCATGGGGCTAACGCCGGAGGATCTCTACGCCGCCGTGAACCAGGCCGAGCGCAGTCACATCCGGGTGGAAGCCGATGAAGTCACCTACGACCTCCACATCCTCCTCCGCTTCGAACTCGAGTGCGCGATCTTCTCGGGCGATCTGGCCATCGCGGATATCCCCGGAGAATGGAACCGGCGTTTCGAATCCTATTTCGGCCTGCCCGTCAGGAACGATGCCGAAGGGTGCCTGCAGGACATCCACTGGAGCATGGGGATCTTCGGTTATTTCCCCACCTACAGCCTCGGCAATCTCAATGCGGCGCACCTCGCGAGCGCGGCAAAAAGCCAGGACCCCGCCGTCGACGCGGCCTTCGCATCCGCCGACTATGCGCCCCTCCTCGCGTGGATGCGAAAGCACCTTCACGAGGCCGGCAGCCTCCATCTCCCTGATGATCTCGTGACGCGAGCCGCCGGCGCACCGGTGACCTCGGAGGCCCTTGTCTCCCATTTGCGCGAGCGATACCTGGGCGGGAGCTGAATTTCGCTCGCGCCTTTCCGCTGGTGCGGGGTCGCGACTTTTGCTAAGCTAAGCCATGATCGCGCGGCAGTATTTGTTCGAGGGGAGGGTGCAGGGGGTCGGATTCCGCTACGCCACGAAACACCTCGCGAAGGGATTCGATGTGCTCGGCTGGGTGCGGAACTGCGACGACGGCCGGGTCGAGCTACAGGTGATGGGGGAAGAGGAGGAACTCGACGACTTCATCCGGGAACTCCACGACAGCCCCATCGGTCGCCACGTTCAGGAACAAACGATGCGCCGGGTGCCGCTTCTCGAGGAGGTCTCGGGATTTACGATCAGAGAATGATTCCTACCGCATGAGCGAACCAGCCGTCGAAGTCAAAAACCTCACCAAGGTCTTCACCCTCGGATTGAAGAAGGAATATGTCGTCGCCATCGACAACCTCTCTTTCGAAGTCAAGGCGGGCGAGGTCTACGGGCTGATCGGTCCGAATGGCTCGGGCAAGTCGACGACGATGAAGGTCGTCCTCGGATTGATGGCTCCCAGCAAGGGGGAGGCAAAAGTCTTCGGGCTCGATTCGGGCGACATCCGCGCGCGCAACGAGATCGGATTCCTCCCCGAGAATCCCTACTTCTACAAACACCTCTCCGGCGCCGAGACGCTGCGTTTCTACGGGAAACTCTGCGGTATGCGCGGCCGCGAACTTGAAAATCGGGTCACTGAATTGCTCAAGCTCGTCGATCTCGAAGGCGCGGCCAACCGGCGTCTCGGAGGCTACTCGAAGGGTATGCTGCAGCGCATCGGCCTCGCCCAGAGTCTCGTGCAGAATCCGCGGCTCGTCATCCTCGACGAACCCACCGCCGGTGTCGATCCGATCGGATCGAGGCACATCCGCGATCTCATCATGCGTCTGCGCGACGAGGGATACACGGTCTTCCTCTGTTCCCACCTTCTCGAGCAGGTGCAGGAGGTCTGCGACCGGGTCGGCATCCTTTTCCAAGGTCGCATGCGGAAGGAAGGGCGGCTCGAGGAACTGATCGCGATCGAGGATCAGACCACCCTCACCCTTGAGGGGGCATCGCCCGAGCTGCTCGCCCGCCTCCACCAACTTGTCGCCTCCGAACCCGATGCCCGCATCGTCGCCGAAGGCCATCCCCGCACCAGTCTCGAACACCTCTTCATCCAGATCGCGGAGCGCAGCCGCGAAGCCTCGAAATGAACGCTGATTCCACCGCCCCGAATCCCCCGTTACGGGGGGCGGCCCGCCCGGTCCCGCTCTTTTCCCCCGGCCGCGTCGCCACGATCGCTTCCGGCACGGTGACACAGCTGGTGAGGATGAAGACGTTTTATTTCCTCCTCGCCTTCGCCCTCGTCGTGGTTGCGGTCGGCAATTTCAATCTGCCCGCGACCCCGGCGAAGGAGCTCTCGATGATCAAGAAGGTGTCCTTCGGCACGATGGACCTCTTCGCCTGGCTCTTCGCCATCGTTGCGACGGCCCTCCTCATCCCGCGGGACCAGGAAGATCGCACCCTCTACACGATCCTGTCGAAACCGGTGAGACGCATCGAGTATCTCTTGGGGAAACTTTGCGGGGTCCTCGTCGTCGTGGGGGTCTCGCTTGTGCTCATGTATGGGATCTGTGCGACGATGATCGGAGCGAGGGAAAGCCTCTTCGTCTCCGCCGAGATCGAGGCGATGACCGCGAATGGCGGTTATTCGCAGGAGGAGATCGACGAGCAGGTCGGCCTGATCCGGCAGCAGGGCCTTCGTCCGGAACTCGGTCTCGCGGTCCTTGCTTCGTTTCTCAAGGCGGCGGTGGTTGCGGCGGTGACGATTTTCCTCTCGACCTTCGCCTCGAGTTCGCTCTTCACCATCATCGTCAGCATCCTGATTTTTCTCATCGGTCATGCCCATACCATGGCCTCGAGTTTCTGGCTGCATTCGTCGGACAACAGCCTCTTCGTGCAAATGCTCGTGAAGGTGGTGAAGATTCTCATCCCCGATTTCCAGCTCTATTCCTTCAGCGAAGGCATCATTCAGGGAGAGGTGGTGGCCTATGCCCTCGTCGGTCAGATGGGGCTGGTCACGGCCGGATATCTTGCCGTTTTCCTCCTGCTTTCGTTGCTTGTTTTCGTCGATAAGGAATTCTGACCCCGATCAATCCCGGTGAAACGGCTCTTTCAGAAGATTCCCCGAATCCTTCCCGTGCTAGTCCTGCTCGCGCTCTTCGGGCTCTTGCGGGGACCGGTTGAGGACCGTCTCCGCGAAGACCTCGTCTCTGCGAAACTCCTCACGCCGCCGCCGGCCCAGGGTGCCTTCGAGCAGATGGGCCAATCGGCCCTGATGGGAACCCTCGGAGGCCTGCGATCGCTCGTCGCGACCTTCATGACCCTCGAGGCTTTCGACCATTTCTCCACCAAATCCTGGGATGATCTGCGCCAGTCCTATCAGATCATCACCGCCCTCGAGCCGCGCGACGAGACGCACTGGGTCTCGGTGATCTGGCATCTCGGGATCAACGCGACGGCGAACATGGAGATCGACGAGCGCCTCCCTGCCTTCGAGCGCGAGCGCCGCTTCAAGGAATACGCCTTTCAAGCGATCGAGTTCGCGGAGCGGGGCATCGAACAGCTCCCGGAATCGTCCGCAATCCGCATCCAACTCGCCGAGGTCTATCGCGAAAAGCTCAAGGACGACTGCGCCACCTCCCGCGTCTATGGCGACGTAATCGGTCTGCCCGATGCCCCGGGGTATTCGAGGAGGTTCCACGGATATTTCATGGCTCGGTGCCCTGGGAAGGAGAAGGAAGCTTATGCCTACCTCATGGCTCTTTATGGCGAGGGTGAGCAGCAGCACCTCCCGACCCTGATCAAGGAAATCAAGAATCTCGAGGAGAAGCTCGGGATTCCGGGACCCCGTCGCATTCCCGACGCAGATCCGGACCGTCCCCAAAAGGCCCCGAGACGCCCTCCCAACCTGCTTCCGGGCGATATTCTCGTTCCCTTCACGAGGGAGGACCTCCGCAGAATCGGTGGCTGAGGTTCGCCATCGAGCACAAAGCGTGCATTGGGCTCTGCAACTTGACCGGGAACAACCCTTTTTCGACCGCAGGATTGCGAAACCGTCCATCTGTGGTTAGTTGCTCCTTCCCCCATGGGACGGCACCCCACGGTAGCGCCCGCAACGAATGAAGTACGCCATCTTCGGAGACATCCACGGCAATCTCGAGGCCTTTCAAGCGGTCCTCGGGCACGCCGTCCAACAGGGATGCACCGACCATGTCTGCGTCGGTGATATCGTCGGCTACGGAGCGAATCCCCGCGAGTGTCTCGATCTCGTCCGGCAGATGGGGTGTCCTGTGGTGAAAGGTAATCACGATGAGGAAGCCGTCCTCGAGACCTCCCTCGAGGGGCTCAATCCCCTCGCCCGGCAGGCGATGGAGTGGACACGCGCGCAGCTCGATCCCGACGATCGTGCTTTCCTGAAAAGCTTAAAGCTCGTCCGCCAGGTGCGCGATTTTACCATCGTCCACGCCACCCTCGACACCCCGGGGAGCTGGACCTATGTGACGAACAAGTTCGATGCCATGGCGAGCTTCAGCTACCAGTTCACGCAGCTCTGCTTCTACGGCCATACCCACACGCCCCGCATCTATATGAAGGGCGACACCGTCGAGCCGCTCGAGGCGATGCTGGTGAAGCTGGAGATGGGCCGGAAGTATTTCATCAACACCGGCAGTGCAGGGCAACCGCGCGACGGTGATTGGCGGGCTTCTTACGCGACTTACGACGCCCCGAGCCAAGAGGTCGTGATCCACCGCATCGAATACGACATCCAGACAGCGCAGGACAAGATCATCGATGCGGGACTTCCCGAGATGTTAGCGCATCGTCTTTCCCTCGGCAAATAAAGCGCCCTGTTTCCGGTGAACCTTTCCGACTGCGAGCGCCTCCTCATCGTCAAGCCGAGCTCGCTGGGAGACATCGTTCATACCCTGCCTGCGGTCGAGGCTCTGCACCGAGCCGCGCCGCGCGCGAAAATCGATTGGCTCGTGAACACTGAATGGAGCCCCATCCTCGAGGGGATCCCCTTTCTCGATCGCATTGTCGCCTTTCCCCGTAGAGAATTACGCGGACTTGGCGGGCTCTTCCGCGGTCGAGCCTGGGCGACGCGGGAGTTGAAGCCGGCGGACTACGATCTTGTCGTCGATTTCCAAGGGCTCTTCCGCAGCGCCTACCTCTCCCGTCGCACGGGGGCTCCGATGGTGGCTGGCTTCCGCCGTTCACGCGAGGGAGCCCGGTTCTTCTACGACCGCTGCATCGATGTGCCCGACTGGGATCGCCGCCATGCCGTGGACCGGAATCTCGCCCTCGCCGCCGCGCTCGGAGCCGAAACAAGCGAACCGGTCTTTTCCCTGCCGGGCGGCAAAGCGCCGGAGGGGCTGCCTGTGATCGAAGGTGCACCAGTGTTGCTCCATCCCTTCTCGCGGGGCGAGGGTAAAAGCCTCTCGATCGCCGAAACGCGCGAGCTTTGCGAACTCCTCGCGCCGCACCCGGTGCTGCTCGTGGGGATCCCCGACCAACCCATCGCCGCCGCTTGGCCGGAGCATGTGGTGGATCTGTTAGGGAAGACGAGTCTCGCGGAGTTGATCCACCTCCTCCGTCTCGCCGCCTGGACCATCAGCGTCGACAGTGGTCCGATGCATCTCGCGGCGGGCGTTTCTAACCGGGTCCTTGCGATCCACACCTGGTCGAATCCCGCCATGGTCGGTCCGCGCCGTCCGGATGCCTGGATCTGGCGTGAAGGGCGCCTTGTGCGCGTGGGCGACCTCGCTCCCGACGAATTTCCCGAGCGTCGCGATCTTGCAAAGGTCCATGCCGCGCGCGAACGCCTCCTCGACCCCGGGGCGCCCTCTGCTATCGCGGATTTCATCCGCCGCCGCCTCGCCGAATCTCCCGACGCATGAAGCAAATCCACATCTACACCGATGGATCCTCGCGAGGCAATCCGGGGCGCGGCGGCTACGGCACCGTGGTCCGTTACGGCGCCCACATTCGCGAGCTCGCGCAAGGGTTTGTGAAGACGACGAACAACCGCATGGAGATCCTCTCGGCCGTTGCCGGACTCGAGATTCTCAAGGAACCCTGCCACGTCACCGTGCACTCCGATTCGCGTTATCTCGTCGATGCCCAGAGCAAAGGCTGGGTCGAGAAGTGGAAAAAGCTCGGCTGGCGTAAGGCCGACAAATCGGCGGTGAAAAACGTCGATCTCTGGATGCGTCTCGAGCGGGCGGCGGCGGGTCATCGCATCGATTGGAAGTGGGTGAAAGGGCACGACGGGCACGAGATGAACGAACGCTGCGATCTTCTCGCGACCGAGGCCGCCGACGGCAAGCGCGGAGGACTCCTCGTCGACGAGGGATTTCGCGAATAGGTGGTTCTGTCAGGGCGCGCCGCCGTGATCGGCGGCGGGAAAGAGAACCGGGAATGGAGCGACCGACTCCTTCCGGAAAACCGGCATCGGCACGACGAGGTGCGGCCGGGACGATACGGGTCGTGTGGGACCGAAGAGGATGCCTTCGAGTCGTTCACGGACGAGTCTTTTGCCTGCTTCATCGAGAGCGGGAGGAAGGTGGCCGTCGCGTCCCATCGCGATCGCTTCCGGACCGGAGAAGCCGAAGTAGACCTCGCGCGACGTTTCCGGACCACCGATACCGGCCCGCTCGTGACAGGCATAGCAATTGAGTTGCTTCATGCGCCAGTCGATTTCGCGGGCTGGGTCAAGGGCGGAGCGTTCGCCGAGCCGTTTCAAAGCGGCGGCGAGGGCGCGGCGCTGCAAGAGATCGAGCCCGTAGAAAGGGACGGGACCTCCGACGGGCCGTTCGGAAAAGCAGCCTCCCGTCGCCGCCGGGTCGAGGCTCGCGAGAGATTTCGCCGAGGGAGCCGCTTGGTGAGCGTCCGTGTTGCCAGGCATCGTGTGGCAGGCATGACATTGTTTTGTCAGGAAAAGTTCGCGCCCTTTCGCGACGAGCGCGGTATCGGCGGTCGGAGCATCGGCGGTGAGGGCTTCGGTGAGATTTTCGGGAAGGACGAGGTCGGGTCCGGCTTTGAGATAAGCGGCGAGGTCCGAGGCATCGGCCACAGAGAGACCGAAGTCGGGCATGCGGCCGGAGGGTCGGTGCTCGTTCGGATGGAGGAGAAATTCGACGAGGGCGTTCAGATCGTAGAGGTCGGCGAGATTCATCGGCACGCTCGCAAGACCGGCCATCTCGATCTCGGCATTGTCGGGCACACCCGGTGGGCGGTATCCGGTTTCGGGGGCATGGCAGGCGACGCAGCCGGTGCGGTGATAGAGGGCGCGTCCGCGCTCGATGTCGCCGAGGGGATGAGCGGGGATTTCTTTCGTGAGGGTTCCGAGCCAGGCGCGCAGGGCTGCGACTTCGTCGAGGTCGCGATCCGGTCCGGCGAAGAGGCTCGGCATCGTCGTGTCGCGTTTGGCGAAGCGGGGGTTGCGGATGAAGATCTCCAATTCCAGCGGGGCGAGGCGCGAGGCCACACCGTCGAGTTCCGTGGCCACCACGCCGGAAAACTGTTCCGCCAGTACCGCGGGTGGCGCGTGACAGGCGACGCAATTCAATTCATTGAGGAGTATGAAGCCGCCCTCGGCCAGGTAGGCTTCGTCGTCCATGCCGCTGTGAAAACGCTCGAAGCCGACGACGAAGGGATAGTTGACCGGCTTGGCGTGCGCGGGGTGGGCCCGAGCATCCGGAGCGGTGCCGGCGAGAAGGAGGCCCACGAAAAAAGCCAACCCTGTCCGGTCTTTCAGCATACGCTCTCTGGTCGGGCTTTAGTCGACAATACGGCCGTCGACGAGGGTGACCTTGCGATCGCCGGCGCGGGCGAGGGACTGATCGTGGGTGACGACGACGAGGGTGCGCTTGCGTTCGTTGACGAGTTCCATCAGCAGGGTCATGACGGCGCTGCCGGTGCTGGTGTCGAGGTTGCCGGTGGGCTCGTCGGCGAAAAGGATCGCCGGGTCGTTCATGAGCGATCGGGCGATCGCGACACGCTGTTGCTCGCCCCCCGAAAGTTCGCTGGGGAGGTGATTGGTGCGTCCGCCGAGGCCGACGCGTTCGAGTAGCTCGTGGGCACGGTCCTTGTCCTGACGACGGCGGATGAGGGCTGGGACCATCACGTTCTCCAGCGCGGTCAATTCCGGCAGAAGGAAGAAACTCTGGAAGACATAACCCATGCTCGTATTGCGCACGTGGGCCTGCTCTTTCCGGCCGAGCCGATAGAGCGACTGTCCGTTGATGAGGACCTCCCCCGCATTCGGTTTCTCGAGACCGGCGAGGGTGTAGAGCAGGGAGGTCTTGCCAGCCCCGGATGGACCCACCAGAAAAAGGGTTTCGCCGTGGTGCACATCGAGGGTGACTCCTTTGAGCACTTCGATGCGGTTTTCACCGATCTGGAAGGTGCGCACGACGTCCTTCGCGGAGACGGCGACGTTGGATGGGGTGGTGGGCATGGATTGCGGAGACGCTACGATGCCCCGGCTTCGCCGTGACGACGAATCCTTTTTTGCGAAAGTGACGCGCGACGACCGGGGCCGACCGCCGCTCAGACCTTGCCCTTCAATCCGTCACGACGGGCTTTTTTGGCGAGGTCCATCGCTTTCTCGTCACCGTAGCGGGCGATGGAGAACTTCGCGGTGCGACGGTTTCCCTCGCCATCGACCCAAGCGGCCTGCCAGTATTCGTAGACGGTACCTTTGGGGGATTTGGAAACCACGTGGGTGATGCCGACGACTCCGGACTGCTTGATCTTGCGTTTTTTCTTCGCGGCGGACTCCTGTTTGTAGCGTGGCATCTTTTCGAGCAGCGAGTCGCGATAGGCCTTGGCCGCCTTCAATGCCTTCGGCTTTCCTCCGAGGGACTTGTCGGGAAAATACTTCTGGAATCCCTTGCCACGATGAGTGATGCGGACATAGAAACCGTGATTTTTTTTCTCCGGTTGGTCGATTCGGGTAATGCCGTAATTCGGGCGGGGTTCACTCATGAGGGGCTCGGGCTCGATAGTTTTGCAGCGCGAATTCAGCTTCGCAGGCGGTTGATGCGCAATTGTCTAACGTTTTTTAAATTACGCGACAAGGGAAAACGGGCGCTTTTTGCTCAAAAAGGTTACTTTGTGAGCTGACGGATCCCTTCATAAAGGACGATTCCCGCGGCGGTGGCGAGGTTCAGGCTGCGGCCGGCGACCTGGGGAATGGTGAGACAGTCACCTTCATTGGCGGCGAGAAGACTCTCGGGAAGGCCGCGCGTTTCGGATCCGAAGACGAGGTAATCGCCTTTCTGAAACCCGACCGACCAGTAGGCGCGTTCGCTTTTGGTGGTGAGAAGCCACACCCGTGAGCCTGCCGGAACGGAGGAAAGAAAGCTTTCGTAGGAGTCCCAGAGAAGCGGAGCAAGCTCGCGCCAGTAGTCGAGGCCTGATCTCCGAAGCGCCTTCTCGTCAAGGGAAAAACCCAGCGGCCCGATGAGGTGGAGGATCGCGCCGGTGGCGTGACAGAGACGACCGATATTGCCGGTGTTCGGCGGAATCTCCGGACGAAGCAAGACGACGTTCAGCATGGAACGTCAGCGCGGAAATCCGCCGAAGGATCAGGCGGTGACCGCCGGATCGACGTTGACGCGGCGACCGTTCTTGTCGAAGCGCACGGCACCTTCGACGAGGGAGTAAATCGTGTAATCACGGCCGATTCCAACATTTCTGCCGGGGTGCCATTTGGTACCACACTGGCGAAGAATGATGTTTCCGGGCACGACTTGCTCGCCACCGAAGCACTTCACGCCGCGACGCTTGCTTTGACTGTCGCGTCCGTTCTTGACGCTGCCTTGTCCTTTCTTGTGGGCCATGACGGTAAAATGGTTTGGTTGGAAAAGAGGGAGGTAAAGAAAAATCAGACCGAAACGATTTCGAGACGGGTGAGATGGCGGCGGTGGCCCTTGGTCTTGTGGTAACCCTTGCGGCGCTTGAATTTGAAAGCGATGACCTTGTCGTCGCGGTGCTGCTTGAGAACCTTGGCGGTGACGGTGGCGCCCTCGATGAAAGGGGCGCCGACGTTGATCGAATCGCCATTGCCGGAAGCGAGGACTTCCCCGAAGGTCACGGTATCACCTTCCGCGACGTCGAGTTTTTCGACGTCGATCTTGTCGCCGGCGGCGACGCGGTATTGCTTTCCACCGGTCTTGATGATTGCGTAGGCCATGGTTCGATTCCTGGTTTGGGGGCTGGGAAAGTGCCACCGGTCCCCCGGATCGGCAAGCGATTTTTTAAAATTGCGAAGGCCGGGGGCGTGGACTCACTCCTCGCGGAGGAAAACCAGCCCGTCTGCGGCGATCTCCGCCTCGCCCGGTCCGGCGAGCCAAGGGCCTGCGGGGTCGAGTTTCAGCTTCAATCCACCGTCTTCGATCCTCGCGGCGTAGCCGGGCAAAAGCCGCCCCACCGCTTTGAAATCGTGTCCTTTCTGGGCCTGGTGGCGCACGGCGTCGCCGACGTTCGGATCGGGCCGGCTCATCGTGACGATACGCCCGCCGAAGGACCAAGCGCGGACGAGGGGTAGGTCGAGCGGTTTCTCGAGGTCTCGAAGCGACTGGGAAGTGACCGGGCCGAAGACAAACCCGTATCTCAGGGAGCGCACCGCGATGGGCGGGGTGAGGGATTGGTAAAAGGCTTCCGTGCCGGAGACGTGGGTGACGACTTGCTCAAGGAGGGCGCGTTCGAGGGTCTCGGTATCGGCGCGTTGCGAGAGCGATCGGCACACGGCCCGTCCACGTCCGAGCACGGCACCCCAGCATCCGAAGACGAGTCCCTCGGGACGCGAAGTTGAGTCTTCCGTGAAGACGGCGTCGTCTCGGCGGATGAAATTCGCCGCATAGACCCGGCGGGTGTCGCGGAAGAGTTCGCGTGCGGTGAGCAGGACGGGTTTGTCGCCCGGCAATGGCATGAGGCCGACGGCTTCGCGATCGGGGTTGCGCTTCTTCAGGTCGAGGCGCCAGATCGTGAGCCAAGCGGGCTCCACCGCGGCGCGCATTTTTTCGAAGATGGACATGAGCGAGCCGGGCGGCGAGACGACGGCCTTTAGGTCGATGAAGCTCCCTTCGTCACCCTGCCAGAAATCCATCAGGTGCGGCATGAAGGCGCGCGAGGTGATGACGGTGCGGATCCCTAGCGGGACGACGCTCTTGGCGAGGGCCTCGGTTTCGCGCTGGTCGATCGAGAAGGGGAGATTCACGGGGGTCTTGCCGGCGAGGAACAGTCCCAGATTGATCACCGAGGTCATCGGTCCGGGCGGGAGGAGGATGCCGATGCGGTTTCCCTTTTCGGCGGGGTGGTTCATCCAGCGGCGGGCAATCGCGACGCAGAGGGCGAGGACCTGGGCACGGGTCCATTCGCGCGGGCCGCTCCGCCCGTATTCTGCGAAGAGGACGCGGCCGCGGCGGCGCTTCAGGGCCCGCACGACGGCGACCTCGAGGGGTTGTCTGAATTCGCGCCGATGCGAGAAGGCGACGGCGGACTGTTCCCACACGGCGAGGCGTACGCTCTCGGTGGTGGCCTCAGCCGCCGGGATGGCCGGACCAAAGGCCACTTGGAGCGGAGAGATGAGGGACAGGGGCCGCTTTTTAAAATAGCGCTCCCGTTCGAAGGAGAAGATCGATTCGAAAAGTCCGTCCATGTAGACCGGCACGACGGGGCACTCCGCCTTCCTGACAATTAGCTCAAAACCCTTTTTGAATTCCGTGGTGACCCCGAGCCGGGTGAGCCCGCCTTCGGGAAAGAGGCAGACGACGTCGCCGGCGGTGAGCGCTTCGACGGTCCTGACGATGGCCTCCTTCGCCTTTTCCGGCCGGATCGGGATCGCCCCGAAGAGGCGGAGAAACCAGGCGATCGGTTTCACCTTCAGGTAATTCTCGAGAACGACGAAGCGCACCGGGCGAGGGCAGGTGAGGTAGAGGATGAAAGAATCGATGTAGCTGACATGGTTGCTGAGAAGGAGCACGCCGCCGCAGCGCGGGATGTTCTCCGCCCCGATCCGTTTCATCCGGTAGAGGAACCAGACAATGGGGAAGAAGAGGAACTTGAAGAAGGCTCTCGCGAGGGACTTCATGTTTGATGGAGGTCGGACTTCTTCAGCATCTGGCGGAAGATGACGCTGACCAGCACCACCGGGAGGACGATGACGAGAGTCTGGGTCGAGACAGCGATGCCGATCGTTTTCATCAAGGCGCTCGTGAGGATCGCGGTGATGCCCGAAAAGGAGATGAGGAGATTCTGCGCCGCGAGGACACGGCCGCGGTGCTCGGGGTCGATCTGATCCTGGAGGTGGGCACTCAGGGGCACGATGAAGAATCCGCTCGCAAAGCCGATGAGGGCGATCGCCCCGTACCAGGGTATCGTCTCGGCGGCAAGGCTGCCAAGCAAACCGAGCCCCAGGGCCATTCCCAGGCCCCCGAGAATTGTGAGCGGAAGGCGGTTGCCCTTCCGTGAGAGGAAGGAGACGAGGAGACTGCCGATGATGAGTCCCACCCCGATGATGAGGAACATGCGGGCCGAGGAATTCGCGACCCCGCCCTCGGCGGCGTTGGGATGGATCTCTTTGGCGAAGCCGAAAAAGGTCAGTCCCACGAAATTTGCGACGAACCAGTAGAAGGCGATGAAGAGACCGGTGCGGCGGAGGATGGTCTGCTTGAGGAGGTATTTCAGGTCGAGGAAATGGCTCCCGAGGATGGAGGGGTGAAAGGTCTCTTCGGGGTGCTGCGGCGTGCGGCGGATGAGGAGACCGAGGATCAAAGGCACGAGGGACGCTCCGGCCGCCCAAGTGATGACGTAAATCGCGCTCGCCCAGGCATTCTCGGTGGAGACGCCATTGGCTTCGTTGCGTGCGGCGAGATCGGCATCGAACCACCAGCCGGCGAGGGCCATTCCGGCGAGGATCCCGGCCATCGTCAGCATCTGCATGAGCCCGTTCGCGGTGCCCAGCTTTTTCGAGCCGATGATCTCCTTGAGGATGCCCTGCTTGGCTGGCGAGAAAAGGGTCGACTGCACGAGGAAAAGAAAGTCGGCGAACAAGGCGAGCGGTACCGAGCGGATCACAAGGGCGAGGATGACGAGTCCGAAGACCAGCACCTTGGCGACGAGGGCGAGGTAGATGACCCGGCTTTTCGCAAAGCGGTCCGAGAACCAGCCTGCGAGCGGGGCGAAGAGAATGAAGGGCAGCGTGATCATCGCCCCGAGGATGTCCTCGATGTAGGCTGCGAGGGTCGTGCCGGCCGCAACGGTCACGGTCAGCCCAATCAGGACCAGCTTGACGAAATTGTCATTGAAAGCGTTGTGCGACTGCACGATCAGCACCGACACGAGCGAGAGCCAAGAGCGTGCCGGAAGCGGCGCATCGGAAGTGTTCTCGGTGGGTTCGGCCATGGGCACTTAGGTAGCCGAGATCGGGGGCAAGGGCGAACGGATTGTCATGGCCCGGTCATTTTTGGAGAGACTCCACTTGGTAGCAGCCCAGCACCTGGCGCAGCGTGGCGAGGCGGCCCGACCATTTGCCGGCGTAGGGACGGCGGGGACTCATCGTGCGCCACCCGTGCTTTGCGCCGATCATCGCGAGTTTCTCGCCGGGATGGATCATCACGGCGTGTTCGACCAGTTCGAGCAAGGGCAGGTCGGCGGAACTGTCGGAGTAGGACCATGAATCGGCGAGCACATGGGACTCCTCCGGAATGAGCCCTGCCTTGCTCATCGCGGTGATCTTTTCCCCGTGTTTGTTGTTCGGTCCCTCGATCTTGGGCAGCCAGGGCAAACGATCGGGCACGACGAGGCGGGTTCCGAAGACGTGATCGAATCCGAGCTGCGCGGCGATGCCGTGGAGGTAGAAGTCGGGGCTCGCGCTGTTCAGCACGAGGATGCGCTCTTCACCGCGATGTCTCTCGACCTCCGCGACCACGGAGGGATAGAGGGCGGCGGCGAAATCGCTCTCGAGAAAGGCGGCGACATGGGCTGCGAGTTGTTCCCGGCTCATTCCGACGAGGTAACCGAGGAAGAGGCGCTTCATCGTCCGCAGGCTCAGGAGACGGAGGGCCGCCAGCGGCACGCAGGGCAGAAACCAGAGCAGCCAGACTCGCCGCCAGCCTTCGCGCTGCAGCACGAAATTGCAGAAGAGCGCCTGGGTGTCGAAGGGCAGCAGGGTGTGATCGAGGTCGAAAAAGGCGAAGCGCCGGTCCATGAGCGGGGATCCTAGCGCCTTCGTGCGCCTTTCGCCAGTCGCGACCCGAACGGAACGGCCGCCGGAATAACGATTGCGCCGGGCCGCAAAGCTGGCAAAATGGCACTTGAGAACCCTGATGCTTCGGATTTTTGCTTCGGATCTCTTAAGCAACTTTCCTCCTCCTCCTCTCTATGAAACAGGCCTACGAGCTCTTCCAGGACATGAAGCCGGAGACGGCGCTTTCTGTCTTCCAATACCTCCGTGACGAGCAGCGTGAGGTCTACAAGGCGACGATCAACTCACTCGCTTCCAACCGGAAACTCCGTCCTGTCATCATCCAGCGGAAGCCTGTGACCGAGCAGATCGACTGGATCGTCAAGAACGTGAAACTCCGCGGCTCCGGCGAAGTCGCCGCGCAGGTGCTCCAGCTCTGGCTCCTCAAGGGACACACGGGCCTGCTCAAGGGTTTCCTCGACGGACTCGGGATCGAGCATGATGGTGAGGGTGCGGCCGAAGACATTCCGGATGATTTCGATGCCAAGAAGTTGAAGAGCACCGTCACGACCTTGCTCAAGGATCACGATCCCGAGGTGGTGAAGACCTACCTCCACATCTTCCAACTCCAGCGCAGTGGCGGCTGGCCCGAGATCACTTCGCTGATCGAGGCGACGCCAGCCCTCCAGTTCGGCGCGGCGGCCGAGCCGGTGGCGGAAAAGCCCGCGAAGCCCGCCAAGAAGGCCGCCACGGCCGAGGAAGCACCTGCCGAGGCGGAGGAACTCCCAGCCGAGGCTGCTCCCGAAACGGAGGAAGCGTGAGCTTTCGTTCCGTTCCTCCCTATCCCTCCCGATGAAAAGCGCCTACGAACGAGCCATGGAGCGCTTCGGCCAGTCCGATCCGCTCCCCGCCCTGACCGATGCCCAAAAGGCCGAGTTGGCGGCGATCACGGACAAGTTCAAGGCGAAGATCGCCGAGCGCGAGCTCTTCCTCAACGACCTCATCGGCAAGGCGATCGGGGAGGGCCGCTACCAGGAGGTGTCCGAGTTGAAAACCCAGCTCGCCCGTGAGACCGCCAGTCTCAACGAGGACTGTGAGGCCGCGAAGGAGAAAGCGCGCGCTTCTTTCGCGTGAGCACCGCCTCCGCCGCGCTCTCCGCTGGCGGCTTTGGAAAAGTGCGCTAGATTCGCGCCCTTCATGCTTGCCGTTGATCGTGTCAGTGTTCAATACGGGGCCCGGAATCTCTTCCGGGACCTCTCCTTCACCGTGCGCCCGAAGGAGCGCTGGTCGCTCGCTGGACCGAATGGCGCCGGCAAGTCGACCCTG
>DGXY01000119.1:217717-223803 GCA_002396885.1 Akkermansiaceae bacterium UBA5020
GCCGGCAAGTCGACCCTGATGAAAATCATCGCGGGGATCGAGAAGGCCGATACCGGAGGCATCATCAAGGCGAAGCAGACCACGGTCGGGTATCTGCCGCAGGAGGGTGTCTCGCACAAAGGTTCGACGGTGATGGAAGAGGTCGAGAAGGCCTTTGATGACGTTCGCCAGTTGCAGATCGAGCTGAAAGAAGTCGAAGCCGAACTCGAGGCGGCCGATCCTTCGAGCGAGGCCTATGGCGACCTCCTCGAGGTCTTCGGCGATCTCACCCTGCGGCTCGATCACCACGACGTCAGCAAGATGAAACCGCGCATCGCCACGGTGCTGGGCGGGCTCGGCTTTTCGAAAAAGGATTTCGACCGGCAGACCGGCGAGTTCAGCGGCGGCTGGCAGATGCGTATCGCGATGGCGAAACTGCTCCTGCAGGAGCCCTCCGTCCTTCTTCTCGACGAACCGACCAACCACCTCGACATCGAGACGGTGCAGTGGCTCGAGCAATGGCTGCGCAACTACGACGGCGCCATCATCCTGATCTCGCACGACCGGAGCATGCTCGACAATCTCACGAACCGCACCCTCGCCTTCGAGAATGGCGGTGTGCAGCAGTATTCGGGGAACTACTCCTTCTACCTGCAGGAGCGCGTCGCCCGCCGCGAGCAGGCCGAGCGCGCTTTCAAGAATCAGGCCCGGGAGATCGAGAAGGCCGAGAAACTCATCAACCGTTTCCGTGCCAAGGCCTCGAAGGCGAAGATGGTGCAATCGCGGATCAAGGCGCTCGAGAAAGTCGAGCGCATCGAACTCGAGCAGGATGCGGCAACGATGGATTTTCGTTTTCCCCAGCCCGAGCGCAGTGGTCAGACCGTCCTGAAGCTCGAGAAAATCTGCCGCCACTACGGCGACAACAAGGTCATCGAGAATCTCGACTTCGCGATCGAGCGCGGGGACAAGATCGCCATCGTCGGCGTCAACGGTGCGGGCAAATCGACCTTCTCCCGTCTCATCGCCCGCATCGAGCAGCCGACCTCCGGCACCCTCACCGAGGGTCACAAGGTGGGCATCGCCTATTTCTCGCAGACCCACGCCGACGAGCTCGATCCCACCAAGACGGTCCTCGGAACGATGGAGGGCAGTGTCACCGCTTCGGCCGCTGGAAATCTCCGCAGCCTCCTCGGGGCTTTCCTCTTCCGCGGGGACGATGTTTTCAAGTCGGTGAGTGTTTTGTCAGGGGGCGAGCGCGGTCGTCTCGCCCTCGCCCGCATGCTCCTGCAGCCGGCGAATTTCCTCATCCTCGACGAACCGACGAACCACCTCGACCTCCATTCGCAGGAGGTGCTCCAGCGCGCTCTCGGCGATTACACCGGTGCCTTCGCGATCGTTTCCCACAACCGCTCCTTCCTCGATCCCATTGTCACGAAAGTGCTCGAGTTCATCCCCGGGCAGAAGCCGAAGCTCTACTACGGCAACGTGAGCGACTACCTCGAGAAGAAGAAGGCCGACATGGAGCTCGAGGCCGTGCGGGCGAATCCTCCGGCGGCGGGTGGCGTGAAGTCGTCCGCGAACTCGACGGCCGGCAACGTCGACAGCGGAGCGAACCGCAAGGAACAGCGCCGTCTCGACGCCAAGGCCCGCGAGGAGCGCGCCCAGAAGCTGCGACCCTTGAAGAAGGAATTCGAGGCCCTCGAGGCCGAGGTCGCGAAGCTCGAGAAGGAGAAGGCCGAGCTCGACGGCAAACTCGCCGATCCCGAATTTTTCAAAAAAGGCGACGACGCCTCGACCGCGATGAAACGCTATTCCGAGGTCGAAACGCTGCTCGAATCGCGCGTCGCAAAGTGGGGCGAACTCAGCGACAAGATTGAGAAACTCGAGGCGGAGGGCTGATCGGGAGGCTTGTCCGGATTCGCCGGATTCGCCGGGCATCTTTATTCCATGGTCCTCCGCGTTCGGCGGTGGCTGATTCGGGGCGGACTTTGATCGATTGGCACCTCCGATCCTCCTCCCAGAGCGCTTCGGCGCGCTCTCTCGAGGCCTTTCCGGTTCAGGCTGCGGAATAAATGCTGGAATAATTATTAAAATCTATTAGAATAAAGAGAATCTTAATCATTTGGATAAATTTAGTATGTTCCGTCCTAGCTTGCTTTTTCTCCTCCTGCTGGTCTCCGGGATCGCTGACCTTGCCGGGGCGGCTCCATCCTCGAAGCCGGACCGGCCCAACATCGTCTTCATTCTCGCCGACGATGTCAGTCCGGAGATGTTCTCCTGCTACAATCCGGACAGTCCGGCGAAAACGCCGCACATTGACTCGCTCGCGAAGGAAGGCACCGCCTTCCGCACCTGCTTTTCGGCGGCCTCGTGCGGTCCTTCGCGGGCGTTGCTGATGACGGGCGTCTATGGAAACCGCAGCGGAGTTTTCGCCAACGACATCTGGGCTTTCCAATCGAAGGCAAAGCTGTTCACCGACCAGACCAGTTGGGCCCGGCAGTTGCGCGATGCCGGCTATGCCACGGCGATCGCGGGCAAATGGCACTGTGGTCGCGAGGTCCCCTGGAGCGACGCGGTGGGTTTCGAGCAATACAGTCTCTGGGAGATCGACGAACGCATTGAGAAAATCATCGGGGCGTCTGATTCCGGGGGTGCCTCCGGCAACTGCCGCTACTGGAATTCCCCCACGATCGAAAACGGGCGGCGCCTGCCAACGGATGAAAACACCTATGGTCCCGATGTCCGGTGTGATTTTCTCCTCCGTTTCATGAAGGAACAATCCGATGCCGGACGGCCCTTCCTCGCCTACTGGCCGACGGTCCTGCCTCACGGTCCGGTCATGAGGACGCCAAGGACGCCGCAGCCTCCGAAAACCCTCCTCGGTAGTCTCTGGCCCTTCGGGAACGATGAGGAGAATACCGGGAAAGGTTCCAGCGACGAAGGGTTTGTCGGGATGGTCGAATATCTCGATGAACTCGTCGGGCGCGTCATCACCCGATCGAAGGAACTCGGTATCTACGAGACGACCTACTTCATTTTCGCGTCGGACAACGGCACCGCGAATATCGCCAAAAACCGCGGTATCGAGGAAGGGGTGCGCGTTCCCTACATCATCGCCGGGCCCGGGATCGTGAAGCGCGGCTTCACGGAGGAGCTCACCGACTTCTCAGACATTGCTCCCACCCTCCTTGAGATCGCCGGGGTCGCTCCGGCCGCAGGCGTGAAGCGCGACGGGAAAAGCCAGCTCCCCTTCCTCGTCGGCGAGTCCGCCACCCATCGTGATTGGATCTACGGATACGCGGGCCCGGTGCAGGTCTTCCGCACGAAGGATTATCTTCTTGAGGCCCGCTCACCTCTCTATGGTGCGCCCGACGGTCGGATGTTCTTCACGGGCGGTTCGAAAAACAAAAGCGATTACGTCAAGATCGCCGCGAATGATCTCGGCCATGAAGCCGCGCGAAAGGACTTTGATCGTTTGATCGCGGACCTCGGGCCGCATCTCGATGCCACCCATCCTTTCTGGAGCTCGAGACCGGGACACGAGTGGCTCCAGCAAAATCCCAATCTTGAAGACCTCGCCGAGAAGCAGCTTAACGCCAACCCCCGGTTCACCCCGCTCACCTGGCGCGCCAAGACTCCGGCGCCTCTCGCCGCGATTTTGCAGGGCGGGGAGTGATCCCTCTTTGTCCCTGCAGGCTACGAATGACCTTCTTGACCGGTGGTTCAAGCCTCGTGCCCCCTTGACTTCCCTGGCCTCCCGCCGTTCCCTTGCGGCATGGCCGAAGCCTCCCAGCGACTCTTTCTTCTCGACGGCATGGCCCTCGTGTATCGGGCTCATTTTGCCCTGATCCGTTCGCCCATCTACACCACGGCGCGCTTCAACACCTCGGCCCTCTACGGTTTCACGACGACCCTGCTCGACCTGCTCGAAAAGCAGAACCCCACCCACCTCGCAGTCGTTTTCGACACGCCCGAGCCGACGCCGCGGCACCTGCTCTATCCCGCCTACAAGGGCACCCGCGACGAGATGCCCGAGGATCTCTCGCTACAGCTCCCGCATGTGAAGCGCCTCATCGAGGCTTTCGACATCCCCGTGATCGAATGCCCCGGCTGGGAGGCCGACGACGTCATCGGCACTCTTGCGAAACGCGCCGAAGCCGCGGGCGACTTCGTCACCTACATGGTCACGCCCGACAAGGATTTCGCCCAGCTCGTAACCGACTCGACCTTGATCTATAAGCCCGGACGTCAGGGTAACGCGGCCGAGATCCTCGACAAGGCGAAGATCTGCGAACTCTGGGAGGTGAAGGATCCCCTCCAGACCATCGACGTGCTCGGGCTCTGGGGCGATGCTTCCGACAACATTCCTGGCGTGCCCGGGATCGGCGAGAAGACCGCCAAAAAGCTCATCGCCGAGTTCGGATCGCTCGAGGAGATCCTCGCCCAGACCGACCGGCTCAAGGGCAAGCAGAAGGACGCCTTCGAGACCAACCGCGAGCAGGCCCTGCTCTCGAAGCAACTCGTCACCATCCTGACAGACGCACCTGTCACGACGACCTTCGATCAGATCCGGATCAGCCCGCGCCATGACGAGGCGCTGAGGTCGCTCTTCGTCGAGTTCGAATTCAACTCGCTTGGCAAGCGGCTCTTCGGCGACAGCTTCCAGGCCGGACGCGGGCACACCACGAGTGAGAGTGAATCCGGTAATAAGGTCGCCGAACTCAAGACCATCGCCGATTTCGAAAAAAACTACCGCTCGATCCGCGCCGATGATGCCGCGGGACGCGCCGCGCTCATCGCCGAACTGAAAGCAAGGGAATCTTGGTGTTTCGATCTCGAGACGACCTCCCTCGACGAAAAGACCACCTCGGTCATCGGCATCGCCTTTTCCTGGCAGGCCGATCACGGCACCTATGTCGAGGTGCCGCCTGGTGAGAAAGGCAAAGCCGTGCTGGGAGAATTTCTCGAACTCTTTGCAGATCCGCGTATCGAGAAGATCGGGCACAACCTCAAGTTCGATATCGGTGTCTTGCTTTGGCAGGGCATTCCCGTGAGCACGCCGATCTACGACACCATGCTCGCGCACAGCCTCGTCGAGCCCGAGCAGCGCCACAAGATGGACTACCTCGCCGAGTCGCTCCTCGGTTACACCCCGATCAGCTACGACTCCGTCTTCGGGGTGAAGCCCGTCGAGAAAACCGGCCAGCTCAATCTCTTCGGCGAAGCCGAGATGAGCGGAGTTGCTCCGGCCCCGGAGGGAGGTCCCTCTTTCGCGGAGATCGTGCAATATGCCGCCGAGGATGCCGACGTCACCTGGCAGCTCGCCGGGATCCTGCGGAAGCAGGTGCGCGAGTCGGGACAGGAGCGCGTCCTCCTCGAGATCGAGTGCCCTCTCGTCCCCGTGCTTGTGGCGATGGAGAAGGAAGGCATCCGCGTCGATCCCGCAGCCCTAGCCGAGACCGGCGAGATCCTCGCGACCCGCATCGCCAGTTATGAAAAGGCCGTCTACGAGGCCGCCGGCATGCCCTTCAACCTCAATTCACCGAAGCAGGTCGGCGAGATTCTCTTCGAACGACTCCGCCTCGACGACAAAGCCAAAAAGACCAAGACCGGACAGTATAAGACCGATGAACAGACCCTCTCCGCTCTCGCCGCCGAGCATCAGATCGTGCGCGATATGCTATCCTACCGCGAGGCTGCGAAGCTGAAGGGCACCTACGTCGACGCCCTCCCCGAATCCATCTTTCCCGGCACCGGGCGCATCCACACGACCTTCCACCAGCTCCTCACCGCGACCGGCCGCCTCGCCTCGAACAATCCGAACCTGCAGAACATTCCGATCCGTTCCGAGCAGGGACGCGAGATCCGCCGAGCTTTCGTGCCGCGCGGCGCGGATTTTGTCATCCTTTCCGCCGACTATTCGCAGATCGAGTTGCGGGTGATGGCTTCGCTCTGCGCTGATCCCGCGATGATCGAGGCCTTCCAGGCGGGTGAGGACATTCACACCGCGACCGCCGCGCGTGTCTTCGGAGTGCCACTCGACGGGGTCACCTCCGACATGCGCCGCACGGCGAAGATGGTGAATTTCGGCATCATCTACGGCATCT
>DGXY01000119.1:223972-235638 GCA_002396885.1 Akkermansiaceae bacterium UBA5020
TCGGCATCATCTACGGCATCTCCGCCTTCGGTCTTTCGCAGCGGCTCAATGGCGAACTCTCCCGTGGTGGCGCCCAGGAAGTGATCGACGAATACTTCCGCCAGTATCCCGGAGTAAAGCGATTCCAGGATGAAACGATCGCCCAAGCCCAGCGCGACGGCTACGTCGAGACCCTCACCGGCCGCCGCCGCTACCTCCGCGACATCAACTCCAAGAACGGCATGATCCGCTCCGCCGCCGAGCGCACCGCGATCAACACGCCCATCCAGGGGACGGCTGCTGATATGATCAAGATCGCGATGGTCCGCGTCGCGAAGCTCCTCGATGAGGGGCGCTACCACACGAGGATGCTATTGCAGGTTCACGATGAACTCGTCTTCGACCTCCACCGTGAAGAGAAAGACGAACTCGTTCCGAAGATCGAGGAGGCGATGAAGAGTGCCCTTCCGCTCTCCGTTCCCGTTGTGGTGGAATCCGGGACAGGGGCGAACTGGCTCGAGGCGCATTGAGGAATCGCGTTGGCGCGTCCCTTCTCAACCTAATTCGAGGAATGGTGGCCCACGGAATTCACGCGGAAGGCACGGAAATGCTCGTGAATTCCTTGGAATCCTGATCTTTCCGTGGAATTCCGTGCCTTCTGTGGGCAATCACTTTCCTTTCAAGGCTCAAGCTCCTTTTGCGGACGTCTTCTTCTTGGTTGCGGCTTTTTTGGCAGCCTTCTTGGCCACCGGAGCAGCGGCTTTCCCGGCCTTCTTCGCGGCAGCCGCTTTCGGTTTCTTCGAGGTCTTTTTGTCCGCGGCTTTCTTCGGACTCTTTTTCGAAGCTTTCTCCTCCAGCGAATCAGACATCTTCTCGAGAGAGGTTGCCAGGTTCTGTTCCAGCTTGGTCAAGGCCTTGGTGAAGCTGTCGGCGCGTTTGCGAACCTGCTTGAGCGCCGAGGCGCCCTTCTTGCGGAGGCCCGCTTCGCCGCTCTGGATCCACTCATCCAGCGCCTTGCGCGCATTGGCGGTATGGGCGGAAGTGTCGTTGAGCTTGGCTTCCAGTTCGTTGATGAGTTTGCGCGCTTTGTCGAAGTTGATTTGCATATTCGGTGAGGGTGTTTCGATCGCCAACTGTCCACGCAGTCATCGCGATGGGTCAAGTGACGTTTCGAAATTGTCACCATTTATTGCGTGAATTTCCGGCAGGTTGATTTCGACCGACTATTCCACCTCCCGCTCCGCATGCGAAAGCGCCATGCGGAGATAGCGGTGTGAGTGCAGAGAGGCGAGCTCCGGCGTGAGCAACTTTCCTCGGAGATTCGCTTCGACCGCGTCGAGACGTTCCGCGAAAACCGGCGTCTCCTTCTCGTGCGCCACCTCCAATAACGAGGTGACGAGACGGGCATGCTCCACGGCCCCGTCCGCCATGGCGATGCGGGCCCCGATTCCGGGGTCGTCGCCCTGAATCGCCTTCGCCTTGGCGAGGAGGCGTTCTAGCGTAGCAAGGACATCCTTGTTGTAATGAAGGCGGAGCCTGGTCGCGTGCGGGGATCGTGCGACGAGCTGAGGATCGGAGCGCACCGCTTCACTGACCTTCGCAAGAAGATCGTGATATTCTCGCATGACCGCCGCGGCAGGACCGTAGGCGGCCCGGCAGTAGTCGTCGATCGTGGCTTCGACATCGATATCCGGATCCCAAAGCGCCTTGCAGAGCACGTAATAGTCGAGTCCGTGGGCGCTCCAGTTTCCGTGGCAATTGTCGAAGTCGAACCCGACCGCGCGATGATCGACGCAGTGTCTCACCGACTCGGCGAACCAGGCCGCATGATTGCGCGGCAAACCGAGGTCAATGGCGGGACCGAGGTCATTGGGCCGGATGTAGAGACGCGGAGCGATCCGGGCCCATGCTTCGATTTCATCCCGTTTGAGTCCGACATAGCCGACGATGAGATTTGGCTCGAGTGACTTCACCCGGACCGGCACGCTGCGATAAACCGAGTAGGCGTAGCAGACGAGATCGCGATCCGGCATCTCCGTCCGGACCCGTTTCGCGACTTCGTTGAAGAAGGTGAAAACCCGGTCGCTCAGGGAGGGGTATTCCGGAAAAGGGCGGCCCGTGGCGGGATCGACGAGTTGGGAATCGTTGCTCAGCTTGGGGGCTTCCGGAGGATCGAGGCTGCGGCAGGCATCGCAGAGACAAAACTTGTTCGCACCCCCATCGTTGGGTGCCAGTGAGGCCGTGAGCTTCTTCGGGTTGGCTTTGAATTCGGCCACAAGGACGCGGGCGATTTCGTCCCAGAGCGCCGGGTTCGATTTGCAGAGGCGCTCGCGGGGCACCTTCTGATGGCGTGTGCCGTCCGGTTGCAGGGCGAACCATTCGGGGTGCGTCTTGCCGTAGGTCTCATACCAGCCGTCGTAAGCATGCCCGCCATCGAGTTCGATCCGGGCACCGAGGCGTTGACGGACGAACCACGGCCCTGTGGTGGCAGGACCGTGGGCGGTTTTCCAATCGGCCAAGGGGATTCCCCATTTCTCCAATAAGGGCCTAAAGGTCTCTTCCCTCGAAACCGCTACGTTGCGGACCTTTCGTTTCGCAACGGGAGGCTGGTAGCGGCGGTTCAGATCGGAAAGGAGAAGCCGTCGGTGTTGGGGCACCACCTCGCCGTGTTCGCCCGGGAAAAGCCAACGCACCCCGACTTCTTTCTCCAGAAAATCGTAAACTGCGTAAAGCGTTCCGTGGCAGGGCCGTTCTCCGGGAGCGAGATCGCCGCCGACAAGGTGAAGATCGGAGCCTCGGGTCAGAACCAAGAGTTCCTCGGGAAGGAGTGGATCCGTCACCACCGGGATGGTCGCCTGACAAAGTCCCACAAATATGCGGTTCCCCTGTTGCGCTTCAGGGGCCGATTCCGCGAAAAGGGAAGGGCGCTTTCCACCGGCCTTCCCGAGGTAGTCGGCGAGTTCCACTGCCGCGAGAGCCACGGAGACTGACTCGTGGGTCAAGCGTGAGGCGGGAAGTTGGGAGGCCTTCGCGAACTGGTCCGGAACGACGATGATGACTCCGGGTTCTCCGTCATTGATGACCACCACCTCCGACCCGGCACCGGTGGCCGTCTGAAGGCAGAGGAGAAGTGAAACGGCAAGAGCTCTCATGAAATTGGAAACCAGCTTGTCAAAAGAACCCGCTCCTGTCAGGTGCCGAATTTGCATCAACGCGGTGATTCCGGCCCGCTCGTAAGGGCCTCCGCGGTGGAACCTGTCACCAAGCCGTCGCTGCGACCTGGCTCGGCGAGGACGCCTCACTCCCAGGTCTTGATCGTGCCATTCCCCCATGCATCAGCTGCTTTGATGCGCAGGGTTTCTCGATCGGTCCGGTGAATTGAAGAGTGTGACTCAGACTCCGATATCCCTCACCCGCCACCAAACCGACTCGACCCAGAAGAAGGTCGCGTAGTAGAGGTCGGCATAATCATATCGCCGCAAGAGTCGCTCGATCGCTGGCAGGTGAGTCTTCACCACGTCCGTGTCGGGACAAAGCGACACGATCCACGCCGCCGCGGACGGTTCACGGATGAAGGCGGCCTCGCTGTGGCGGCGCGGGGAGATCTTCCCGAAGGCCTTCAACTGGGCGATGGCGAGATCGACCGCCTCCTGCTCGGTCGTGTGCGGTTTCCAGAGTGGCATCATCGCGGTCCGCCAATCCTGGTCGAAGGTGGCGGGATTCGAGGGGTCGAATTTCTCCGCGAGCGGCAGGCATTCCGCGGCGAGGACAGCGCTGGCGAGGAGTCCGGCGGCATAGTCGGCCTTGAGCGCGGCATCCTCCTCCATTTCCCAGAGGCAGCGCAGGGCGCCGACGGCGACACACGAGGTCCAGGCATGGGTCGGGGCGTAGTGGTATTTCATCCCGCCGGTCGCGTATTGTCGTTTGGTCAGGGCGAGTTCGCCTCCGGCGACGCCGAGTTCGGCGCGGTAGCGTTCCTCCCACGAGGCCTCACCGGTGACGCGGGCCATCAGCTTCATCACGAAGAGTTTCCGGACCGCTTTCTCGAAGTGGAATCCCTCGAAAGTGCCGCGTTTCCCGAACGGCGCCTCGGCCGGCATGTTCCAGCCGAGGGAAACGATCGCCTCGGTCGTTTCGACAAGGTGCCTGCGGAGGCGGTCTTTTTCCTCGTCGCTGGCGAGGCCGGAATCGTAATAGCGCCAGAGACCGATGAACCACGGTCCGGTCTGGTCGTCGGAGCCCATCGGATAATGGGAACGCCCATCGGTGCTGACGCCGCGTCCTACGAACCCCTTCACGTCGCTGATGGAGTTCAAGAGGAGGAGGCCCTCCATGAGTCTGCGTGCTTTGGCTGCATCCTCGCGGGATTTCGTCGAACGCCAGCGGTTCACCGCGGCGTCGAGATAGAGACCGTTGAACATCGCGCCATTCTCGATCGGCTGGAACCACCCGAGGGCGTTCGGTTTGCCGGCGCGGCACTCCTCGGGGGTGGGCAGGTTCACCTTGCCCTCGAGATCGCAGAAGTCGACGAGGATGCCGTATTCATCGACGAAGCGCCGCCAGAGCTCGGTATGGGCCTGATCGATGGCGGTCGCGCTGTCGGGATGGAAGGGTTCGCCACCGATGGAGAGACGGGGAAGGATGCCTGCACCGAGCGCCAGAGAGGATTGGATGAACGTGCGGCGTTTCATGGGGCGATGGGATCCATCTCGACCGGAACGAGGCTGAGATTGTCGATGAAATAGGCGGTGTCCTTCGTCCCGAGTCCGGTGAAGAGCAGGTAGCTCGCCTCATTCCATGTCGGTTTGCAGGGCAGGTCCTTGAATTCGCGCTTCGTTCCGTCTGGTTTCGTCAGGGTGACGGTGTATTGGCCCGCGCCGGTTTTGGCGAGGATCTCGATCCGCACCCATTCACCCGGAGCAAGGTCGCCGAGCGGGACGCTCGCGGTGTTGTTCGCGACGAGTTTGCCTCCTTGCCAGCGGAGGTAGGGGCCGGCGGCGAATTCGCCACCCTTCACCCGGATCTCGAAGAAGCCGTCGGCCCCCTCGCGGGTCATCAGATCGAAGCCAATCCGGAAGGTGCCACCCGCCCAGCGCGGATGGATGTCGAGCACGGGATCGTAGCTGTGGACGAGGCCTGGTTTGTCCTGAGCCTTGAGACTACGCTTCGAGACGGCGCCGCCAGGCGTCGGGATGGGCGAGGCGGCCTCTTCGCTGACCGTGAAACCTTCGCCGAGCGGCTTTTGTTCGCGCGGCGGCTCGTTTTTGGCGTTCCGGATCCCGATGGCTCCGACGGGAACCTGCTCGAAGGTCTGGAGGTCGATGCGGTAGTCGGGAGCAGGCCAGGGTTTCGCCTCGGCCGCCCATGTGGGGTAGTCGTGTCCTTTTGCGGCGAGATCGCGCCACGCCACGTCGTTCTTGCGCACGCCGGCCACGGTGAGGTCCCAGGATTTGAAGCCGATCTTCTCCGCCGGACTGCCGGGCTTGAGGCGGAAGTCGCGCTTCGCGAGATCCTCGAAGACCGGGTCTGCATAGAGCGAGCCATTGTCGCGTCCCATCTTGCGCCAATCGTCCCAGGTGAAATGGGTTTTTGTCAGGGTGTCGGGAATTTTTCCGTCCGTGCGCCAATAGAGGTTGCGGCGGAAGACGAGGCTGTCCTTTGGATCGCCGCGCTCGGGTTTGTCGAAGAGTTTCCAATTCCACTCGCCGCCGTCGAGGAGGGGCGAGGCGGGATCCCACACCACGAGGTTGCCCTCGTAGCGGAAGCTGAGGTGCGCCTCGTTGCGGCTGCGCTGGATCTGCGCGGTGTGGCCGAAGGCGAAGATGTTGTTCCGGATCGTGTTGAAGAATCCGTAGTGCTGGTGGAAGCCCGCGTTCCAGGTGTCGTGGACGAGGTTGTTCTCCATCGTCACATCGGTGCTGCCCTCGTCGGTGTAGAGGCCCCAGCCGCCGTAGCGGTGGCTCGCAATGTGGTGGACGTGGTTGCCACGGATGATCGTTCCGGGCGAGACGCCGAGACCGTAGAAGCCGCCCATGTCGCTGAGGTAAGCCCACCCGAGGTGGTGGATGTGGTTGTTCTCGACAAGCGTCTCGCGGGAAGAGGTGTCGCCGTAGCCCCAGTTCCATCCCGCGCTGACGCCGGTGTAATAGAAGTCGCCGATGTCGCAATGGGTCACGGCGCAGTGTTGGGTGTGTGTCAGGACGACGCCGCAGGCGCTCGGGTGGAGCCTCCCGCCGTGCTGGAGGATGCAGTTGTCGACGACGATCTTGCGGCAAACGCGGCCTTCCTCCGGTCGTTCCGTTTCACCGATGCGCACCCCGCCGCCACCGAGGTCGTGGAGATGGGATTTGGTCAGGGTCGAATCGGAGCATCCGTTTTTGAAATAGACGCCGTATTCGCCGACCTGGCCGATCTCGCAGCTCTCGATGCGGATATTGGCGCAATCCTCGAACTCCAGCGCCGCGCCGAGCCCGGTCGCGGCCTGGCGGTCGTGGAGTCCCTCGGACGGATAAAGATATTGGCCGTGACGGAAGGCGATCCCGCGGAAGACGAGATCCTTCACGCCCTTTGCGACGACAAATCGCTCGGCGACCGGTGCGGTGAAGGTGGTTTTCCCGATGGTCTCCCCTTCTTGAGGGCGATAGAGCACCTCGCCCTTCTCCCGATCGAGATACCATTCACCCGGAACGTCGAGGGCGGCGCGGAAGTTTTCCATCCAGAAGCGCTGGTCGGGCTCGAATTCGATGAAGGGATAACTCGCCTTCCCCTTGATCTTCACGGCGAGAAAATCATCGTTGAGTGCCTCGATCCGGCACTGGCCGACGGCCCAGGCGTGCGTAACGGTGATGAGGACCCCGTCGCGCTCGGCGGCCGGGATGGCCTTGAGTAGATCGTATTCGGGCTCGTGGAGGGTGAAGGCGTGGAAATTGAAATTCGCATCGAGTCCGGGAAAGACCCCCGCGCCGACCGAGCCGTCGAGATGTTGGTAGCCATGATTTGGCGTTCGCGCGCGGACGGCGCGGCGGCCGTTGACCCAGAGCTGCTCGAAGTTCCAGT
Organism: Akkermansiaceae bacterium UBA5020; assembly: GCA_002396885.1. Classification (GTDB taxonomy): domain Bacteria; phylum Verrucomicrobiota; class Verrucomicrobiia; order Verrucomicrobiales; family DEV007; genus Arctic95D-9. The sequence continues at coordinate 231,008 of DGXY01000119.1, forward strand.
TCTCGTCAGGGATCGGGGCCTTCCAGAGGCCCTTTTCCACCTCGGTCCAGCCGGTGAGTTCACGGCCACCGGTGAAGACGGGTTTCGCGCCCGGCGCAGTTTCCCAAGTGACCCCGGAATCTTCGGGTCCGAGCGTGAGGGGCCCGGTCATCGCATAGGTCCCGTCTGCGACGAGAACGCGCACTGGCTTCTTCGCTGCCCGCGCCGCCTCGAGAGCGGCTTGGGGTGTTTTGAGAGGACCCGAGGGCGAAAGTTCGATGTCGGCGGCGCCGGCGAGGGAGGCTAAAGCGAGAAGAGGGTAGAGGAGTCGCATGGTTGGTCTCGGGAAAGTGGGTTCCGATGAGGATCTCGTCCAAGTAAAAATCCGGTGCCTTGTGGCCGCTGCGAACTAGGCTCGCGTGGACCTCTCGCGTATCGACGTGTTTCTCGCCTTCCTCAACGAGTTTGATCCGCAGGCTCGAGTTGCCTGACGGACGGTTCGCCGTCGTCGCCGCCGTGCAGACCTTCGGCGACTCTGCGGATTTTCATCCGCATCCCCACGTCCTCTCTGCCTCGTTCTCGATGGACCCGATCCTTTCCCTCTGGAGAAGCGGGCGGATTCCGGAGTGAATTGAGGCGCCGACGGCGCGGCGGTTCGGTCAGGAATGGGGTCAGGGAATGAGGAATGGGGTCAGGGAACGATTTCCTGTTTTGACAAAGCCCAACATCGCAGCGTCCTTCCGCCATGCCACGGCAAGTCCGTATTGAATATGATGGTGCTCTCTACCACGTCATGGCTCGTGGGAATCGCCGCAACCGGATCTTTGCCTCGCCCGACGGTGCCGATGAAGCGCTTTTCTTGAAGACCCTCGGCGAGTGCTGCGAGCGCTCCGGGTTCCGGATCTGGGCGTGGGTTCTCATGGGGAATCATTACCACCTCCTCGTCGAGACGCCCTCCGCCAACCTTGTCGCAGGCATGGCGTGGCTCCAGAACACCTACACACGCCGCTTCAATTCCCGCCACCGCGAATGGGGGCGCCTTTTCGGCGACCGCTACAAGTCGGTCCTCATCGAACCTGGCGGAAGCGGCGGCGATCTTTACCTGAGAACGCTTCTCGATTACCTCCATCTGAATCCGGTCCGTGCCCGGATGGTGCCTTCGGAGTCCTACGGAGGGCTGCTCGAATATCCGTGGAGCAGTCTCGCGACAGCCTATGCGGTGGCCCCAAAAGCGCGAGAACCCTGGATGGCGGTAACGGAGGGCCTCGCGCTCTTTCAATGCGAGGATCGAGCCGCGGATCGCAGACATTTTGTTGAACGTCTCGAAGAGCGAGTGAAGGCCGAAGCCGCGGAGACGTGCGGTTTGTCCGAGATCGAAGGGCAGACCCTGCAGAGTACTTTGAGGAAGGGGTGGTATTGGGGAAGTGAATCCTTCAAGGAATCCCTCCTTGAAAAGCTGGAGGGTCTCAAGGGGAGCGAGTTGCCCGTGGCGAAGGCTTTCCGCAGCAGCGACCAAGCAAGGGACCATGCCCGGCGGGACGGTGAAACGATCATTTCTGAAGCGGTGGGGCATTTCGGCTTGAGTGGCGGCGGAAGCATGGATTTCATGGCGCTGCCACGGGGAGATCTGCGCCGCGCCGCGGTGGCGTGGGCCCTTTGCCGACGCACCTCGCTGAGGCAATCATGGATTGCGGAGCGGCTCTGGCTGAGGAGCGGCGACAACGTGTCGGCCCAGGTGCGGAAGCTTTCCGCACGACCCAGCAAGGCGATGTCACCTGAGATCCGTGCGTGGATGAAGAAGTTCCAATGAAGCTGTTTAAACTCGAAAATCGGTCCCTGACCCCTGTCTTACTGACCCCGTTTTACTAATAAGATGAACACGAATCCGGACACTCACGTTCCTGCCAGCTCAGGAAAATCATTTTGGGGTCCCGGCGGTGACCGCTACCGCTTTCTGATTACGGGGGAAACCAGCGGTGGCTCCTGTTTCATCGTGGAGTGCTTGGTGCCGCCGGGCGGCGGACCTCCAATACACACCCATCTCCGAGAGGATGAGTGTTTCTATCTCTTGGAAGGGGAGTTGGAGATCGAGGTGGGGGGCAAGACGGTCGATGTCCGGGCCGGAGATTTCGTCCATGCACCGCGTGGGGTTCCCCACACCTATCGCAATACGGGATCAGGCCACGCCAAGATGATCGCTACCTTCACCCCTGCTGGGATGGAAGGTTGGTTTGAGAAGACATTGGATCCTGCTGGAGAGGGTGAAGAAAGGCCGCCAGCGCCGAGTCCGGGAATGGTGCAGCGCATGCTCGATGCGGGGCCTGAATTCGGCGTCGCATGGTGATTTCCAAGCGGGGCGGGAACCCGCATGAACCCCAGCCGAGAATAGGAAACAAAATAGGGGTCAGGGGACGATTTCCAGTTTTGACCGAGCCCGACATCGCGGCTTCCTTACCCTGTGCCTTGGCAAGTCCGTATTGAATATGAAGGCGCTCTCCACCACGTCATGGCCCGTGGGAATCGACGCAACCGGATCTTTAGAAAATAGGGGTCAGGGAACGATTTCCAGTTTTGACCGAGACCGACATCGCGGCTTCCTTACCCTGTGCCTCGGCAAGTCCGTATTGAATATGAAGGCGCTCTCCACCACGTCATGGCCCGTGGGAATCGACGCAACCGGATCTTTATATTCCAATGACGGCGTCTTAATTCGGTAATCGTTCCCTGACCACGTTTTGCCCGTTTTACGTTTTAGCGATTGGAAGACCGCAGAGAACTGCACTTCAGAAAATCCTCTGCGGCCTTCCAATCTCTCGCGGTGCAAAACCATTCCCACTACCTCATGAAAACAATACTCTTCCTCGCCACTCTCTCGCTATCGTCAGCCGCGTTCGCACAAACGAGCCCAAACAAACCTGACCAACCCACCAAGCCCTACAATGTCTTGTTCATCGCCGTTGACGACCTGAACGACTGGATCGGATGTTTCGGCGGCAACTCGCAGGCGATCACGCCCAACCTTGACCGGCTCGCCAAAGAGCAGGCCATGGTGATGAACAAGGCCTATTGCGCGTCCACGGTCTGCTGCCCGAGCCGCTCGGCGATCCTGACCGGCAAACGCCCCTCCACGACGGGCATTTACGGCAATACGCAAGACCTCAAAAAGGCCCCCAAAGCCAAGGATGTCGTCACCCTTCCTCAATACTTCGCCCAGAACGGCTACCACACGCTTTCCACCGGAAAGATCTTCCACAAACACCCAACGCCTGAGGGAATGGATGAGGGCCAATGGGCGTTCCAAGAGTTCGCTGAAGGCGGAGGTGGCAACAAAGGCATGCTCTGGGAAGAGTCCCCTTCATCCGCTTTAGGCGAGAAGGCCGAAGAAAAGAGCCAAGAGAAAGGGGAGGAAACGGAAGTGGCGAGGTGGGGAGCCTGCAAGGGACCAGTCGAAGAGACCAAGGATTATGTCGCCTGCCAATGGGCGGCCGATCAGCTCAAGCGCGATTTCGACGGTAAGCCGTTCTTCATGGCCCTTGGCATCTCCAAGCCGCATTTGCCGTGGTTCGTCCCACAGCAGTTTTTTGACCTCTATCCGCTGGAGCAGATCAAACCTGTCGAAATCTTCCGCGACGATCTCAACGACATCGTGGACGGAAATGGAAAACGCCTGTTCAAGTCTTCGATCGGCTCGTTTGACGCGATCGACAAAGCCAACATGCACAAGCAAGCGCAACGCGCCTACCTGGCAAACGTCAGCTACGTGGACCACTGCCTGGGTGTGCTGTTCGATGCGTTGAAGAAGAGCCAGTATGCTGACAACACCATCCTCATGCTTTGGGGCGATCACGGGTGGCATCTCGGCGAGAAGACGAAATACGGCAAAACCGACCTCTGGGAAGAGTCTGGCCGCGTGCCCCTCATGGTCCGCGTGCCGGGCATGACTCCCGCCGGCGTCAAATGTGATGGCGTCGTCAACCTGCTCGATATGTATCCCACGCTGGTGGAATTGTGCGACCTCCCGCCCAATTCGGAGAACGAAGGACGCAGCTTTGTGCCCTTGCTGAAGGACCCGAAGATGGAGTGGAATCATCCGACCCTGACCACCTACCAGTTCAGCAACCATTCCCTCACCGATGGCCGTTACCGTTACACCTGGTATGGCGGCAAAGCGAATGGCGCCGAGGAACTCTACGACCACAGCACCGATCCGCTGGAACACAAGAATCTGGCAGCGAATCCCGAATCCAAGGAAATCATGGCCAAGTTCAAAGCACTTCTGCCTGCGCAAAACGAGCCGGATTCCCCCACCAACAAGGATGACAAAAAAGCCATGCGCAAAGCAGGCAAGAATAAGGGCACCAAGTAGTCGGATACATGCGGGGAAATAAGGGTCAGGGAACGATTTCCGGTTTTGACCGAGCCCAACATCGTAGCGAAATAGGGGTCAGGGAACGATTTCCGGTTTTGACCGAGACCAACATCGAGGCTTCCCTCCCCTATGCCTCGGCAAGTTCGTAGTGAATATGAAGGCGCGCCCCACCACGTCATGGTCCGTGGGAATCGACGCAACCGGATCTTTACATTCGAATGAAGGCGTCTCAATTCGGTAGTCGTTCCCTGACCCCTTTTTGCTCCTGGCCCCTTTTTACTCT
>DGXY01000072.1:0-8700 GCA_002396885.1 Akkermansiaceae bacterium UBA5020
TTTAACCCTGCGGTTCAAACCCCTTCGTTCCTTCCGATCCCCTCTCACGCCCAAAACGAAACACCCTGTCGGACCCTCTCGAGTGAGAGACCTGACAGGGTGTCATGAAAAGGTCGATTCGGGAAATCCCCTCGGCAATCAAGCAAACAGATCCATCACCGGTTCGCCCTTGTGGGCAACGGTGAAGGGACGCTTGCTGGGGCTGTAGAGCACCTGATCGAGGGGCAGCCCGAGCGCATAGGCGACCGTGGCGTTGAAATCCTGGATTTTCACCGGATTTTCGATCACGTTCTCTGCGCCTTCGTCGGTCTTGCCGTAGGCGATCCCGCCCTTGATGCCGCCGCCCACGAGCACGGAGCTGAAAGCCTTCGGGTAGTGGTCGCGTCCCGCGTTCTGATTGATGCGCGGGGTCCGGCCGAATTCGGTGGTGAGGACGATGAGGGTGTCCTCGAGTTTGCCGCGACGCTCGAGGTCGTCGATCAGCGCCGACATACCCTGATCGAGCACCTCGCATCGTTCGGGAGCCGCGACAAAGACGTTGTTGTGCATGTCCCACCCGCCGAAGCCGACCTCGACTGCACGCACATCGTGCTCGATAAGACGTCGGGCGAGAAGGCAGCCCTGGCCGAAGGGATTGTCGCCGTAGCGTTCGCGGGTCATCTTGTCTTCGCCACTGAGGTCGAAAGCCCGGAGATCCCGGCTCTGCATGATGCGGACGGCATCGTCATACATCTGGGTGTAGGCCCGCACCTGCTTGACGTTGTAGCGCTGGTGGAACTCGGCGTCGAACTCACGAGCGAGGCTGAGGCGCTGGTCGAACTCCTCCTGCTTCACGCTGCGGAGTTTCGAATTCTTCAGTCCACCGAGCGGGTCGTTGATCGCGAGAGGCTCGTATTCGGGCTCGAAGAACCCTCCCCCGCCGTTGATGCGGCTGTCGGAACCGATGTAGACGGATCCCGGAAGGTTCGGATTAAGCCGCCCTTTGAACTTGAGCGCCCAGGCACCGATTCCGGGGTGGCGGATCGTGGCGCGCTGCTCGTAGCTGGTGTGCATCAGGTAATTCCCCTGATCGTGGGCACCAGCGGTCGAGGTCAGCGATCTCACGATCGCGAGCTTGTCGGCTTGGGCGGCGAGGCGCGGAAGCAGCGCCGAAATCTTGATATCGTCGACGGAGGTGTTGATCGTCTTCGTCTCGCCTTGGTTCTCGTGCCCCGGCTTGGTGTCGAAGGTATCGAGGTGCGTCATGCCCCCGTTCATGTAGAGGTAGATGACGTGCTTCGCGGCACCGGCCCGCTCGGCGATGCCGAGATCGGGACCCAGGGCGGCCCGGCCACGGGTGGTGAGGCCGAGGGCACCGACCCCGAGGAAGGTCTTGGCAGTTCCCTCGAGGAAGCGGCGGCGGTTCCATTCATCGGATGTGAAGGCGGTTTTCATGACGTCTTTGAGCTGGGAGACAGAGGCGGTGTGGTTTGGGAAGGAACGCTTATTGCACGAAGATGAATTGCTGGGTGTTCAGGAGGGTCCAGACGAGTCCGGCGTAGCCCGCATCGCCTTTGGAGGTGACTTCGGCGCGGGCCAGCTCCATCTCGCGGTCGTTTGGCTCGCGGGTGAGCATGCCTTGGAAGATCATGCGGATCTTTTCATCGGTGTCCTGCGCGTCGTAAAGACGGCGCCCGAAAACTGCGAATTGGTTGGTGAGGGCATCGACCATCGGGCCATTGAGCAGATTCAGAGCCTGGGGCACCGAGGCAGCGTTGGCCGAATTCTCGATCACCTCGCGATCGGACTGTCCGAACTCACGAAGGAAATGGCCCCGTCGCGCGGGTGACTCGAGTTCGGAGGCGCGAGCCATCTGACTGACGAGGGACGTGTAGGTCTTGTAATCGTTGCGCTGGCGGTTGATCCAATCCTTCCGCACCTTCTTCTCCATCCCCGCGGGCGGATCGGGCATCTCGGGTTTGGGGAGTTTGGTGAGAACGACGCGCTCCCCCTCCCCTTCCGGATCCATCATCGCCCCGTTGGCCCCCATCGCCATCTCGGACATGCCCATCGCAGCGAGGAGGTCGCGACCGTCCACTTTTTCGCCCACGTTCTTGTAGGCGATTCGCTCGACCGCTTTGCGGGTTTCGTTCCTCACTCCGTTCAGATCATTGCGCAGTTTCTGGAAGCGCTCCTTGTCGCCGGATTCGAGGGCCTTGGCCGACTCGGCGCGGAGCTTTTCCTCGCGGGGACGCACCGACTCGAAGACTTCCCCGACTTCCTTGACCATGGCGATATACTCCTTTTCACTGCGGTTTTCGAGGGCGTCGTAGATGCGGCGCACCTTCTCGACCGAGGCGACCTGATCGGCGATGCGTGGACGGTAGCCGTCGGCCTCAGGGAGGGCGAGCGCGACGATGGAATCCCAGATCTGTTCGGCGCTCATGCGGCGGAGGAGCGGGCCCTGAAAGTAATACGGCTCGCCCAGCACCATCTCCTGAGAATTGGCTCCGCGTTGATAGGTCCTGGTGTTGTAGAGCACCTCCTGGTAACGCCGCATGTCGAAATCGAGGGTCTTCATCAGTTCCTCGAGGTAGGCGAGCAACTCGGGGTTCGAGACCGGGGTGACATCGGTGAGCTCATCGACCGGCTCGAAGACCCCGTGACCGAAGACCCGTTTCCAAAGCCGGTTCGCGATGACGCGGGTGAAGGTCGGGTTCTCTTTCGAGGTGAGCCAGGCGGCGTAGGCATCGATGGTGGAGTCGTCCACCTTCGCGAGATCGATCTCTTTCCCGAACATCGTGCGAGCCGAGACGGCTTCGTTCGGTTTGGCATCGTCATACTGGTAGTCGTGCGGCAGCTTCAGGGTCTTCTCGACCTCGGAGGCTTTCACATAACGGAGGGGGTTGTAGATCTCGTTGATCGCGTTGCTGATGCCGCGGTTTTTGTGCTCATAAGCGGCATAGGCGTCCATCGATTTTTTCGCGAGGGCACGGAACTGCTCGTCCGTCATCTTGAAACGCTCGAGATAGGTGGCGTACTTTTTATCCTCGGTGAAACGCTTGAGACGCTCTTCGTTCTCGATCTGGGGGAACTTCTCGTTGCCCGTCATCTTCACGTGCATCTTGGTTCGCTCCTCGCGCTGCGCTTTGCTGAGCGCGAGCCGATTCTGGGAATCATACTGGCGCGCGTCCATCCCGTAGGAAAAGGCCGCCATCTGGTAGTAGTCCATCTGCGTCCACTTATCGAAGGGATGATTGTGGCACTGGGCGCACTCGAGTCGGGTGCCGAGGAAAACCCGCACGGTGTTCGACATGTTGTCGAGCGGCATGCCGCGGTCGCGGATGTAGTAACCCACCGCACCGTTCTCCCAGATCATGCCGCGGGCGGAGACGAGCTCACGCACCAACTGGTCGTAGGGTTTGTTCGACTCGATCGACTCCTTCACCCAGAGTTGGTAGGCCGACTCGGCCTGCGAGGCACCGACGCCGAGTCCCGAATTGATGCGGAGCACATCGGCCCAGAAGTTGTAGGCATGGCTCATGTGCCCCTCGCTCTCGAGAAGGTCGGTGATGAGCTGCTGGCGCTTGCGCGGGTAATCCGAACCGTGGAAATTCTCCGCCTCCTCGATCGTCGGGACACGTCCGGCGATGTCGAGATAGGCCCGCCGGACGAAGGTCGGATCGTCGATCTCCGCGTTTGATTTTAGTCCCTGCTTGGCCAGAGTCGCCTCGACCAACTGATCGACTTTCGCGGCAGCTCCGGCGATATCAAACGCCTTGGCTTGAGACTTTTCCTCCTTGGTCTCCGCCGCGAAGGAACCGACAGGCAAAAGGGAGACGGCAAGAAGGACTTGGGCAAGATGGCGCGGCTTCATCGGGATGGAGTTACAAAGTGAGGATAACCCGGAGAGCCGAAAAGGTTGCACTTCCGAATGACCCACGATAACGCCCCCTCCTCTGACCCGTTCGGGCTAGTCAGGGGCCACTTCTCCCTCGGCCGCCTCGGCTTCACTCCGAAGTCTCTCCAGCAAAAGATCCACCTGCTCGAATTGCTTCAAGGGCAGGCGGCGGCGCTGGTGTTTGTTCCAGAGCACTTCACGCAAGGTCTCCATCGCCGCGAGCGGGAGGCACTCGTGCGCGTTCCACTCGAGATCGGTTTTCTTGGTGGAGTAATACTGCCACCGACCCGCGTGATGAATCGCACGGAAGTAGGTGATTTCCCCCTCCTCGTCGCGCTCACGCCATTCGTGTTTGGTCATGAGGAGGCCAGCACCTCCTTGAGCGTGGCGATGCAACGTTCGTTCTGAGGCATCGTGCCCACCGAGATGCGAACCCACTCGGGGAGCTTGTAGCTGCTCATCGCCCGGATGATGACGCCGCGTTTCAGCATGGCCTTGAAGACGCCGTCGCCGTCGCCAACTTTGACGAGCACGAAATTGGCGTGGCTTGGCACATACTCAAGGCCCATCGCGGCAAAGGAAGTCTCGAAAAAGGCGCGCCCGAGGTCATTCAGTTCGCGGGTTTTGCGCTGGTGATCCTCGTCGATGAGTCCGGCGATGGCCCCGGCTTGGGCGATCGAATTCGTGTTGAAGGGCTGGCGGCACTTTTGCAGCACCTGAGCGATCTCCGGGGTGGTGAGGCCGAATCCGATGCGGAGCCCGGCGAGGCCCTGGATCTTCGAGAAGGTACGCATGACGACGACGTTGCGCCCCTCGCGGATGTATTTCAGGGTATCCGGCGCGTCGGGGACGAACTCGTAATAGGCCTCATCGAAGATGACGACGACGTGGTCGGGCACTTGCGACATGAACCGGTCGATCGCGGCCTGATCGACCATCGTGCCGGTCGGATTGTTCGGATTGGCGATGAAAATCATCCGGGTCCGGGGCGTGATCGCCGCAGCCATCGCCTCGAGATCGTGGACAAACCCGGGGTCCTCGACCTCGATCGTGTCCGCCCCGAAAAGCGTCGCCATGAGCTTGTAGACGACAAAGGCGTGCTTCGCCGCGATCACCTCGTCGCCGGGACTGAGGAACCCGTGGCCGATCAACTCGATGATTTCGTTCGAGCCGTTGCTGATGACGACGTTCTCGCGGTCAAAACCGAACTTCTCGGCAATCGCGCTTCGCAACTTGTATCCCCCTCCATCCGGATAGATGTGGACGCTCTCGGCCGCTTCCTTCATCGCCTCGACCGCCTTCGGCGAGGGACCAAGCGGATTCTCATTCGAAGCCAGCTTGATGATGTCGGAGGGATCGAGGCCCTGCTCGCGGGCGGTTTCCTCAATCGGTTTGCCGGGATCGTAAGCAACGAGCCCTTCGAGCCACGAATGTGCTTGTTTGGTAACGGAAGACATGGGGTTTTGATGAAAGAAGGCGGAAAACTTCCGCGTCGGTTACGAGGCGGAAGGTATCGCCAGCCAGAAAGTCCTCAACCTCTATTCAAGATTTCCACCCGATCGAGCGTGCCTCATGCGTCGGCCCGGGCCACCAGGCTGACTTTCTTCTCCTTGCAGAGCCTGAAAATGTCATCCTTGCCGAGGAGCAGGGTCGATCCCGCTTCGACGACGATGGCATTCACCCCCGAGGCGGCTGCCGTCTCGATCGTGGCCGGACCGACGACCGGAACATCAAAACGGAAGTCCTGTTTCGGTTTAGAGACCTTCACCATCATAGCCTCGCCCCTTCCCATGGCCCCGCCGCGCTTGATCGCTTCGTTCGTGCCCTCGAAGGCCTCGACCGCGAGCACCGTCCCTTTCTTCACGACGACTGTCTGGCCGATATCGAGGCGGCTCACCTCCTTGGCGATACGGAACCCGTAGGCGGCGTCCTCTTCCTGGCGGGCTCCGAGGGCCGGACCGCAGACGTGGCCGGGACCGGGCAGGAGATCATCGAGAAAGGTCGTGGCCGGCAGCAGGAGGATGCCGTCGGCCTCGAGCTCGCCCGCGATCCCGGCGAAGAGGCTCTCGGCATTGCGCTGTTTCAGCCGGCTTAACATTTTCAGGAGCCGCAGATCAGGACGGAGGTCGAAGAGATTCTTCGGTTCGATCTGACCGACCATGACGACTCGAGTTACGCCGTGGCTTTTGAAAAATTTGATCATCTTTCCAAGCTGGCCGACACGCATCCACTCGAGATGGTCGACGAGATCACCGAGGACGGGATCGGTCTCATCGATGAAGGCCGCCGCGACCAGGTTCGCCGTTCCTGCCCGGCGCGCCGCGCGCGCGAATATGCCCGGGTAGAGGCCGTTTCCGGCGATCATGCCGATGGTCGAGGGAAGTCCGGAGGGTGTCATGGGAAAACGGAGCAAAGCTTAGCGGCATCAGCCCGCCCTTCAAGGGGCAAGCTCGGCGAGGACACGCGCCCGGTCCATCACCGCGATGACGATGGCCACACTCAACAGCAAGGTCCCCGCGATCCGCCAGAGGAATCCCCTGCCCTGGTCGCGGTGCTCACGGTTGCCCAGCCATTTCCCGAAGATCACGACGAGGGCAATGACCCAGAGTCCACGCGAGGCATAAACGATGTTGATCCCCGTGGCATCGTCGAAGAGGGCGAGCCCGATCCCCATCACCATCGCCTGCACCGCGATGAAGATTGCACCGGCCCAAGCCCAGCCACTGCCCGGGCCTTTCGGAAAAAAGACCGGCCTGCCCTGACAAAGCCACATCACGAGGCTCCACACCGCGACCGTGGCCGAACCGACCGCGAGGAACGGCATCGCCCCGAATCCACGCGCCCACGTCGCGACGAACACGTCGCTGACGCCGAAGACGAGCGCGCTCGCGAGCGTCACCCCGATCGTGAAGGCGAGCCGGCTCCCGCTCTTGAGATCGCCGAGCCCCATCACGAAGATGCCCAGCGTCGTGAGAAGGGCCGCGATCCAGAGGGATGGGCTCGGCATCACTCCCGAGAGGACCACGACCCCGAGGGCGACAAAGACCACCTTCGTCCCCATCAGGGGCGTCACGAGCGAGACATCGCCGCGCCGGATCGCCCCGAACGTGAGCCAATGCCCGATGAAAAAGGCCGTGCCCATTGCGACCGGCTTCCATACGATCGCCCAGTCGATTTTCGCAAGCCCCAGAAAAAAGAGCGGCAGAAAGACGAGACCAAGGACGACATTGGAAAGGTGGAAGGACTGCCCCACGACGACTCCATCGCTGAGGGCGCGCTTGATCGAGATCGACCCGAGCGCGTAGACGATAGCGGCGGAGAACGGGAGAAGTAGGTAAATCGGCACCGCCTACTGTCGCGGGGAGGTGCCCCGCGTCAAAAGATTTGCGCTGGACTCGATCAGCGTGGGCACTGGGCCGAGAGGATGCGTAGCCAGGTCCTCAACGGGCAGACCGTCGCGTAAGCCACCGAGGGGCGTTTCAACGCGCGATGGTCAAGCCTTCACAGGAGGAACCTCGCCACCCGTCCCCTCCCCTTCACCTTCCCCGATCGTCGCATAAAGCGCCACCACCGAGTGAGCCCCGACCCGGTAGCGGGTTCCTTGGAATACCGGAGCCTCGGTCCAAGGCATGATGTCCAGCGGTGAAGCCTGGGCCGTGTCGATCCAACGCCGCCAAACGCCCCCGGCCGAACAAGGCAGCTCGAAGTCGAGCGCCTCGTGGTGGGCGTTCATCAGATAGTGGAAACGCATCCGCTGCTGCCGCAACTCGGCGGTGAACGCGAGAGTGTGCGATTCGTCGCTCCAGTCAGGGTGGCCGCAGCGCACTCCGTGCCAGACGATGTCGGCCTCGCGGACCAGCTCGCTGAGACACTGCCGCTCCCGCCCCAGATCGCGCTGCTGGCGACGGGAAGTGAGCAGCTTTACGAAGCGATGCAGGTCGCTGTATTTTTCCAGCAGTCCCCAGTCGAGCCAACTCGTCTCGTCGTCCTGGCAATAAGCATTGTTGTTGCCCCCTTGAGTCCGACGCATCTCATCGCCCATCAGGATCATGGGGACCCCGAGTGAAAGCAGGGTCACCGAAAGGAAATTCTTCACCTGCCGGTGGCGCAGGGCTTCGATCGCCGGATCATGGGTCGGTCCCTCCACCCCGCAGTTCCAACTGCGATTGTCATCCGTCCCATCGCGATTCTCCTCCCCGTTTTCTTCGTTGTGCTTTTCGTTGTAGGAAACGAGATCATTGAGGGTGAATCCGTCGTGGCAGGTCACGAAATTCACGCTCTGCTCGGCCTCGCGCTCTTTATGACCGTAGAGTTCAGGGCTGCCGAGCATGCGGTCGGCGACCCGTCGCACCGAACCTGGCACCCCGCGGAAAAAATCACGCAGATCGTCGCGGAAGTGGCCGTTCCACTCTTTCCAACTGTCCCCGACAAAACTTCCGACCTGATAAAGCCCCGCCGCATCCCAGGCCTCCGCGATCAGCTTCACTCCGGCTAGTGAAGGATCGGTTTCAATATCCCACAGCACCGGCGGATTCGGCAGCACGTTGCCCCTCGCATCGCGCGCGAGAATCGAGGCGAGGTCAAAGCGGAACCCGTCGACGTGCATCTCATCCACCCAGAAGCGCAGACTGTCGACGATGAGCCGCCGCACCACCGGATGATTCGCGTGGAGCGTGTTGCCGGTGCCGCTGTAGTTCGCATACTGCGAATGATCGCGCCCGTGGATGTAGTAGGCCGAATTTTCGATGCCCCGCAGTCCCAGCGTCGGACCATCGGCCCCGCCTTCGGCGGTGTGATTGTAGACCACGTCGAGGATCACC
>DGXY01000072.1:8869-33689 GCA_002396885.1 Akkermansiaceae bacterium UBA5020
ACCACGTCGAGGATCACCTCGATCCCCGCCCGGTGCATCGCCTTCACGAGGTCGCGGAATTCATTTATCGGCCCGAGCGGATCGGGATCCGAGCTGTAGGCCGGATGCGGGGCGAAAAACGAGACCGGCGCGTAGCCCCAGTAATTCGTCCGACCGCGCGGGGCATCCTGCGCGTCGAAGGCGAAGACCGGCAACAACTCCACCGCCGTGATCCCGAGATCCTTGAGATAGGGAATCTTCTCGATCAACCCCGCGTAGGTGCCGCGTTTCGACGCTGCCACGCCAGAGCTGGGGTGTTGGGTCATGCCCCTGACATGCGCCTCGTAGATCACCGTGCGCGACGAGGGACGGCGAGGCGGCACATCATCTTCCCAATCGTAATCCTTCGGGTCGACCACGACACTCTTCATTGACGGCGTGAGGCTCTCCCCATAGACCGAGGACGCGAGCCGGTCGTAGCCACGCGGAATCACCACGCTTTTTCCGTAGGGATCGAGGAGCGATTTCGAGGGATCAAAACGCATTCCCCGCGCCGGGTCGAAGGGACCCGACATCCGGTAGGCGTAGAGTTGCCCGGCCTTCACCTCCGGGACAAAGGCGTGCCAATAATGATAGGTCCGCTGAATTGCCGGATCGAGCGTGACGCTCCGGCTAGGCACGCGGTCCTCGCCGTCGTCGAAAAAGAGGATCTCAACGCCGGTCGCCGACCGCGAGAAGACGCTGAAATTCGCTCCCCCGCTTTCGAGGTGCGCGCCCAGAGGATGTGGCGTACCAAACGGCCGGTGGTAACTCATTGGCTTCTCCCTGACACCACTAGACGCGCGGACCCGACGCGCGGCAAGGGAACACTTTCACCTGATCGCCGGTGCCTCTTGACCCATCCCCGCCACTCCAGCAAAAGAGGGTATGGTCCGCCGCCCAAGGGAAATGGCTCCGCTTCGCGATGCACTCCGGCACCTTCGAGGGCAACTTCCTAACCACCGCCACCGGCCTGCACATCACCGAAGGAAGGTCGATGGTGCCGCTGAATCGCCCCTTTCACGAGGATCACGACCGAGACCACCACCGAGGGAAAATCGATCAGGCAATCCCAGAGATTCGCCGACTCGTGGAGATCGAGTCCATAAAGAAGCAAACCGGAAATCGCCGCCGCCGCCGCCACGAAGAACCCGCGCCAGAGGCCGATCAGGCCGAGACCCATCATCGCCGTCGGCAGGGCGAAACCACCGAAGTCGGCCCGGTAAAAATCAGGGGCTCCCGGCACGCCGAGCGAGGCGGGATAGATCAGGATCGCGCCGGCGAGGGCCGCCATCGCGAGGAAGCGAAGTTCACGGGGCGAGAGCAGCGACCGCTCCCGCACCGTCCACGAAAGCCAATTCAGCAGCAGGACCCATCCCAGCGCCCCCGGATCCCCGACGATGGCCCGGGAATAGAATGCCGGATTCCATTCCCCCGGCAGAAGCGAGAGACCCGCGCCCAACGCGAAACCGACCCACATGCCGCGACGGCGACCGAAGCGATCACCCGCAAGCTTCCTTCCCAGAGCCGCCAGCATCGTCACGAGCAGGAGCACATGGGCAAGGTCCGAAACGATAAGAGCCCCCGGCGTCATCCTTGTGGCCCGCCTTTCCCGCCCGCCAGGTCATCCTGACCGATGCGCCAATGCCGAATCTCGCGGCGGTTCCAAGTGTAAAAAAGATGCACCACGCCCTCACGATCAGTCATCAACCACGGATAAGAATATTCGACCCGCCGGAAATCGAGTTCGTCTTCCTCGCGCCCGGAGGTATTCACCGTGAAAACCGTTTCCCAAGGGCCCGACGGCGTCACCGCGCGGAGCAGCTCGAGATTCTCCCTCGAATCGGGATCGGGGTTCGCGGCGAGGAGCAACGCCCCCTCGGCGAGACGCAGTGCGCTGATCCCGGAATTCGGATTCGCCACGGGGATCGCTATGGGATCGGACCAGTCTTTTGCGCGGGCATGCGAGTGATAGACCTTCGACTCCTTGCCCTCGCCGCGGCGCAGGAAAAGATCCCAACCCACCTCGTGCGATCCCAGCATCCAGGGCTGGAACAAATCCCCTCGCACCGCCGGCCCACTCCGCGTCAGCACCTTTCCTTCGCGCCCGATCCGCAGCAGCTGCGGAAATTTCTTGATCGTCTCATGGTAGGCGGGCAAAAGCACCTCACCCGTAGCTCCCTCCAGAGCCGCACCACGTACCAAGGTCCCGAGATTCAAGATCGGAGACGCGACCAAGCGGTTCATCGAGACGACCTCGTCGCCGCCCGGGTTTAGGACAATTCGATTGACCGAGCTGCCGCTCCACCCTCCCAATGAAACACTCACGACAAAGAGGGTCACGCGTCCGTCTGCTTCCACATGAGCGACGGGGTTTCCCAGCTTGCGCACGAGGCGACGCGTCCCTCGCGAGACCTGATGACGGTCCACCACCTTCAACGGGTCCGACCACGCGGCCCCGCGGAGTGCCGGGCTCCAGATGGCCACATCAGAGGCCCCTTCGCGCGAGCCCCCGAACCAGTAGGCGCGGATCGTGCCGTCCGGCAACTCCACCGCCGTCGCCGAATGGACCGACGGAGCGGGAGACCCAGACGAAATCCGGCTCATGACCGGCTCGAATCCTGACAAAACCGCCATGGGTTCTCCGGTTTTCAGTTCGCCACTCTCGATTTCAGGGCGTCGCGATGCCGATTCTCGCATCGCCACTCCCCAGGCGATCAGACAGGCCAGGGCCAGACCGACTCGCCAAACGCGTCTCGATTTTGCCTCCACGTTCATCGGGCGGCAAGGGATTCGAGCACGACGAGCAGATCATTCGGCAAGGCCAGACGGGGCAGCAACTCGCGCGGAGCCTGCACCAACACGGGGCGCTTTGCCTTGTCGAGCGATTCGAAAAGCTCCCGCAAGTGCCGCGGGTCCATCGCCGTGCATCCGATCGTGGAGCGCCCCGGAGCGGACCATCGATGCAGGAAGATGGCACTTCCCCCCCCTTTCACCACCGGTCCGCGGTTGTGACCCACAACCAAGGCGAGATCGTAGAGCCCGTCGGGACGCCTCAGGATCTCCGCCGAGCGCCAGTCCTGACGGATGCCCGGATCGTCCCATCGCACCCATTGATTGTAGTGTGAGGATCCCGGATCGTCGATCCAGCGGTCGGCGTCCGTCGTCCGCAGATAAGGAAAGTGCGGCGATTGGCGGTCCTTCGTGCCGAAGGCCGACTCGATCGCGAAGACGCCGGCGGGAGCGCGTTTGTCTCCCTCCGCTTTGATCGGTCCCTGGAGCCCATCAGGATGAAGTCCTCGCCCGATTCCGAGTCCCCGAAGCCCCACTGTGACCTCGGTATCGTCCCCAACCACATCCCATGAAGCTACATTCTTCTCCAAACGCCACAGAATGCCGGTGGGCGAATCCCATGCTGGAGTCACGACAGCGATGACCTGGAGGCATTCACGGGGAATCGACACTTCCTCCGCATAGCAGCCTGCCTTCGCCGAAAGCAGGAAAAAGAGAAAAGCGATCCGGGAAACCATCAGCGTAGTGAAAGCCCTCAACGTGACACGCCCGGTCAGGGGATGCGAGGAGAAAGAAGCCGGACGCCCTTTCACTCCCCGAACCTCCATTCCTTGACGCTCCCGTCGCTCCCCTCAATGCGATAACTGCGTATCGCGACCATTTTGCCCTTGGTGGACGGGAGGTAGAGACGGATCGTTCCCGCCCTCCCTTCAACGGGGAGGTCGAGGGAAATTTCCTGCCAGTCGTCTGAAGCCGACAGGGTGTAGTCGAGGACCTGCCCCCCTTTGGGGAAATCCCCCTGCTCGTCGGTTCGCCACTGCACCTGTCCGCCCCCGCCCCCTGAGGCCTTCATCTCGATCCGCACCTTCAACGGACCAGAGAACCGGGCCTGCGCGGTCCCGAGGAAAGGACGCGCCCCGGTGCCGGTGACTTCAAGGGCTCCGGGGACGATCGCGAGAGTCGCCAGCCGCGGCACGAGCCCGTCGCTCGTCTTTTTCGCAACCGATAACTTGGTCGGTCCGGGCTCCTTCCAGACGGGATTGGGAATGGGCGCGTTCGCACCGGTTTCGGCGATGAATCGTTCGATCAATTTCTCCAGTTTGGCGACTTGGTCAGGATGCGCCGTTGCAAGATTGCGGGTTTCGCCCAGGTCATTTTTGAGATTGTAGAGCTCGCGGGTCTCGGGATACTCGCGGTGGGGCTCCCAGCGATAGATCAGTTTCCAGTCACCGGCCCGCACCGAGACCGCCGGGATGAGGTGGGGAAACCAGGTGAAGACCGCCTCGCGCTCGATCGAGCCCTTGCCCTCCAACACCGGCAGGAGGGAAACCCCATCGACGACCTGCCCCACCGGGCGGGGCGTGCCAACCGCATCGAGGATGGTGGGAAAATAATCGATCGCGGCGACGACCTCGTCACTCGTCGAGCCCGGGGCGACACGACCGGGCCAGCGGATCATCAACGGCACGCGCTGCCCGCCCTCGTAGATGCGCCCCTTGCCCTCGCGGAGGGGAGCGTTGTTCGTCGGCCCTTCGCCGCCAGCCCACCTGCGCCACTCCTCAATGGCGGCGTTCTTGGGATTCTCCGGCTTCAGGTTCGCGGTCTTGAGGTCGTCCGCGCGATTGCTATGGACGTTGCCACCGTTGTCGGAGGTGAAAAGGAAAAGGGTCTCGTCGGCGAGGCCGAGTTCGTCGAGCTTGTCGAGGACGCGTCCGAGGCTTTCATCGACGCTCCGGATCATCGAAGCCATGATCGGATTGCGCTGCTCGCCGCGGGGATCGGTCTTCTTCGTGAACTCCGCGGTATAGGCTTCCTTGTGCCCCCATGGACCGTGGAGTCCGTATTGGCAGAGGTTCAGGAAGAAGGGTTCCTCGCGATGGACCTCGAGAAACTTGAGGACCTCGTCGGTGAGCCGGTCGGTGATGTATTCGCCGTCGGGACCGTCGGTGATGGTACCGATCTTTGTTTTGCCGGCCGGACGTCCTTCGGTCTGGACTCCGTAGGGAGAGAAATAGCTCGGCGGTCCGGGATCGGGCACACAGAACCAGCTCGTCTCGTAGCCGTGCTGATCTGGCCGATGCTCGGGGGCGATCCCGAGATGCCATTTTCCGAAATGACCGGTCCGGTAACCCTCCCCCTTCAACACCTCGGCGAGGGTGACGAGCCCGGGATCAAGGTAGTTCCTGCTGATGGGATAAAGGAAACGGCTCGACGGTGCGGATTTGTCAGGATAGCGGGAGGCCCCCTCCTCTGCAGCGGGCTGATGCCCCGAGGCCGAAGTGATGCCGTGGCGCGCGGAGTATTGTCCCGTCTGGATCGTCGCCCTTGTCGGTGAACAGAGCGGAACCGAATAGGCCTGGGTGAAACGCATCGACTGGGCGGCGAGACGGCTCATGTTCGGCGTCTCGTAGTAGCGGGAACCATAGGGTTCGCAATCCATCCAACCCATGTCATCGACGAGAAAGACGATCACGTTGGGGCGTTTGTCAGGGGCGGCGTGGACGGCGGAGAGTCCGGAAACGGCGAGGGCGAAGAGAAGGGACCAGGGATTCATGAGGCGGCGGAGAAACCCCGGAGCCGGGGGGAAGTTCCGTGGTCCGGTCAGACCATGCCCGGCAGCCTCTCGTCGAAGGCGAACGGCTCGGGCTCTCCGACGGCGAGGCGTCCGAAGTCGGGATGGGCGGGATTGAGGAGATAGTTCCACTCCCGCGGCACGATCACACTCGGCACGGCGAGGACCGCGGACCGCGCCTCCTTCAGCCAGGCATCGCCGATCGCGCGGATCGAACCCGGAGCCGGATACTGCCGCCACGTTTTGGGCAGCGCGACAATTTTGATTCTCTCGACGAGGTTCTCGTCGAATTCGCACGGCATCGCGACCCAGCGGAAGCTCACCGGCGGATTGAGATGGACGAGCATCTCGAGCGCGGCGAGGGAGAGGCTGCCACTGGTGTAAACGACCCAGTGCCCCCGCGAGTTCCACCTGCCCCCCACCTTCGCCGCCTCTTCTCCGGAGAAGGCGGTGGCGGCATACTTTGCCTTCACGATCCGCCAAGTCTTTTGCTTCATACAAGCACGCCGTATTCGATGCGGCCGAGGAGATCCTCGACCTCTCGGGCGCCGACTTCGGTCTCGGCATAGGCTAGGGGCGATTCACCTCCGAGGCCGACCTGCGGAGCCGCCAGCCAGGCGCGCGCGGCACCGAGCGACTCCATCGTCGAGACCGCGAGCCCGAGGAGGCGGGCGTAGCGAAAGATCCGGTCGGATTCCCCGGTATCGAGCCGCCCCGCCACCTTGCGGCGATGCAGGGTAGCGCGCGAGATCCCGAGATGAGCCGACAAACGATCCATGGGCAGATCGAGAAGGTCGCGGAGCTCTTCCAGTTCGCGGAAAAGCAGCCCGCCCTTCAGCCGCGCGATCACCGTCGCCGCCGGAATCGCCCCACGGAGCGAATCCCGCACCAAATGCCCCGCCCGGTATGAAATGGGGGCCTCGGCAACGCGACTTTCGGGGCCCTTTTTCGATTCCTTCATTTGAAACAATTCATCCCTTCACCTGATCCTTTCAAGCGCTATTTCCAGAAGACGAATTGCCCTTCAAAATCTCATACCCCTACTCTTACCTCATACTCCTTCTCAAAACCGGACGTCCCTAGGCCCCCGCTCAGCACAACTCCTACTCTTACCTCCTACTCATACTCTTACTCAAAACCGGACGTCCCTAGGCCCACGCTGAGTACAACTCCTACTCTTACCTCCTACTCATACTCTTACTCAAAATCGGACGTCCCTAGGCCGCCGCTGAGTATGAGTATGAGTATGAGTAGGAGGTAAGAGTATGAGTATGAGTATGAAGGATTACGTCAAGAGTTCCCTCACCACCTCCCCATGCACATCCGTCAGCCGGAAATCGCGGCCGTCGAAGCGGTAGGTCAGTTTCTTGTGGTCGAGTCCGAGTTGGTGGAGAATCGTCGCGTGGAGATCGTGCATGTGGACCTTGTTCTCCACGGCCATGAAACCAAACTCGTCGGTCGCCCCATGGGCAAAACCGGGCTTGAATCCCCCGCCCGCGAGCCAGGTCGTGAAACCCTTCGGATTGTGGTCCCGTCCCGTGCCGTTGCCCTGGGCGTAAGGCGTGCGTCCGAACTCCCCGCCAAACCAGACGATGGTGTCGTCGAGAAGTCCGCGCTGCCGCAGATCTTCGAGCAGTCCCGCCACCGGACGATCCACCGCGAGGGCATGATCGGCGTGTTTGGGGAGATTCGAATGCTGGTCCCACGCCGGATTGGCGGTGTTGTCACCGTAGGTCACCTGCACAAAGCGGACGCCGGCCTCGCAAAGCCTGCGAGCGAGGAGGCATTTCCGTCCGAAATCCTCGGTCGGGGCCCCATCTCGGATGCCGTAGAGGTCCAGAGTCGCCGCATTCTCTTTCGAGAGATCAGTGACCTCAGGGGCGTGGCTTTGGAGCCGCCAGGCGAGTTCGTAGGATTCGATCGCTGCCTCGAACTCGGCATCACCGGGTCGTTTCGCCCGCTGGGCTTCGTTGAGCGCCTGAATGAAGTCGAAGCGGCCACGCCGTTGCGCATCGGTCAGGCTCGGATTGCCAATGTTGCGGATCGCCGCCTGGGAGGCGGGAGCATCAGCCCGGCCCAGCGGGGTGCCCTGATAGACCGGTGGCAGGAAGGCGCTGCCGTAGTTGCGCGCGCCACCGTTCCCGGTTGAGGGACCGATCGTGATGAAGCCGGGAAGGTTTTCGCTCTCGCTGCCGAGCCCATAGGTGACCCACGATCCCATGGATGGCCGGATGAAATTCGTCGTGCCGGTGTGGAGAAAGAGCGTGGCCGGCCCATGGGCGATCCCCTCGGTGTGCATCGAGTGGATGAAACAGAGATCATCAACGTGGCGCGCCACTTCGGGAAAAAGCGACGAGACCTGACGCCCGCATTGCCCATGGGGAGAGAACTCCCACTTCGGAGCCATCAGCCGGTGGGCCGTGGCCGCGTTCTTGCCCGAATTGGCGATTTTACGGGCGTCGAAGAAATCGGCCATCTCGCCGTCGCGACGGATCAATTCGGGTTTGTGATCGAAGGTATCGACATGGCTCGGCCCGCCCTGCATGAAGAGGAAAATGACCCGCTTGGCCCGGGCCGGAATCAAGGGCAGGCGCGGACCGAGCGGACTGGCCGAGACCTTCCCCGCGAGGGCGGCCAGGGCGAGGCCGCCGAAGCCACAGGAGAGCGATTGGAGCGCGTGTCGTCGGTTCATGGCGATCGTTCTATTCGAGGTAGCGGAAATCGAGGCTGGCGAAGAGTCCCTGCACGATCGTGCTCCACGCTTCCTCCTCCCCGCCCGCCGGCGTCGCGGCGAGGAGACTGGAGACGAGAGTCCGCTCGCTCTCGAGCGGGGCGCGCCCAAGGACGCGGTAGGTTGCGAGTTCGAGACGGGATTCGTTGCAGGTGCCTTCGGCATGAATCCGTTTCGCGGCATGCTCGGCTTCCGCGAGGACGAAAGGATGGTTCAGCATGAGCAAGGCCTGCGGTGCGACCGTACCGAGATCGCGCCGTCCTGTCGTCCGGCTCGGGTCGGCGAGGCTGAAGGCCTCGAGAAATTCGGGCAGGGAATTCCGCAAGGCGGGCAGGTAGAGGCTGCGGCGGAGACTGTCCTGCTCGTAGCTGTAATCATTCGACGCGGCGGGCCGGATCGTCGGTCCACCCGCTGCGGGATCGAGACGTCCGCTCGCCACGAGGATCGCATCACGCATCGCCTCTGCCTCGAGCCTGCGACGGGGGGCGCGGGAGAAGAGGCGGTTCTCGGGATCGACGTTCAACCAAGGCGTTTCATCACCGGGCGCCGCGCGTTGATAGGCGTTTGTCAGGGCGAGTTCGCGGACAAGTTTTTTCACTGACCACCCTTCCTCCATGAACCGCACCGCGAGCCAGTCGAGCAACTCGGGATGGGAAGGCGCCTCACCCGTCGTGCCAAAGTTATCGGTCGTGCGCACGAGCCCATTCCCGAACATCCAGTGCCAGACGCGATTGACAAAGACGCGGGCGGTTAGCGGATTCTCCTTTGAAGCGATCCAGTCGGCGAGTTCAAGGCGGCCGCTCTGTCCGGCGGCGATCGGCACCCCGCTCGCGCGCCCGGCCGGCAGCGTCACCTGGAGAAACCCACGCGGCACCGGATCGCCGGTCGGCTGATGCACGATGCCGCGGGCGAGCACGGACAGATCGACGGGATTCTCCCGCTCTTTTACCGCGAGATATTTCGGCCGGACCGGACCGGATTCCTTGAGGGCCGCGAGTTTCTTTTTCAACCTCGCCACCTCGTCCACGGCATCGCGCCGACGTTGCGCCGCCTTTTCGTCGCGAGGGCCTGACGCTGCCTCGACCGGTTGGTCGAGTTCCTCGACCGGCAGGAACTGCACCGCGTCGGCGACGACGTAGCCACTCGTGCCCTCGTTCGAGATCAGCACGAAATTCGCCCCGTTCGATTCAAAGGTGTATTGCCCGAGCGACGCGAAGCGCCCCTCGATCGTCGGAGCTCCACTCAGATCGAAACGCATCGGAAAATCCCCGTCTGCGCTGGAGATCAAGATGGGCACGGAAGACGAACGTCCCGCCCCAGGGGCCCACGCGAGACGCACCTCGTAGCGACCCCGCTTCGGCACGCGCGCGACAAAGCTGAGGGTCTTCAGTCCCTTGCCCTCGTTCTCGTCGTGGAGGTAACCCTCGCCGATGTAACTCCGCGTATGGGTCGAGGCCTTCCAGTTTCCCACCTTTTCCGCCTCGCTGTCATCGACAATCACGCCCGGCAGATCCCCCGCCGCGACGATCGCCGGCATCGATTCGGTGCCACGCGACGGATCGGCGGCAACGGCGGCCTCGCGCACTTTCTCGGCGGCTTTGAGTTCGGTCTCGAGGGCGGCCAATTCCGTTTCGTGGGCGACAAGGCGGGACTCCTCCGCCGGATCCAGCATCAGGGGCAGATCGAGCCAGTTCGACACGTTCGAATGGGCGAGGATTGCCGTGTTTGCGAGAATGCCGGCGAGGGCGTGGTAATCCCGTGTCGGTATGGGATCAAACTTGTGATCGTGACAGCGCGCGCATCCCAGGGTCTGCCCGAGGAAGGCCTTGCCGATCGTGTCGAGCTGCTCGTCAACGATGTCGAGGTCGAGCTGGCGTTTGTCCTGCTCCTCGAGATTGTGGTTTCCGAGGGCGAGAAATCCGCTCGCAACGAGGCGGCGTTGTTGTTCGGTTAGGGATACACCCTCGCGCGGCATCAAATCACCCGCGATCTGCTCACGGAGAAACTGGTCGTAGGGCAGATCACGATTGAAAGCCTCGACGACATAGTCGCGATATCGCCACGCTTCGCGCATGATGAGCCCCCGCAGCGTGTAGGATTCGCCATAGCGCGCCAGATCGAGCCAATGACGCCCCCAGCGTTCGCCAAACTGCGGTGAGGCAAGGAGCCGGTCGATCTCGCGCGCCCAGGCCTCTTCCGATGGATCGGCGGCAAAAGCGCGGATCTGTTGCGGCATCGGCGGCAGACCGGTGAGATCAAAATGGAGACGACGGAAACGCGCCTCGGGCGAGGCAGCCGGGGCCGGAACGATGCCCATGGACTCCATCCGCGAAAGAAGAAAACGGTCGATCGCGGTCTCGCCCCCGTCGTTGAGTTTCGTCTCCGGGACGGGAGCTCGGTGTGGCTGCCGGTAAGACCAGAATTTCCTTCCTTCCTCCACCGACATGCCTGACGAGACCTTTTTCACGATCCCCTCACGCGGATCGGGAGCGCCCAAAGCGACCCACTTCTCGAGTGCCGCGATCTTTTCCGAGGAGAGCCGCGTTTTGGGTGGCATCTCGAGGTGGGGATTCTCGTAGCGGACACTCTCGATCAGGAGGCTCGCCCCTGCATCACCGGGCATGAGCGCCGGACCTGAATCGCCTCCCACGCTCCAGCCCTCGCGCGAGTCGAGCACAAGACCACCTTTTTGCTCCCCCTCCGTGCTGTGGCACTCGTAGCAGTGCTCCACAAAGATCGGCCGGATCTCCTTTTCGAAAAAAGCAATCTCCTCCGTCGCGACCGCGGCGTAGGGACACAGCACTGCCAAAAGAAAGGCCCCGCCTTTCCACCTAAGTCCGCGGTTTCTCTTCAAGAGCGGAAGCATGCAGCATTTGATCGGCGCGATTCACCGAACTTTTGGAATGTAAAGGATTTGCCCGGGACACGACAAGACCGGACCGGTCACGGGTTCGCGTGCCGGGAAGGGTGTCCAATTTGCCGAATCCTCTCATCCCCGGACCGGGATCAGGGATACGGTTCCAGCGCGTGCGGCCCCAGCTCCCGGCGGATCTGACCCGCGATCCGTTCCAGGATCAACGGATAATCCCGCGTCGGGATCACCGTCCGGCTCCCTCCCGGCAAGACCGCCTCTTTCACTTCATTCCGCCCGGGGCGCGGTTCGCAGGAGAAAACGACCATGCCACGGCAGTCGTGGCCCATCAACCGGCCTTCCAGTCCGCGGGGTGCGGGATACCCTTTTGCCACCGGGGGCCGCCCCACCTCGAGACCGTGCACGAGCCAGGGATTGATGAAACCGTCGTCCAGCCCGGTATCAAGGTGGCGCTTGAGACAGGTTTTCTTTCCCCACCAGCGGTCTGCAACGAGGGCCATGGCCCTCGCGTAAGTCTCCGCCGGGACGACCTCAAGCTCCTCCAATTCGCGATCCAGTTCACGAGTCACCGCCTCGTCGAAGGGCACTCCGCGGAGCCGCAAGGCCCGCACCGCCACCGCCGCCCCGACCGCATGGGAAGGCAGGTCCTCGTAGGAAAAGGCCGAGCCTCTTTCCGGCATCCCCGGCAGGTTGTGGAAATCATACCAGGTCAGGATTTCACGCCAGTTGCTGAAATCGATCGCCGCCTCCTCCGCCACGCGAATCGCGATCTCGTCGATGAGACGTGTCTTCGTCGCAGCATCGAGTCCGTCCCAGAATGCGGGATAGGAAAGGTCCGTGTGATAAGTGGTCCGGTCGATATTTTCGAACGAGAAATGCGTCCCGCCCCGCGTCAGGCAGTCCCGCACGTGGTAATGGACGTAGCCGGCCATGTCGATCGCGCGCCGGATGTGGGCGAGATCGAGGAACCCTCCCCTTCTCGTGTAAAAATGCCCCCGCGGCGTCTCGCTGGACGGCCCCATCCCGAGCGAATCGATTTTCACCCGGTAGACATGTTCACCGAAATCGACTCCCGTCGGGAGGATCTCGAGGAGAAAGTTCGGATAGGGCGAAGCCGCGATGCGAAGCCTCGGCGGCTTTTCCGCCTGCCACGCGTCGAGTCCACCCCCAGCGACCCGCTGGGGCGGGCAAACCAAAACCAAAAAGAGCAGCAGAGCAGATCCCTTCATCCGAATGAGGGCAAGATGACTCACGGTCCCACCCGCGACAAGTCCGGGTTCGTGCAAGCGCCGTGCTCACCGCAGCTTCTGCCCGATGTCGTCCGCATAGCCCGTCATCTCGAGATAAGCTCGCCCGAGGTTTTCGCCGCTCGCTTCCTCCACCACCTCGCAGGCCCCCTCCCAATAGCTCACCCCACCCGCACCTCCCGTCATTTCCTGATTCTCGAGCAAGGGCACGAGACGCAGCCGCCGCTCCGCCCCGCTCGCGGGATCTCGGGTGACGATCATGGGTGAAATTGGATAAGTCGCCCCCGTCGCCGGGCTTTTCCAAGCTCCCTCGTGCTTCCATTCGTAATCGCCCGATTTGACGTGAGTGAGGGTCCCGTCCCGATCAATCCAGACCAGCTTCGAATAGGGCGAAATGCCATCGCCTTTCGTGCGCAGGACGTAGCCCATGATCTCGCGTCCATCTCGGAACTGGATGCAGGTCCAGTCCCAGCCGATCTGGTCCTTGTCGAGCTGGCTACTCGAGATCTCGTGGTCCATCCAGGCCTCACCCGTCACCGACAGCCGCTCTTCGCCGAGATGCAGCGATCCGCTCGCCGCGAGCCTCGAATACGTGATGTAGTAACTCGACGCCGTGCCTTCCGGCCCCTTTCGCGAAATGCCGTCTTCGCCGAAGATCACGTGCGGCTTCTCCGGGACCAGCCGCAGATCCAGCGCCGCCTCCGCCCGGATCGATCCCTGCAATCGCATCCCCTCGACATCGCGACGGAGCGTCCAATTCCCGTTGAAGACATCGAGGTCCTGCGTTGCCGCTCCCGCATCCCAGCCTCCCCGGTTCAGCCGCTCCTCGTGCAGGAAACGCCCCGTCGCCGGATCACTCAGGCCCATGTGGGCGAGATAAAGCTGCTCCGTCCCGAAATCCTCGCCCACCGGCACCTCGACCGGCTTCTGCCCGAGCCGGAAGAATGTCGCCTGAAATCCGAAACGGCGCTCCCCCGCCTCTAGGTGTCCCGTCAGATACCACCATTCGATTTTGAAATCCGGATGGCTCCCGTGGTCGCGGGGGAAGGAGAAGAGGTGCCCGGCCCGGGGAATGTTCCATTCCCCACCCCACAGATGAGCGGGCCCCAAGAGCAGCAGCAGGCCCAAGCCCACCCAACCCTTCGCCCAAATCCATCCTGTCATTCTTCCGATCATCCTTTTCCGCTCTTCCACCATGCACTACGATCCTCCCCGCCATCAAGACTCCCTTGGTGATTCGCTACCCCGCGCGTATCTGCCCTATCGCATCGGACCAGCTTCTGCTTCCATTTCCTCACTATGATCGCCCGCGCCCTCTTCACCGCTTTTCTCCTCGCCGCCAACCTGCCCGCCGCCGCCGGAGACTGGCCCTGGTGGCGGGGACCGGGTCACGATGGCGCTGCCGCGTCCGACGCCGCGCCACCCACCGCCTTCGGCGAGGATCAGGGCATCCTGTGGTCCGTCGCCATCCCCGGCCGCGGCCATGGCTCGGCCTGTGTCGCCGGCGACCGCGTCTACCTCGCCACCGCCGACGAGGAGACCCAGATCCAAGCGATGCACGGCTTTGCTCGGGCCACCGGCAAGCTCCTCTGGACCACCACCATCCACGAAAACGGACTCACCCAGAAGATCAATAAAAAGGCCTCGTGGGCCTCGGTCACGCCGGCCTGTGATGGCGAGCGGATCTACATCAATTTCCTCAGCGGCGACGCCGTCACCACCACCGCCCTCGACCTCGATGGCAAGATCCTCTGGCAGACGAAGATCACCGACTACCTTGAACACCAGGGCTACGGCTCCTCCCCCACGATCCACGGCGATCTCGTCATCGTCTCCGCCGACAACAAGGGCCCAACCGGAGGTGCCGTCTGCGGGCTCGACCGCCGGACCGGCGAGGTGAAATGGCGTCACGCCCGCGCCGCCCTGCCGAACTACGCCTCGCCCGTCGTCCTCGAGGTGGCAGGGAAAAGACAACTCTTCCTCACCGGACTCGAGAAAGTCACCAGTCTCGATCCCCTCACCGGAAAGGTGAATTGGGAGATCGCCGGTGCCACCACCGAATGCGTCACCACG
The DNA here is from genome assembly GCA_002396885.1 of Akkermansiaceae bacterium UBA5020. GTDB lineage: Bacteria > Verrucomicrobiota > Verrucomicrobiia > Verrucomicrobiales > DEV007 > Arctic95D-9. The sequence goes on from DGXY01000072.1 coordinate 23,395, forward strand.
ACACCGACGGATGGGAAACACATCTACTCCTCCGGCGGCTATCCGAAGAATCATATCGCCGCCATCGCCGCCGATGGATCCGGCAAAGTCGTCTGGGAGACGAACGACCGCGTCTATGTGCCTTCGATGCTGGTGAAGGACAGCCATCTCTACGCCACGATGGACAGCGGCGTCGCCCTCTGCCTCGAAGCCGCGACCGGCAAGGAACTCTGGAAAGGCCGGCTCGGCGGCACCTTCAGCGCCTCGCCTGTCCTCGTCGGGGATCAAATCCACGCCGTGAGCGAGTCGGGCGATTACTTCATTTTCAAGGCCGCCCCGGCGGGACTGGAGATCATCGCGAAGAACAAAGTCGCCGACGAAGTCTTTGCGACGCCGTCGATTGCCGGGAAGCAGATCTTTTTGCGCGTCGCGGATTATGCGGGGGAGAAGCGGAGCGAGCGACTGGTTTGTTTTGGGAAGTGAGGCGGGGCGGCTCGACGATTGGAGCAAGCTCTGCGTCCACCTAGCCCGGCACAACCTGCGACGCGTCCCGTACTCCGCAAGGATCACGGATCAATCAACGTGATCCCGAGACACGGCGCTGCCCGGCGCATGCAGGAATCGGTTGTCACGAATCTCGTGATCCCGCCCTCCGTTCCGAACGACTCTCATCCCAGTAAGCTTGCGTTGTCGCCACGGAATTACGCACCGCCTCCCTCGCGGCGGCTACGGTCAGTTCATCGATCCAAGCCGCTCGATCATCCGCGTGATGCCCAGCAACGACCCCCATGAGCTTCACCATCGGTTTCCCCCGCACGGTGATAAGAATCTCCTCACCCTTGGCAGCGAGCTTGACCAACTCACTGAACCGGTTCTCGGCGTTTCTGAGGTCGATGACCATGGGATCATTGTGGTCACGAAATTGGGATCGTCAAGAATCCCAACCGAAGGAAGGTTCGCACCTTCCGCTACAATTTCCCTGCGACTTCCTCCACCTCCCAACGGTGGTAGGCATCCACATACCCGGGACAACCCGCGACGAGCTCCTCATGCGTCCCATCTCCGGTGACCCGACCTTCCTCCAAAAACAGGATCCGCGGCGCTTGTCGCAGCAGGTCGATGCGGTGGGTGACGAGCAGGGTGGTGCCTGCCCCTTCGCGGGTACGTTTGAGGATGGAGTCGTGGATGAGCGATTCGCTCTCGGGCTCGACGCTGGCGGTGGGTTCGTCGAGGAGGAGGATGACAGGCTCGGTGAGAAAGGCGCGGGCGAGGCTGAGGCGCTGGCGCTGACCACCGGAGAGCTTCACGCCATTCTGACCAACGCGGGTCTCGTAGCCCTCGGGCAGTTCGAGAATGAAGTCGTGCGCATTCGCCGAGCGGGCCGCGGCGATGATCTCGGACTCGCTGGCGTCGGGCTTGCCGTAGCGGAGGTTCTCGCGAACGGTGCCGTCGAAGAGGTAGTTGTCCTGCCCCACGTAGCCGATGCGGCCACGCAGCTCGGGAAAGGTCAGGTCGCGCACCGCTAGTCCATCGATGGCGACGGATCCTGACACGACGTCATAGAACCGTGGGATGAGATTGAGGATGGTGCTCTTCCCCGAACCGCTCCCTCCGGCGAGAGCGACGAACTCGCCGGCTCCGATCGTGAAGTCGAGTCCGCGGAGGATGGGTTTGGCGGGCAGATAATGGAAATGGACGTCGCGGAACTCGATCTTTCCCCGGGGATCCGCCCACGGCAGGGTTTCTGCTTTCTCGGTGACGGTCACGGGGGACTCGAGCAGCTCGAGGACGCGCTGGGCGGCGGCCCGGGCCCGCTGGAGGATGTCGCTGGTCTGGGCGATCGTGCGGATGGGGCTCTGCAAGCGCCACCAGAATCCGCGGTAGGCGAGGAGGGCGCCGAGGGTGAAGAGATCGCTGCCCTTGAGGATGAGCCAGGACCCGACCCCGAGCATGACGAGGTTGTTGATGAAGCCGAAGACGGAAACGACGGGAAAGTAGGTATTGCGCAGGCGGCTCGCTCCGACGCTGGCCTCGTAGAAGAGTTCGGCGCGCTGATCGAAGTCGGCCTTCTCCGCCGCCTCGCGGGCGAAGGATTGGGTCACCTGCACGCCGGCAAGGCGGTCTTGCACGAAGGAGCCGATCCGCCCAAGCTTTTGCCGCACGCCCTCGTAGATGGACTTCACGCGGAGGTTGTATTTGCGGATGAAGATGAAGGCGAAGGCAAGCGGCAGGATGGAGGCGGCGCCGACGACGGGACTGATCCACAGCACCATGCCGGCCACAACGAGGAAAGTGACGATCTCCTCGAGCAGACTGGTGAGCCCCTGCAGGACGGAGGCCTCCATCGCATCGACATCGCTGGTGACGCGGGTGACGAGTTCGCCAGTGCTGGTGTCGCGATGATAGGCGAGGGACTGGGTCTCGAACTTCGCGAAGACCTCGCAGCGCAGATCGCGCACGACGGCCTGGCCGGTTTTCTCCATCAGATACGAATGGACCGCCGAGGCGGCGAGGCCCACGAGATACGAGGCGAACATCACCGCGAGCCAGATCCCGAGGGTGGCGGGGGTGAGGGTCTTTTCGACGAGTCCGTCCGCGACCCAGCCCCACACGAGCGGGTGGAAATTCACGAAGGGCACGGAAAAGACGAGCAGCCCGAGCGAAAGGAAGAGCCGCCGCCGATAGGGTCGCAGCCGCGTCCAGATGCGGGCGCAGAGTTCGCGGTTGGTCAATGTCGGGGTGGCGGGCACGGGAAGGATACGATTGGGGCGGGTTGGAGAATCCGAGCGAAGCGGAGATGGACGGAGCGAAGCGGAGTCAAATGGAGGGATGAGCGAGGCGGAGCCAAATGTTGAGACGTGCTTGAGATCCCATGGCCCGGGCGATCTGTCCACGAAAGACTGGTGAAGGCCCAATGAGGAAGTTTGGAAAACCCACTCAAAACGTGGATACCGGACGCTCTGACCGAGGCTCTGGAGGAGCCTGAGAAATGAGCCGGTGGTGGAGCGAGGAACGAGCGCAACCACCGGAGAATCAGCACCCAAAATCCGCCCCGGCGGGGCGGGAGAAGCGGGCGATGCCGGGGAAGCGGTCATTGGAACGGCTCGGCTGCACAATCTCGTAGCACCCTTCTCACGTCCCTCCGGGACGCTTGCCTAACCCACGGGCAAACCCGACCTCCGACCTCCGACCTCCGACCTCCGACCTCACCCCCGCGCCACCACCGTCACGGGAATCGACTTCGAACAGGGAGTATTCGAAATCTCCGCCGTCAGACCGATGGGAACGAGCACGTTGAGCTCGGGAAAATACCCGGCCACGGCGCCCTTGGGCAATTCATAAGGCACGGCGAGGAATCGCTCGGCGACGCGCTCGCGGCCATCGCTCTCATTGCGCACATCGATCTCGGCGAGGGGTTTCAAGCCGCGCTCCTGCATGTCTCCAGGATGCATGAAAAGGACGCGCCTTTCGTTGGCGATGCCACGGTAGCGGTCGTGCAGGCCGTAGACGGTGGTGTTGAACTGGTCGTGGCTGCGGACCGTCATCAACATCAGTTCGCCTTCGCGCGGCTTCGCCCCTGACAAAACCGCATCGGAGAAATTCGCCTTGCCGGTGGCGGTCTGGAAATTCCGCTCACGGGCGGTGTTGGGCAGATAAAAACCACCAAGATGGCGGACGCGTTCGTTGAAATCCTCGAAACCCGGCAGGGTGCGGGCAATGATTTCACGGATGCGGTCGTAATCGCGCGCGGTCTCGACGAAGGCGAATTTCGTCCGCGCGCCCAAGGTCGCCTCGGCGAGCCGGGCCACGATCATGGATTCGCTGAGGAGATTCTCCGAGGCCGGGGAAAGGATGCCTTTGCTCTGATGGACGACGCTCATGGAGTTCTCGACGGTGGCGAACTGCGGCTGACCGCTCTCGTCGAGATCCTCCTCGCTGCGTCCGAGGCAGGGCAGGATGAGTCCGGTCCGGCCGGTGACGACGTGGCTGCGGTTCAGCTTGGTCGAGACGTGGACGGTGAGCGAGCACTGCCGCAAGGCTTCGGCGGTGAAGCGGGTATCGGGCGTGGCCTGGAGGAAATTGCCTCCCATCGCGAAGAAGACCTTTCCCTCGCCACGATGCATCGCGAGGATGGAGGAGACGACGTCGTGCCCGTGTTTCCGCGGCGAGGCGAAACCAAACTCGCGGTCGATCGCATCGTGGTAGGCGGCGGGCATTTTCTCGAAGATGCCCATGGTGCGGTCGCCCTGGACGTTGCTGTGGCCGCGCACGGGACAGAGCCCGGCTCCGGGACGCCCCACCGCGCCAAGGAGGAGGTGGAGATTCACGACCTCGCGGATCGTGGCGACAGCGTTGAGATGCTGGGTCAGTCCCATCGCCCAGCAGGTGATGAGTTTGCGTTCGCCCCGCAGGACGGTCTTCGCGGTCTCCTCGATCTCGTCACGGGTTAAGCCTGAGAGCGACTCGATCGCGTCCCACTCCGTCGCTCCAACCTCCCTGACAAACGCCTCAAATCCGTGGGTGTGTTCGTCGAGGAAGGCCCGGTCGAGGACGGTGCCGGGGGACTTTTCCTCGGCCGCGAGGACGGCCTTGCAGAGGCCGCGGAAGAGAGCGAAATCGCCGTTGATGGCGACGCGGAGGTAGCTCGATGCGAGCGGGGTCGAGGCTCCCATCATCCCGGTGATCTCCTGGGGGTGGGCGAAACCGACGAGACCAGCCTCTTTCATCGGATTGATCGCGACGATCTCCGCTCCGTTGCGCACGGCGGCCTGCAGGGTGGAGAGCATGCGAGGGTGATTCGTGCCCGGATTTTGGCCAGCGATGAGGATGGTGTCGGCCTCCTCGAGGTCGCGCAGGGTGACGGTCCCCTTCCCCACTCCGAGCGACTCGCCAAGGGCGGCGCCGCTCGACTCGTGGCACATGTTCGAACAATCGGGCAGATTATTCGTCCCGAACATCCTGACAAAGACGCCATAGAGGAAGGCGGCTTCGTTGACTGTGCGGCCCGAGGTGTAGAAGATCGCCTCATCGGGCGAGGCGATGGCACTCAACTCGGCGGCGATGAGAGCGAAGGCCTCGTCCCATCCGATGGGCTCGTAGTGGGTCGCTCCGGGCCGCAGAACGACGGGATCGGTGAGGCGGCCCTGCTGCTCCATCCAGTAATCGGACTCGCGCGAGATCTCGGCGACTGAGTGCTTGGCGAAAAAGGCGGGATCGACGCGCCGTTTCGTCGTCTCGGAGGCGAGAGCCTTCGCGCCGTTCTCGCAGAATTCGGTGACGGCACGATGGTCGTCGGGATCGGGCCAGGCGCACGAGGGGCAGTCGAAGCCGTTCGCCTGGTTCAGCTTCGCCATGCCACGGATTCCACGGGAGACCCCGGCTTGGCCGAAAACGTGTTTCAGCGAAGAGGTCACAGCGGTGACGCCAGCGGCGTGGTGCTTCGGATCGCCAACGCGGATGCCGGTGAATTCGGCGGGCGGCTCGGCTTGTGGTGTCTCTGTGAGGACAGCGGGAGAATCGGACATGGTCGGGGTGTAAAGGAAGGGAAGACAGTCTCGCACCGGGGCCTTGAAAAATCCGGCAGATTCTGTTCCCCCGTTTACGCCGGCGGTACCCTTTCGGGTCATCGCGGCGCTTTCGCAGGGCACTGAGCTTGAAAGATTTCGGGAGTCTTTCATTTTCACATGGAAAAACGACGGCCGTATGGAATGATCCCGCGATCGCGCCACCCGGGTGCGGCATGGAAGAAGCCATCTGCGAAGTCACGAAGTTCTTTCGCTCCGCCGCCGCCGCCCGACGATCCCGCTCCCGCCGCCATGGAATTATCCGTTGAACCTCTTGTTTTTCCCAAACCACCCGGAGGCTGGGGTGACTACAGCCAGTCGCTGGAGGAATGGAACGAGGCCTATCGCCGGGTCGAAGCTTATTTCTCCGCCCTGCGCGTCGACAACAAGTTGCTCCTCAGCTCGCTCGTTTTCAAAATTCTCGGCAAGGTGAGCGAGCGCGCCGCGACCGAGCCTGATCGTCTCCCTGTCGAACTCGCCGCGGAGGAGACCGACCGTCTCCTCGTGCAATGGTTCCGGCGCGTCCTCGATGGCTCGGAGGTCGAGCCGGTCGACCGCCTCTCGGCGCGCGGTCGCCTCGCCCTGCTCATCGTGCAGTCGGAGATCTCGTGGCAGCAACTCTTCCTCAGCGACGACCCCATTCCCGAGTCGGTCGCCGCGGCGATGAAGCAGGCCTACCTCCACGCCGACCCCGATTTCCGTTTCGTCGAGATGCGTCCCCGTCCCATCGATCTCGGCATCGTCGATGTCGCGAACCGCACCTTCGAGAGCATGGGCACCTGGAAGACGGCGGTGCAATGGTTACTCTGGCTCGGCTTCGGCACCGTCCTCGCCGCCATTTTCTACGTCACCCGATGACCGACTCGAACCAGGACCGCTATCCGGACCGCGACTTGGGCCGCGACCAGGCCTGTCAGGAACGCTCCACTTTCTGGGAGGCCTTCCTCTTTTTCTCGCTGACGCTCGTCCTCTCCGGCGTCGGGGCCTACCTCATGGCCGACTACCTCTGGGATCTCGGCTGGCGCTCCTCCTCGACCGCGCTGTGGTTCCTCTTCACGATCCTCTTCGGCTACCTCGCCTTCGGCTTCAGCCACGCTTTTTTCGGCTTCATCCTGCGACGGTTCAAGCTGCCCTTCGCCCACATGCCCAAGGTCGACGAGGAAGCCTCGACCCTGCAGGACTTCGACACGACCCCTCGGGTCGCGATCATCATTCCGGTCTACAACGAGCCGGTCGACCGCGTCTTCGCCGGCATCCGCGCGATCATCGATTCGGTGATGCGCACCTCGCGCGGCGACGCCTTTGACTTCTTCATCCTTTCCGACTCGAACCAGCCCGAACAGTGGGCGATCGAGGAAGCCGCATGGCTCAAGCTGCTGCGCGACCCCAAGGCGCAGGACCGTGTCTTCTACCGCCGACGCCCTAACAATTACGCCAAAAAGAGTGGCAACGTGGCCGACTTCTGCCGCACTTGGGGCGATCACTACCGCTACATGATCGTCCTCGACGCGGACAGCATCATGACGGGTGAGACGCTCATCGAGCTCTATCAGCGGATGGAGTCGAACCCTCGCGTCGCCCTCATCCAGACCTCGCCCGCGCTCGTCAACGGCGAGTCGCTCTTCGGCCGGATGCAGCAATTCGCGAATCGCCTCTACGGCCCGGTTTTCATGGAGGGTCTCGCCTTCTGGCAGCAGAATGGCGGCAATTTCTGGGGTCACAACGCGATCCTCCGCCTGCGTCCTTTCATGGAGCATTGCGACCTGCCCCAGTTGCCCGGTCGCAAGCCTTTCGGAGGCCACATCCTCTCGCACGACTTCGTCGAGGCCGGTCTTCTCCGCCGTGCCGGCTGGGAGGTCTGGCTCGCCCACGATCTCGAAGGCAGCTACGAGGAAGGGCCGCAGAGCCTCATCGACTCGGCCATCCGCGACCGGCGCTGGTGTCAGGGAAATCTCCAGCACAGCCTCCTCCTTTTCGCCCGCGGCCTCCGTGGAAAGACACGCGTCCACCTTGCCAACGGCATCCTCGGCTACGTCGCCTCGCCGCTCTGGCTTCTCTTCATGACGATCGCCTTCTGGCGAGGCTACACTGACGGAGCGGATGCCTTCGTCGCCAACGGCACCGGTCCGCAGGCCCTCGCGGTTTTCATCATCACGATGGTGCTGCTCTTTGCTCCGAAGATCCTCTGCCTCGTCGACCTCGCTCTCGACCGCCCGCGTCGCCGAGCCTTCGGTGGATTTCTCAACGCCGCCACCGGCGCCTTCGTCGAAACGCTTTTCTCCGCCCTCATTGCCCCGATCATGATGCTTTTCCACACGCGTTTCGTGATCTGGAACATCATCGGCAAGACCGTCGGCTGGAACGCCCAGCGCCGCGGTGCGCAGGGGACCTCGTGGGATGAAGCGATCTCGGTCCACGGGATCCAGACGCTCGTTGGGGTCGGTCTTGGTCTCTTCACCGCCTTCACGAATTTCACCCTTTTCGCTTGGCTCGCCCCGGTGCTGGCGGGCTTGTGGTTCAGTATTCCCATCTCCGTCTGGACGAGCCGTCTCGAGCTCGGGATGAACGCGAAACGCGAGAAGCTCTTCCTCGTGCCGGAAGAGTCCTCCCCTCCCCGCGAGGTGGTCGAGGCGGTGAATCCTCCGGGCGAGCCCGACACGCGCCGCTTCCGCGGCATCACCGCGGCCGTTCTCGATCCCTTCCTCAACGCCGTGCACGTCTCGCTCTTGCGCCGCAACCGACGCCGCCTCATGACCGGGCAAAAGGTCTACGGTGCCACCGCCGGAGCGGTCCTCCCCACCGCCGGCGAGTCGCGCGCTCGCCGCCTCCTCGCGGAAAAGCTCCTCTGTGAGGGCCCCCAGGCTCTCGACACCGCCGAAACGCTCTCCGTCCTTTCCGACATCGACAACATGCTCTGGCTCCATCGCCAGGCCTGGTTGCGACCGAACAAGGAACTCGCCCCGTGGTGGCAGAAGGCGATCCGCGAGACTTCCGCGGCAGTGTGAAGCGGACGCGGTGAAGAGGTTCTTATGACAGGGTCAAATCCTTAAGTCCTCCCGAGCCTCGCGCCATCGCGCAAAAAATGCGGAGACTTCCGCATTTACCTGAGCCAGCGAAACCGCTACGATTCGTCAAATGTCCCCGCGCTTGACCCTTGCCCTTGCCGCGATCCTCACCCTTTCCGGACTCGCCGCCCTCGTCGCCCAGGATCCCGGCGCTTCGGAGAAATCCGTCGTCCCCATCGGCAAAGCCGAGGCCGGCCAGGTTGTCTTCGTCGAGAAGGGCTGCCATCAGTGCCACAGCGCGGGCCCGACGAAACTCCCGGCGGTCGAACTCGAACAACGCCTCGTCATCGAGCTCGGCGGCGACGTCCACGCCGCATGGACGCGCGACGATTACGCCCGAGCCATCATGGATCCGAATCACCTCGTTTCGGAGGATTACAAGATCGCGATGATCCGGCTCGGCGATCACTTCAAGGCGGAGAACTCGCCCATGCCGACCTTCGCCGAAGTCCTCCGCGTCAACGAACTGATTGACCTCGTCACCTTCCTCGACAGCCTCACCGATTAATCCCCGAACCTTCATCCACCATGATTCCCCGCCGCGATTTCCTCCGCCGTTCCCTTTATTCCGGAGCCGCCCTCGCCAGCCTCCCCGTGATCGGAGCCGAGACGACCGCCGCCGGCGCCGCCCCGGCCGCGACTTCGGAGACGGTCGTGAAGACGCTCTACGATTCCCTCACCGATGCCCAGCGCCAGGCCCTCGTCTTTGATTTCGAGAATCCTCTCCGCACCAAGATCTCGAACAACTGGCACATCACCGAGCAGCGCATCGGCAGTTTCCTCAACGCCGACCAGAATGCGATGGTGCGCGAGATTTTCCTCAAGGCCCACAGCGAGGAATATGCCGAGACCGTCCTCAATCAGGTGACACACGACAGCGGCAAGGCCGGTTTCGGCGACTCGTCGATCGCGATCTTCGGCGAACCGGGCACGGGGAAATTCCAGTTCGTCCTCACCGGTCGTCACTGCACCCGCCGCATCGACGGCGACTCGGTCGCGGGCAAGGCCTTCGGCGGACCGATCTTCTACGGTCACGCCGCGGAGGGTTTCAACGAGGGCCCCAATCACACGGGCAACGCCTACTGGTATCAGGCCAAGTCGGCGAACCAGGTCTATCAGATGCTCGACGGCAAGCAACGGGAAGCCGCGCTTGCGCCCAAGGAGGCTGCCGACAACGCCGCCACGATTCAATTGAAACGCCAGGCCGGTGATCTGCCCGGGCTCGCCTTCGCCGACATGACCTCCGACCAGAAGGAGGGTGTGCGCGGCGTTTTGAAGGATCTCCTCATGCCCTTCCGCGAGGTCGACCGAGCCGAGTCGATGAAGCTCATCGAAAAAGGTGGCATCGACGACCTCCATCTCGTCTTTTACCAATCCGGCGACACCGGCAGTGATGGCGTCTGGGACAACTGGCGGATCGAGGGACCGCACCTCGTCTGGTATTTCCGCGGCGCACCACACGTGCATACCTGGGTCCACATTTCCGATCCCGAGGCCCCGCGCGATCCGCGGGCGTGAGGGAGGGGCCTGAGCGCTGGCTCGTATAAAGGCGTCGATAGATCGGCGGGCAAGCGGGAGCTCGCCCCTCCACGGCTTCGCCGTCTTGCCATTTCGAAGGTCTTGGACTTTCACCCACGCTTGCGTTGGAGGGGCAAGGTCCTCCTCATTCGCGTCAACCTTAGGCATT
>DGXY01000042.1:0-1945 GCA_002396885.1 Akkermansiaceae bacterium UBA5020
TGACATGAGACAGGAATTTATCGGTCGGGACCGTTTTTTGCAAGAATGAAATCACAAATCTGCAATTTTATCATATTTTTAATAAAATCTCAGAGAAGCTTAAGGAAGCTTAATCAACAATCTGCGAAGGATCGCGATCCTGCCTCGCTCTCTTGGGAAAGCGGAAAAACGGCGCGATTGGCCCGTGGAAATCCGGTTTCACGAGGGGCGAAGTGCGGGTAGCATCCGGGTCTCTTGAAATCGTCCCGGGAACAGACCGATGCCCTCGATCTCGCGGCCCCCGCCCTGCGCCGGAGTCGTCGTATCGCCGCGGTCCTGAAACGGGTCCCGCTCGCGACGCCCGAGGAGCCGGTCGTGATCGATCACATCGCCGAGGCGGGCCAGCCACTCTACGTCGCCGCGGCCATCGCCGCCTGGCGCGAGGCCGGTGAACTCGACTCGGCCGTCTGGGTGCTCTGCTCGCAGGTGAAGACGCAGGAGGTGATGCAGACCGAGCTCGGGGTGTGGGGGCGCGAGGCGCTTTTTCTTCCAGAATATGAATGGGCCGGCTTCGAGGAGACCCTGCCCGACCCCGAGTCGGCGGCGGAGCGGCTCGCGGTGTTGAAAGAGCTGCACGAGATCACCCGCGAAAAGGGCGAGGCCATCGTCGTGCTCACGGCGGAATCGCTCTCGGAGAGCGCGCCGCCGCCGGGATCGCTGACGCGGCAGGCGGAAACCCTGAAACCGGGCGACCGCCTCGATCTGGAGGAATTTGCCGCGAGGCTCGAGGCGGCGGGCTATGAAAGCGAGGCCCAGGTCTATCAGCGCGGCCAGTTCGCCCTGCGCGGCGGGATCATCGATGTCTTTTCGTGGCAGGCGCTCCATCCGACGCGGATCGAGCTCTTCGACAACGAGATCGAATCGATGCGCGAGTTCGACATCGACCTCCAGACCTCGATCGGCAAGATCGCCTCCTGCGAGATTCTTTTCAGCGAGGCGAACCTCGAGCAATCGGGCCGCATCGCCGACTACCTTGGGGAAAAGGATCTCGTCATCGCGGTCGATTGCGAAAGCGAATACGCCCATGTCCGCATCGTCACGGAGCCGGCCGATCTGATCGAGGGTCCCGAAGACCACGACGGGGCCTGCTACGACAATCCTCTCGGCGAATTCGGCGCCGGGGACTTCATCCTCCAGGAGGCGCGGCGCGACGAGTTCTTCCGCCAGATCGCCGACTGGAAAAAGGAAAAGTGGACCGTGCTGATGGCCTTCCACTCGGACGGAGAGAAAGAGCGCTTCACCGAGCTGATTTTCGAGAAGGCCTGGAAAGACGGCTTTCTCAAACCGATGATCGGATCGCTCAGCCGCGGCTTTACCATTCCCGACGCGAAGCTCGCGGTGCTGAGCGATGCGGAGATCTTCGGGCGTTATCAGAATCAACGCGGCCACCGCCGCTATCGCCTCGCCCGCGAGCTGCAATCGAGCAAGCAGGTCGCGAGCCTGCGCGAATACAACTACGGCGACCTCGTCGTGCACATCGATTACGGGATCGGGAAGTTCAAGGGCATCCGCACCCGCGAGACGACCGACGGCGGCCAGGAGGTGCTCGAGATCGAATACGACGAATCGGCCCGGCTTTTTGTGCCGCTCGATCAAGCGCACCTCGTCTCGCGCTACATCGGCACCGGCAAGGGCGCGCCAAAACTCTCGCGCCTCGGCGACAAACGCTGGTCGCGGCTGAGGAAGGATGCGGAGAACTCGATCATGGATTACGCGGGGCGACTCCTCTCGATCCAGGCCGAGCGCCAATCCCACCGTGGCTTCGCCCACCCGCCCGATAACAAATGGCAGTGGGAATTCGAGCACGCCTTCATTTACAAAGAGACGCCCGACCAGCTCCGCGCCATCGGAGATGCGAAACTCGACATGGAGAGTCCCAAACCGATGGACCGCCTCATCTGCGGCG
>DGXY01000042.1:2136-3108 GCA_002396885.1 Akkermansiaceae bacterium UBA5020
GTTTCGGCAAGACCGAAGTGGCGATCCGCGCGGCCTTCAAGGCGGTGATGTCGGGCAAGCAGGTCGCGATCCTCGCCCCCACCACCGTCCTGGCGGAACAACATTACCGGAACTTCCGCGAGCGCATGTCGGACTTCCCCGTGAAGATCGAGATCCTGAGCCGCTACCGCAGCGCCGCCGAGCAACGCGTGACTCTGACGAACCTCCTCTCCGGCACCGCCGACATCGTCGTGGGGACGCACCGCGTCATTTCGAAGGACGTGCAGTTCAAGAATCTCGGTCTCGTCGTCGTCGACGAGGAGCAGCGCTTCGGCGTGCAGCACAAGGAGCGCTTCAAGGAAATGTGGCGCTTCGTCGATGTCCTGACCCTTTCGGCCACCCCGATCCCGCGGACGCTCTACCTCTCGATGATGGGGGTGCGCGAGATGTCGGTGATCGACACCCCGCCGCCAAACCGCCGTCCCGTCGCCACGACCGTCTGTCCCTACGACGAGCGCATCATCCGCTCGGCCATCGAGAAGGAACTGGCACGCCAGGGGCAGGTCTTTTTCCTCCACAATCGGGTCAAGTCGATCGAGGGAATGAAACGGCGCATCCAGGATCTCGTACCCGGCGCCCGCGTCGAGGTCGGGCACGGGCAGATGGAGAGCGACCAGCTCGAGGACGTGATGAGCCGCTTCATCCGCCACGAGTTCGACGTGCTCGTCTGCACCACGATCATCGAGAGCGGGGTCGACATCCCGAACGCGAACACGATCATGATCGACCGGGCCGACCGCTTCGGCCTCGCCGATCTCTATCAGATCCGCGGCCGGGTCGGACGCGCCGATCGCCGCGCCTACGCCTACCTCCTCCTCCCGCCCGACATGCTCACGGTCGGCGACGCGCGCAAACGCATCAACGCGATCAAGCAGTATTCCTCCCTCGGGGCCGGCTTCAAGATCGCGATGCGCGACCTCGAGATCCGCGGCG
>DGXY01000042.1:3271-21939 GCA_002396885.1 Akkermansiaceae bacterium UBA5020
GACCTCGAGATCCGCGGCGCGGGAAATCTCCTGGGGACGCAGCAGAGCGGTCACATCGCCGCGATCGGATTCGACCTTTATTGCCAGCTCCTCAAGCAATCCGTTTCCAAGCTGAAAGGCGAACCCGCCGCTGACCGCGTCGAAATCTCGATGCACATCGATTTTCTCCGCACGAACGAGGCATCCTGGCTGAAGAATCCCGATGACGGCCTGCCCGCCTTCATCCCCGCCGCCTACATGCCCGAGGCGCGCCTGCGCATCACCGCCTATCGCGAACTCGCCGAGGCCGCCCAGACCGAGGATCTCGATGTCCTCCGCGAAAACTGGACCGATCGTTTCGGCCATCTCCCGCCACCGACCGTGCATCTTCTCACCGCCACCGAGATCCGGATCCGGGCGGCGCGGAAGGGATGCAGCATTCTGGAAATTCAGGAAGGGAAGCTGAAGCTGACCAAAAACGGTAAGTACCTTCAAATAAACGGCAAATTCCCGCGTTTAATCGGGGACAACGAGGAAGAATGGCTCGAGTCGGCCCTCGACTGGGTCCTCGACCTGTGAGACAGTGGGCCTCACGCGAAATCCCGACCATGATGATGAAACAACAGACCCTCCCGGCTGTGCTTGCCCTGGCAGTGTGGGCGACGCAGAGCTCCTTGAGCTGTGGCGCCGCGCCGGTCGAGCTGAACCGCATCAAGGCCGTCGTCAACGGCGAGCCGATCACCCAGACCATGGTGGACTCGGCAGTGCAGACCCAAGTGCAGGTCTGGTTAATGGGAAACAAGGGCATGGTGGGCAAGGCCGAGGCCGAACGTGAGATCCGCCAGATGCAGGTCCGTGCCCTCGACGACCTCATCGATCGCAATCTCATCCTCAGCGAGTTCAAGAAACTCGGCGGACAGATCAAGGATCAGTATGTGGACGAGTCGATCAACCGCTTCATCACGGAGCGTTTCAAGGGCGACAAGGACCAGTTCATCGCCGAGCTCAAGAAGTCGGGCATGACGATCGCCCAGTTCCGCGAGATCCAGCGCGACCAGATCGCGATCCAGGCCCTGCGCTCGAAGCACGGTGGCGAGGAGAACGTCCCCAACACCCCTTGGGAAAAGCGGGCGAAATACAATGAACTCAAAGGCGAGTTCGCCTCGGACGGACAACCCAAGGTGCGCATCATCTCAATCCCGAAGCAGACTTCGACGAGCAACCTCGAGGCGCAGAAAAAAATTCTCGAGGAAGTGCTCGGCAAGCTGCGCAGCGGCGGTGATTTCGGCGAAATCGCCAAAAAGTATTCGGCCGACAGCTTCGCCAGCAAGGGCGGCTACGTCGGCGTGCTCGGCAAGGACGTCCTCAACGAGGGACTTACCAAGGCTGCCTACAGCCTCCCCGTGGGCCAACTCAGCCAACCGCTCGACAGCGGGATCAACTGGCACGTGCTGAAGGTCGACGAACGGGTCGGGCAAAAGACCCCCTCGTTCGAAGAGCTTGAGGAAGAAATCGACAAGCGTCTCACCATCGAGAAGCGCCAGAAGAACCTCGAAGGCTGGCTGAAAAAGCTCCGCCGCGACGCCAACGTGCGCGTCTACGAGGACTGAGGCCGTGGCCCGAGAGAAGTCCTGAGCTTCAGCCCGCCACGAGGTCCTCTCCGGCTGAAGCCACCGACTACTTTTGCGAGGGAATTCCTTGCGAAACGGCGAAAGCCGGACTTCGTGAGCAGGACTGAACCCCTTTGCCATGTCGACCACACCCTCTCAAGTCCTCGGCGTGATCCCCGCCCGCTGGGGATCGACGCGATTCCCCGGCAAACCGCTCCACCTCATCGCGGGCAAGCCGCTCGTCCAGCACGTCTGGGACCGCTGCCGTGAGTGCTCGAATCTCGCCTTTCTCACCGTCGCGACCGATGACGCCCGCATCGCTGAGGCGGTCACGGCCTGGGGCGGCCACGTCACGATGACGCGGGACGACCATCCGAGCGGCACCGACCGCGCCGCCGAGGTGGCGGCGGCCTTTCCGGAGATGACGCACATTCTCAACATCCAGGGCGACGAGCCGCTCATCGATCCTGGCCTCATCGACGAACTCGCCGCCGCCCTCCTCGCCGATCCCGGCCTGCCCATGATCACCGCCGCCAACCCGGTCGCGGCTGCCGATCCCGTCCTCGCCGATCCCAACGTCGTCAAGGTGGTGATCGATCGCGATGGATACGCCCTCTACTTTTCGCGCAGCCAGATCCCGCATCCGCGGAACGTCCCCGAAGAGCTCGTCTGCTACCGGCACAAAGGCCTCTACGGATTCCGCCGGGATTTTCTCTTCGATTTCGTGGCGTGGCCGCCGTCGCTCCTCGAGCGCACCGAAGGCCTCGAGCAACTCCGCGCCCTCGAGAATGGAGCCCGTATCCGGGTGGTTTTGACCGACGATACCTCCCCCGGCGTTGACACTCCCGAACAGGCGGCGATACTCCACGAATCGTTGTCCCGATGAAGTATATTTTTGTTACAGGTGGTGTGGTCAGTTCACTCGGTAAGGGGCTCGCGGCAGCGGCTCTCGGGACCCTGCTGGAGCGACGCGGGCTGCGCGTCCTCATGCAGAAATTCGACCCGTATCTGAATGTCGATCCCGGCACGATGAGCCCCTTCCAGCACGGCGAGGTCTATGTCCTCGACGATGGCGCCGAGACCGACCTCGATCTGGGGCACTACGAGCGCTTCACGAGCGGCCGTCTTTCCCGCCTCAACAATATCACAAGCGGTCAGGTCTACGAGACCGTGATCAAAAACGAGCGCGAAGGGGTCTACCTCGGCGCGACCGTGCAGGTCATCCCCCACGTCACCGACGTGATCAAGGGCCGCATCTACGAGGTCGCAAAACGGGATGACATCGACATCATCATCACGGAGATCGGCGGCACCACCGGCGATATCGAGGGTCTGCCCTTCCTCGAGGCCCTGCGCCAGTTCAAGGACGAGGTCGGCCATGAGAATGTCGCCTTCATCCACGCGACCCTCGTCCCCTACATCCAGGCGGCCGAAGAACTGAAGACCAAACCGACCCAGCAGAGCGTCGCGAAGCTGCGTGAAATCGGGATCGCCCCCGACGTGATTCTCTGCCGCTCCGAGCACCCCATCGACCAGGATGTGCGGAAAAAGATCTCGATGTTCTGTAACGTGCGTCCCGAGGCGGTGATCCCCTTCCTCGACGTGATGGGCACGATCTACCGGGCCCCACTGAACCTGCACGACCAGCACCTCGACGACATCATCTGCGCCCGGCTCGGTCTCGTCACTCCCGATCCCGACCTGCTCGAATGGCGCAACATGGTCGATCGCATCGTCAACCCGAGCCACAGCGTCAAGATCGGTGTCGTCGGCAAATACATCGACCTGAAGGACGCCTACAAGTCGATCTACGAGAGCCTCACCCACGCCGGAGCGGCCAACGACGCCCTCGTCGATATCGTGCGGATCGACTCGAGCGACATCGAGGAATTCGGAGCCGCGAAATATCTCGAAAAGGTTTCCGGCATTCTCATTCCCGGTGGTTTCGGCGACCGCGGCATCGAGGGCAAGATCCTCGCCGCCCAATACGCCCGTGAAAACGGCATTCCCTACTTCGGCGTCTGTCTCGGCATGCAGATCGCGACGATCGAATTCGCCCGCCACGCCTGCGGTCTCGAACGCGCCCACAGCACCGAGTTCGACGAAGGCACGCCACACCCCGTCATCTGTCTTCTCGAAGACCAGAAGGACGTGCAGGACAAAGGCGGCACGATGCGCCTCGGAACCTGGGAAACGAAAATGCGACCCGACAGCAAGTCGGCGAAGCTCTACGGGAAGACCTCAGTCAACGAACGTCACCGTCACCGCTACGAGCTGAATCAGAATTACCTCAGCCTGTTCGAAGAGAAGGGCATGCGCCTCGCGGGCACCTCGCCGGACGGCAAACTCGGGGAGATCGTCGAGATCCCCTCGCATCCCTTCTTCATCGCGGTGCAGTTTCACCCCGAGTTCCAGAGCAAGCCGACCGCCCCGCATCCCCTCTTCAAGGGATTCGTGGCAGCGGCGCTGGAGAAGCGCGGGTGAACGGAGCCGCCGAGCCCGCGCCTCGTGGACTTCACCAACCCGCCCGGAGGGCTTTTGGGGAATGCCTCGTGAATCGGCTTCTCGCCGGTGCTTGCGTGGGTCTCGAGTGGAATGAATGCGGTCCGGGTGGAGCGGGAAACCGCCGGAGGAGGATCGACGGGCTTGATCCTGCCGCGGAGTCCGCTAGGATAAAAGGGAGGCTCGGCTCATTCACTCCCCCCTCGAATCTTTTGCTCCGCTCTTCCCCCTTCTCACCCCATGTCACGAATCCTCTCCTACCTCCTCCTCGGCCTCCTCTTGGTCACCACTTCCCATTCCGGTGAAGCCGAAGCCTCAGGTCCCCACACCCGCGCCACAATCCTCGCTTCGGTCAACGCCGAGTTCCTCCGCGTCCAACCCTGCGGCGTCGCGGAGGGGCCGTCGCGGTATCAGATCGATCACCTCGCCGTTGCGGAGGACTGGGCCTGCATCGCCGGGGACGCCCGCTACCACGGACATTCCGGTCCCTTCGAGGTCAATTTCATCGCCCTTCTCAAGTGGAACTGCGGCTGCTGGGATGTCTCCACGATTTCTTTCAATCCCGATGAGCTGACGCGGCGGCGCTTCATCGGCTTGCGCCAGGTGCCTTCCGACATCCTGCCGCAGTGGATCCGTTGGAGCCGGTGAGGCCCGGCGTTGACCCGGGCGAGTTTTCCCCGATCCTTTCTCCATGTCCGTGCCCGATTCCTTTCCCGCCGAAATCGCCGATCTCATCGAGACCGGACGCGATTTCCACCGCCGCGGCTGGTCGCTCGGCACGAGCAGCAACTACAGCATCGTCGTCGACCGGGCCCCTCTCACTCTGCTCATGACCGGCAGCGGCTTTGACAAGGGCCGTCTCACGCCAGATCAGTTCCTCCTCGTTGATGGGGACGGTGCCGCGATCGGTGAAACAGGGCTCAAGCCCAGCGCCGAGGCGCTCCTTCACACCACCCTCGCGAAAGCCGGGGCCGGGGCCGTGCTCCACACCCACTCTGTGCCCGCCACGGTCCTCGGGGAACTCTTTCTCGCCGAAGGCGTCCTGCGCATCGCCGGTTACGAAATGCTCAAGGGCCTCCCCGGCTTCACCACCCACGAAGCCGAGGCCGTCATCGAGATCTACCCGAACACCCAGGAGATCGCCACCCTCGCGCGGACCCTCGAAGCCCGCCTCGCCGAGACCGGAAACCCGATCCTGCCCGGCTTCCTCATGGCCGGACACGGTCTCTACACCTGGGGCCCGAGCCTCGCCGACGCTCGCCGCCAAATCGAAGTCTTCGAGTTTCTTTTCGAAGTTGTCACGCAGAAACGATTGCTAAGCGGCTCGTTCTGAGCGGCACTCACTCTTCATCGAAGTTATGGCATTCCTCCGCATTCCCTCCGAAGACCGCGTCATCGACGATGCGGACGCGATCCGCGCCTTCCTCCTTCCGCACGGCATCCAATACGAGCGCTGGCCGGTCGAAGGCCGCATCGACGGCGATGCCGGGCCGGAGGAGATCCTCGCCGCCTACGAGACGGAGGTCGCCGCGCTCAAGGAACGGGGTGGCTACATCACCGCCGATGTCGTCAACGTCTCGTCCACCCTGCCGAACCTTCAGGAAATGCTCGACAAGTTCAACAAGGAGCACCGCCACGCCGAGGACGAGGTGCGCTTCATCGTCAGGGGTAGCGGCATCTTTTACCTCAACCCTGACAACGGCGATCCGGTCTACTCGATCGAGGTCAACGCGGGCGATCTCATCAACGTCCCCGCCGGTGCGAGACACTGGTTCGACCTCTGCTCCGATCGCCGCATCGTCGCGATCCGCCTTTTCAGGGAGAGGGAGGGCTGGACGCCCCTCTACACCGGGGACTCCATCGCCGACGAATACCAGCCGCTCTGTTTCGGTCCGGGCGATTTTCCTGCCAAGGGCCTCGAGGTCGGGCCATCCGTCGCCATCCCCGGATGATGGAGTTTCGCGGAAAGCTCGTCCTGCTCGACATCGAAGGCACCGTCGCGCCGCTCGCCTTCGTCCATGACGTGATGTTTCCCTATGCGCGGAGTCATGCCGGAGCCTGGCTCGAGGCGAACTGGGGCCACGAGGTCGTCGGTCAACTCGCCCGTGATGCCGGAGTGCCCGGCTTCGACGACCCCGCCGAGGCCATCGCGGCCGTGGGACGCCTCATGGATGCCGACGCGAAAGTCACCGGCCTCAAGCAGCTCCAGGGGCTCGTCTGGGAGCAGGGCTTCCGACGGGGTGAAATGCGCAGCACCCTCTTCGACGACGTCGTCCCGGCGCTCGAGCTTTGGCGCGGAGCGGGACGCGAGATCCGCATCTATTCCTCCGGCAGCGTGCACGCGCAGCGCCTCTTTTTCGCCCACACCAACGTCGGCGACCTTACCCCCTTTTTCTCGGGCTTCTACGACACCACGACCGGCTCCAAGCGCGAATCCTCCAGCTACGCCGCGATCGCCGCCGATTGCGGGATTCCCGCCCCAGAGATCCTTTTCCTCAGCGACCTCGTCGATGAACTCGACGCCGCGCGTGGTGCGGGAATGATCACCGCCCTCGCCGACCGCCCCGGGAACCAACCCGCCCCGCCCCACGATCACCCGTCCCTCGCCGCCTTCTTCGAAGTCACCCTTTCATGAAAATCCACGGCCAGCCCCATCGCGCCATCGAAGCCGACCATGAGAGGCGCATCGCCCGCATCGTCGATCAGACCGTTCTGCCCCATGAGGTCGCTTGGCGGGAATTGGAGACCCTCGAAGACGCGGCCGAGGCCATCGTCGCCATGCGCGTTCGCGGCGCTCCTCTCATCGGCGCGACGGCGGCCTTCGGAATGTTTTTCGCCCTCCGGGAAGACGCCTCCGACGCGGCCATGCAGCATGCCCGCGCCGCCCTCCACGCCACCCGACCGACCGCGGTCAATCTGCGCTGGGCGCTGGATCGCGTGATCCTTGCCGTCGCCTCCTTCGCCCCCGAAAATCGCGCCGAGGCAGCCTGGAGCGAGGCCCTTGCCATCTGCGAGGAAGACGTGCGGACCAATCACGCGATCGGCCGACACGCGCTCGAGCTGTTTCGTTCTCTTCAGGCGAAGAAGGCAGATCCCTCCGCACCGCTCAACATCATGACCCATTGCAACGCCGGCTGGATCGCCTGCGTCGACTGGGGCACCGCGATCTCGCCGATCTACCAGGCCCACGATGCCGGCATGAAGGTCCACGTCTGGGTCAGCGAAACCCGCCCCCGCGGCCAAGGGGCCTCGCTCACCGCCTGGGAACTGCGGGAGCACGGCGTGCCGCACACCCTAATCGTCGACAACAATGCCGGACACCTCATTCAGCGCGGGCTCGTCGATCTCGTCATCGTCGGAGCGGATCGTGTCACCGCGCAAGGCGACGTGGCGAACAAGATCGGCACCTATCTCAAGGCGCTCGCCGCGAAGGAGCACGACGTGCCCTTCTACGTCGCGATTCCCTTGAGCACGATCGACTGGACCATGACCGACGGCGTCCGCGACATCCCCATCGAGCAACGGAGTGCCCGCGAGGTCACCCACATCCCCGGACTCAATGCGCAGGGCCATCGCGAGGAGGTCCTCATCGCTCCGGCCGGAACTCCGGCACGAAACGACGGATTCGACGTGACTCCGGCCCGCTTCGTGAGCGCCCTCGTCACCGAGCACGGTGCGGTCGAGGCCAGCGCGAAAGCGCTTGCCGGGCTGCGCGCGCGCGTTTGAGATCTCGTTACGACCCCCCTTCTCAAGCTCCCCCTTGATCAAATTGCCGTGATCTCGTCTACGACCCCGCGCCGTGGGCGGTGCCGGTGGTGATCTTCAGGATCCGGCCGTCCTCCATTTCGGCGAGGCGGTCGGCGAATCCGAGGATACGGGGGTCGTGCGTGACGACAATGACACAACGCTTCGAGTCGCGGGCGACCTCGTCGAGGATTTCCATGATCTGGTGACCGGTCTCGCTGTCGAGCGCCGAAGTGGGTTCATCACAAACGATGAGATCCGGAGAGTGGACGAGGGCGCGCGCGATCGCGACGCGTTGCTGTTGGCCTCCCGAAAGTTTGCCGGGTCGCAGGGCCACCTTTTCGCCGAGGCCGACCCGGTCGAGCGCCTCTTTCGCGAGCCGGTTCGCTAACGCAGCCCGTTTGCCCGCGAGGAGGAGGGGCACACTCACGTTTTCGGTGATGGTGAGGGTCGGGATGAGATTGAACTGTTGAAAGACGAATCCAATATGCTCGCGGCGAAAGCGGGTGAGGCGGCGGTTCGAGGCCGTCGTGAGATCGGTCCCGAAGACCTTCACGTTGCCCGAGGTCGGCTTGAGGGTGCTGCAAAGAATGCTCAGAAGAGTCGTTTTTCCACACCCGGACGGACCGACCAGGAAAAACATCTCCCCGAGGAAGGCCTCGAGGCTAACCTCTTTCAGCGCCTCGACGAGGGCCTGTCCCTGTCCGAAAGACTTCGAGACATGGGAGGCCTGAATGGCGGGGATGGGAGCGTCGGACATGGCGAGGGATCAGCCGCGAAAGACCGTGTCGGGGTCCATCCGCGCCACCTTGACGATGCCGAGGAGCGCGGCGGAAATGGTGATGAGGAGAATGAATCCGCCCACTCCGAAAAGAATCTCGGGGAGAAGAAAGAAGGGCGGCTGTCCCTTCGGCGCGGTGAGGTAACCGAACCCGGCCGCAAGCCCGACCCCGATGCCGAAGCCGATGAGTCCGGCGACGACACTCTGGGTGACGAGCATGCGGATCAGCAAAGGCATCGAGGCACCCATCGCTTTGAAGGCGGCGATGCTGCGGGCGTTCTCGAGGATGAAGGTGTAGTAGGTCTGCCCCGAGATGACGAGGCCGACGATCAGACCGAGGAGGACGGTGGTGCCGAAGGAGACGGGAATCCCGGTGTTTTTCACAAACCAGAAAAGGGTCAAATGCCGGAAGTCGGCCTCGGACTGCGCCTGGAGACCGGACTCGCGGGTGATGCGCGCGGCGATCACCGCCGGGTCCATTCCCTCGACCGGCGCGGCAAGGACAAAACTGAGCATCCGCCGTGTCGGCGGCGCATACTGCAGGGCCCGGTCATAAGTCGTGAAGACATAGGGACCACCCGTGAAGGAGCGATACGCCTTGACGATGCCGACGACCCGGGCCTCGTGATCATTGATATCGAAAACGTCTCCGACCCCAATCTTTCGCGGCGTGCCGTCAGGATGGGTGAGCCCGTCGCTGAGACGCTGCACCGCGAAGTCATCGATGATCACGGTGTTCGGGAGACGCAGATCCTCAAGGCTGCCCGCGAGGAATTTTTCAGGCCCCGGCGCTCCGGTGAAGGTGTTGTTGTCGAGACCGACCAACTGCACGAGCTTGAAATTGCCGTTCGGCAGCCGCCCTTGAACATTGCCGGTGTAGAGCGGCGCCGCCCAGGCCACCCCGTCGATCGAGCGCACCCGGAAAACATCGGTGTCGCGCAGGGGCTTGGGATCGTTGACCTGCTCGACCTTGGGATCCATCACCCAAATCGGAGCGCGGAGATTTCTCAGACTGGAATAGGTCCAGCTCATCAACCCGCAGAAAACACCGCTTTGCTGGATCATGAGGAGGCTCGCGAAGGCGACCCCCGAGACGAGCATCAGATACTTTGCCCGGTCGTTGAAGAGCATGCGCAGGGCGAGTGTGATCATCCCTCGCCTCCTCTCCGTTTGCCTGGGGAGTTCTTGGTCATTCGGGGCGGGGTGCGAGGGTGGCGTTCCCGAGGTATAGGTCCATCTGTTGCCCGGGGTAAAGTCTCACCCCCGGTCCCGCTTTGATCCGGTAAATGACCTGCAGGACACGGGTATCAACCCTTTCATTCGATGCTCCGGTGAGCGAAACCTTGGGAATCACAAAGGGCTCGATGCGAACGAACTCCAGCGGCAGCGGGTGGCTCGTGTCGCCCTTGAGATAACCGACCGCCGGGATGCCCTCCTCCACTTGCGGTGCGAGTTGCTCGTCGATGTCGGCGCGTACCTGATAATAATCGAGATCTCCCAGAATGATGGGAGGATCGGCAGCACCGGCCTGGACGAACTCACCGGCACGGACGCCGACCTGCAGGATCGTGCCATCGCGCGGAGCGGTGACGGAGAGGCGGCCGAGGAGAATGTCGGTCTGTGCGACCGCCGCCACCGCCGAAGCCTTTTCCGCTTGCACGACCCGCAGGTCGGCAGACTTCGTCGCGACCACTTCCCGACTCACCGCGCCGGTATCGGTGACGCTTTGGAGGCGTTTCAATTGTTCCTCCACCCTGGCCACGGCCGCTTCCAGTTCGGCGATGCGGGCCTCCTCGACCCCGCGACGGGCGAGGAGTTCGCGATCGTCGAGTTGGAGCAGCACGTCTCCGGCTTTGACGCGGTCCCAGACTTTCACCTTCACGCCCGCGACCAGGGCGGAGACAGGCACGCCGACACTGACATTCTCACCAAAAGCCTCGACCAGACCGGAGGCGGCGATCGCATGATCCACCGGTTTCTTGGGGGCGGGATAAGGCACCTTGGGCATGGGTTCGGCGACATTCGCCTGCCTCATGAAAAAGATCGCCAAGACGATGCCACCGAGAGAAAGCCAGAACGTGAATCGGGAAAAGAGGGTGGACCACATGCAGAATGAAGATTAGGCGGAGAAACGGCGACAGGATCAGATGAAAGCGATGGGGACCATCGTCCCTCGCGAAGCATGCTGTCGCCGTCGCCGTCTCCGAAGATAGTTTCGGCTCCGCGATCCGCCAGCGCTATCCCTCCCGAACCGAGCGGCCCTGGCGCGCCCCCCCCTTGCCCACCGGACTCCAGGGTCCGAGGGCCTTTAGCGACGCCGACTCCAGAAAAAGCCTCCTCCTCCGAAGACGAGAATGAGAACGAGGATGATGAGTAGGGTTTCCGTGGACATAGAGGGACGCTATCTCAGTGGAGTCGGTTCAGCGATGGGGTCTTCACCCCATCGCGGGTCGGGAAGCGACGCGATCGACCTCGAGGTGATTCCCGAGGAGTGATCGCGACGCGCGAGACCGACCCAGAAACAAGGAGGGCGGACCGCTTTTGCTGTCCGCCCTTGTAGCCATCGCACCCATCTTTGCCCGTCTCGGGGACGGGCGCCGATGCACGCCGCAGTTCAGTCATTGAAATCGAACCTGCCGCTACCTCTCAGGATCTGCCGGCCCGGTCTTTGTGGATTGACGGGACGATTCAGGGCGACTTTTCCATACCCGACAAAGACGATGCACCGGCGTTGGAGGATCGTGGTCGCTTGAAAATTGTCCGACTCGAATTCGTCCCCTCTCCGGGCGCGGAAATCGAGTTGCACCGGGTATTCGCCGAGAACCGTGAAGCCGACAGGACGTTCTCCCTCGGCGGTGCGCACCGACCCGCTGATGGCGGCGGTGTCGTCGATGGGGTCGTATCTCCCGAAGCCTCGCAGTTGCCCCTGGATCGTTTGTCGGCCCGGGTTATTGGTGACGGAGCCTCGGAATCTGAGCGTGGCCTTGACTTCGTCGGCTCGTATCGCAGTCGTTGCCGAGAGGATGATGGTGGCGGTGAGGAGGGTGGTATTCAAAAGGGTCTTCATGGGGTGGGTTTGGGGGTCTGAGAGAGACCCTAAGCCGTCGATCGCCTGAAACCATGGGGTGGAACCCCACCATTGAAGCGGAGGGGATTCTCTGGCAAACCGATCGATGGGATTAGCTTTGTCGTCGGCCTTGTCTGGCGAAGAGGACTCAACGAGCGTGTGAAATGGATCGAGCGGAACATCTCGCTTCGGCTTGTCACGGAATGGCGGAACCGTAACGTGAGAAAAAAACTTCCCGATCACCGTCGCTCTCTCCGCCAACCCATGAATCTCCGAATTTGGATCCTTTTCCTCCCGTTCTTCTTTCTCGGCGCCTGTTCCGAAGAAACCGTAATGGACTCGAGCGACGGAGCGCGCGCCCCTGGTTCCTCCACCTCTTCCGCCCCGACCTCCCCACCCTCATCGGACGCCCCCGAAGGCATGGTCCTGATCCCGGGCGGTCCCTATCGGCGCGGTGGTGATGCCGGGGAAATGGGCGGCGACTCCGCCTCGCATGAGTCGGCGTATCCCGTCCACGAGGTGCAGGTCGACGCCTTCTGGATCGACGAGACCGAGGTGACGAATCGCGAGTTCGCGAAATTCATCGAGGAGACCGGCTACAAGACCTTCGCCGAGCGCCCCTTGCCGGAGGCACGCGCGCAAGAGTTGAAGGAAGACATCCGAAGAAACCTCGCCCGGCTCGAATTGATGGCCTCGCGCGCGACCGCGGAACAACGTGGTCAACTCCTCGCCGCGATGGAGGAACTCAAGACCGCCCTCGAGGTCGCGCCGCTCGCCGGATCGATGATCTTCGCGATCCCGCAGGGTGAGCTCGACGATCCGC
Source organism: Akkermansiaceae bacterium UBA5020 (assembly GCA_002396885.1). Taxonomy (GTDB): domain Bacteria; phylum Verrucomicrobiota; class Verrucomicrobiia; order Verrucomicrobiales; family DEV007; genus Arctic95D-9. Next base: position 15,778 of record DGXY01000042.1, read on the forward strand.
AGGACCTTTCCCAATGGTGGACCCTCGCGCCCTCCGCCACCTGGCGCACGCCTGGAGGCCCCGGCACCACCCTCGAAGGACTCGACGACCATCCCGTTGTCAACGTCACCCACGAGGACGCCGCCGCCTACGCGAAATGGGCCGGCAAACGGCTCCCGACCGAAGCCGAATGGGAAAAGGCCGCCCGCGGCGGACTCGAACATCAGCCCTACACCTGGGGTGGTGAGAAATCCCCCAAAGGAGAAACCGTCTGGATGGCGAACATCTGGCAAGGCGAATGGCCGCACCAGAACACCGAGGCCGACGGCTATTTCACCACCGCCCCGGGGAAGCGCTTCGCCCCGAACCGCTACGGTCTCTACGATATGGCCGGCAACGTCTGGGAGATCGTCGCCGACCTTTACCACCCCCGCGCCTACGAGTTGCCCTCTGCCACCCTTGCGAATTCGCCCGGACCCTCGCTCGAAGAGGCGAAGGAAGCGGGCATGGAAGTCACCACCCATGTCACCAAGGGAGGTTCCTTCCTCTGCTCTGACGTGTGGTGCAAAGGGTATCAGCCGGGCTCGCGCGGACAGATCGATGATGATTCACCCGCGAACCACACGGGGTTCCGGTGTGCGCGGGATGGCCTGGGGCGAGAGTAGCGGGACTCGCCTCCACACCCCGGCCCATCCAACCCCGACAATGGGAGCGGAGACAAGGCCAAGATGCGACTTGTCCGTCGGCGTGTCGATCTGCGATCGTCGGTTCCATGAAATACAGCCCGACTCTTGAGCCCCTTGCGCGCCTTTCCTGCCGGATCGAGACCACGGACATCGAGGCGATGCTCGATGCCTACGACAGCGGCATGTGCGACATTTCCACGGCCAATTGCCTCACCCGGGCGATCACGCGGGAACTCGCCGGCGATCAGCGGGTCAAGCTCCTGCACCACGGTAAAAATCGTTTCGAAGTGGAAGTCCGGGGACAGCGGCTTCCCCTTTGCGAGCGACTACAGGATTGGCTCCATCGCGCCGAAACCGGCGGCCATGTCGAGCCGGTCGATGTTGTTCTTCACCTCGCAGGACCTTACGAACCCGACGACGAAGCCGGGCCGCGATTTTCCCATGCGACGATGGTACAATAACTGGCGGCGCGGCAACGCCGCAAGGCGATCCCGTACGTGGGATCACCAGACCCCGGCAGTCACCCCTTCCCGTCCAAATACTTCCAAGCCCCCTTGAAGCGTTTGAACCGGGAGACCTCGTGCAGCTCGTAGGGCTCGCCGTCCACGAAGTATTCGGCCACGAACTCGACCTTGCCGCGCTTTTCCTCCTTCCCTCCCTGGGAGACGCCGAGGATGGTGAGGTAGCTCCAGTTCGCATGGTGGATGATTTTTCCAATCTCCTGCCTCAAGCCGGGTTCGCGGGTCTCGGGATGGGTCGTCTCGACGAGGTAATCGACCAGGCGAAAGAAGTAGGCGCTGTAGCGCGAGCGCATCAATTGCTCGGCCGTCTCCGGCTTGGCTTTTCCCTGGTGAAAGGGCAGGCAGCACCGCCGATAAGACTGTCGGCTCTTGCACGGGCAGAGCGACTCCTCGCGCTCGCGGGGAATGCGATGCCAAGCGTCCGCTCCGTCCCCTTCCCTGCTGCCTGTCTCCTCGTTGGCCATTCAAATCACCACTCCGGAGACCTCGCCTTCGAAGACCATCTTCCCATCGACGAAACCCTGGGCTTCAAAGATCGCCATCCGTGATCTCAAGGCTTTCGCCTTGACCACCATCACGAGATCGCTGCCCGGTTCGACGCCGCCGCGGAACTTCACGGCGTTCACGCCTCCGAAACCGAAGAATTTCTTCCCACCCGTCTCAAACTTCAGGTGATAGATCACCGAGCTGATCTGCGCCGCCATCTCGATCATGAGCACCCCCGGCATGATCGGCCGACCGGGAATGTGACCCCGGGTCCAGAATTCGTCGGGACGCTGGGTCTTGATGCCCAAGGCCAGACCTTCCTCCAGATCGATCAAAACGATCCGGTCCACCTGCTCGAATTCCTCTCGTTGCGCGTTCAGGGCGAGGATTTCTTCCTTCGTCACCGCGGTCCGGGTGAGATCGATCGTGGTGGGGTCTAGAATCGGAGCGGAGGCCATGCGTTTCAGAGGGTCAGGGGTTTGGACCACCTAGCGGTCGCAGGCAGAGATGTCAAACCTCTTGTCCTTCCCTCCGGGCTTGGGACGCCGGGGCCAAGCCGTGATCCGGCGCCGATCGAATCTGATCTCGCCGCCTTTCTTTCAAACCGTCGCCCCTCCCTTCACCCCACCGCCCGATCCCACAACTCCGCAAACGCCCCGCCGCTCTCAATCAACGCCCCCGGCTCCCCCTGCTCGACGACGCGGCCATCCCCCATCACCACGACCCTATCGGCATGACGCAGCGTGCTGAGGCGGTGTGCCAGGACAAAACTCGTCCTCCCCGCCATCAAGAGCCGCATCGCCTTCTGCGTCCTCGCCTCGGTCAGGGGATCGATCGCGCTGGTGGCCTCGTCCAAGATCAAAATCCGCGGATCGGCGATCAAGGCCCGGGCGAAGCAGATCAACTGACGCTGCCCAAGTGAGAGGCCCGATCCCCGCTCTCCGACTTCGGCTTCGAGTCCTTCGGGGATCGCCTCGATCGTCTCGAGGCAATCGAGCTTGGTGAGGGCCTCACGCACGTCCTCGCGGCTCGCCCCGGGCTTCACGACGCGGATGTTTTCGAGGATGGTGCCGGCGAAGAGGTGATTCTGCTGGGGCACGATACCGAGGTGCCGATGGAGCCAGGAGCTCGAGAGGCTGCGGGTGTCGTTTCCATCGATGAGGACGGCGCCGCTTTCGGGCAGGTAGAACTTGGCGATGAGTCCGGCGACGGTGCTTTTGCCGCTGCCGGTCGCGCCGACAATGGCGACACATTGCCCCGCCTCGGCGGTGAAGCTGACGCCTTGGAGGACGGGTCGTCCGGCCTGGTAGGAAAAGCCGACCTCGCGCAGCTCGACCCTGCCTTCGAGGCGGTCGGGGGCGAGGGCCGAGGGCGGATCGGTCCACTCGGGTTCGGTGTCGAGGATGGAGAAGACCCGCTCGGCTCCGGCCATGGCGGTGAGCGCCTCGTTGAACATGTTCCCGAGGATGGTGATGGGGCTGAAGAAGAGTCCCGCGAGGAAGAAGAACTGGACCATGCTGCCGAGCGGCATGGCATTCTCGGCAGCGAGGACGTGGCCGCCCCCGACGACGACAAGCAGGGCCATGAAGAGCTGGCCGTTCAGCTCGAGGAGGGGCAGGAAGGTGCCGGTGAGGCGGGCGGCGGTGTAATTGTAGCGGGCGTGGTCCTCGACGAGGGCCCGGAAGTGGTCGGCGTTGACCCGCTCGCGGCTGAAGCTTTGGGTCACACGGATGCCGCTGACACTTTCGGCCATGGTCGCAGTGATGCGGCTGAAGCTGTCGCTCTGACTGCGGTAGGCCTCGCTGAGGCGGCGGCGGAAAAAGAGATTGAGTCCCCAGATGATGGGCGCGATCCCGAGGACGAGGAGGAAGAGCCGCCAATCCTCGATCGCCATGAGGACGGCGCAGCCGAGCATCTGGCCGAAACAGACGAGGGTGACAAAAAGCACGTTCTGCACCCCGACGCGGACGTTTTCGGCGTCGCCGGTGAGACGGCTGATGAGGCGTCCCACGGGCTGGCGGTTGAAGTAACCCATCGTCAGCCCGAGCCAGTGGCGGAACATGGCCGAGCGCAGATCGTGGATGACGGCCTCACCCACCTCGAGGGCCCACTTGATGCGGTAGCGGAAGGTGAACTCGGTGAAGAGGGCGAAGGCGGTGAAGGCGGCGACACTCCAGGCGAGCCCGCGCATGTCGCCACGGGCGACAGGACCATTGATGACCGCTCCGACGCCCCACGCGAGCACGGGGATCTGGATGCCGCGCAGCGCCACGGTGATGAAGAGGGCGATCATCTTGCGACGGTAGGCACCGGTGAAGCCGAGGAGCCGCCGGATCAGGGCAAAGGAAAGCGGGGCCTGGGCCCGCTCATCTTCGTCGCCGCGCTCGCGGCGGAGATGGGAGATGGTCTGGCCGTCGACGATGCCCGCCACGCGGGGCTTCGCGGCGGCGTCGGACCGATCGGCCTTTTCGGACTTCGGAGTGGTCGGCTTTTTCAAGCGTCCACCTCCTTCCCGGATTCTGCCAAAATGGCATCGCGATAATAGCCGGGCTGCTGGCTCAGCTCCTCGTGCGTGCCGATCGCGGCGATACGGCCGCGTTCGAGCACGACGATGCGGTCGGCGCGGCGCACCGTGCTGAAGCGGTGCGCGACGATGAAGGTGGTGCGGCCGGCCATGACGCGGTCCATCGCCTCGAGGATTTCGTGCTCGGTCCCGGCATCGACCGCGGCGGTGGGATCATCGAGGATAAGGATGGCCGGATCGAGTAAGATGGCTCGGGCGAGGGCGAGGCGCTGGCGTTGGCCGCCGGAAAGGTTGCCGCCATTCTCATGAAGGAGGGTGTCGTAGCCCAAGGGCAGCTTTTCGATGAACTCGTGCGCGGCGGCGAGATGGGCGGCACGCTCGATCTGCTCGCGGGTGGCGCCGGGATTGCCGAAGGCGATGTTCGCGGCAATAGGCGCGCTGAAGAGAAAACTCTCCTGGAAGACCAGCCCCACCTGCCGACGGACGTCATCGAGCCGCCAGTCGCGCAGGTCGCGTCCGTCGAGGACAAGGCGCCCGGCGTCGGGATCGTAGAAACGGGGCACGAGCTGGATCATGGCCGTCTTCCCCGCTCCGGTCGGTCCGACGATGGCGATCTTTTCCCCGGCCCGGACCTGCAGGGAAAGATCGTGGAGGACGGTGTTCTCCGGCTTGAAGCGGAACGCGACGTTTTCGAAGGCGATCTCGCCGCGGGCGCGTCCGAGCGGTGCGCCTCCGGGCCGATCGACGATGCCCGGCTCGGCGTCGAGGATCTCGTAGACGCGGTCCGCTCCGGTGAGGGTCTGCTGCAGGCTGTCGGCGACCGTGCCGATCGCGGTGACCTGGGCATTGAGCTGCTGGAGGATGCCGGCGAAGAGGATGAGTCCCGTGCCAACGGGGATCTCGCCGCGGATCGCGAGCCAACCGCCGTAGCCTAACAAAACTGCCATGCTGAGCTGGTTCAGGAGTGAGACGAGGGGATGGAGGATGGTGAGCTTCCGGAAGATCTCGTTTTTCTGATCGCGCACCGAGGCGTTTGCCTCGCGGAAGCGGCTCTCGGCCCAGTCCTGCAGGTCGAAGCTTTTCACCACGCCCATGCCGCGGGCGAGTTCCTCGAAGACAAGGACGAGGCGGTCGACGCGCTTGCGCCCTTCCTCATAGCCGGGCCGGAGCCAGCGGGAGAACATCACGACGATGCCTCCCAACAAGGGCAGAAAGGCGAAGCAGGCGAGGGTGAGTCCGAGGTGGATCTGCGCGAGACAGGCGACGTAGAAGACGGTGGAGAGGACCACATTGAGCGCCTGCACCGCGACGCCGTCGATGAAGAGCCGGACCGACTGCGTGTCGCCGGTGACGCGGTTGATGAGCGAGCCGGTCGCGTTCGCGTCGAAGAAGCGGAAGCTCATGCGCTGCATCTTCGCGTAGATGGAGGAGCGCAGCTCGACGACAATGCGGCCCTGGCCGAGGCGGTTTGTCATCGTCGCGGTGAGGTAGGCGAGCCCCGCGCGGATCGCGGCGGCGGCGAAGATCCAGATCCCGAGGGCGAGGAGGACGAAGCGTGGCGTCCATTCCGCAGGCGGGTGCCAGCCAAAGGGGAATTTCGCGGCGAGCGCATCGGGCTGCACCTGTTCGCGCAGGTAATCGATCGCGACCCCGACCCCGCCGAGTCCCGCCAGCCCGAGGGCGAGAAGGGCCACATTGAGGACCACGAGACCAAAAGCGCCCCAGCCATATCGCATCGTCAGGCGGACGAGGCGCAAGAGCAGATAACGCTGTCGCGCCGCCGAGCCGGGCGGAGGCGGGGAGGAGGACATGGTGGCAGACGGGGTGAGAGGGGTGAGATTGCGGGAAGGGCTCGGGTAATGTAGTGGGAGTGGAGGGAGGGAGTAGTGGAGTTTTGAAACGGGGCGCAGGGATTTTTGTCATACTCCTTGCCCCCCCCTGTCTTACTCCTACTCTTACTCCTACT
>DGXY01000006.1:0-1689 GCA_002396885.1 Akkermansiaceae bacterium UBA5020
GGAGCTTGCCCCTCCAGCGCTGGCGCGTGAATCGACGGTGGATTCTCTCACGGCACCACCATCGCACCAAAAACCATGCAAATCGGCGCGGGCACCTGGATGATGGAGCCGCGCTGGTAGGTGAGTTTTCCGGTGTCGGAGGCGATGGCGTGGACCGCGACGGTGTGGGAATCGGCACCCGCGGCGAGGAGCCATTGGCCGCTCGGATCGAGATTGATATTGCGCGGGAACGCGCCGCGGATCGGCTGCACTTGGATGACATCAAGCCCCTCACCGCTTTCCTTCACCCCATAGACAGTGACGGTGTCGTGACCACGGTTCGAGGAATAGACAAACGATCCCGAGGGATGCACGACGATCTCGGCGGCCGAGTTGAAGCTTTCCGCGGCCTTGACCTCCTCGCTCAGAGCTGGGGTCGTGGAGAGGAGCTTGGCGCTGCCGGCCTCGGCATCCCAAGAGAAGACAGAAGTGGAGAGGCTCAGTTCGTTGAGAAGGTAGAGGAATTTGCCATCCTTCGAGAACTTGAGGTGGCGCGGTCCGCCACCGGGGACGGAGGCCGCGAAGCCGTGTTTCGTGATGGCGGGTTTGTCAGGGTCGATCGCGTAGATGACGACGCCGTCCATTCCGAGATCGGGGACGAGGGCGAATTTCCCGTCGGGCGAGAAACCGCAGTAATGTGGATGGGGCGAATCCTGGCGTCCCTCAACGACCTTCGAGCCGCCCTCGTGTTCGGTGACGGTGGCGGTGCCGGGTTTGCCCGCCTCATCGAGGGGCAGGAGCGAGGTCGAGCCGCCGCCGTATTGGGCGGTGAGGAGGAATTTGCCGGAGGGGTGCACCGCGAGATGGGCCGCGCCGCCGTCGCCGGTGGGTTCGAAGTGGAAGAACTTGAGCGATCCGTCGGCGGCGACCTCGTAGGCGGCGACTCCGCCGACATTTTCCTGCGTGGCGGCGGCGTAGAGCTTCTTGCCATCGGGCGAGAGGGCGAGGAAGCCGGGCGAACCGATCTCGTGGGCGAGTTTGGCGGGAGTGAGGGTGCCTTTTTCGGCGTTGAAAGTGGCGTGGTAGATCCCCTTGGCCCCCGGGCCTCCCGTGCCGAAGTAGACGTGGCGGTTCTCGGCGGAGAGCGCCGTGGCGAGAGCGAGGAGCGAGAGGGCGAGAAGGGGCGCTTTTTTCATGAGGCGCAAACGATGGCACAGGCGATGAACCGGCGCATCCGGCGAATGCGCGTCATGCGGGATCAACGGCGAGGAGTGCCCCGGCCAAGAAACGGGGGCGTTCGGGGGGCAACGCTCAGCGCGAAGCGGTCCGCGGCCGGCGTGAATCGCGGCTCCCGCCACCACCGCCGGATCCGCCGCGCGACGGACGATTGCCACCGCCACCACCGCCACCATTGCCGCGGGGACGATTGCCACCACCGCCGCCGCCTTGGCTGCGTCCACGCCCCTGGTTGCCACGCGAGGTGTTGCGGGCGTCTTCGAGTCCGTCGACTTCGGCCATTTCGAAACCTTCGATGCTTTGCACCGGAATGGGGCGCTTCAGGACCTTCTCAATGTCCTTCAGCAAACCGCGTTCATCGGCACTGACGAGCGAACAGGCACAGCCCTCCTCGCCGGCCCGACCGGTGCGGCCGATGCGGTGCACGTAGGCCTGCTCGTCCTCGGGGATCTGATAGTTGATCACGTGGGTGAC
>DGXY01000006.1:2054-2324 GCA_002396885.1 Akkermansiaceae bacterium UBA5020
GTGAAGACGAGCACCTGGCTCCAGTCGCCTTTTTTGATGAGCTGGGAAAGGAGGCGGCGTTTGTCGGCTTTGGCGACAGGGTGAATCACCTGCGTCACCGTTTCGGCGGCGCTGCTGCGGCGTGCCACTTCGACGAGGGCCGGATCACGGAGAATCCCGTCGGCGAGGGCCTTGATCTCGGGCGAATAAGTCGCGGAGAAGAGGAGATTCTGACGACGGGCCGGGAGGAGCTTGAGGACTTTGCGGATGTCGTGGATGAAACCCATGTCG
>DGXY01000006.1:2494-30651 GCA_002396885.1 Akkermansiaceae bacterium UBA5020
AAACCCATGTCGAGCATGCGGTCGGCCTCATCGAGGACGAAGATCTCGACCTGGGAAAGGTCGATCGTGCCCTGGCCGACGTGGTCGAGGAGGCGTCCCGGCGTGGCCACGAGGATATCGACCCCGCGACGGAGGCGCTCGATCTGCGGGTTGATCCCGACTCCGCCAAAAATCACGGCGGAGGAAAGGTGGAGGCCCTTGCCATAGGTCGCGACGCTTTCACCGACCTGGGCGGCGAGTTCGCGCGTCGGGGTGAGGACGAGTCCGCGCGGGCTGCGGGGACGCGACTTGCCCGAGGCGAGGCGCTGGAGCATCGGCAGGGTGAAGGCCGCGGTCTTGCCCGTGCCGGTCTGCGATCCTCCGAGGAGGTCGCGTCCCGCGAGGATGGGCGGGATGGACTGGGTTTGGATCGGCGTGGGCGTCGTGTAGCCTTTGGCGGCGACGGCATCGGAGAGGGCGGCATTGAGGCCGAGTTCGGAGAAGTTCATCAATTAGGTTGCTTTGCTAGGGGTGGGGTGGGGCCGGAAGTGGCCGGACGACAGGCACGATCCTTCCGAAAGCGCGACCATGGCGCGAAGGGAGAAGAAACGGGCGAGGCCGCGAGCGAGAATCCTCTCGCCACATCACGGGATGACACATTGAAGAGACGTCATTCCCTTCCCCCGATCCAGATGGGCCCCTTTTGGTGAAAAGAAACCCGGCGCGCGGCAACACGGCCGCGAACTGACGAGGATAAGGGACACCCGATCCGGCGGAATGTCAACGCGGGAGAAAACCGGGGCTCAGGCGGCGCCAAGACCAAAGGCCTCGTGGACGACGTTGGCAGCGCGGTCGATGTCGCCTTCGGCGACGGTGACGGTCACCTTGATCTCGGAAGTGGAGATCATCTCGATGTTGATGCCGGAGTCCGAGAGCGCTTTGAACATTTCGGCGGCGACGCCGCTGTGCGAGCGCATCCCGATGCCGACCACACTGAGTTTCGCGATGCCGTCGGTTGCCTCGAGGGTGACCCCTTCGCCGAGATCGGGCATCACTGGGCGCAGGGCCGCTTCGGCCTTGGCCACGTCGTCCTTGTGGACGGTGAAGGAAATGTCGGTGATCCCCGTCTTCGAGACGTTCTGCACGATCATGTCGACGAGAAGGTTCGCTTGGCCGACCGCGCCGAAGATGCGGCTCGCGGTGCCGGGCACGTCCTTGACCCCGCTGATGGTGACCTTCGCCTGGGCGCGCTCGAGGCTGACGCCGCGGATGACAATCGATTCCATGCTCATGGTTTCTTCTTTGACGAGGGTTCCGGGATGGTTGTTGAGGCTGCTGCGCACTTCGAAGACGACGCCGAATTTTTTCGCGAACTCGACCGAACGCGATTGCATCACCTTCGAGCCCGAACTCGCCATTTCGAGGAGTTCGTCGTAGCTGATCTCCTCGATCTTGCGGGCCGAGGGGACGACGCGGGGGTCGCAGGTGTAGACGCCGTCGACGTCGGTGAAGATCTGACAGAGGTCCGCGTCGATCGCGGCGGCCATGGCGATGGCGGTGAGGTCGGATCCGCCGCGGCCGAGGGTGGTGATGCGACCGTCGCTGGTCTGGCCCTGAAAGCCTGCGAGAATGACGATGTTGCCCTCATTGAGCAACTCGTGGACACCGTCGGGCGTGATGTTGGAGATGCGGGCCTTGGTGTGGACCCCATCGGTCTGGATGCCGGCCTGGGCCCCGGTGAGGGAGACGGCCTTCGCACCCATCGAGTTCAGCGCCATCGCGGTGAGGGCGATCGTGGTCTGTTCGCCGGTGGCGAGGAGCACGTCCATCTCGCGCTCGGTGGGAAAGCCTTCGCCGGTGACATCGTCGGCGAGTTTGATGAGATTGTTCGTCACTCCGGCCATGGCCGAAACCACTGCGACGACCTGATGGCCCTCGGCCTGCGTCTCGAGGATGCGGCGCGCGACGTTGCGGATCCGTTCGGGGGTGCCGACGGAGGTGCCGCCATATTTCTGGACGATGAGGCTCACGGCTTCAGGGGGTCGGTCCGCCAAAAAAGCGGGGCGAGACTTATGCCTCAGGATGGGGATTTGTCCAATGTCGTTTCATGCCTTGGAGAGTACCGGATCTCCGACACGGGGAGCGAGGCGGCCTACGGAACACGCAGAAAACACAGAATCATGGACAGAACAAGGCGGTTGTCCCGAGAGGCGGCGATGTGTCAGAAGCCCGTTTGGTTCACCTGCCCCAATTCTGCGTTTTCAGCGTGTCTTGCTGCCTGCTCATCGATCTCGGTTTTTTGTAGTTCTGCGTTTTCTGCATATTTTGATGCCTGCGGCATCTATCTCGGTCTTTTGTAATTCTGCGTTTTCTGCGTGTTCCGTAGGCTGCCATATTTTCGCTCGATTGTAGGCTGCACTTCTTCGCTCAATTGTAGGCAGTCCCTTGCCTAACCCAGGCCAGATACTCCGATGATCCTCCGTCCGGCGTCAGAATCAGAAACTCGGGCAGCTCGTAGGGATGCAACTCATGCAGCGATGCCTCCAGCGCCGGGAGGCGGCCGCGGGTCGTCTTGACAATGGCGAGGACCTCGGCGGAGCGTTCCGTCTTTCCCTCCCACCGGTAGATCGACTCGACCCCGGGGAGGAGATTGAGACAGGCAGCCAGTTGCGACTCGACCCAAACTGTGCCAATTTGTCTCGCTTTTTCGGAGTCCGGAAAAGTCGTCAAGCAAATCACCACCTCCTCATCGGTGCCGTTTTGTCTCTCATTCATCGCAAATCATCGCATCTACCCGCCGTTTCGCCAGTTCCCTGTGACTCGTGACCCGTGGCTCCCCTATGAATCCCGGCATGATTGATCGTCTCCTCGACCGGCTCGACCGCCTCGAGCCCGAGGAGATCCAGCGCCTCGTCCTGAAGATCGTGCAGGAAAAGGGTTTCCTTGAGAAAGTCTTCGAGGTTCTCCGCGAGGGCGTCGTCGTCACCGGGGCGAAGGGATCGATCCACTACATCAACCAGGCCGCCTGCGACTTTTTCGGCCTCGATCCGAAAGAGGCGATCCGCGGTGAAGTCGGGAACCTTTTCCCGGGCCTTGATTGGGAGGAAATCACTGCTTCGGGCGGCGTCGTGAACCGCGATCTCGTGGTGCGATATCCCGAGCCGCGCTTTCTCAACTTCTACGTCGCCCCGCTCGATGACCGGGATTCGGGCGAGACTCTCGTCGGGCACGTCATCATCCTGCGCGACCAGACCCGCACCGTCGCCCGGCAGCGGCAGGAGGTCGAATCGGGCAAACTCGAGGCCGTCACCAGCCTCGCCGCCGGTGTCGCCCACGAGATCGGGAATCCGCTCAACTCGCTCAACATCCACCTCCAGGTCGTCGAACGGAAAATCAGGAAGCGCGTCGATCCCGACCTCGCCGGAGAGCTGCTCGAATCCCTCGAGATCGCCCGAGGCGAGATCAAACGCCTCGACTTCATCGTCGAAAAATTCCTCAACGCGGTGCGCCCGGTGCGTCCCGTGCCCGTGACGACCGACCTCAATGAACTGATCCAGGAAGCGATGAACTTCATCGGACCCGAGGTCGCCGATCGCCGCATCGCCGTGACCCTCGACCTCGCCGAGGGGCTGCCGCTCCTCCACGTCGACCAGGATCAATTGAAGCAGGTCCTCTACAATCTCGTCCGCAACAGTTGTCAGGCGATGGGCAGCGACGGAGAGATCACCGTGCGCACCGGTTGTGATGATGAAAATGTCTTCTTCACCATCGCCGACAACGGTCCCGGCATTCCCGCCGACCAGGTCAGCCGCGTCTTTGAACCCTATTACACGACCAAGAAGACAGGGTCCGGCCTCGGTCTCCTCATCGTCCACCGCATCGTCCACGACCACGGCGGCGAGGTGGAATTCAAAAGCCGCGAAGGCCTCGGCACGGAAGTGACCGTCTACCTGCCCCGCGCGGAGAAGTTGATGCGTTTCCTGCCCTCGAAGTCCGAAGGGACGGTGATCGATGTGGAGGTGGAGGGGTGAAAGAAAATGGATCCTAAAAAAATATTTCATCGTTTGGAATTCGCGTTGATTCGCGACCCATTCGTAAAGATTCGCGTTGTCCTCTTTCAACGCGAATGGCCGCAAATGGCCGCGAATTAGCGCGAATCAAGAATTGGGAAACCCCCATGGACTTCACCGAACACACCCTCCTCATCGTCGACGACGAGAAGAACACCCGCGAGGGGCTGCGTCTTTCCCTCGAGGACGAGTTCGACGTCTACATCGCGGCGAACATCGCCGAGGCCGAGGAGATCCTGGAGAACGAGGCCATCGACGTGATGCTCACCGACCTCCGCCTCGGCGGGGAAAACGGGATGGAACTCATCACCCGCGCCCTCGCCCGGGCCAAGCCACCGATCTGCATTCTCATGACCGCCTACGGCTCGGTCGACGTCGCGGTCGAGGCGATGAAGAAGGGCGCCTACGACTACGTCAGCAAACCGCTCAACATCGACGAGCTCGAGATCGTCATCAAACGCGCCATCCGGAGCCGCGCCGTTGAAGCCGAAGTCGTCGCGCTGAAAACCCAGGTCTCGGACCGCTACGGGCTCGAAAACATCATTGGTCGTTCCACGGCAATGAAGCCGATCTTTGAAACCGTCCGGCAGGTCGCGCCGACCCGGGCCACGGTCTTGATCGAGGGCGAGAGCGGCACGGGCAAGGAACTCGTCGGCCGTGCCATCCACCACCTCAGTGGCCGGCCCAAATCAAAGCTCGTCACGGTGCACTGCGCCGCCCTCAGCGAGCAGCTCCTCGAGAGTGAACTCTTCGGCCACGAGCGCGGCGCTTTCACCGGGGCGATGGAACGCCGCATTGGGCGCTTCGAGGAGGCCGATGGCGGCACCCTCTTCCTCGACGAGATCGGCGAGATCGATCTCAACACCCAGGTGAAGCTGCTCCGTGCCATCGGCGAACGGACGATCGAGCGACTCGGCTCCAACAAACCCCTCAAAGTCGATGTCCGCGTCGTCGCCGCGACGAACAAGGACCTTAGCGAGATGGTCCGCGAGGGCACCTTCCGCGATGACCTCTTCTTCCGCCTCAACGTTGTCTCGATCGCGATGCCGCCGCTGCGGTCGCGCAAGGAGGACATCGTCCTGCTCGTCGATGCCTTTCTGAAGGAGTTCACCGAGGAGAACGGCAAAGCGCCGATGGAACTCACTGCCGAGGCGATGCAGTGGCTCCTCGACTACGAGTGGCCCGGCAATGTCCGCGAGCTGCGCACCGTGATCGAGCACGGCGTCGTGATGTCAAACACGCCGAAGATCGGGGTGCGTCACCTGCCGATGTTTCTGCGGGATGACTCCCTGCGGGATCTGCGTGGTGGTGGAACGCCCAAGCCGAAGACCTCCGTGGTGGTCCCGTCATCCGAGCCTGAGGACCTCAACCTCGCTCGGACGGAGGAACGCCTCATCCGCCTCGCCCTCGACCGCACCGGCGACCACCGCACCGAAGCCGCCAAACTCCTCGGCATCTCGCGCCGGACGATGCAGCGCAAGCTGAAGGAGATGGGGTTGGTGGACGAGTGAGGGCGTGGGCACTCGCTACAACCCAAGAGCTTTCTTTAACTCTTCGATCGTCATCGATCTCAAAATCACCAGTCCTCTTTCACTGCGCCGCGCGCACCAGATCCCAGGCGTCGTTGTAGAGCTTGTTGTTCTCGCCGAGGTCGTCGATGACCTCGCACTTCTTCATCGTTTCAGCGTCGAGGAAGAGGGCGTCGATCTCGCGGAACTCTTTGCTCACGAGGTCGTAGGCGGTCTTGTTGGGCGCGAGGTAGTAGATGTATTCCATGTTCACCGCGGCGTTGTCCGGTTCGGTGATGAAGTTCACGAAGGCGTAGGCGAGCTCGGGATTCGGTGCGGTCTTGGAGATGACGAGGTCGTCACAGGCGACCGAGGTTCCTTCCTTCGGCACGACGAAGTCGATCTTGTCGTTGTCCTCCTGGGCCTGGAAGGCATCGCCAGCGTAGGCTTGCGAGACGAAGAATTCGGCCGAGGCGAGGCCGCTGTCGTATTGGTCGCTCTCGAACTTGGCGAGATTCTTCTTCCACGAAATGACGAGGTCGCGGGCCTGGGCGATCTGGGCGGGATCGACCGTGTTGATGCTGAAGCCGAGAGTCTTGAGGGCGGCCCCGATCGCTTCGCGCGAGTCGTTCAGCAGGGTCATCCGTCCCTTGAGTTCGGCCCGCTCGAAGGTGCGCCAGGTCGGCTCGAGGTTTTCGACGCGGTCGGAGACGAAGGCGATCCCGGTGGGGGCGAGCATGTAGGGCACGCTCCATTTCATCTCCTTGTCGAAGGCGAGATTGGAAAGGTATTCGGGGTCGACGTGTTTCAGATTCGGGAGCTTGTTTTTGTCGAGCTCGACGATCATGCCTTCGCGGGCGAGGATTTTCACCATGTAGCTCGAAGGTACGAGGACATCATAGCCGGACGCCCCGGCCTTGAGTTTCGCGAGCATGGCCTCGTTTGAATCGAAGATGTCGATGACGAGGCGGCAGTTGTGTTCGTCCTCGAACTTGGCGATGAGGTCGGGATTGAGGTAGTCGTCCCAGGTGTAGAGATGGAGTTCGGCCTTTTTCTCGCCGCAGGAGCTGAGGAGGAGGGCGGCGCTGAGGAGGGAGAGGAGGCGGTGTTTCATCGGCTGGCTCGGGTGGGTTGGGAGTCGGTGAGGCGCTGGCTGAGCCAGACGATCAGGAAGGTGAGGATGAGGAAGAGGGTGGAAATGGCGTTGATCACGGGGAGGTCCTTGCTGTGCTTCACCATGCTGTAAATCTTCAGCGGAAGCGTCGAAGAACCCGGGCCCGTCACGAAAAACGTGATGACATAGTCGTCGACCGAAAGGGTGAACGCAAGGAGTCCCCCCGCGACGATACCGGGAGCGAGGAGGGGGAGGATGACGCGGCGCACGATGACCCATTTCGTTGCCCCAAGATCGCGCGCAGCGTTGATGACATTCTCGTCGAAACCCTGGAGCCGACCCAGCACCACGACGGTGACGAAGCTCGCGCAGAAGGTGATGTGGGCGATGAGGATGGTGCCGGTTCCGAGGGTGGCGCCGAGTCCGACGAAAAAGAGGAGGAGGCTGATCCCCATGAGAAGGTCGGGGATGATGATGGGCAGGTAGAGCACCCCGTAGTTGATCTGCTGGAGCCGCGAGCGATACCAATGCAGGGCGCAGGCCGAGAGCGTTCCCAGGACCATGGAGATCCCGCTCGAGGAAAGGGCGATGAGGAGGGTGCGCTGGGCCGCCTCCCAAAGGTCGCGGTTTTCGCGCTCGAGAAGGGCCGCGTACCACTTCAGGGTAAAACCGCCCCAGGTCGAGCTGTAGCGGGCCTCGTTGAAGGAGTTCACGACGAGCAGGAGGATGGGCAGGTAGAGGAAAACCAGCACTAGCAGGAGGATGACGGCGGGGACCCGGCTCGACTTCATGGCTGGTTGGCGTGCTCCTTCCGGTTGATGAGAAAGACCACGAGGATGGGGATCATCGTAATGGCGAGGAGGGCGACCGAGAGCGTCGCGGCCTGGGGCAGATTGCGGTCGCCGAGGGTGCGTTGGGCGATCTTGTTGCCGATCATTTCATCGGACGGTCCGCCGACGAGGTCGGGGATGACATAGGAACCGAGCGCTGGGATAAGGACGAGGGCCATCGCGGTGAGGAGTCCGCGGCTCACGCCGGGAACAAACACGCGCATCACCGAGCGGAAGCCGCTCGCCCCGAGATCACGCGCGGCTTCGAGGAGGCTGTAGTCGAAGCGCTCGGCCGCGGCGTAGAGGGGCAGGACCGCAAAGGGCAGGTGGGTGTAGACCATCACCATCAGCACGGCCCCCTCGTTGTAGAGGAGGAGGGTGTCCGGTCCGATCACGCCGAGACCGAGGAGCGCCTGTCGCAGCATCCCCTCGGGATGAAGGAGAATGCGCCAGGCCGCGACCCGGATCACGAAATTGGTCCAGAAGGGCACGATCACCAGCATGAGGAGGATGCCGCGCCACTTTCCCTGGAGCTTTCCGAGGAAGAAGGCGATGGGCAGGGCGAGGGCAAGGCAGACCGCGGTGGTGACGAGACTGAGCCAGGTGGTGCGCCAGAGGATGATGGGGTAGTCGGGATCGGCGAGAGCGCGCCAGGCGTCGAGGGTCCAGCCGTCCTCGACTCCTCCATAGACGTTCGCGGGACGGAACGAGATGAGGAGCATCGCGAAGGACGGGATCACGAAGAACACCGCGAGCCAGAGCAGGGTCGGCGTGGTGAGAAGGATCTCGTTCTTCCGTAGGGTCATGGTGGCTTTGTCAGGGCGGCTCACTCGTCGTCGTCGGGGAGGGAGAGCAATTGGCGGTCCTCTTCGGCGAAATTTTCGAGGAGGTAGCCGTCGTTGGCATTCCAACTGACCCAGACTTCGTCACCCCACTGCGGCGGCTTGGCTTCATCGAGGAAAAAGCGGCCGTGCTGGGTCTCGACCATGAGCAACTCCTCGCCGGCCCGCACCCAGAAGCGGGTCATCGAGCCGAGGTAGATCATGTCTTCGATCGTTCCCTTCACCGCATTGCGGTTTTCAGGAAGCGGATTCGGGCGCTGTTGGGAAAGGGAGATCTTCTCGGGCCGCAGGCTCAGACTGACGCGTTCTCCCACCTTCACGGGACGGTCGTCGTAGATGCGGATCTGGTCGCCGAGGTAGTCGAAGGTGCCGAGGCTGTGTTCGCTGTCGACGACGGCATCGACCCGTCCACTGAGGAAATTCGTGTCGCCGATGAAGGCGGCGACAAAGCTGTTCACCGGTGTCTCGTAGATCGCGGCGGGCGCGCCGATCTGCTCAATGTTGCCGGAGCGCATCACCGCGATGCGGTCGCTGATGCCCATGGCCTCGTGCTGGTCGTGGGTGACATAGAGGAAGGTGATGCCGACTTCCTCGTGCAACTCGTCGAGTTCGACGAGAAGACGCTGGCGCAGCTTCAGATCGAGGGCCGCGAGCGGTTCATCGAGGAGGAGCACCTCGGGTTTGTTGATCAGGGCCCGGGCGATCGCGACACGCTGCTTTTGCCCGCCGCTGATCTGCGCGGGCTTCTTGTCGGCGTGGGCGGCGAGGTCGACAAGTTCGAGCATGCGCTCCACTTCGTCGTCGATCTGCCGACGCGAGAGTCGCTTTGCCAGTTCGGGTCCAAAGGCTACGTTCTGGCGGAGGGTGAGGTGGGGAAAGAGCGCGTAATTCTGAAAGACCGTGTTCACCGGACGCTTTTCAGGCGGGAGGTCGGTGATGTCCTTTCCGTTCAGGAGGATGCGGCCTTCGTCAGGTGAAGCAAATCCTGCGACCATACGCAGCAAGGTGGTCTTGCCGCAGCCGCTCGGTCCGAGAAGGGAAAAGATCTCACCTTTGCTCACGGAAAACGAGGCGTCTCGGACCGCCACAAAGTCCCCGAAGCGTTTCGTGACGTTCTCGAAGACCAGAAAATCGCTCATGTGATGACACCAATTCCCCGATCCTAGTAAGCTTTGACCCTACGGCAAGGGAAATATGCGAATTCGGCGAGCTGCGCCAAAATGAGGCATTTCTGCCTCACACCGTTGGGTTCAGCCACTCGGGCGGCATGCGACGTGGCCGGCCCTCGGGCAACTGGATCAGGGCCACCACCTGACTCGCCGCCGCGACTGGGCGCGGCTCTCCGCCCGGTGCCGTCGCGGTCAGCCGAAACTCGCAGATCGCTCGCACTTTCTCCACCGCCGCGAGGCGCGCCACGATGCGGATCTCGTCTCCGAGACGGGCTGGCGAGCGGTAATCGATCTCGGTCCGCACGACTGCCGGAAAGAGTCCCGTCGCCATCATTTCCGACGCTGGCATCCCAAGCCCGGCAAAAAGCGCGGTGCGGGCTTTTTCGACGTAGCGGAGGTAGGCGATGTTCGAGACCACTCCCCCACAATCGGTGTCATAGAAGGGAACGGTTTCGGAAATTTCAGCTTCGATCATAGGAGACGGGTCTGGCTCTGTCGGAAATCCCCGGGGCGCGGCAGTGCGTCGTGGACAGTCCGAAGCGCGAATGGTAGCATTTCTCGCGTGGTTCCGAGAATGAAATCGCCTTCGAGCAAGCTCCCCTTGTGCCTCCGGCACGGGAGAACTGGCGTGCTTCTCGGTCTCGCCTTTCTTTTCCCGGCGGGGGGCGTGGCCCGTGCCTACGATCCGCCGGAAATCGGCCCCGGGCTTTTTTCGGCAGACGGGGTTTTCCTCAACCAGGAAGATCGCTCGAGCCTGCTCGAGGCCCTCGCCGCGATTGGTTCGAATTTCAGCGGCAATGCCCGGGTCGATGACGACCTCCGGGAAAAATCCCTCGCCCTCGCCCTGCGGCTCGATCCGCTCCACGGTCACTCGCGGGTCTCCCATCGCGAACTGGCGAAAGGAGCGACTCCACCTCCCACTGGCTTCTTCGACACCCTCGCCTCGGTCTCGGAAACCCTCTGGACGATTGGAAACCGCCTCGCCGGACCACCGCTCGACCCGGAAGAACGG
The DNA here is from genome assembly GCA_002396885.1 of Akkermansiaceae bacterium UBA5020. GTDB lineage: Bacteria > Verrucomicrobiota > Verrucomicrobiia > Verrucomicrobiales > DEV007 > Arctic95D-9. The sequence goes on from DGXY01000006.1 coordinate 13,019, forward strand.
CGCCTCGCCCGCTACCTGCTAGAACTTTCTCTCCTTACCCATCCTGAGCCGCCCGCGGATCGGCTGGAGGCCTTCGCCGCCGTCTGCGATGGCCAGGCCCCGGAATGGGAAACGGCGGTCAGACTGCAGCACGACACCAACCGGTCGACCGAGCGTGCCCTCGTCCTCTTCCGCGAATCCGTCGAGCGACTCCGCGAAAAACGACGCGAGACCGCCGTCGCGATGCGCGCCGATCCGCCCGGAGGCACCGCGACCTCGGTGGCCCCAGCCGCCGGCACGGGCAAACCGCCGGCTCGCCCCCCGCGTCCGGCCGACCTTCCGCAGATCGAGCCCGTCACCGTTTCTCTTGCCACCGTCCGGCAGGTCGAGGCGGGCCCGATAGCGGACCCGGTGGCAGGCCCGGTGGCGGGTTCGGTCTCACTCACGCTGCGCGGGCCCGCGAACAATCTGGAACGCGAGCGACTGCAAGAGAGTGCCGCTTCCTCCACGCTCCCCCTCATTCCCTCGGGCGAGGATCTCACCCTGAATGCCTTTTCCCTCCCGACGACGGCCCTCTCTGGACGCACCTGGACCGCCGGCGCCGTCGGCGAAGTCCGCTTCACCCCGGCGGTCGAACCTCCTGGCCCTCGCCGCCGGCTCCGTGCCGATGCCTTGCTGCCCGCTTTTGTCCTTGCCGAGAGTGTCCTCTCGAAAAATCCGGTCAACGCGGACTTTGTCCTTCTGGGGGAGGTCAGTCCCGACACCCTCCAGATCGAGATGCCCGGCGATGCTCTCTCCAGTTTTGCCGCCGCGGCCGCGCTCGGCCGACCCTACGTTCTGGTTCCGGCCAAAGTTGGTGAATCGCTCGTCGCCTTCCTCCAGAAATCGAATCAGCTCGAACTCCTTTTTCAGACGGAGTTGATCGCCTACACCGACGCGATCGATGTTCGCTCCCGGCTCACGACGCCGACCGATCCCGCTCTCATTTCCGCCTCGGCAATCTTCAAGGAAATCCGGGAGGTCTCCCTGAGGCCCGATCCTGCGACCCGTGTCGCCCTTCCAGATCTGGCCAAGATTCCATCTGCCCAGGGAAAACTGCGCGACATTCTCGTCGGCTTTCCAGCCCATCTCAGTGCCTGGGCGATGCTGGAATATGGCACCCGTCCCGTTACCTCCGAGATCCTCCTCTCCCAGTTTGCCGCGAGGATTGATCAGATCGTGGCTCCTTTTCTGATTTTCGAGAACCTCGAGGAGGACTTTAATGGTCTCGATGGCATCTTCGATCAGAGCGATGCTCAATTCCTCAAGCTGCGGGTTGAGACCCCTCTCGAAGCGCGGAGCCTCCTTGGGAGCGCCGAAGACCTCGTTGAGGCTGCAGAGCGCTATCTCGAATTGACGAACAAGACCTCGTCCATCGCCGAGCAACGACTGCGCGAGGTCCAGGCCGCCCTCGCCGCCTTCAAGGCCGAGCGTTCGAGACTGGGCCTGGAGTCGGCTTCGTCGCTCTGATCGAGGAATCCATCAGATTCTCCGCGCCCCTCGACGAAGCCACGGAAGCCCCGAGAGCATGTTCGCGATAGCGGCGCTGCATACAGGCTGGCCAATCACGGAAGTTCGCCGGGATCGCCGGCACGAGGCGGGCGGGGGAAATCGCTTTCAACGGGCCACACATGGCTGGTCCGGGAGTGAAGGGCTGGGGTCGCTCAGCGCGAGAAGCGCCGCAGCAGCTCATCCCGCCGCAGCCGGGCATCCTGAACTTCTCGGGTGCGCAGCGAGACGCGGACCCGCTCGGCCGTGTAGTCGGGCCGGTGCAGGGTGAAATGACACCACCACGTGCCGCGGTTGTTCCAGAGGTGGTGGTCGGGATTTTCCTCGGCGGTGCGGACCGCGAGGGTTCCGGTGAGGACGGGGGCGCTGGTGCCGCCGTGTTCTTCGAGCAGGTCGAGATAGGTCATGTGATGCAGTTTCTGTGGGATTCAGTTACCGCATCAGGTCTGGGAGTCGCCGCGTCGCGCGGATCACTCCCCGGAGAACTTCCTGTTCGGACCCGAGGGTCCGCACATCGGAGGCTGCCACGGTCTCCCGTGACAACATCCAAGGCACCTTGGCTTCTCCAAGCCCGGTTGCCGGACCCGACTCTCGCCGGGCCACTCCTGATGCTCCCGAATTCTTCTTCAAGCGGGATGTCTTCGCAAGCACGCTTTTTGTCATAAACGGACAAAACGGGAAAAAATTCGCTTGCGGGCCGATGAAGCTCCGACTAGTTCAAATCTATGAATCTTGATTCTTTGATTTGTGTATTTTCGATCCTTTCCCTTTCCTTTGGCCTTTCTGCGCAGGAGCAAGTCGTCTCGACCCTCGTTGATCCCGTCGCCACGCTCAATGTGACCACGGTCGAGGCGAACGGAAGCGATCGCAGTGTCATCCTCCGCGAAGAAATCGTGCAGGAAGCCTACACCCCCGTCATCGCGACGCGGACGATCGAGACCGAGGCGGAACGCCGCGACCTCCTCCCCTCCGTCGATACGATCTCCGGTGCCGAGATCCGCACCTCGCAGCGCCGCGACCTCGGCGACGTCCTCCAGCAAACCGTCGGCGTTCATCTCGTCCAAGCCGGACAGACCGGAGCGCAGAGTTCCCTCTTCATCCGCGGTATGGAGAGCAATCACGCCGTCGTCCTCCTCAACGGCCGCCGCCTCCCTCCCGGTCTCGCCGGCCTCTACCAACTTGAGTATCTCGACGTTTCCACCCTCGAATCCGTGCAGATTCTCCGGGGCGCCTCCAGCTCGCTCTACGGATCCGACGCCCTCGGCGGCGCGATCGACCTGCGCTCCACCGACGCCCGCTACCTCACCGAAGACACCCTGAATTCCTTCGTCGAGGCCGGATCCTTCTCCACTTTCCGCACGGGACACAAACTCGCCGTCCGCGACGGTCGCCTCTCGCTGGCCCTCGACACCTCCTGGGTCGAAACGGCCAACGACCGGCCCCGCTCCGATTTCGAGAACCAAGTCCTCCGCTGCAACCTCGCCTACGAGATCGCCGACGGCGTCTTTTTCGACGTGCTCGGTTACATCCAAGATTCCTTCCTCGAGGTGCCTGGCTCTTCCCTCAGCCCGAACTTCCCCGAGACCCAGCTCAACGACAATCAGTCCTCGCTCTTTTCGCCCCGCTTCAGCATCACGCGCGACGAATGGGACTTTTCCACCTTCTACAGCTACTCGCAGAACGAGCTCGAGGCCACCCGCGACGTGAACGGACTGGACAGCCTCCTCGAACAGACCGGCCACGAGTTCGAGGCCGTCTACAACTGGCATCCCGACAAAGACGCCACCTACACCTTCGGGATCGGCCATTACACCTACGAGTTCGATCGCACCCCCATCACCCCCGGACCTTTCAATCTCCCCAGCGCTTTCGATTACGGCTACGGCAGTGTCTTCACCCAGGCCGATCTTGAGCTCCCCGCCGCCTTCCACCTCCTCGCCTCGGGTCGCTACGACGACCACGATTCCTTCGAGAGCAAAGCCACCTGGACCCTCTCGATCGATCGCACCTTCGAGGCCACCGGCACGACCCTTTTCGCCAAGGCCGGCACCGGCTACAAAGCCCCCTCGGGACAGGATTTCATCTTCCTCGCTCCGACCATCGATCCCTCGACCCTACTCCCTGAAGAAAGCTTCACCCGCGAATTCGGCTTCCGGCAGGAGGTCCTCAACGAGCGTAGTTCCGTCTCCCTCACCTATTTCCAGGCCGATATCGACCACCTCATCGATGTCGATCCTTTCACCTTCGTCGATCCCGCCATCGTCGACACCGAGACCTCCGGTTTCGAGCTCGAGACCGTCATCTCCCCCGCCGAAGGAATCAGCCTCTACGCCAACGCCACCTGGCTCGACGCCATCATCACAGAAGGGCAGTATCTCGGCGGCTTCGGCGGCAACCCCGGCGACCCGCTCCCCCGGCGTCCCGAATTCGCTCTCTCCGGAGGTCTTGTCCTCAGCGGCGACCGCTGGAAACTCGGCGCCGAAGTCACCGGAGCCTACGACCGCCTCGATTCCCCCGGCGTCATTCTCGACGACTACACGGTCGCCCGCCTTTTCGGCAGCTACGAAATCAACGACCGTCTCGAGATCTACGGACGACTCGAAAACGTCTTCGACCTCGATTACGAGACCACCCAGGGCTACGAAGCCGCCGGGCTCGGTGTCTTCGGCGGCCTGCGTTTCGTCTGGGGTCGCTGATCCAACCCTCTCAGGTTCGGGGACCGAGAGGGGCTTTTTCGGTGGAAATCGTGCCGCGCGACCGTTAGCCTTCCCGTCATGGCAGCGACGGTGTTCGAGATGGAAAATGTGTCCGTGCAACGGAACGGACGGAAAATCCTCGGAGAGATCAACCTCACGGTCGAGCGCGACCAGCATTGGGTCATCCTCGGAGGCAACGGATCAGGCAAGACCTCGCTCCTCAATGTCCTCATGGGCTATCTCACCCCGACCACGGGCGACGTCCACCTGCGCGGACGCGAGGATGCCGTGAACTCCGCTTCGCAATGCTGGGACGACTGGCGCAAGCGCATTGGTTTTGTCAGCAGCAGCATCTCCCAGCTCATCGAACCGGCCGAGACCGCCCTCGAGATCGTCCTTTCGGGACGCCACGCCATGGTCAATTACTGGCAACACGGTGACGACAATCCCGCCGAGATCCGGGCCGCCGAAAAAGTGCTCGAGAAAGTGAACGCCTCCAGCCTCCGCGACCAATCGTGGGCGACGATGTCACAAGGTGAACGCCAGCGAGTCCTCATCGGACGGGCTCTCATGTCTCAGAAGATGGAGATTCTCGTCCTCGACGAACCCTGCGCCGGGCTCGACCCCGTCGCGCGCGAGCATTTCCTCCAGTTCGTCGAAGAGCTCACCGCAAAAGGTTCCTTCCGCTCCCTTCTCCTCGTCACCCACCACGTTGAGGAGATCATCCCCGCCATCACCCACGCCCTCGTTCTCAAAGAGGGCCAAGTCATCGCCCAAGGTGAAAAGCGCCGCGCCCTGAATTCCTTCAGCCTTTCCGAAGCCTTCGGCGCCGAGCTGAAGCTGCGGTCCCGCCTGGGCCGATACCGTCTCTATTACGGAGACGAGTTCATTCCCGAAGGCGGGCAGGTGGTGTGAGGAGCGTCCGAAGGACTCCTCGTCCCCCCGCCCTACGGAAGCGCGTCCCTCCTGCGCACTTGCCAGATCCTCCGCGATCCGATGTGATGGCGGGATGAAACGTGGCCCCGTCGTGATCGTCCTGTTGTCGTGTCTCGTCAATTCCGGTCTCCTCGGCGACGAGACCGGAAGGCTGATAAAAACCCATCAGTCGCTCGCCTGGGCTCCGGATGCGCAGGGGAATCCGATGATCCTGAAAACGCTCGAGGATTGGGAGCACCGCCGCGCCGCGATCATCGCCGGATTCGAGGAGGCTGCCGGGAAACTGCCCTCGCGCGAAAACCTGCCCGACCTCGAGGTGCAGTCGGGCGAGCGGATCGAGACCGAACGCTACGTCCGCGAAACCATCACCTTCGTCTCCGAGGAAGGCGACCGCACTCCCGCTTATCTCTATCTGCCCAAGGACCTCAAGCCCGGAGAAAAGCGCGCCGGTATTGTCGCCCTGCACCCCACCGGAACGCTCGGCAAGGGCATCGTCGACGGCAAGGGCGAGCGACCCAACCGCGCCTACGCCCGGGAGCTGGCCGAACGGGGACACGTCGTCATCGCGCCCGATTACCTCTCCTTCGGTGATTACAAAGACTACGCCTTCGCCACGGACCGCTACGAATCCGGCACGATGAAGGGGATCTGGAATCACATGCGTTGCGTGGATTTGTTAGTCTCTCGTCCCGAGGTCGATCCGGAGAAGATCGCCTCGATCGGCCACTCCCTTGGCGGGCACAATGCGATCTTCCACGGCGTCTTCGACCGGCGCGTGAAGGTGATCGTCTCGAGCTGCGGCTGGACCCCGCTGCACGACTATTACGGTGGCGATCTCAAGGGCTGGACGAGCGACCGCTACATCCCCTCGATCCGCGACCGCTACGCCCTCGATCCTGACAAGGTACCTTTCGACTATTACGAGCTCATTGCCGCCCTCGCACCGGCCGCTTTCTTTTCGAATTCACCCCTCCGCGATGCCAACTTCGACTGGCGCGGCGTCGAGAAAGTCGCCCCGCAGGCACGGAGCATTTACGAGCTCCACGGCGTGCCGGAGAAGATGCGCATCGCCTATCCGGATGATGAGCATGATTTCCCGACGATCGAGCGGGAGGAGTCGTATCGGTTTATTGAGAAATGGTTGGCTGGAAAGATCCAACCCTAAACCCTGAGACGGATTTGGTTGGGGCTACCGTTGTTTCCCACCTCGCCCGCGCAGTCAAAGCTGAGGGCGGTATCGCGCGTGCCTCACTCTGACGGGCGCATTGGGAAATGGCAATGTGCGAGGGCGCCGCACGTTCAATACAGCTCCACCGGAGACCGTTTCCCGTTTTCGACGCTGAGGATGCTGGCCTCTTCCTCCCCGAGGGTCGCGACGCGGAGGTCCCAGATCTGCGAGTCGATCTCACGGAAATGTTCCATCGACCAGGCGTAGGGATCTGCGAGGCGCTTTTTGGTCTTCTCGATGCGAACGAGGACATCGTGCAGGAGTGGGTCCGGCAGGGTGGCAATGACCTCGGCGGCGGCCTCGACGAGCTCGACACGGTGGCAGATCATGGCGAGATCGTTGCCGGCTTCGATGCAGGCGCGGATCGTCTCCTCGAAGGTGACTTCGTTCAGCACCGCGCCCATGTCGAGGTCATCAGTCATGACGAGACCGTCGAAGGCGAGCTGATTGCGGAGAAAGCCGGTGATGATGTTTTTCGAGAGCGAGGCCGGCCAGCGGGGCCGGTCGGCGTCCCAGCAGGGGTAGTGCGAGTGACAGGTCATGATGCTGTCGAGGTCGGGAAGGAGGGCGCGGAAGGGTCGGAGCTCCTCGGCCTCCATTTCCGCGAGGGTCTTCTCGATGACGGGCAGCTCGTGGTGCGGATCGACCGAGGCTGAGGCATAGCCGGGGAAGTGTTTGCCAGAGCTGAGAATGCCTTCCTTGCGCATCGCGTGATTGAAGATCGAAGCCTTGCTGATGACTTCGTCAGGGGTGGTGCCCCAGCAGCGGCCTTTCAGGGAATTATCGGCTTCGTCGTCGAAGGAGAGGTCGAGCACCGGGCAAAGGTCGAGATTGAAGCCGAACATCCGCAGGATCTGCCCGGTGAGGCGCCCGTGATGCTCGATCAGTTTGAGGTCGTTTTTCTTGCGGAGCTGTTGGGCGCTCGGCGGCTCGCTCCCGATGAGACGGAGGCGCGAGACGCGGCCGCCTTCCTGGTCGATCGTGATGAAGGGCTCGATCTCGCTGAGGTCGCGGAGGTCGTCGATCAGCTTCCGGAGTTGCTCCGGGGATTGGATGTTCCGGCCGAAGAGGATGAAGCCGCCCGGCTGCAGTTTTTTGAAACGACGCGCGGTGTCAGGATCGAGTTCGGGACCGGGCACGCCGGTGAGGAGGAGTTGGCCGAGGTGATGCATGGGGGAGGGGCGGTAATCAGTAATCAGTGGAATCGGTGATGGGAAGGTATTCGATCGAGTCTTCTTTCACAAGATTGTCTGGGCCGGTGAAAGAGTCGGATTTGGCGGTCATGCTCCCGAGCATACGGCCGATTGATTCGAATAGGGTTGGTCAGTTCGGTGTGTTTTTCGGGCGAAAGGTAACCGGCGTCGGTGGCTTCAGTCAGCCAATGCTGGGTCTCAAGCTGCTCGCCATCAGCATCGGAAAGTGGGCTGACAAAGTGCTTCGGGTATCGCCGCTTCGCCCAAGCTCCTTCGAAAGTTTCCGTGGCACCTTGTAGACATCCAACTCCCTAAAGTGCTTCACACATCCCATGGTAGCCTTTTCCCGTTTCGACCGATCACCGATTACGGATCACCGAAGCTCCGGTATGCCCAAAACTTCCCGCGCCTTGGACTGATTCGCGAGGGCCTCCTCCAAGGTTGGAGCGGTGAAGGTGATGTGGCCCATCTTCCGGCCGCGCCGGGCTTCGTGTTTGCCGTAGAGGTGCAGGTGGGCACCGGGCATGGCGAGCACGGCGGCCCAGTCGGGTTTGCCGTTGGCGTCTTCCCAGACATCGCCGAGGAGGTTCAACATCACGGTCGGGCAAAGGAGCCTCGTGCTGCCGGGGGCGAGACCGCAGAGGACGCGAAGCTGCTGCTCGAACTGCGAGGTCTCGCAGGCGTCGATGGTGTGGTGTCCGGAATTGTGCGGACGCGGGGCCATCTCGTTGACGAGGAGACGTCCGTCGGCGGAGAGGAAAAACTCGACCGCGAGCAATCCGCGGTAGTCGAGGGCCTCGGCGACCTGCAGGGCGATGGTGCGGGCTTGGTCGAGGAGCTTTGAGTCGAGTCGTGCGGGAACGATGGAAACGTCGAGAATGTGGTCGCGGTGGAAATTCTCGGCCGGATCGTAGGCGAGGGCGTGGCCCGATCCATCGCGGACCACGAGCACGGAAAGCTCGGCGGCGAGCTCGATGCGCTCTTCGAGCACGGCCCGCGGTGTGGAAAATGTCGACCAGACCGTCTCGGGATCGCTCGAGCGGGTCACGGAGAGCTGGCCTTTTCCATCGTAGCCGAACTCGGCGGTCTTGAGGATGCCGCCGCGTTCGGGCAGGCTCGCCAGGGCGCTGCGGAGCTGGACGGCGTTTTCGACCACGGCGAAACGCGCGCAGGGGATACCATTTTCCTCGAGGAAGCGCTTTTCCCGCTCGCGGTGCTGGCAGATCGCGACGGCCTGGGCTCCTGGCATCAGGGGGATCTTTGCCGCGACGGTTTCGAGAAGGGAACGAGGGATGTTTTCGAACTCGACCGTGGCGCCCTGGGCAAGCTCAAGAAAGGCGGCGAGTCCTGCAAGCGAGTCAAACGGCTCCTCGATGACGTAGTCGGCGACTCCGGCTGGTCCGCTGTCGGGACCTCCGACCCAAGAGACGATGCGGTAACCCATCCGCCGTGCGGCGATGGCGAGCATGCGGCCAAGTTGACCACCGCCGAGGACACCGACGGTCGAGCCGGGAGGAAGGGGCGAGATCACACTCATTCGGCGTTTTTCAGGGGAGGCAGTAGGGCGGCCTCGACCTTGGCACGGAGACCGTCGCGGTAGGCGTCTAGTTTCGCGGCGAGGTCGGGATTTTCCATCGCGAGGAGGGCCACGGCGAAGAGTCCCGCATTGGTCGCTCCGGCTTCGCCGATCGCAAAGGTTGCGGTCGGAATCCCTGCAGGCATCTGGACGATGGAGAGTAGTGAATCAACTCCGTTGAGTGTCTTCGACTTCACCGGTACGGCGAGAACGGGCACGGAAGTGAGGGCCGAGGCCATCCCCGGGAGGTGGGCCGCTCCGCCGGCTCCGGCGATGATCAGCTTCAGGCCGCGCTCGCGGGCCGATTTTGCATAGGAAAAAAGTAGCTCGGGCGTGCGGTGGGCACTGACGACCTTCGACTCGTGCGGTATCCCGAAATCGCTCAGGACCTCGGCGGCCTTGGCGAGCGTGGGCCAGTCGGAGGTGCTGCCCATGATGATCCCGACAAGCGGAGGGGCGGAGGAGTTGGGGTCAGTCATGATGCGATTTCTTAAACCGCCTCAACGGGAGTGTCGAGCGGAATGCTCTGGACGCGATCTCAGCTGAATTCCCCTCCAACCGATTCCGCGAATCCAATGTCCCTGCTCGCTTCATATTAAACAGGCAGCCTATTTATTTGACAGCTGATGTGGGAGAATCTTACATGTTCGTCATTCCTCAAAAAAATGAATGTTCCCAGAATCAAATTAGAAGGGCGCGCTTTCTACCATTGCATTTCTCGCGTTGTGGATCGGCGGATTGTTTTTCATGCCGATGAGAAAGAGGTTTTTCGGAGCATTCTTCGCAAACTCGAGACCTTCACGGGGGTGCGGGTCGTCACTTACTGCCTCATGGGCAACCACTTTCACCTTTTGCTCGAGGTGCCGGAGCGCGGATCACTCCCTGCTCTGGACGCGACTCGTCTCTTTGAGATTCTTCCTCTGCTCTATGACAAGGCCACGGTCGAGACCATCGCCGCCGAGCTGGATATGGCTCGTAAAGCGGGAGATTTGACTCACGAAAAGAATCTCCTAGAGCGCTATGAACATCGTCGGGGCGATCTCTCGGTGTTCCTCAAGGAACTCAAACAGCGCGTCTCGATCTTCATCAACCGCCGCCTCGGACGCGCCGGCACCCTTTGGGAGGGGCGTTTCAAAAGTGTCCTCGTGGAGGGCGGTGAGGCGGCTCTCGAGACGGTGGCTGCCTACATTGACCTGAATCCGGTGAGGGCGGGTCTCGTCGATCGTCCCGAAGAATATCGCTGGAGCGGCTACGGGGAGGCGATGGGCGCGGGCCGGGGGGCTCGAAAAGCGCGGGAGGGTTTGGGCGCGATCGGGCGCGAAGCTCTCGAGAATCCTGGCATCACCGCTCCGTGGGAATCCATCCAGGAACGATATCGGCGCCTCCTCTACCTGGAAGGAGTTGAAATCCACGGGGATGAGTTGACCGGCGAGGGTGCGCGGCGCGGCATTGCCCGGGAAGAGGTGGATCGTGTGGTCGAAGGCCGCGCTCCCATGAGCAAGCCGGAGATCTTGCGGCGAAAAGTGCGCTACTTCACCGACGGTGCCGTGCTCGGATCGACGGCCTTTTTGGAGCAGGTTTTCCAGCGACTCCGCGCACAGAATCGGATCGGCCGGAAACGCCACTCGGGAGCGCGTCGAATGCGCGGCGCGGACTGGGGGGAACTGCGGGTGCTGCGGGACCTGCGAGAGCGCGTCTTCGACCGGTCCGAATGAGGCAGGTCCGTCGCGACGGATAAAACGGCCCCCGGCTTCGGGCTAAGGTCGGGCCCGCCCCAAACGCTCGCAGGCATCGCGCACGACCCAACCGCTCGTTTCGAGGGTGTCGAGGGCGGTCTCTTCATCGGCTCCGGTGAGCTCCCGCACGATCCGCACGGCGCGGCCGCGGAGCTTCGTATTGGAGGGATTCAGATCGACCATGAGATTGCCGATGACCTTGCCCGAATGGGTCATCGCCAAGGTCGTGATGAGATTGAGCACGAGCTTGGTCGCGGTCCCTGACTTGAGCCGCGTGGATCCGGTGAGAATCTCCGGGCCGGTGTCCGGCAGGATCGCTTGGTCGAGGAGGGGATGATCCCGGTAGGCGGGGTTGCAGCAGACGAGCACGGTCGTGGCTCCCCGCTCCTTCGCCTCGCCGAGGCAGCCCCAGATAAAGGGAGCATGCCCGCTCGCCGAGATGCCCACGACGACATCGGCGGCGGTGACGTGACGATGTTCGATAGCCTGGCGCCCTTCCGCAGCATCGTCTTCGGCGCCTTCGACCGCGCTCCAGAGGGCGGTGCGGCCGCCGGCGATGATTCCTTGGACGAGGCTGACCGGGGAGCGGAAGGTTGGCGGACACTCGCTGGCATCGAGGACGCCGAGTCTCCCGCTCGTGCCGGCGCCGCAGTAGAGGAGGCGACCACCCTCGGCGAAGGCCTTGACGACCCGGCGGATCGTCCACTCGATCCGCTCGCTCTCCGCAAGGATCTTGCCGGGGATGGTGAGGTCCTCCTCGAGCATGAGCCGGATCGCGTCGGCGATGGGCATTTCGGAAAAATGGGTCGACTTGGGATGGCGTCCCTCGGTCGGTGAGGCGGCGACCGGTTTCCATTGCGGCAGGCCGAGGTCGGCCCCCCGGGCCAGTAGGGCAAAGGACTTCGCTGTTCCATCGGTGCCATCCGCGCCACGGGCGAGGGTGACCGCTCCCCAGGCACCGGGCTGGTCGAGCCGTTGGATCTCGCTCTCGGGCCAAGCCTCGCGGATCCGCGAGATGACGCCTTCGCAGAAGACCGGATTTTTCAAAAGCACGGAACCATTGAGGACAAACTGGACCTTCTCTCCCCGTTTCGTGACGCGGGCGGCGCAGTGCACGGTGTCCTTCGCGAGGCGCTCGGAGGCCCGTTTGAGAATGGCGTGGGCGACTTCGTCGTCGCGCGAGACAGCCGCCTCAAAGACGACTCGGGCGAGGCTGGCCAACTCGGTCTTGCTCGCCGTCATCGACCATTCGATGAGGGCTTCGGGCGTATTCATCTGGAGAAAATTCAGGATATCCACCCCGAGCGCGGGCCAGTCGGCGTGGATGTCGGAGAGCGTGACGACAGACCTCAGGGCGTGAAGGGCGATGTCGGTGGCGCTGCCCCGGTCGCCGATGACGGGCCCGCGCCCGCCGACCTTGACCGTTTCCCCCCGGCGATTCCTGCCAAGGCAACAAGAGCCCGTGCCGCTCACGGTGAGCACCTGCGCGACGCAGTCGTTCTTCCACTCCGTCGCCTCGAGGGCGAGGATGAGATCATCACTCACCGTAGCCGATGTCCTGGGCCATTGTCGTCCCACCGCGGCGGAGACGCGGAGGCGATCGCCCTCCGACCGCACTCCGGCGAGTCCGATCCCGATCCTGTCCGGAGCAAGCGGGAGCCGTTCGCGTATTTCGTGAAGGTGCGCATCCAGCGCCTCGTCGGGGAGCAAGTGGATATTACCAGGTCCGGACGTGAATTCCGCCAGCACCGTGCCGTTGCCTTCATCCACCAGCAGCACGGTGGTCCGCGTGCCACCCCCTTCGATTCCTAGCAGGATCATCGGAGGAGTTTACTCGGGATCCGGGTGTTTTGTCAGGGAAAAAGGCCGGGGTCCCTCTTTCACGATCAACGATTGGGCACGCCTGAATCGTGAATCGCGGCAATCTCCTCCGGGGTCATGGCCCGGCTCAGGATGAAGAAGTCGTCGATGCGTCCGTTGAGGCTGCGGATGGGGTGGCCCTTGCCCTGGTGCTGCCAGTTGCCGATCTCCGCATCGCCGATGCGCAGAGGCGGCATCGGCTTGGCGGACCGTTCTTCCCCGAGGGGACGTCCGTCGAGGTAATGAACGATGCGGCCGAAACTCGAGGTGGATTCCACGGTCGCGGCGAGATGCATCCAGCGTCCGAGGTCGGAGGGGAACAGGACCGGATCGGAGTAGCAGTTCATCCCGCCGGAGACCCCGAGAATGAGCTCTCCCTTGTCGCTGATCTGCCAGTGAACCTCCCCGTTTTCCCAGCCATCGGTGAGCATGAGGGAATTCAGCCAGCGGTCGAATCCTTCGACCCGCACCCAGGCCGAAAGGGTCATCGCCTGATAGTCGCCCGGGATGCGGAGGCGGACGCGGTCGGTGATGCGTTTGAACTCGAGCGATCCCTTACCCGGCCAGCGGCCCTGGGTCCATTGGGCTCCGATGATGGCCCCGCCCGTCGGCAACCCGGAAGCGCGGTTCGTGGCCCGGTTTTCAAGGGCACGGTCCCACGGATCCTGTTCTTCGAAATCGAAATGGATGAGCGTGGCGGGATCCTTTCGCAGATCCTCGCTGGCCCCCTTCCACGCCGCATATCGTGAGCGCCAATCGTCGCGCGCCAGCTCGAGCAGCTTCTGTCGGTCGACAAAGGCCTCGCCGCGGCTCTCGATCGTCGTCATCTCGCCTGCCGTCGCCCGCACCGCGGCACCTGCTCCGAGATGGCGCAACTCGCGTCCGTCGGCTGAGTCGAGACGCACCTCGCCATCGACGACGTGGACCTCGCTGCGTCCGTCGCTGCCCACGCTGAGGGCGAACTCGGTGCCGAGATCGACCGCTTCGTATTCTGGCGTGACGATCGTGAACCCTTGGGCGGGTTCCGGCACGAAAGCGCGGAGGCGCCCGCTGCGGCAGACGACCCGCCACGCCGACTCGAGATCCAGCTCGGCCGGTCCCTCGATGATGACGGCGGCACCGCTGAAAAACTCGATCTGGGCGAGTCCCGAGCGCAGGGTGAAAGTCCCGGCCGGCACCGCGTCTCCGACCGAGGGTCCGGCTTTCCCTTCCGGCCATTCGGGATCGACGACCCGGCTCAGGACGGCAACGCCCGGGCCGTGCAAGGGCTCTTCCTCAAGTTCGCGGGATCCGGAGTTCTGCCAGAGGACATAAGCGTTCGCGAGCAGGACGACCGCCGCTGCCGCGGCGAGAAATCGCCACATCAGGGGAGAATACGCGGTGCGTTTCCGGGGAGCTGGGCGCTCTCCGGCGATCGCGAAGGGGAGGATCCCGCTGACCTCCTCGGCGAGAGTGTCTCCGGCGTGCTCACGGGCGAGGAGCGCGTGGGTCTCGGCGAGGTCGAGGTAGATCTCGCAGGTCTCCGGGTCGCCGCGGAGGAGCTCGTTCAATTCGGCGCGCTCTTCCGCCGAGGCGAGTCCGTCGAGGAGGCGCGAGGCGACGAGTGTGACCCGTTCGAGACGTTCGTCGTGATTCATGCGGGATCCTTCCTCATCAGTTGCTTTTCGATGCAACGCTGCAGGGCGGTGCGGATGCGGAAGAGGGCCTGGGAAACAGCCCCCTCGGTCTTGCCGTCGTCGCGGGCGATCGCCTGGACGGTGGCTCCGGGACGATAGCGGCGATCGACGAGATCACGCTGCGCCGCCGGGAGTTTGGTGATGCATCGCCTCAGGGCCTCGAGGCGCAGGTCCGATGCCGTGGCGCGCTCTTCCTGACGCTCGGCGAGGTAGTCGAAGACATTCTCGTCGAAGACGAGTTGCTCGCGGCTGAATTTGCGACGGTGATTGAGCACGTGGAAATAGGCGGTGCGACAGGCCCAAGCCGTGAAGCTCGTGCCTTGCTCGAAGTCCTCCGCCTTGCGCCAGAGGGTGAGGTTGGTTTCCTGCAGGATGTCTTTCGCAAGGGCGTGGTCGTGACAGAGCGAGACGATGTAGCCGAACACGGCCGACTGCGCCCCGGTGAGCAGTTCGATGAATTCCTCGGTGTCACGTTGCATGGACAGGTGTTAACTGCACGGCGGGGGGTAAATCTTACGGGATTTCTCAATCCTCATCCCGCTTTCACCCCCAGTTCCCCGAAGGGCACCTCGTGAGGCAGCATCTTTTCCCGGGCCGCGACGGCGCAGACGACTCCGGCGGCTTCGCCCATGGCCACGGAGTTGCCAGTGACGCGGTAGCTGCTGTGGGCGATGAAACCTCCGCTGATGCAGCGTCCCGCAAGGACGAGTCCATCGACATCCTTCGCCATGAGGGAGCGCAGGGGGATGTCGTAGGGCAGCGACTTGAAGGGTTTCTCCTCGATCGCCTTGGTTTTGCCAGGGTCGGTCGAATGCACGTCGATCGGGAAGGTGACGCGGCAGATTCCGTCCTCGAAGCGGGCCCCGTCTTTCAGATCCTCATCGGTGACGGAATAGCGTCCATGGATGCGGCGCGCCTCGCGCGTGCCGATCTGCTCGCCGGTGGAAATGATCTCGACGTCCTTCCAAGGGCCGCCTTTCTTGCGGAGAGCGTTGATCATGGTGTGGTTTTCGCGTCGCGCCTCGAGCGTAGCGCGGGTCATGTCGTCGGCATGGATCGCGGAAACTCCGTATTGATGGTTCGCCATCATCGCATAAAGACCATCGTGGATCTCGAAAATGGACGGACCTCCATAGCTCGGTTCGATCCCGGCGGAGCGCAATTCGGCGAGGAAATTCGCCTTGCCCCGCCCGAGGTCGCGCGCTTCGGCGAGGTGATTGATGAAGGGGGCGATCTCGTCCGTTTTCACCCCGTGGAAGAGGACCATCAGGCTCATCGGCTGGGTTACGCCATCACCCGGCCGACCGAAGTCGAAACCGCAGCCCGCCTGCGCGGCGAGGTCGCCGTCTCCCGTCGCGTCGATGAAGTTCTTCGCCGTCCAGACCTCGCGTCCTGATTTGGACTCTGTCAGGATCGCGGCGAGGCGGTTCCTTTCGTCGTTGACCGCCCCAACGACACGGGTGAAGAGGCGGATCTTCACCCCGGCTTCGAGAAGCATGTCCTCGAGCAGGAGCTTCATGGGTTCGGGATGATAGACCCAGGCCGAACCGAACTTTTGGCCGTTGCCCTGTTCGCCGAGGCGCTTGAGGAGTTCGGCCATGATGCCCGGCTTGTTGAATCCGTCGAGGATCCAGGAAAGCATCCCGGCCGTCCAGATCCCGCCGATGCAGCCGTGCACCTCGAGCAGGGCGGTCTTCGCCCCGCTCCGCGCGGCGGCAAGAGCGGCGGCGAATCCTGCGGGACCACCTCCGCAGACGATCACGTCGTAGTCACCCACCAGAGGGATTTCGCGCGCGTCCTCGGCGAACCAGTCGCCCTTCACTACGCCCGAAGTGCGGACGTGCATCCGCTCGTTCGTGCCGAAGACCACGCCCGCCTCGGTCTTCGCCGTCGCCCGGACCGGAGAGGGTCGGTTCGCGGGATTGACCCTCTCTTGTCCGACGAGGGGCACCGCGCCGGTGGCAAAGGCTCCGGCGGCGAGGCGTTTGGCGAACTGGCGACGGTCGAGGGGGTGGTCGTTCATCCTCCCAATGAACCCGATAGGGCTCGTCTTGGGAAGATTCGAATTTCCTTCAAGAAGCGATATCCGATTTGGCCGCAGCGAGCGTTGGATAGTCGTTGTAGCCCTTGGCCCCTCCGCCGTAGAAGGTCGCGGGATCCGGTGCATTGAGCGGTGCATCCTGCGCGAAACGTTCGGGCAGATCGGGATTCGCGAGAAAGGGAACCCCGAAAGCAACCGCGTCGATTTTGCCGACGGCGATGTCCGCCGCCGCTTCGGCGGCGCTGTAGCCCATGTTCGCGACAAGGGTTCCGTGGAAGCGTTCGCGGATGGGCGTCAGGACATCTCCGCTTTGCTGTTGGAAGAAGTCGCTGCGCATCACATGCAGGTAGGCGAGGCCGCGCTGGTCGAGCACGGTCGCGAGGTAGGAGACCAGCCCGACCGGATCGCTGTCGATCATGCTGTTGTAGCTGTTGAGCGGCGAGATCCGCAGCCCGACGCGATCGCCGCCCCACACACCGATGACGGCGTCGAGCACTTCGAGGAGAAAACGGGCGCGGTTTTCGACGGGACCGCCGTAGGGGCCCGTGCGGTGGTTGGCTCCGTCGCGGAGGAACTCGTCGATCAGGTAGCCGTTTGCCCCGTGCACCTCGACGCCGTCGAAGCCGGCGGCCTTCGCGTTTTCGGCCGCCTTGCGGAAGCCCTCAACGATGCCCGGGATCTCTTCATCGGC
The DNA here is from genome assembly GCA_002396885.1 of Akkermansiaceae bacterium UBA5020. GTDB lineage: Bacteria > Verrucomicrobiota > Verrucomicrobiia > Verrucomicrobiales > DEV007 > Arctic95D-9. Next base: position 30,179 of record DGXY01000006.1, read on the forward strand.
GAGTTCGCGCGGAGTGACGTAGGGGAATTTGCCCTGCGGGGTGTGGATCTCGTCGTTGGTGATCGGGATCGCGCTGGGAGCGACGGGCGCGGCTCCGTCGTTGAGCACGGGGTGGCAGGCGCGTCCTCCGTGCCAGAGCTGGAGAAAGATTCGGCCGCCCTTGGCATGGACCGCGTCGGTGACCAGGCGCCATCCCGCGATCTGGGCCTCGGAATAGATGCCCGGTTCGGCGATGAAAGAGCAATTGCCCTCCATCACCATCGTCGCCTCGGCGATAAGGAGGCCGGCGCCGGCGCGCTGGGCGTAGTGTTCGGCCATGAGCGCGTTCGGCAAGTGGTCTTGCACGGTGCGGGCGCGGGTGAGGGGTGCCATGAGGATGCGGTTGGGCAAGGTGAGCGCCCCGGCTTGGAGCGGTTGGAAGAGAGCGGTGTGATGCATTGGGAAATGGAGTGCTGGAGTGCTGGAGTGCTGGA
>DGXY01000006.1:30874-38104 GCA_002396885.1 Akkermansiaceae bacterium UBA5020
GGTGCCATGAGGATGCGGTTGGGCAAGGTGAGCGCCCCGGCTTGGAGCGGTTGGAAGAGAGCGGTGTGATGCATTGGGAAATGGAGTGCTGGAGTGCTGGAGTGCTGGATTTTCTTACTCCCACACGTAAATCATACTCATACTCGATTCGGAGGACGAGCGTGGATCGGGAAGTAGGAGCAGGAAGGCGTGGTGGTAAAGTTAGGTTTTTTGAATTGCGTTTAGAGGAGGTCAAAAAGAAGCGCTTCGACGGGTTCGTTTGTGGCGGTGAGTTGATAGTGACCCGCGGTTTCGGCGCTGGCGCCGTCACCGGGGAGGAGGTTGGTATCATTCAGTAGCAGGTCGCCGTGGATCGCCTGCACCCAAAGCCCGCGTCCTGCGGCGAGTTCGTGGCTCACCGTTTCGCCCGGCTGGAGGAGGAGACGGTAGACAAAGGCGTCCTGACGGATCGTGGCGGACTGCTCGCGACCGTCGGACGAAATGACGAGGGTTTTGGCCGGTGCCGGGCCATCCTGCGGATGCCACTCGGTGTAGGTGGGCGCGAGACCCTTCGTGTGAGGCTGGATCCAGATCTGGAGGATATGGGTGCCTTCCTCACGAGAAGGATTGAATTCGCTATGGGTCACGCCCGATCCCGCGCTCATCAACTGGATCTGGCCGGGCTTGAGCTCTCGCGAGTTGCCCATGCTGTCGGCGTGTTTCAGCGTGCCCTCGAGGACGTAGCTGAAGATCTCCATATCGCGGTGCGGATGGGTGCCGAAGCCGGCGCCGGGGGCGATGCGGTCCTGGTTGATAACGCGCAGGCTGCGGAAGCCCATGTGGTCGGGATCGTAATAGTTGGCGAAACTGAAGCTATGCCAGGTATCGAGCCAGCCGTGGTTGGCGTGGCCTCGTTCGACGGCGGGACGCTGGGAAATGGGGGTCATGGTAGGATGGGTCTGAACTTTCATATCAGGCTCCGCCACACTGTGCGGATCGCCCATGCGAATTGCGCGCGTCGTTCATGTAAAAAAAGTTACGATTCCCGGGTGACATGGAACAGCATCCAATTCGTTACCTGTCCCCACCGCGGGGGTCCTCCCCGGCGGCGCGGGCGATGCGCTCGAATTTGATTCGGTCGACGAGATCATTTCACAGCCCGTGTTTTTGCACGTGCGGCGCGAGGAGCCGGGTGCTCAGCTCATGCACGGCCCGCCAGGGAGCACGCCGTGTTGCCGGGAGATGCCGAACGTAGACGCCGAGGTATTCCATGACTGGCTCTCCGCCGCGCAGGGCCTTGAACCTGCCGACCCCGGCGCTCAGGTTCAGAGGGATACCACGCTTCATCGCCTCGAGCACCGGCACCGCCGCGAGGCGGCGATAGAGGCCGAGTTCGCGTGGCTGGTCGAGGTCGTAGCCGACGATGGGGGAGGTGAGCACGCCGTGCAGTTCGGCACAGGCCTCGACCCCGACGAGGCGTCCGCCGGGTTCGCGCAAGGCGGTGAAGCGGGCGAGGTTTTCGCGATGGAGATGGCCGAGCCAGTCCGTCGTGTAGCGCGGATTGTGACGCGAGTATTTCCCAAGGTAGAGGCGGGAATAGAGCTCCGTGAGGGTCTCGATCTCCGCCTCACGGATCGATTCGTGAGGCACGATTTTGAGATCACAACGCCGGAGGAGACGGACATCCTTGCGGAAGTCCGGTGACTTCACGACCGCTTCCGATCCCGCTTCATACCACCAGATCTGTCGGCTCGGCACGAGCATCGCCCCGGTCCGGTGGAGAGCGGCGAGGAGCGGCGCGCTTTCCTTCGCATGGAGCGAACGGAAGACGATGGCATGACCGGGCCACCGCTGCGTCATCGCTTCGAGCACGGCGGGGAGATCCTCTGCCTCCCAATGCGGCCAAGGATTCGTCGAGTGGAGCCAATTGTTCACCATCACGACGCGGTTGATCTCCGCCTTCCGGAACCAGGTTCCGAGCGTCCCGAGGAGCGCGCCACCGAGGGCCGAGGTGACCGGCCCCACCGACCGGTCGATCTCCTCGCGGGCGTAGGTGATGTAATGGGTCCAGGGAGAGCAGAGCCAAGAGTTTTCCCATTCGGCCTCATTCACCGTCAGGGGCAGTTCGATTTCGCCTACCCGGAGAAAAGCTAGCGTCGTCTCGAGATTCGGGGCACAGGTGGTCATGCCGCGCTCGAGGAGAGGGCGGAACCAGCGCCGCATCAGGTCATCCTGCGGCGTCTCGGAAAGGGTCACGTCAGTCGCCATCGGGTCCGTTGTATTCGAGATCGCGGGTCGAAGCCGCGGCGAGGGAAAGGGAATGCCGCACGGCGATCGCGGCGAGTTCGGTGAAACCGAGGAACTGGCCCCAGCGTGGGCCGGGATCGCCTTCAACGGCGATGACATCGGGTGACTGGCCGGCGACGCGCCAGTTCGAAAACCAGGTGGGAAGTCCGAGCTGCGCCGGGACCATCGGAGGCGGCAGAGGCGCTGCCTCGCGCAAGAGTCCCGTCAGGCGCACCGAGGGATCGAGCACATGGATCCCGCTGGTGAGGCGAGGATTGCACTCGATCACCCGGACCTGATCGATGGCATCGCGGATGAAATCGAAGGCGAGAGATCCGGTCAGTCTTCGCGCCGCCGCAAAGGAAACGATGAAGGCGGCGGCGGGCTCGTCCCAGATCGGTTCGAAGGCGCATCCGGCCCGGCCCGCGCGCGCCGGACATTGGTAGAATGTCAGGGTCCGCACTTCGCCGTCTTGACAGAGCGCCCACGAGGAAAATTCTTCACCTGCGACGAACTCTTGCGCCACCCATCCCGCGGGATCCGGCGGGCGGGATCCGATCCGGGTGCTCACTCCGAAACGCGAATAGCGGGGCTTCCAAACGAGAGTGGGGTCGTCGGGCGCCTCTTCCGGACTCCATGACGCCGGAGCCATTTCTCCGGCGAGGCGGGCGAAGGCGAGCTTGTCGTGGAGCGGATCGAGGACTGCGAGCGGTTCGCAGAAAAGGGGAACCCGGGCCGAGATCCTACCGTGTGCCGCGGCGAGGTGGAAGATTTCTTCACAGGTCGGCCAAATCAGGGAGACTCCCTCGCGTTCCGCGATTTCGAGCACCGCCTCGACAAAGGCCTCTCGCTCGAAGCGGGGCGAGGGCACCCGGTAATGCGCGGCAAAAGCCCGCGAGCTCCTCCCCAAAGGCCAACGCAGCGAATCGACCCCGATGACGCGGGCCCCGTCGCGCGCGAGGCGGCGCGCGAGATCGAGCGTGGCCGGAGCCCGGGTGCCGGTGAGAAGGAAGGTCACGGAGAGAAATCGGGACCGGGAAAAAGGTCCCGCGCAGTGTCCCTCCCGACCTTCCCCGCGTCAACCAGGCGGCGGACCGACATTTGCATGATCCCGCTCCTCGTTCCCGAGCACCGTTGTCGTGTGTCGATGCTGGAATGAGAGATCCGCTGGGTCGGGAAAAACCGGCCCCGGGCCTTCGGTCCCGGCAAGGTGCCCGACCGACTCCTCCCTCCTGACGAAACACCCGCTCCCGCCCGAGAGCGGACCATCTCACTCCGAGACCCGCTTGGAGCGCACAAGGAAATCGCCGGTCTTCGCAGGTCGTTTAACTGGGCTTCTGCACGATGAGGTAGAGATGCCGTTCCGGATGCTGGTCGTATTCCAGATGGCGGCAGATGCAGCCACAACGATCGACGAGACGAAGAAGCTGCGGGATGCCCGGCGCCGCGTGATAGAGCGGCTCGCCGTGACAGGGATTCGTCACCTCCTCCGGCGCGTCGACGCCTCCGCTTGTGAAGATCAGCACCCCGCCCGGATTCAATCCCGCACAGAGCTTTTCCACCACCGTGAGGGAGCGGTCGAGCGGCACGTGCCAGATGCTGTCCCAAGCCGAGATGAAATCATAACCCTTGGGGAACTGCCAAGCGCAGATATCGGCGTGGTGGAAGAGCACTTGCGGATGCTTCTCTTTCGCGAGTGCGATCATCTCTGCGGAGAAATCGAGCGCCTCCACCGCGAATCCGCGTGCCAGAAGCAGATCGGAAAAGCGCCCGCTGCTGCCGCAACCGATGTCGATCGCGAGGCCCGGACGGCCGAGGAAGCGGAGGGCTCTCTGGTGTTGGGCGATGCCATCCGCGGTGGGAAAGACGTCGTCGGCCCAGTGATGGGCGATGCGGTCGTAGGTGGCGGCGGTTTCGCGGGGTTCCATCATGTCATCCATTTTGCGGCGGGTTCCCGTGGGCTTTCCCATCCGCTATCAGGGCCACGTCAATTCCAGTAGGGTAACCCCCTGCCGGGCTAGGGTGAAGGAGATCTCGAGATCTCCGTCTGCGGTGCTCACTTCGGTCTCCCCGGGGACTTCGGCGAGTTGGCTGGCTTTCTCCAGATCGCGGATCTGCTCCTCCGTCGGCGACTGCGGCGAGCCCAGGGCGAGCCACCAGGTGAAGGCGTTCGAGTGGGTCTCGTCGATGAGGGTGCGGGTGACCGTCGGAGTGCCCCCGGGAGCACCTCCCAGTTTCAGGATGACGTCGGCGTCGGCGCCGGGGATATTGTCGTCGTGATAGTGCCAGACGAGGACGGTGATCCGCTTGTCGGAACGGGCCGCGAGGGCGGAAACATCCGGCTTTTCCGTGACCCCGTTTTTCAGGATCTCGTCGAGCGGCACTGCGGCGTCGCTCACGACCGGCAAGCGTTCGCCGTCCATCCGCGAAAACATCCGGAAGACATTCAATACCGGTTTGTCGATGCCGTTGGTCGCGAGCGAGCGGAATCCGGCGAAATACGGCTGGTCTTCGAATTGAAATGACCACGTCAGCGCTCCTTCGAGATTCACGCCGTGTTTCTCCGCGAGGTCCAGCTTCCGGGGAAAGCTCGCGGCGGTGTAGCTGGCATACATGGTGCCGTTCCGATAGGCGAGATGCGGCCCCATGCAGGCGGCGCAGCCTTCGGGATCGGACTCGCCGATGACGATGGGAGTCTCCTTGAATTCCGGATACCCGGCGATCACGGCAAAGGCTCCGTCGATGTCGCCGAGATGGGTCGAGAGGCCCATCCTCACCTCGCCCTCATGTTGGACCGGTTTTCCCTTGGCATGGAAGGAAATGAAATCGAGCGGCGCCCCGCTACTGGAGGCGGTCTTGGCCTTCAGGCAATGATCGAGAAAGGTCGCGAGGTAGTCGTCTCCCTTGCCGTTGGCGATGTCGGGACCACCGAACTTCGCGCGCGGGATAGCGCGACGCACCGCGCGCATCGAGGTGTCGTGGAGCTGGAAGAACTCCTCCCGCGTGCCGCGCCAGTAATCGATGTTCGGCTCGTTCCAGACCTGCCAATACCAATGCAGGACCTCCTCTTCGCCGTATTTCTCCACGCAATGTTTCGCCCACTGGTAGACGAGTTCCTCCCACTTCGCGAAATCCTTCGGCGGATAGGCCCAGCCGCCGAAGAGTTCCTCATAGCTCGCGTCCGGGAAATGGTGCCGGTAGGGTTCTGGTTTCACCGAGAGCGCCTGTGGCATGAATCCGATCTGCACATAGGGGCGCACGCCTTTGGCGAGGTAGGTGTCGAAAATGCGATCGACGAGGGTCCAGTCGTAGATCGCATTTCCCGCCGCATCCTCGGTGTAGGCGTTCGTCGATCCCCACTTCAGGCCGTGCTCGCCCTTGCCCGAGGTGAGGAGATTGTGGGTCCGGAAAAAGACCTCGTCACGCTTTAGATCCCCGAGATGGCCGAGCAGCTCGCTGCCGTTTTTCATATAGGCATAGTTCGGCTCGTCCGCTCCGAAGAAACGCCAGACCGGCTTCAGCGGACCGCTTGATTGATCCGTTTTCACCTCGATCTGGACCGGGAACGATTCGCCCCGGACCGAGAGCGCGAAAACAGGGAAAAGGGCGGCCAGGAGCAGGGTCTTCATCGGGTGGATCGGTTTTGCGGAGCGCCCGGCAGGCGCGCTTTCGGCCTTCCGGAAATCGGCGGGATTCCATCCCCCCGTTTCCGCCCGATCGCGAGCGAATTTGGACGGGTGGAGGAAAAGGGAGGGAGACGCGCGCGATGATATCGGGAAGGGAATGGCCGGGATGAAAATCCGGGATTGGACGACCTGATAGCGGCACCTCTTGTGATTCACGAATCTATCACACGGCGTCACACCAATTCACCGGTAAAGGTTACCCATTCACTAGGAGCCCCAGGAGCCCTCCGCCCCTTAAGCGCGGCTCCTACGTCTCCATCACATCCTTCTGCAAATCGCGCAGCACCCGCAGTTCGCCCCAGTCGGCACCGCGCATGCGTCGGGCTCCGCTCGTGCGTTTTTCACCGAAGCGCATTCGCAGGGCCTGCTCGCGCTCGAAGACCTCGTTCACAAACGCCGCCGTCCCCAGCGCCGCTCCGTCGCAAAAGTAGCGCACCCGGTGACGCAAGGCCTGCCGCACCGGCATTGCCCCGCCCTGTTCCAACACCGCATCGACGACCTCCGCCTTCATCCCGCGCCGCCCGCGTTGACCGAGATCCGGGCCTGCCGTCACCTCCTGCCCTTCTTCATATAAGAACATCCGGTAGCGCGCCGACGTGCGCCGCCAGTCGTGACGGAAATCGGGATCCTGCAAGGCCTCACTAAGAATCAGCCCCAGACCGTCGCGTGCCCGTTGGGCAAGACGCCCGCCCGCCAAGGCTTCCGCGTAGCCGCACCAGCGGTAATCCTCGGGCTTGGCAACGATTCCCGCCCGGATCGGATTGAGGTCGATGTAGGCCGAGATCGTCAGCAGCGCCTGCTCGCAGTCCTCGACCAACACGCTTTTGTAGCGCCCTTCCCAGAGCGTCCCGGTCCGACCGAGGCGCTTGTTCATGTAGAAGGTAATGCGCAGTTTCACCTCCTTGAGAAAGAGCCCGAGATCCCCGCGCCGCCGTTCGTAGCGGGAAAGGATTTCGCGTTGCCAGGGCTCGTCTCCGGCGGCACGAGCCCGTTCCAGTTCCTGCTTCACTCCTTCGACGACATCCCCTGAATAAAGCAGCGGGAGCACCGCGAGCAGTCCTTCTTCATCCAGCGGAGCCAGCGTTTCCCGGTCCGGCACTTCGAGAAGGAGGTGGAAGTGGTTCGACATCAAACAGTAAGTCACGATCCGCACCCCGGAAAAAGCCTCCTGATTGCGGAGGATCTTGCGGAAGATTTCCTTATCCTTCGGCTCGAACACCATCCTCCGGTCCACGACGCGTGACATCACGTGGTAAAAGGATCTTCCGGTTCCAAGGAG
>DGXY01000006.1:38296-38483 GCA_002396885.1 Akkermansiaceae bacterium UBA5020
CCAAGGAGGCGGGCGGTGCGCATGACAGGTTGAAGTGGCTTGATGGGCTTAACGAGAATCGGCAGTGAAAAGGCAGAAGGCACGTAATCCTTTGAAAGTCGGGCGTTTTTGGGCGAAATCAAGCGCAAAATAGTTTGTTTGTCTGACCCTTAAAAGGAATCTTTCATCAATCGTGGCGGCATTCGCC
>DGXY01000006.1:38745-50530 GCA_002396885.1 Akkermansiaceae bacterium UBA5020
TGTCCTTTTTAATGAGTCACTGCGGCAAGCCCATCACCGGCTCGACTTGATTGACTTCCCTTATTCAAATCCTTATCCTCCGATCAAGGCTGCGCTCCCGGATCGGGCTCGCCACACCTCAAAGGTTCAGCAATCCTAAGCGCACTGTGGGAACAAATAATTGACGCTTTGCGAACCGCTTCTGATAACTGGCGCGCCGATCCGGCCTACCATTGAGCCCATGAAACGAATTCTTATCGCCGTTTTTTCAGCCGGATGGTTGCTGCCTTTAGGGGTTTCGGCTTCCGTCATGTTCCAGTTTTTGAGCGCAGAGGTTTTGCCACGCTTAGAAGGGCAGCAACCCGTCAACAGCTTTCCATTTGTCCAGTTCAGCGCGCAGGCTTTCACCAGCGCGTGCATTTGGCTGGCAGCCGTCATCATCTTTTGGGCGTGGCGCGCATCAGCAGCGACCTTTTCGCCCCCGCAGATCCGAAACTGAAGCGCAGCGTCCCTCAGCTTTGCGAGGAGTTCCCCAGGCCCCACATATCCAACCTTTTCGCAAGTTGGCGCCCGATCGCACCGGTGGTAGATCGGCTGATGAAACCGGACTTCTCCGGTCGCTATCACCGCATCCCCCTCACTCCGTGATCCCCGTCCCGCGCGCGTAGGCGTTCGGATTGAGCATCTTTTTCACGTCGTCCATGCTCATGGCGACGTTGTCCTGGTAGCCGGCTTTCCGCGGGGTGCCGATGGCGCGGGGGGCTTCGGTGACGGCGGTGGCGTCGCGGTCGGCGGAGGTGGCAAAGGCGTTTTCGCCGTCGCGATGGGCGCTGGTGCCGAAGGTGGCGAGGTCGGTGGAGTCCTTCGCTTTCTTTTCGAAGAGTTTGCCGGTGGCGCGGTCGGGGGTGCGGTTGGAATCACCTTCCCGGGCGGTCATGCCGTTTTCGCGGGCGTTGGCGATGCCGGCGTATTCCTGGCGCTTGAGGTATTCGGGGGTCTTGAAGGCTTTGGTCTCGGCCTCCATCTTGTCGAAGCGGGCCGTTTTGGTCTGGAAGTCGCCGTCGAGACCTCGGGGGCGCTGGCCTTTGTAGAGGTCAGGTTTGTCGGCCTTGATGGTGCCGTCTTCGGCGAGGGTGTAACCGCGCTCCGCGAATTTGGAACGGATCTCCTGAGTATCCTCGCCGCCACCGCCCTGACCGCCCCACATCTTTTCATCGAAGGTGAAGGATGAACGGGTCGACTTGACGGTGCGGGTGGTCTTGCACTGGCAAAGGGTGGCCGCGATCAGGAGCATGAGCGGCACGCTGAGGAGGGGATGGCGGGAGGTCACCATGAGTCCCTAGCTTCGCGCAGTTCGCGCCCCTCGGCAAGGGCGGTGATCCATCCGCGGATCAAGACTTCCTGCCCGCGGGTGAGGAAGAGATCGCGGGTGCGGGTCTCCCATTCGGCGGTCTTGCCCCAGGCGGCGTAGAGGCGGGGCACGAGACGGAGGTCGACGCGAAGGGATTTTTGGAGGACGCGCCGCAGGAGGTTCTCGGCCTCGGGGTAGGCGCGGCTCTCGATGAGGAAGGTCGCGTAGTCGTTGAGGAAACCGAGGTGATTCCACTGATAGGAGGCGAGGGTGCGCTCGTAGCTCTGGAAAAGGCTGCGGGCGAGCCCGGTCTCGCCGGCGGCAGCGAAAAGGAGGGGAACGCGGCGGCGGTTGTCGAGGGTGGGCACCCATTCCTCGAGTCCGCTCTGGTGGAAGAAATCGGACCCGGCCTCGCGGACGAGGGCGCTGTGCACCTCGATGAGGCGCTCGCGGTCGCCGAGGCGGTGAAAAAAGGCGATCTGCCGCTCGGGCTGGTGGGGGAAAAAGGCGTCGCCGGGGCGTTGGCTCTCGTCGACGAGAGTGCGGGCGAGAGTCATGCCGGCGGGACCGAAGGCGGGCAGGGTCTCGAGGAGGCAGAGGGCCTTGGGGGAATGTGGGTCGAGGTCGGCGAGGGCCCGGCGGGCGGCGGGTTCGAGCTGTCCGCGGAAGGAGGCGGCGAGGAGATCGGGGAGCCAACGGCGGTCGGCGGGTATCGGCATGGCGGCAAGGAGGGCGGGGAGGGCGCGGGCGGCCTCGGGATCGGCGGCGATCCACTCGACGAAGCGGGAGCCGTTTGGTTTCACCAACCCGGACGCGGTCTCGTTGGCGGGGTCAGCCTCGGCTTGGGGTGCCTCGGTGGGCTCGAGCAGGTATTCGAAATCGAGGAAGTAGCTCTCAAGCTCGCCGGCCAGATCCGGCCAGGCTTTTCCGCGGGTGCGCTGGAGCCGGAGGAGGTCGAAGGAGGTAGCGGTGCGCTGCGCTCCGTCGCGGGTCTTGCGGCGGAGGAGCTGGAGGACGCCGACGGCCTCCTCGGAGCGTCCGGCCTCGTGCAGGGCGGTGGCGAGGCGGCGGGTGATGGCGGCGGGCTGGCGATCGAGACTGGCGAGGGCGAGGGCGCGGATCTTTTCGGGATCGGGCCAAGCGAGGGCGGACTGGGACTGGAGGGTGAGGAGGATGGCGCGGCGCTGCAGCACGGCCTCAGAGGGATCAAGGGGGATGGGCTCGAGCCAGGCGAGGGCCTCGGCGTGGCGACCGGCTTTGGCGAGGGTCTCGGCCCCGAGCATCACCTGCGAGACGGAAGCAGCGTCGCGGGTGCGCAGGTCGGCGAGGAGACGGAGGAGGGCTTCGTCGCGCCCGTCGCGGCGGTAGGCCTCGGCGAGGGCATTCTGATAGGGAAGGTGGGTGCGGTTCGCGACGGGGGCAGCGTCCTCGGCGACGACGGGCTGGCGGCCGAGTTGCTCGAGCCGCTCGAGGTCGCCGTCCATGAGGAGGAAACGGGCGTGTTGTTCGTTCAGGTAATCGGCGGTGAGTCCGGGGGGTGCGGGAAATTCGCGGGTATTGATCTTGGCGATGACGTCGAGGGCGAGGCCTGGGGAAAGGCCCTCGGCGGCGGCGTCGAACATGCCCTGGAGGGGCGCGTAGTCGCGGTCGCGCAGGATCGCGTCGTCGCGATAGACGGGAGCGGCCTCGCGATGGAAGCCGCGGCTTCCGAGGGCCTTGGCGAGCTCGACGCGGCTGTCCGGCTCTTTGAGGAAGCCGCGCAGCTCGCGGAGGAAGGATTCGCGCTCGGGGGCGTTCATCCATTCGAGCAGGAGGAGGTTGCGGTCGATCTCGAATTGCTCGAACTGCGCCGCGACGGTGGCGTCGGCGGGGCTGAGGAGAGTCTCGCCGCCGAGGGCCTCGACGAAGGCGCTGGTGCCCCGGGCGTCGAGGCGGAGGCGCTCGGCGTAATGGTGGAGGGTGCGGTCGAGCCGCTGCCAGGTCTGATTCTGCTCGTGCCCGGTTTCGGAGGCATCGCTGGTGGCGGGTCGGGAGGACTGGGCCTGGAGGGTGACGAGGCGACGGAGTCCCTCGATGACGCGGGTGTGATCGCCGGCGGCGAGGGCGAGGTGGAGGGTGCGCTCGAGCCGCTCTCGCTCGCCGAGATGGGCGGAGAGGAAGGTGCCCTCGATGCGGCGGAGGTAGTCGGCCCGCTCGGCATCGGTGTCGAGGAGGGCGAGCTTTTCGGTGAGGGCGGCGTAGAAGTGATTCGAGACGCGGGTGCCGGACGAGTCGGGATCGGGAGAGAGGGCGCGGTCGAGCCAGCGCTCGCGCTCTGCGGGGAAGCCGGCGAATCCGGCGACCTGCGAAAGGGCGAAGTGGAAGGTGCCCTCGTCGGCCATGACCTGATTGGCATAACGACGCCCGACTTCGTAGGCCTCGAGAAAAAGGCCGGCCTTGCGCAGCTCGGAGAAATGATGGGCGGCGATGGTCTTGGGCACGCCGAGCTTGTCGAGACTCTCGTAGAGGGTCGGTGCGTCGAAGAGGGGATCGTCGGACTGGTCTTTCAGGAGGATGAGGGCGGCGAGGGCGGCATAGACGGAGCGCGGATGCTGGGTGCCGCTGGTGGCGCTTTCCTCTCCGACCCAGGCGAGGAAACGTTTCGCATCTCCGGCGAGGAGGTGGACATGGGCAAGAAAGAGCTGGTCGGTGTGCGAGGCGGTGGCGGGATACTCCTTCAAGAGATCGACGAAGGCGGCGCGGGCTCCGCTGTGCCGGGTCGCCCAGAGCCGCTCGAAACGGGGGCGGGTCGCGACATTCCACTCGGCGAGCCAGGCGGGGACGCGGCCGAGGCGGACGGCGAGGGTAGCGGCCTCCTCGATGGCGCGGAGGCGGATGAGGTGTTCCTCCTTCGGAGCGAGGGTGAACTCGGGACGCGGCTGCTGGAGGGCGTCGCCGATCTCATCCTGGAGATTCCCCCCGACGAAGGGATAGGCCTCGACGGTGAAGACCCATTCCGCCACCGCGGTATCGTTCCCGCCGTCGGCATTGGGCGCGACCCGCAGGAGCGGCAGGAGGCGATCGCCGAAGCGCTCGGGATAGGCGGTCTCAGCGGTCTCGGAGAGGATGGCGGAGAAATTTTCAAAGGCCTTTTCATGCTCCTCGCGCGCGACTTGGAGGAGTCCGAGACGGAAGCGGGCCTCGAGATCCCAGCCCCGCAGGCCGACGAGCCGCTGCAAGGTGCGCTCGGCCTCGCGCGGGTTGCCGTTTTTCAGGTAATGATCGGTGAGCTCGGCGAGGAAGTCGGTATCACTCCCGAATTTGGTGACGAGTCGGCCGCGGAGCTGGTCGGCCTCGTCGACGCGGAGGTCTTTCTCGAGCATGCGGACGAGCTCTTTCCAATTCTCGAGAGTGTCACCCTCGCCCCGGGCGAGGAGCTGGCGCCGGTAATAAATGGCGGACTGGAGATCGCCGAGTTGGTCCGAGAGGGCACCGAGCTCGCCGAGGAGTTCGTCGCTGCGACCCGACATGTAGTAGGCCTTTTTCATCGCCTCGTAGGCCTCGCGATCCTGTCCGGCGGCGCGATGGACGCGGGCGAGGGCCTCGGGATAAAAGCGGTCGAAGGGATGTCTCGCGGCGAGTTCTCCGTAGCGATCGCGCATCCACTCGAGGAGGTAATGGGCCTGGGCCACGGTGAGCTGGGCGTCGAGCTGCTTGCGGCGCTGGAGGGGATCGGTCTCGCGCTCGAGCAGGTCGAGTTGCACTTTCAAGGCCTCCTCGGGCTGGCCGGATTCGATGAGAGCGGTGGAGAGCTGCTTGATGATGCTGCGTTTCCCGAAGACGTCGGCCTCGCGGTAGGCGCGCTGCCAGACCTCGACCTGTTTGCCGGGACTACCCTGGCGCTGGTAGACTTTCGCGAGGGTGTTGAGGGTCGCGAGAGAGGCATCGGGCTTGGCGGCGAGATCCTTCAATTCGCGCACGGCTTCATCCTCGAATCCGAGCTCGAAGCGCGTCGCGGCGCGCCGCTGGCGGTAGTCGTCGGCATTGCCGGGATCGATCTCAATGAGGGTGGAAAGGTGCCGCACCATCAGGGTGGTGCGTTCGTTCTGCTCGGCGAGGAGCAGGAGCATTTTCTCGACCTCGACGATGGGTTTGCCGGCTTCTTCGTTGGCGAGGTTCAATTGCTCGTAGCACTCCTGGTTGTCCTGCAGTTTGAAAGCCCACCACGCCGCGCGGTAGCGGCCCTCGGTCGAGGGGGTCTCCTTGGCCGCCTTCTTGATCTGCTCGTAGTAGGCGATCAACTCCGCCGGGGGAGGTTCGTCGCCGCTGCGCGTCGCGGCCTGGTTCGCGGCGGCGGCGGCGCGGCGATACTCGGCGAGATTCTGGATGCCGCCCTGCGGCAAGACGGAGAGTTCGTCGTCCGCCTTTTCCGCCTGGGTGGCGTAATGTCCGCGGATCAGGCTGAAGAGGCGCTGATCGATCTCGGCACGGGATTCAAGGTCGGCCTGTCCCCCGCGGATCGACTCGAGCTGGGCGATCGCCTTGTCGATCTCCTTCAAGCCGATGTAAAGGTCGGCGCGGCTCGACTGATATTCGAGATTTTCCGGGGCGAGGGTGATGGCCTCGTCGAAGGCGGTGAGGGCCTCTTTCTCGAGACCGAGGTCGCCGAAGACACTGCCGATCTGGTGAAGGCGGGCCGCTTTCTCGAGGGTCGAAGCGGCCGCCCCCGCGGCATACTCGCGCAGGGTGGTGATGGCCTGATCGGAGCGTCCACGCTCGTGGAGGAATCGGGCCAACTCAATGGGCGCGGCGGTCTCGTCGGGGGTCTCGCGCGCGACGAGGGCCGGATCGCGCAGGAGCTGTTCGACGAGGGCATCAAGGTAGTGGGTGCGGGCGAAATCGAGGATCTCGCGACGTCCTGCGGCGTCGAGGGTGCCCTCATCGAGGAGGGTTCCGAGACGGTCAGCGGCGGCCTCGCGTCCCTTGGCTTGGAGATCGACGAGGGCGCGTCGCAGAATGAGACCGAGCGGGGCTCCCGAGCCCCCGGCAATGAGGGCGTCAAGGGTCGCGGCGGCGGCCTCGTAGCGGTCGTTGCGCATCTGCAACTCGGCGAGGCGAATGCGATGATCGGGGTCGCCGGGAATGCGCTCGGCAAGACGGGCAACGGCTGCCTCTTCCTTCATCGGATCGGCGGTCAGCCGGTGATACTCGGCGAGATCGTGGAGGGCGCGCTCGGTGGGATTTTCGGCGTCGGATTCTTTGGTGAGGCTGGTCTCCAATTCATCGAGGCGGTTGTGGCGCTCGTAGATGCGGACGAGCCGGGAAAAAAGATCGGCGTAGTCGGGACTTTTGAAATGGAGCACGGCCATGGCCTCGCGCGAGGTGGCGACGGCACCCTCGAAGTTGCCGGTGAATTCATGGAGGCGGTTCAGCTCGAGCAGGGCATCGAGCCGTTGCCGCGGATCGCTCGACCGGGAGAGCTCGGTGAGCACGCCGACGGCGGCCTCGGTCGCGCCCGCTTCGAGGAGGAGGCCGACGATCTCGGTGCGGAGGGCGACGTTTCCGGGAGAGGCCTTGAGCAGGGCATTCCAATCGGCGACGGCTTCGGCGGTCTGTCCCTGGAGCCGATGGATCGCGGCCTTGCGCAGGCGGATCGCGAGCCCTTCCTCGTCCGTCGCGGGAACGATCTCGACGAGCCGGGTGTAGAGCGAGAGCGCCTTGGCCCAGCGTTTCTGTTGATCGGCGATTTCGGCGAGGGCACGCAGGGCGGGGAGGCTCGCCGGATCGGCCTCGAGGGCCTGATCGTAAAAGGGGCGGGCCGCCTCGGGATCGCCGCCTTTGCGGAGCAGGTGCGCGTAGATCAGCTTCGCCACGGCAGGTCCCGATTCGCTCGCTCCTTTGAAATAATCGAGGAGCAGGGCGGTCTGGTCTTTTTTCGCGTAGAGATCCCAGAGCAGGTCGAGGACCTTGCCGTAGGAGGGATCTTTTTGGAGGAGCTGGATGTAGTGATTGGCGAGCCGCGAATCGCTCTCGGTCCAGGGCGCGGCGGCCGCTTTTTCAGCCGCTTCCTCGGCTGGCACGGGCCCCGATCCGGCCGAGAGAAGCAAAGCCGCTAGCACCAGAGGCCGGAAAACGCGATGGAGCGGGAGATTCTTCAAGATCCGGGGGGAGGTTGCGGTGCCTAAGGAAGCTTAGGCGAGCCCTCCCGGGGCGTCAAATCTCCGGCGGGACGCGGAAACGCTGCATCCGCCGACTCGGGAGGGTCGGGCGAGTGCCCTGACTCTCTTTCGTTTTCAGGAGGTATCCTGGAAGCCAACCCCGCCCATGCAGGATCGACGAGGGCAAACAATACGAGCGGGTGCGAGGAGGAGCGAACTGGATATCGCTCCCCGTTCTCGCGGGTTCCGGGAGGCCTTGTCGGGTAAGAAGTGACCTCCCGACTTGCCTGCCGGACGCGTTTTGCCCCGGCCTCACGAGCCCTTCGCGAGGTAGGCGGCGGTGCTTTCGTGGTTTGCGTGCATCGCCTCGTCGCCGAGTTCCCAGTCCATCGGGCAGACTTCGCCGTTTTCCTCGAAGTGCTGAAGGGCGTCGACCATGCGGACCGCTTCCTTGATGGAGCGGCCGAGGGGCAGGTTGTTGACGAGTTGGTGCTGCACGATGCCATCCTTGTCGATGAGGAAGAGGCCGCGGTAGGCGATCAGCTCGCCCTCGGCGTAGAGTTCGCCGAATTCATCGAGGTCGTAGTTCCCTACAAGCACGTCGTAGGCCGCGGAGATCGTTTTGTTCGTGTCGGCGACGAGCGGGTAGGTGACCCCTTCGATCCCACCCTTGGCGCGCGGCACTTGGAGCCAGCCCCAGTGCGACATCTCGGTGTCGGTCGAGCAGCCGACGACGGCGACGTTGCGCTTTTCGAACTCGGCGAGGTGATCCTGGAAGGCGTGCAGCTCGGTCGGGCAGACAAAGGTGAAATCCTTCGGGTAGAAGAAGAAGATCACGTATTGCTTTCCGCGATACTGGTCGAGGGAGAAGGCATCGACAACCTGGCCGTTGACGACGGCCTTGGCGTTGAAGGAGGGAGCTGGCTTGCCTACGAGAACGGACATGGGAGTGGGTGGTTCGGGTTCGGGTTGGTGTGGAGAAAAGAGCGCGGCCGCAGCGGCCGGCGCGTCGGTGAAGGTGATCGACTCCCCGCGCGAGTCAATACGGAATGCGCCCGGCGCAAGACTCCCCGGTCCGCGATTTCCATGGCGAAGCTTCCGGTTTTCCATCGATCCTTCTCGAAAAGCAGTTGACGGTCACTGAGAAAGGTTGTTTTTTCCTTGATCAATTTCCGACTAAATCTATCGGAAATAGGTAATTTAAGATGTCCGAATCGCTTGCGACCCATTCACCGGCTGAAACCGCCCCCGCGGAGGCTTCTTTGTGGTTTGGAATCGAGGGTGTCTCGGAGTGCTCCCGCCGTCTCGAAGCGGCCACCGCGGAGGAGCGGATCGAGTGGGCCTTCGGCCATTTCGGCGAAAAGCTGGGCATGACCTCGAGCTTCGGCGCCCAGTCGGCCGTGCTCCTGCACCTCGCCACGCAGGTCTGGCCGGGGATCCCGGTGATCCTCGTCGATACCGGCTACCTTTTTCCGGAAACCTACCGCTTCATCGACGACCTCACCGATCGCCTCGGGCTGAATCTGAAGGTCTATCGTCACGAACTTTCCCCCTCCTGGCAGGAGGCCCGCTGGGGCAAACTCTGGGAAAAGGGGCTCGAGGGTATCGAGCGCTACAACGATCTGAACAAGGTCTTGCCCATGGACCACGCCCTTGGCGAACTAGACCTCTCCGCGGTGATGGCCGGGGTGCGACGCCAGCAGAGCAGCACCCGCGAAAATTTTTCGGTGCTCGGCGCGCAGAAAGGCCGAGCCCGCATCCATCCGATTGTGGATTGGACCGATCTGGATATCGGCCTTTACCTCACCAAACACGACCTCCCTTACCATCCGCTCTGGGACGAGGGCTACGTCTCCATTGGCGACTGGCACACTTCGCGGAAACTCACCGACGGCATGAGCGCGGAAGAGACCCGCTTCTTCGGTCTGAAAAGGGAGTGCGGCCTCAACGAGAATCTGGACTTTGTCATCTGATCGTCGAAAGTCCCCTCCCGCCGCGCCCCCTCCCGCTTCATGAGCGCCACCCCCGAGCATCTCTATCCGACCTTCGACCGCATGCTGCCGCGTGTGGCGAAAGAGTCCATGCTCGGACAAAGCGGCGCCGTCATCTGGATGTATGGCCTCAGCGGATCGGGCAAGAGCACGCTCGCCAACCGGCTAGAACGCGTCCTCCATGACGAAGGCCATCTCATCAAAGTCCTCGACGGCGACAACGTGCGCACCGGCCTGAACAAGAACCTCGGCTTCTCCGACGAAGACCGTCTCGAGAACATCCGCCGCGTTTCGGAGGTGGCGAAACTCTTCGCCGATTGCGGCGTCGTCGTGATCGCCTCTTTCATCACGCCGAACAACGAACTCCGCCGCCTCGCCCGAGAAGTCGTCGGCGACGCGGATCTCCTCGAAGTCTACGTGAAGGCCTCCTTCGAAACCTGCGCCGCCCGCGATCCCAAAGGGCTCTACGCCAAGGTGAAGGCCGGCGAAGTGAAGCAATTCACCGGCCGCGATTCCGGGTTCGAGGAGCCTGACCACGCCGACCTTGTCATCGACACTGAGGCCGCCAACGAGGATGCCTGCCTCGCCACCCTCCACGCCGCCGCGATCGAAAAGATCCGCCTTCCCCGCTGAACAATTTTCCTGACAAAACAACATGGACGAAGAAAGAACCTCCTATCAAGTCAACCACCTCGCCCAACTCGAGTCCGAGGCGATTTTCATCCTGCGTGAGACCGCGGCCCAATTCGAGAGGCCGGCCCTGCTCTTCTCGGGCGGCAAGGACTCGATCGTGATGGCGCACCTCGCCCGCAAGGCCTTCTTCCCGGCCCGCTTGCCCTTCCCGCTCCTCCATGTCGACACAGGACACAACTTCCAGGAGACCCTCGATTACCGTGATCAATATGTTTCCGACCTCCGCGCCGACCTCGTCGTCGCCTATGTGCAGGACTCGATCGACCAGGGCCGCGTGCAGGAGGAGAAGGGCCCCTTCGCGAGCCGCAACGCCCTCCAGACTGTGACCCTGCTGGACGCGATTGAGGCGAACAAATACGACGCCTGTCTTGGCGGCGGACGACGCGACGAGGAGAAAGCCCGCGCCAAGGAGCGCTTCTTCTCTCACCGCGACGACTTCGGTCAGTGGGATCCGAAGAATCAGCGTCCCGAACTCTGGAACATCTTCAACGGCCGCAAGCACCACGGCGAACATTTCCGCGTCTTCCCTCTCTCCAACTGGACCGAGATGGACGTGTGGCAATACATCAAGTCCGAGAAGATTCCGCTGCCCAGCCTCTACTTCTCGCATCAGCGTGACGTCGTGCATCGCAGCGGCGCCATGCTCGCGATCTCGGACGTCGTCATCGCGCAGCCGGGCGAGCGCGTCGAAACGGACGCGGTCGTGCGCTTTCGTACTATCGGTGACATGACCTGCACCGGGGCCGTCTACTCCGAGGCCTCGGACATGGACACGATCATCTACGAAGTCGCCACCGCCCGCCAGACCGAACGCGGCACCCGCGCCGACGACAAGCGTTCCGAGACCGCGATGGAAGATCGCAAGAAGGAGGGCTACTTCTGAAATCGCGGAGCGATTTCAGATGCAGCCCGTAAAAGGTGGGAAGGTAAAAGGTAAAAAGTAGCATCCTGCGATGAATGACTTTGCGAAACAGTTTGAGGACTTGAGGATTTGGCAGGATGCCCGGACTCAAGCCGTGAGCCTTTATCGCGACTTCGGAACCGGCATGCCTGCCGAAAGAGATTTTGGCTATCGGGATCAGATTCAACGAGCCGGAGTCTCCGTGATGAACAACATCGCGGAAGGCTTTGAACGACACAGTGCCGCCGAATTCGCCCACCTTCTCAACATTGCCAAAGGATCTTGCGGCGAAGTTCGCTCCATGCTTTATCTCGCTGAAGACCTGCAATACCTGGCACCTGAAATCGCGCATTCCCGCCGGGAGCGAGCCCGACAACTCTCTAAGGGCATCGAATCCCTCGCCAAATCCCTTCGCTCTAAATAAACCACTTTGCTTCGAGACCTTTTACTTTTTACGTTTCCACCTTTTACCGCCCGCAGGGCGCCCCCACTATGCATACCGAAATTCCCATCGACGAAGGTTATCTCGACATGGACCTGCTGCGCTTCACGACGGCAGGCAGCGTCGACGACGGCAAATCGACCTTGATCGGCCGTCTTCTTTACGACTCCAAAAACACCTTCGAAGACCAGATGGACGCCGTCGAGGCGACCTCGAAGAAGCGCGGCGATGAGCACGTCAACCTCGCGCTCCTCACCGACGGTCTCCGCGCTGAGCGCGAGCAGGGCATCA
>DGXY01000006.1:50723-58943 GCA_002396885.1 Akkermansiaceae bacterium UBA5020
TCACCATCGACGTGGCCTACCGCTATTTCGCGACGCCAAAGCGGAAGTTCATCATCGCCGACACGCCCGGCCACATCCAGTACACGCGGAACATGGTGACCGGTGCCTCGACCGCGAACCTCGCCATCATCCTCGTCGACGCCCGTCTCGGGGTGATCGAGCAGACCTGCCGACACGCTTTCATCGCCGACTTGCTGAGAATCCGCCACGTCATCCTCGCGGTGAACAAGATGGATCTCGTCGACTACAGCGAAAAGCGTTTCGAAGAGATCGTCGACGAATTCAAACGCTTCGCCTCCCGTCTCGACAACATCGTCGACATGGTCGCGATCCCGATGAGCGCCCTCCACGGCGACAACGTCGTCGACAAGTCCAAGAACATGGACTGGTATGAGGGTCCGACGATGCTCTACCATCTCGAGACCGTCTACATCGGCTCAGACCACAACCACGTCGACGCGCGTTTCCCCGTGCAGTGGGTCATCCGCCCGCACTCCGACGAGTATCACGACTTCCGCGGCTACGCCGGCCGCGTCGCCGGCGGCGTCTTCCGTCCCGGTGACGACGTCGTGATCCAGCCCTCCGGCTTCACCACGAAGATCAAGGCAATCGAATCCTTCGACGGTCCGCAGGAGTCGGCGTTCGCCCCTCTTTCCTGCACCATCACGCTCGAGGACGAGATCGACATCAGCCGCGGTGACATGATCACCAAGCCGAACAATCCGCCCAAAAAAGATCAGGAGATCGACGCGATGATCTGCTGGTTCTCCGAGAGCAACCAGCTTCAGCCGAACGCGAAATACTACCTCCGCCACACCACGAAGGAGGTCAAAGCGATCGTCAAGGAGGTGAAGTACAAGATCAACATCAACACCCTCCACAAGATCGAGGACGACAAGACCTTCCGCCTCAATGAGATCGGGCGCATCAGTCTCCGCACCTCCGCTCCCTTGCTCTACGATTCCTATCGTCGCAACCGGGCCACCGGCAGCTTCATCCTGATCGACTCGCAGACCAACGAAACGGTCGCAGCGGGAATGATCCTGTGACCGGCCGCTCCGCGGGTCACTCTTTCACCGGCGCGGTCTTGTCGCCCGCGTCGGTGGGTTCGGCGTTTCTCTCTCCGGTGTCCTCGGTGATGAGGCAACACGCCGAGAGCGTTGGCTCGATTTTAGTCTTGCCGAAAAGGAACGTTTCAATCACAATGTAAATACATCCTGCGATCCCGAAACATGAGCGATGCCGAAGCCGCCCCGACCACTGGAATTCTGTTTTCCATCCTCAAACGTGGCGAGCGTGACCCTCTCGGGCCCTACTCGGAAGAGGATCTCCTCGCCCTGCTGAACGCGGAGCAGGTCAGCATCCACGACTACGTCTATTACGATGGCATTGGCGAGTGGAAGCCAATCCACGAGGTCTTCGAGGTCCAGGAACAAATCACCCATTTTGTCGATGACGGTCAGGATACCCAACGCGTCGGAATCGCCTTCCGCGAGGTGTCGAACGTCGTGGGCAAGGGTGAGAGCATCTATTACATCGCGGTGCAGGCCAAGGTGGGTCTCCTCAGCAAGACCAAGCAATGCGTGATCCTGACGGATCGCCACCTCTTCATCATGACGGAAACCCGCAAGGGCTACGAGCTCGAGGCCCATCCGTGGAAGGCGGTGACGAACACCCTGATGCGCGACGAGGGCAAAGGGCTGGGGACTTTTTCCATTCTTCTCGGTGGAGAGCGCCGCACCGACATCGCCCACATCCCGCTGAAGCAGGTTCACCGTCTCTTCCAACTCTCGCAGGAGATGAAGGAAGGGATCGCGATCTGATCGCCAATCACCGCGTCTCAACGTGCCCCGAGGTATTTCGCCATCGAGCGCAGGAGGGCCTCGGCGAGGTCCGGATACCCACCGAAAAGCTGGTGCAGCGTGCGGTGTGGGACACACAGGCAGGTCGAGGGCGACGCGATTCTTACGGTCGCGGTCGCGGGGACCATCGAAACCGCGCTGATCTGGCCCACGACGTCGCCTGGACGGTCGATGCGATTGATTGAATCGCCGTCGATGAGGATCTCGAGCTCGCCTGTCAGCAGGATCCAGAGTTGCTGGCTCGGCTCGCCCTGTTTCACGATCTCAGAGCCGACGACGGGCTCGCGCACCGTCCCGCTGCGCGCCAGTTCGCCCAGCGAGCGTTCGCTGACGCTGGAAAAGTCGGCGCTGCTCCGGAGGACCTCGATCAAAGCGGTTTCGTTCATGAGGACCCCTTTCTAACACCTTCCGGGCCCGGGATTCAATGCGCATTTTTTCCGAGGTCCGTGTTCGCGTGGAAGCCAAAGCGGAACTATTTTCCGGCTTACCGGCTTCGCGCCCCTTCCATTCCCATGTCCGAAGACCCTGACAAAGACGACGTCCCCGAAGCGATCGAGATCCAGTGCTACTTCGTGCGCGAGCGCAACGCCCTGCTCGTGCGCGGCGATTTCTCGCCGATCTACACCGATTATTACCTGCACCTGATGCAGCACGGCATCCGGCACCGGCCCGAGCAGGATCTCCTTCTGAAAGACGGGCTCGTTGCCCTCGGCCTGCACCTCGCCGCGCGCCCGTGGAATGAAGCGATCGCCTGGACTCTGAGTTGGCAGGATCCCTTGCAGAATGTCTTCATCACCGGCAGCAATCGTGACGGGAATCTCGTCGGACGCCTCTTCACCGAAGACGTGCGCGAGCGCGATGAGAATCTTTTCATCTCGCAGGTCAGTGTCGCGGGACGCGAGCCGCGGCAGAGCCTGATCGAGGCCCGAACCCTCGACTTTTTCGAAATCGCCGAATCCTACTACACCCAGAGCGAGCAGCGTCCCGCCCGCTACTTCCGTCACAGCGACGATGATTTCCTGATGATCTCGGCCCAGCCTGAGTGCGACCTCGACTGGCTCCTCGGCCTCGACGAAGAGGCGATCCGGGAAATGGATCAGAAGGAGACCCTCAGCCTGCTCGAAGTCCGGAACTATCGCTTCCACTGCGGCTGCGGTCCGGAACGCATCTATCCGATCATCGCGAACATGAACGACGAATCCCTCGAAGCGGTCTTCGGTGGTGGCGAAGTGATCGCAGCCGGCTGTCCGCGATGCGGCGCCCGCTACACGATTACGAGCGAGGCTCTCGAAGCCTTCCGCCGCGACCAGGCCAAGTGATCGCATGAAACCGAGCCGGAAAGACGAGGCGAAACGCCGCGAGCAGGAACTCGCCTGGATCGGCGACACCATCCTCGATCTCTATGCCCGCGAGTGGATCCTGCGCGAGCGCGGCACCGTCTGCGGCGAGACCCAGCGCCGCATGACCTGCAATCAATTCCTCGCCTGCTATGGCAATCCCACCTCGGTCGAAGCAAAGATCGGCGAACTTTATCAAAATCAGGGCATGGAGGCCGCGTTTGCCTGGATTCAGGCCGAAATTCTTCCCATTTTTGAGAAACAAGAACGAAATCGGAGATAATTCTAAAAAAATCCCCGTTTTACTAATTTCGTCCCGAGACCTATCGTTTTGACCAAGCCTGCCAGGCCTTTTTGTTGGAACGCTCTATGAAACATCTCCCGAACCGTGCCGAAGCCTCCAAGGCGCAACCGGTCCAAAGACTGGCACTCCTCCCGTTCGCCCTCGCCGCCGCCGCACTGCTCTCCTCCTGCACCACGACCGGGACGACCGGCGGTGCCGGCATGAGCGGGTCGGGAGCGGTCGCGGGCCAGCTCACTTCCTCGCAATTGAATCATCCTCAGGTGAAGGCCCGCAACGCCATTATCGCGACCGAGGCACCGGGGAACTATTACATCGGCCGTCGCTGGTGGACCGACGGGACCCGATTCTGGGGTTATCTCCGCGAGCCCGGCCAGCCCTGGTCGACCGCGAAACTCGTCATCATGAACGAGAGCGCGATGAAGCAGCCCGACCGCGTCCCCGAAGAGGGAGTGCTCCAGGTTCACGGCTACGATCACAACTACGAATACCGCATCTGGGGCTCATTCACCGGGCAGAAGATCTACGATCCGAACTCAAACTTCGTCATCCCCGAGTTCCGTCTCTCCAAGCACGAACTCATCAGCGAGAATCCCGGCTTCCTCTTCTATCCCGGCGAGAAATACAATCCCCGCCATCTCCCCGAAGTGCATCCGCCTTTCCCGGGGAGCTGAACGGTCGCGATAGGACCAGACAGGGCCATGGCAAGGATCGGCCCTCCTCGTTCCACCCTGTCCCACTCGAGGTGATTCTCGTCCCTCCGGGCCGTTTCTGCTCGTGCGCCTAGCTTCGCGCCGGTTTGCTCGAACAGGACATGCGCGCCCTCATCCACGAGCTGAAAAGCCCCTTCGGCGACAAAGCGCGGGGGTGAGGTGGTTTGGTCAGGAGGAGAGGTTCCCGCGACGATCACGGGGGACTTGCAGATGCTCCGCATCGTCGTGCGCTACGTGCTGGAGAATGCCTTCGATTTTTCGCCCGACGACGCGAAGCCGCGTCTTCGATCGCTTCCATTCCTTGAAGAACGAAATCACCTGCTCCAGGGCCTCGGCCTCAGTTTCGTGAAGGCCGCGAGCGACCTCCACAAGGGCACCGTCACCCTCGCGATCCCGCCTGGGCGGCGGAGCGGTGACGATGTTGCGGTTCGATTGACCTCAAGCCTTCCAAGCCTGCACCCCGGTGATCCGGTAGCGTTCCGTGCCGCCGGTTCCGAGCGGGAACTCCACTTCGTCGCCGATCTTCTTGTCGAGGATGGCGAGGCCACGCTCGGAGAGGTAGGCGATGATGCCGTTGTCGGGGTCGGAATCCCAGGCGCCGAGCACGGTGTAGGTCAGCGGCGAACCGGGACCGACCGGCTCGAGGCTCACAATGGTGCCGATGGAGACCTTCGAGGTGTCGGGATTCGCGAAGTCGGTGGGCTGGGCCAGTTTCAGATCGCGTTCCCAGTCGCCTTGGCGCTTCATGAGGACGCGCTGGTATTCCTTGGCCGACTTGTATTCGAAGTTCTCGCGAAGGTCGCCGTAGGAGCGGGCGACCTTGATGTCCTCGCGGTTCTGCGGGATCTCTTCCTTGATGAGGCGGTCGTAGGCGGCCTTCTTCTCGGTGTAGCTCGTTTCGGAGACGATGAGGGTTTCCTCCTGCTCCTTCTCGCGGCCGCTCATGAGATCCTGGATCTCGGGGTGCAGCTTGATGATGCGCGCCATGAGCGACTTGCGGGTGAGCTCGTCGAACGAGGCTGATCCCACGAGGCGTCCCGCGAAGTTGCGGATCGTGTTGATGTTCGCGTTGTTGATGAAGTCGGGGATGAGGCCCGAGTCGTCGGCGACAAGATCGCGGAGACGGTTGGCGGAGCGCACGGAACCTTCTTCGTTGAGCTGGTCGGCTTCGAGCGAACTCATCACCGAGAGACAAAGTGTCGGGGTGAAGACCGAAGCGGCGAGGCCCTTGCGCTCGCGACAGATCCAAGCGAGGGCGTCGGAGGTGATGGTGCGCTGCTGGAGCCCGTTCTCCATGTAGGCGATGAGGGCACTCTTTTTCTCCGCGGCATCAAGGCAGCTCGCGATCTCGGCGATGGAGCGGAGATTGCAGGCCGGGATGAGGCCAAGCATTTTCTCGACCCACTCGGCTTCACCGAAGGCATCGGGGAAACTCTTGAGGGCCTGGCGCAGGCGGGTGAGGGAAAGCTCTTCGAAGAGGCCCGGGATGGCGCTCTCGTCTGCGGCGAGGATCTCGGCGGTGGAGATCTGGCCGTTGTCGGAGTCGAAGCCCTTAATCTTGGTTTGCAGCTCCTCGCGGATGAGGATGAGCTCGACGGCCGGCGCGTATTGCAGCTTCACCCCCTTGCGGGCGATCTCGCTGATCTCGGCGACGAGTTCGATGAGGTTGTCCTGGTGATCCTTGAAGGCGTTGATCTCCTTGATGATGGCCTCGACGGCTTTCACTTTGGCACGCAGGTCGCGGGCGGCGCGGAACTGCTCGATGAGGCCCTGGGAGGGATCGAAGTCGTCTTCGCGCAGCTCGAGCGGATCGGTGCGTTTGGCAGGGACGATGAACTGCATGTTCTCGCGGAGCTTTTTCTTCGTCGATTCCCACCAGCTCTTGTATTTGCCTTCGGGGATGACGTAGCCCTTCAGCATTTCCTCGAGCTGGTCGAGGGAAAGGCGGTCGCCGCTGCTGCTGAGAGCGAGCTTCACGAGGGCGACGGGATCGCTGTTGGCGAGGGCCTTCAATTCCTCGGCGGCGGTGAAGCGTTTTCCGAGGAAAGAGTCCTCGGCAATCGGGGTGAGGGACATCGCTGCGAACTTCATCCCGAGCTCGTGACCCTGCTTGGTCTCGAAATCGACGATGACTTTCACCCCGAGCCGGTCCCAGTCCACGACCTTGCCGACCCCCCAGCTCTTGTGGTGGCAGAAGGTTCCGGGAGGGAGGATTTCCAGTTGCTGGGCCGTGGCCCGGTCAATTTTTTCGCGCTGGACCAGCTTTTCGAGATCGGGATGCATTGTCCCTCAACATAGAAAGAAGGAGGCCCGAGCCAAGCGAAAAAAAATTTTGGTTGCCAATAATCTGCCGCCTGTCTAATCTTCGGCCCCAGATATGAGAATCCTTTTGGCAGCTTTTTTGATTTTCGGCGTCGTTTCCGCCTCCGTCGCCGACATCCACGAACCCCCCAAGGCCCGCTACACCAAGACTCGCAAGCTTGGTCGCGGCATTTCGAACATCGTCTACGGCTGGACCGAGGTGCCGATGACGATGGCCCGCTGGCAGGAACTCCACACGGAACAATCCACCGGAATTGTGACGGCAGGCTTCCTTCAGGGGGTCCAGCGCGCCGGCGCCCGCCTCAAATACGGCTTCTACGAGGTGATCAACTTCCAGCGTCCGCTCTACAAGGACAGCTATCGTCCCCCGATGCCGAACATCAATTACCTGCCGACCCACGGCTACGAGGAGTTCCCTCCTCAGATCGGTTTCCTGACGACGGCGGGCTACACCCGTGGGCGTAGCTGGTAATTGTTTCCGGATTACCCGATCTTTCCTGCAAAAGCCGCCTCCGGGCGGCTTTTCTGCTTTTCGGAAGGGTGGGATTCGCTCAGCGGAGATAGGTTTCGAGAAAGCGGCGGTAAAATCCGCACCCGGCCTCGAGATCGGCGACGGCAAGGTATTCGTCCTTCGTATGGGCTTGGGCGATGCTCCCCGGACCACAAGCGACCGAGGCGATTCCGCCTTCCGCGAGGCGGCCGGCGTCGCAATACCAAGGGGCTGTCGCGAGCCGGGATCCAATCGAAAGGAGCCTTTGCACACCATCGGTCATGGGATCGGTGAGAAGGGGCTTGGAGTCGCCCAGTGTCTCGACCGTCACCACATCCGCCCAGCCCGAGGTCTCCAGAAACTCGCGGATGAGCCTTCCACTGCCGCCGGCGTCATAGAGCGCGGGCGTTTCGCGAACATCGAGGAAGGCTTCGCAGGAATCCGGGACGATGTTCGGGCTGCTGCCGCCATGGATCGTCCCGAGGCTGACGGTGGGGCATCCGAGGACAGGGTCGGTGTAGTCGGGTAAACATTCCTCAAGATGGAGAAGGAGGGCCTCGATCACGGGAATCAGCTTGCGGATCGCGTTTTCGCCCTTTTCAGGGGCCGAGCCGTGGCAGGAAATTCCCTTCGCCGAAAGGCGGTGCCAGAGGCAACCTTTGTGGGCGTGGACGACCTCGAGGGAAGTCGGTTCGCCAACGACGGCGAAAGAAAACTCGCGCCCGTGATTCTGGGCAAAGTGTTTTGAGCCGGGTTGCCCGGCTTCTTCACCCATCAAACCCACAAAGGCTACGGCGACTTCGAGATCAGAAATCTGATCCCGGATTTCGTGCAGAGCCCATAACATCCCGGCCATCGTTCCTTTGGTATCCGAGGCGCCGCGGCCGTAAACCAATCCCCCGGAGATCTCACCGCCAAACGGGTCGATCGTCATGCCGGCGACGCTCACCGTGTCGAGATGGGGGGCCAAAAGCAGCCCCGGCTTTCCTTCGCCGCCGGGAAAGCGCCCGATCACGTTGGGACGGCCGGGCACAACCTCCTCAAAGACGATGTCGGCCCCGAGAGTTTTCAGCAACGTGCCGACATGCCGGGCACAGTCGAATTCGCCTGTCGCTCCTTGATCGGGGGCGCTTTCGGGGTTGACGCTGGGAATGCGAATGAGGTCCCTGAGCAAATCGGTCGGCGAGTCTGGAAA
>DGXY01000137.1:0-3173 GCA_002396885.1 Akkermansiaceae bacterium UBA5020
GGTTCGAATCCTTCTCTGCCCACCATTCAAAAGACCTGAGCCCCAGCCAAGCGGGGCTCAGGTCTTTTGATTTTCTGGGTAAAGGTTCGAACTTCAGTTTGATTCGTAGTGAGCCTTGGCGAGCGGAGAAAGCCGGAGCGAAGCGAAGGCAATCATTCTCTGCCCAACGCCCTCTAAATTATGAGTTTACGCAGATTGACGGGACTCCTGGCCTGTCACCGTCGCTGCGCCGTGTGGGATCACCACGGGCTTCTTCGTCGCCGTCCGCGCTTCAGTGGCTTTCCGGCGAGACCGGAGAAGAGACCCGCGATCAAGGCCAGAGGCAGGGTGACGCAGAGCATGAGGCAGAGCTTGAGCGAAAATGCGATCGTGTATCCGACGGTCTTGAGCAGGAAGACGATGACTTTCCATCCGGCGGTAAAGAGGGCCGCAACGATCATGCCCACGCCCCCGAGGGCTCTGGATAAAGCCGAGCGCCGCCCCGCCCGTCCCGCGCGGTCCACGGCGTCTTCCGCCACGAGGATCGCGCTTAGGAGGTCGAGGTCGAAAAACTCCCTCCGCGGATTCGTCCGATATTCCGCCAAGCGCTCGTGGACGATCTTCTCGGCCAGGTAGCAGTCGCACGTCTCGGAATACCATACCACGGTGAACGGTGTCGGCACGCCGGTAGCGCGCGACAAGTCAGAGGCACGCGAATCGGGGTGGATGGTGGTTCTCCCGATCTTGAGACGGGATTCAGGAAGTGAGACGTTCTGAAGGATGTAGATGTATCCGCCTGCCTCGGTCATGGACTGGAGGGTAACGCGCACGGCCGGGCCTGGAAAGTCGAATCGTGATCGGCCCAAGGGGACGCGTCACCCCGCCAGCCGCTCTTTCCCCTGGGGTGGATCTCAACTCATGCCCACGCGAGTGTGTCAGGACAGCGGTGGCACGGGAAGCGGAGCCTGTGATTTGTCAGACTCAGTGGTGAGAGGGTAAGGGATCCGACCGTTCTCATTCGAGGATCTTACTCGTTTTTGAGGCTGCGCCAAAGTCGTTCGATGAAGGCCCGGGGTCGGAGGGGGCAATCACAAGTCGACGGTCTGATTGCTGAGTCCTCGCTTTCCTTTTTCAACGATGGTCGTGGAGTCGAGCTCGCCTTCGAAAGCGATGCCCCCGTCGTTGCCATATTCGACCGTTAGCGAACCTGATGAAAAAATCCAGCGTGTCCGAAAACTGGCCTCATCGCAATGCCAGCGTGGGCCGCTGCGCTCGAACCAATCGCCGCTGCGGACGGTGGCCCACTGTTCGGGTTGCAGGGATACTTTTAGGATCTCATCCATGCAGTCGATGGAGATGGAGACTCCCTTGGAACCGAAATCGGCTGGGAGCTTGGGGAGAATCAGGTCATCAGGGGTGTTCATGGATGAGGCAAAGAGATAGGAAACACCTTCCAATATCGCGTGGGGGACGGACAAAATTAGGGGGAGGGTGGGAAGTTTTTTGGTTCTTCCCCGGCTCTGCAGGGTTCGGAAGCGCGCATTTCGGCGCAAGAATCAGCCATCTTTTAACGAGCCGGTCTCTGCGGGCTTTGGGATCGAACCCTCAAGCAAATCCGATGAGATGTCTCTCTTCCGGCTTGCCAATTTTTTCGCACCGATGAGGCGGATCGGCGACGCCGAAGCAGCCGGAGTCCCCATGCTAAGGGCATTGACGGTCGGGTGGTGGTGTTCGCGAGGACTCCGTCGGGAAGTGACAAGTGGTGTGGAAACTGCCACCCGAGAAAGCTGGAATCGTCACTTCGACCTGGTGATCCTCCCCGGAGGGCGTTCAATCCCCGTAGCCCCAGACCTGGTCGCCACGATCGTTGGATTCCAGGTATTTCGTTTTCATGGGATCCGCGGGATCGAGGTTTCGCTTTCCGCCATCGTCGACACGGTCGGGGCCGACCGACCAGAGCCGGTAACGTCCGTCGGGAGTCTTCTTGTAACGCATCTCCTCGCCTGTCCAGGGATCGATCGTGCCGACCGAACCGAGCTCTGAGAGTGCCTCCGGATATCCTTGATGGGTCAGGAAATGACCTTCGAGGGCGCAGGCGATTCCGGCCTGGGTGGCGAGCACCTGTGCCTGGATCGCTTTTGCGGCAATCGAGGCGCTCCCCGGCATCGCGAGGATGGCGAGAAAGGATCCGGCTTTTCGCAGCGGTGAGCGGCGAAGGTCTTCGACCGAGGCCTCGAAAGCCACGGCGCCGTCGTGGAGCGCGGGGAGTCCTCCTTCTTTGAGCGGTTTCAGGCAGTGATTCCATTGCAGCTCGGCAAGCACGGACGCGTTGTTCCGGAGCAGTCCCCGGGGCACGAGAGCAAGGTTGCCGAACCCGCTTTTCTCGAGGAGTTGCTTGTGAGCGGAAGCGCTGCCAGCCACCGCGTTGATGGAGGAAGTCCCTGCGGCCAGCTCGCCGCGCCAGGCGTGTTGCGAGGCTCGGGTGAAATCGAGGCGGGCGAAGTCGGCCTCGAGCCGGGCAAAGTCCTCCGCGGTTCCGAGACGCGCTTCGCAGAGCGTCCAGGCGCCGTTCGCGGCGAGGGATGATTGGGCGCAGCCGACGAGCAGTCCGATGAGGAAGGGGTCGCCGGTGTTGGCCTCCGCGAGCCTCAGGATGATGCGAAGGTTGGCATGGGCGGCGGATGCGTTGCCCAGTTTGGTTTCCGCCAAGCTTCGCACCGCGAGCGACTTCGTCAGGTTCTGGCTTGTCGAGTAATGGGGCAGGGGAATGGCGAAGAGGAATGCCGGGAGTTCGCGCGATTTCCACGAGGGGGTCCATTGGGCCGAGGGACGGTCGAGCACACCGGAGAGCTCGGCGATGATGGAATCTTGGGCAGAGAGGGCGGCGAGGAGGTCCTGCGGTCCGGCTTCGGGTGGGTTGGTCAGGGCATCAATCCAGGGTGCGAGGTCGGGACGCTTTCCGGTGAGGGCCGGGTTTCCCGACGCCGGAAGCTTCTTCCCCTCGCGGGCCTTCAGTTCGAAGGCGCCGAGAGCCCCGCGGTTCCCTTTCCCCGCGGCCTCGTCTGCGATGGCTTGCAGCGCGGGGGTGGCGCAGAAGTTGGATTCGTCCGCGACGGGTTCGGGAAAGAGCGCGCGGAAGTCGAGCGTTTCGCCCTCGGAGGCGAGCGTTTCCCGGATCGCGGACCAACGGCGGG
>DGXY01000137.1:3344-3993 GCA_002396885.1 Akkermansiaceae bacterium UBA5020
TCCCGGATCGCGGACCAACGGCGGGTCGCCTGCCAGTCGCTGAGGCGGATGAGGAGAACGGCAAGCGTGACGAGGCTGACAAGGGTCCAGACCGTGGCGCGCACGGCACGTTTGGACCAGAGGCGGTGGAACAAGGTTTTCATGGAAGGGCGAGTTGTTGGAGCAGTTCGGAGCGGTAGGCGAGAAGAAGCGTGAAAGCGGCCTCGGGGGCGGTGGCGACGGAAGTTTCCGCATCGGGTTGGCCCGCTCCCGACCAAGAGAGGCAGGCGATGGCGGTCCAGGCGGCCGCCCAAGCATACAAGAGGGGAGGAGGCGGAGCGAGCCCCCGTGGGATGGAAGCCTTCTCCATCGCGACGGCAAGGATCTCCGCTTTCCATGCGGTGGTGGGATCGTCGCCGGATCCGGTCCGGGCGATTTCGCAGAGCCTTTCTTCAAAACGTTCGTCGGGATTCATTTCAGTTCTTCGTAAAGGGGTTTGAGGCGGTTCCGCAGGTTTTCGAGGGCATAACGGAACCGGCTTGCGGCTGTGTTCAGAGGAATGCCCTGGATCGTCGCGATTTCCTGAAAGGTCAGTTCCTGCCAGAGACGCAGGCGCGCCACACTCTGCTGCTCGGGCGGAAGCAGGGCCACGGCGGCATCGAGTTGGCGG
>DGXY01000137.1:4161-4782 GCA_002396885.1 Akkermansiaceae bacterium UBA5020
GGCCACGGCGGCATCGAGTTGGCGGGCCAGTTCGGCGCGGTCGGGATCGGAACCAGCGTTCCCCGGAGCGAAGGATTCCGCAATTGCCCGTGAGGCGCGGGCGTGCTCACGGCGGGTCTCGGATCTCCGGAGATGGTCGATCGCTCTGTTGTGAGCGAGCCGATAGAGCCAGGCCTTTACATTCTCCACCTCCGGCATGCCGGAACCAGCGAGCTTCACGAAAACTTCCTGGAGGACGTCCTTCGCCGCCTGCTCGTTCGCGAGGATCGAGCGCGCGTAACGGAAGAGGCCGTCGGCGTGTTCGTCATAAAGAGTCTCGAGCCTTTCGGGTGGCATACAGGAACGATGACGCCCGGTGGAGCGGGTTTTGTCTATGAAATCTTTGGAATCCCGGATCGTTCGATTCAACGGGCATGGTCTTACCAAACTTTTTGCCGGACTTGCGGCATTGTCTTGGCCTGAAGTTCTGCGGTAAACTGGGAAATCATGATCTCTCGCTCCGGTCACGCTCTCGCGGTCGTTCTGGTATTTGCAGCCCCGCTCGCCGCCGCGGAGGGCAAGCTCAGCTTCAACCGTGATATCCGGCCGATTCTTTCGGAAAACTGCTTCGCCTGCCACGGC
>DGXY01000137.1:4998-5203 GCA_002396885.1 Akkermansiaceae bacterium UBA5020
GCCGATCTGCGGCTCGACACGGCCGAGGGAGCGGCGATGGATCTGGGCGGTTATCAGGCGATCGTCTCGGGCAGTCTCGAAAAAAGCGAGGCCTGGGAGCGGATCCTTTCGACCGATCCTGATGAGATCATGCCTCCGCCGAAGTCGCACAAGACCCTGACGGACGCCCAAAAGAACACGCTCAAGCGCTGGATCGAAGAGGGTG
>DGXY01000137.1:5423-5578 GCA_002396885.1 Akkermansiaceae bacterium UBA5020
CCGGTGAAGCCGGTCGTGCCCGCGGAAGGCCGCCCCATCGATCATTTCCTCTCGGCTCCGCTCGCAGCGAAACAACTCGCGCTCCAGCCCGAGGCCGACCGAGCCACCCTCATCCGTCGCGTCGCCTTCACCCTCACGGGCCTGCCGCCGACGCC
>DGXY01000137.1:5772-5907 GCA_002396885.1 Akkermansiaceae bacterium UBA5020
CGCCGACGCCGGCCGAGGTCGACGCGTTTGAAAAGGATGCCTCTCCCGGGGCCTACGAGGCGATGGTCGATCGCTACCTGCCATCTCCGCGCTATGGCGAGGAGATGGCGCGTCACTGGCTCGACGTGGCCCGCT
>DGXY01000137.1:6159-6404 GCA_002396885.1 Akkermansiaceae bacterium UBA5020
AAGGCCTTCAACGAAAACCTGCCCTTTGATCAATTCACGACCTGGCAGCTTGCCGGGGATCTGCTACCCAACGCCACGACCGATCAACTCGTCGCGACCGGTTTCATCCGTTGCAACGTCACCACGAGCGAAGGCGGGGCGATCGACGAGGAATACCGCCACCTCTACGCGATCGATCGCGCAGCGACGGTGACGACAGCTTGGCTCGGGGTCACGGGCGGCTGCGCCCAGTGTCACGATCACAA
>DGXY01000137.1:6635-6846 GCA_002396885.1 Akkermansiaceae bacterium UBA5020
TCTTCTACAGCGCCGCCGATCCGGCGATGGACGGAAACATCGCGAAGACCGCCCCCATTCTGAAGCTGCCCGCGCCCGGACAACAGGAAGCGCTCGAGGCCGCGCGGAAGGAGGAAGCCGCCCGCCTCGCCACCCTCGATGGCGCGGCGCTGCCCCTCTACACCGAGCCCGAGGCGAAGGCCGCTCCGGTGGCGCGCGAGCAGGTGATCTT
>DGXY01000137.1:7019-7957 GCA_002396885.1 Akkermansiaceae bacterium UBA5020
CGGTGGCGCGCGAGCAGGTGATCTTCGACGATCTTCTTTCCCTCGGGACGGTCCAGCGCAACACTTCGCGGAACGCCCCGGTCTGGCTCGACCGTCCCGAGTTCGGCGCGCCGTCGGGACGCCGAGTCCTCGAGCAGGCGAACGGCCAGTTTTTCGAACACCTCCTCACGCCCGAGCTGATCCCGGTGACGGTGCCGGAGAAAAACGCCCGTTTTGAAATCGCGGTGCGTCCCGATCCGCTGAGCCCGCCTCAGGCGCTCTCGATCGTCCTCAACGGCAAGCGGGTTTACTGGGGTGATCCGGCCGCGTTTGAAGTCTACAACGCGGGCAGTCCGGCGAAGGTGGTTTCGTTAGGGCCGATGCCTGAGCCGGGGAAATGGACAACCCTCTCCTTCGATCCGGCGGTGCTCGAGATCACGCCCGGCTCGCGGCTCAGCTCGATCGCGGTGCAGATGGTGGGCGGCCGCGTCTCGTGGGACCGCTGTGTCGTGAAGGGTGAACTGAGTCCGGCGAAGGACCCACTCGCCTCCTTTGCGCTCTGGTGGAAATCGCACGGCAAAAAAGCCCCGGCTGATCTGCCCGGCCCGCTCGCGAAAGCGTTGACCGAGGGTCCTGACAAAACCACTGATGCGAAGGCGCGCGAGGCTTTGCTCGGCTTTTACCTGCGCCGGGTCACGCATCCCGAGGCGGGATCGCTCGCGACGCCGCGGACGGCCTGGGAGGCGGCCCGCGTCGCGGCGGCGGCGGCGGACGAGGCCATCCCCACGACCTTCATTTTCAATGATCTCCCCGAGCCGCGCGAGACCTTCATCGCCGAGCGCGGGCAATACAACAAGCCCGGGGAAAAGGTGGAGCCGGCCATTCCCGCGAATTTCGGTCCTTTCACCGCGCCGAAGGAGCCGCGCCGCCTCAACCGGCTCGATCTCGCGCAGTGGCTT
>DGXY01000137.1:8145-8276 GCA_002396885.1 Akkermansiaceae bacterium UBA5020
TCGCGCCGCAGCATCCCCTGACCGCTCGGGTCACGGTGAACCGCTTCTGGCAACAGGTCTTCGGCACGGGGCTGGTGAAGACGAGCCATGATCTCGGTTCGCAGGGTGAGCCGCCGAGCCATCCGGAATTG
>DGXY01000137.1:8455-8658 GCA_002396885.1 Akkermansiaceae bacterium UBA5020
TGAGCCGCCGAGCCATCCGGAATTGATCGACTGGCTCGCGGTGAGTTTTGTCGAACGCGGCTGGGATGTGAAGTGGCTGATGAAGGAGCTGCTGATGTCGCAGGCCTTCCGCCAATCTTATCGTGCCGATGCCACGACCCTCGCGGTCGATCCCGAGAACCGTTTTCTCGCCCGCGCGCCCCGCATCCGCCTCGATGCCGAGC
>DGXY01000137.1:8848-9071 GCA_002396885.1 Akkermansiaceae bacterium UBA5020
GAGCAGATCCGCGACAACGCGCTCTACCTGAGCGGGCTCATCGACTTGACGATGGGCGGACGCGGCACGCGCACCTACCAGCCGCCGAATATCTGGGAACCGGTCGGCTACGGCGACAGCAACACGCGTTATTATCTACAGGATCACGGGGCCGCGCTCTATCGGCGGAGTCTTTACGCCTTCTTCAAACGCACCGCGCCGCCGCCGTTCATGACGAACTTCG
>DGXY01000137.1:9264-9388 GCA_002396885.1 Akkermansiaceae bacterium UBA5020
CGAACTTCGACGCGCCGAATCGCGAGCAGAGCTGCACGCGCCGCGAGCGCAACAACACCCCGATGCAGGCCCTGCAATTGCTCAACGACGTGCAGTATTTCGAAGCCGCCCGCGCCCTCGCCGA
>DGXY01000137.1:9553-10022 GCA_002396885.1 Akkermansiaceae bacterium UBA5020
TCGAAGCCGCCCGCGCCCTCGCCGAGCGGGTTCTCGCGGAAGGAGGCAAAGACGACGCCACGAGATTGCGCTGGCTCTTCCGCACCGTCCTGAGCCGCGTGCCCGACGAGAAGGAGACCGGATTGCTCACCGATGCGCTGGCCCAGCAACGCTATCACGCCGGAGCGGACGCGAAGGCGGCTGAGGCCATCGTCGCGGCCGGTGAATCGGTGCCGAAGCAGGCCGGCCCGGCCACGGAGACGGCGGCCTGGACGATGGTGGCGAACCTGGTGCTGAATCTGGACGAGACGGTGACGAGGAACTGATGAAATGGAAACGATCGCGGAAAATCAGCGCGGATGCGGCATGGGCTTCCAGCCCATGCGCCTCGGCAAGGCTCCGAATGCCCTCCCCGTCGAATTCGCCAGGAATCGATTTCCCTTATTCGTCGCCCTTCCCGTCGGACGCATGGGCAGGATGCCCATGCCAC
>DGXY01000137.1:10189-10757 GCA_002396885.1 Akkermansiaceae bacterium UBA5020
CATGGGCAGGATGCCCATGCCACTCCCGGACTTGGAATCGCCATTGAACCCGTTTCGCTCATGAACCCCCTCCACGAACACGACCTCCTCCTCTCGCGCCGGCAGTTCTTCGGCCACAGCGGACTCCGGCTCGGCGGGCTCGGGCTCGCCAGCCTGATGGGACGCGATGCGTTTTCCGCGGCACCGGCCGCGCCGTCGATGCTCGTCCATCCGCCCTTGCCCGGACTGCCGCATCTCCCGGCGAAGGCGAAGGCGGTGATCTACCTGCACATGAATGGTGGTCCTTCCCAGCTCGACACCTGGGATTACAAACCGCAGCTCGCCGAGTGGTTTGACAAGGACATCCCCCCGAGCGTGCAGGGTGGCCAGCGCCTCACGGGCATGACGAGCAAACAGGCGCGTTTTCCGGTCGCTCCGAGTCTCTTCCAATTCTCCCAACACGGTCAATGCGGGCGCTGGGTCAGCGAGCTGCTCCCGCACACGGCAAAGCATGTCGACGACATCGCTCTGATCAAGACGGTCCACACGAACGCAATCAACCACGATCCGGCCTGCACCTTCGTGATGA
>DGXY01000137.1:10923-11297 GCA_002396885.1 Akkermansiaceae bacterium UBA5020
GGCCTGCACCTTCGTGATGACCGGTCGCGAGGTGCCGGGCTTCGCCAGCCTCGGATCGTGGCTCGCCTACGGGCTCGGGAGCGAGAGCAACGATCTGCCGGCCTTCGTCGTCCTCACCCCGAACTGGAGTTCGAAGGCGGCGGCCCAGGCTCTCTTCACGCGGATGTGGAACAGTGGCTTCCTCCCCGGCCGCTTTAGTGGCGTGGCCCTGCGCGCTGCGGGCGATCCGGTGCTGTATCTGAAGAATCCGGAAGGGGTCACCCCGACGCAGCGTCGCGCCCAGCTCGATATCCTCGCGGAGATGAACGCCCACCGTTTCGGCCAGCTCGGCGATCCGGAGATCCAGAACCGCATTTCCCAATACGAGATGGCCT
>DGXY01000137.1:11484-11686 GCA_002396885.1 Akkermansiaceae bacterium UBA5020
CCGCATGCAGACGAGCGTGCCGGACTTGACCGATCTTTCCGGCGAGAGCCAGTCCACCCTCGAGAGCTACGGTCCGAACGTGCAGAAGCCCGGCACCTTCGCCGCGAGTGCGATCATGGCGCGCCGTCTTGTCGAGCGCGGCGTGCGGGTCGGGCAGATCCTCCACCGCGGCTGGGACCAGCACGGCAATCTGCCCTCCGAA
>DGXY01000012.1:0-468 GCA_002396885.1 Akkermansiaceae bacterium UBA5020
TTACGGCCCTTTGTGGAAAAGGTTTTTTGAACTCGGCTTATGACTCTGAAACTAGTGGTGACGACCAAGCGATGGTGGTGGTGTCATGAAGGCCTGAGTTAAAAATTACATAAAATGTGATAATTCTGGATTTTAGTTTTTGAGACGTTACTTTGGTCCGGTCGGATCCCTGCCAACCGGTTTACCCCGACCTTTTTCATGTCAGAGAGACAAGCGATTTACGTCGGGATCGACCTGGGCACGAGCACCTCGGCGCTTGCCCATGTGCGTCCGGATGGCAATCCCGAGATCGTTCCCAATGCGGACGGAGAGCGGCTTACACCCTCGGTCGTGTTCTTCGACCGCTACGAGGGCGTGAAGTTGGTCGGATCCGCCGCGAAAGATGGGGGTGATCCGGATCGCACCGTGCGCCATATCAAGAAGCACATGGACGACCCGTCCTACGTGGTCGAGATCGACGGCGAAAAG
>DGXY01000012.1:638-790 GCA_002396885.1 Akkermansiaceae bacterium UBA5020
CGTGGTCGAGATCGACGGCGAAAAGTGGACGCCCACAGAAGTCTCCGCCCTCATCCTCGCGAAGCTGCGCAAGGACTGCGCCCACATCATCGGACGGATCGACGAAGTCGTCATCACCGTGCCGGCGAATTTCAACGAACTCGCCCGCAAGG
>DGXY01000012.1:1010-2510 GCA_002396885.1 Akkermansiaceae bacterium UBA5020
GCCGGATCGTCAACGAACCGACCGCTGCCGCGCTGTATTATGCCCACACCCAGGGCGTGAGGGGGCGGGTGCTCGTCTACGATCTGGGTGGCGGCACCCTCGACATCACCGTGCTCGATGTCGATACCGACCGGATTGACATCCTTCTCAGCGAAGGAGCCCGACATCTCGGCGGATCGGATTTCGACGAGATCCTCCTCGAACTCATCTCGGAAAAATTCCGTGAGCAGAACGGGCGCGAGTTGGTGCTCGACGCGACGCAGCGCCGCCGGCTCCTTGCCGCCGCCGAGGACACGAAAAAGCGTCTCTCAAAACTCAACGTCGTCTCCGAAAAGATCGGCACCGAGGATTACGGGCTCGCCGAGGTGGAACTGACGCGTGACTCCTTCGAGGAAGCGATCCGCCGCCTCCTCACCCGCACCGTCATGCTCCTCGAGCAGGCTCTCGATACCCTCGGGCTTTCACCGCAGGACGTCGATCATGTCGTCCTCGTCGGTGGCAGCACGCGGATTCCCAAGGTGCAGGAACTACTGACCCGTCACTTCGGAAAAGCACCCGTCTCTTGCGGCAATGTCGACGAGTGTGTCGCCCTTGGTGCAGCCCTCTTCGCCCAGCGGGCCCGTCGCGTTTCCGAGGTGTGCAACCACAGCTATGGCACCCTCGCCATCATCGAGGACGCCCAGACTGGCATCACCAAAGTCAGGAATTCCATCGTCATCCCGAAAAACACCCCCATCCCGTGTTCGATGTCGCAGACCTACCTCACTTCGGAGGACAACGAGGAGCTGATCGAGGTCGAGATCACTCAGGGCGAAGATCCCGATCCGCGTTATGTCGACATTGTCGGCAAGATCAGTCTAAGGGTGCCGCCAGGACGGCCC
This sequence comes from Akkermansiaceae bacterium UBA5020, assembly GCA_002396885.1. Taxonomy (GTDB): domain Bacteria; phylum Verrucomicrobiota; class Verrucomicrobiia; order Verrucomicrobiales; family DEV007; genus Arctic95D-9. The sequence continues at coordinate 1,892 of DGXY01000012.1, forward strand.
GCGGGCTGCGCCGTGACAGTGACCTACAGCTACGACGAGAATCAACGTGTCCGCGCCCAGATCTACGATGAGGAATCCGGTCTGCGCAAGGACATCGCCATCGAGTATGAGGGCGCCGGCGTCCTCAACGAGAGCGACATTGAAAGGAAGTCCGCCTATCTCAAGCAGGTCCGCATTGCGTGATCCGGATTCCCTGCCCAACCTTTTCCTGCCATGATCAAGAAGCTCTTTCGCTGGTTTTCCGGACATGAAGAACCGGCCGCCGCCCCCCTCGAGGTGGGTGGCATCTTTGGTCGCATGACCCCCGAAGGCATGTGCGAGATCGATCCCAAGAAGATGGGGCCCGACGAGATCCGTCAGCGTCTCGCCGTGCTCTACAAGCGGCACAACCATGCCGCCGGCAGCCTCGACGGGGAAATGCGCAAGGAGGCCGAGCTGATGCTCGATGCCATCGTCTACTGCCGCGAGAAATACATCGACCGGGTTTCTTGATCGAAGCCGGAGCCGTTCCCGGCGGCTTCACTCTTCCGGAGAAAGGATGGCTTTGCGGTCTTCGTCGGCGAGTTCCGCCACCCTGACGCCTTCTTCCTCGAAGCAGGCGCGGGCAGGCGCGGGCAGG
>DGXY01000044.1 GCA_002396885.1 Akkermansiaceae bacterium UBA5020
CCTTAGACCTCCTTAGACCTCCTTAGACCTCACCTCACCTGTCCCCTTAGACCTCCTTAGACCTCACCTCACCTGTCCCCTTAGACCTCACCCGTAGACTTGGGACTGCTCTTGGATTGATAACCTGTCCCCGTAGACCTCACCCCGTAGACCTCACCCCCGCTCTCGTACCTTCTCCCAAAACCCGAAAAATCCACCGGTCGCCCGATTCATCACGACCATCTCTTCCGGCCGACGCACGAGATTCAGTCGCACGCCGCGATCCGCGAACGCGGCCCCAATCTTCGGGATTTCATCGGCGAGAGGACCGGTGAAGGGACTCAGGGTGACGACCGTATCGAGCCGCTCTTCGAGCGCCCACGCGACGAGCGCCTCGGAGAGAGCTGGGGTGTCGCGGGTGGGACAGGGCAGCCCGAAATGCTCCGAGGCCCGGGCCGCACCATCGGCTAGGGCCCCCTTGAGAAAGGCGCACTTGCCTGGGGAATATGCCTCGCACTCCCATAGTCCCGAAGGAACGGTGGCGAGGAGGGCGACGGGGGCCAGATCCGAAAGTGGGGAACGCTCCACCGAAAGATCCTCGTCGTGGATCCAGATCCCGGTGCGCGGTCCCTGTTGAGGATCGGAGGGCTCGAGCGCGCGGGGTGCCGGTGGCTCCTCCCAGGGCAGGTCCCGGATCGCGATCGACTCGAGCTTCTCGAGTCCCGCGGGATGCTCCGCGAGCAGCTCGGGGGCGACATACCGCTCGAGGTTCGAGCGACGCACGAGGTAGGCTTTGCCGCGGGTGTGCAAACCCGCGACCCAGCGCCACGAGAGCGTGTTCGAAGCGGCGTCACCGTCGCGGAGGTGTTGTAAAAAGAAATGCGCCCCCTGTTGCCACGGGAGTCCTTCGCCATGGATCCACCATGAGGCCCACCACATCCGGGCGTGATTGTGGAGGTAGCCGGTGGTGATGAGTTCGCGGGTGAAATGATCGAGGATGGCGATGCCGCTTTCCCCCGCCGCCACGGCGCGGGCGCGCTCGCTCCACCGAAGAGGGCTCAAGGCCTCGCGATACCGGGTCCAGATCCCGGGACGCTGCTCGAGCCAGCCTTTCCAGTAGAGCCGCCACCAGACTTCCTGCTCGAATTTTTCAATCGAGGCAGGCGCGTGCCGGGCACGGACGGCGGCGAGGATCTCTTGTTCGAGGAGGACGCGGGTGCGGGTCGCGGGGGAGAGGCGCGAGACGTTCTCATGTCCGGCGACCACGCGGTTCCGAGCGGCGCCATAGTCGGCCGCGAGCGGAAGGAAGGCCTCGAGCCGGGCGAGGGCTTCGGATCGGGTGGCGGGGAGAAACGCTGACACGAGCCCGGTTACGTCGCCGACCCGCGGTGGCGGCGGCATTTTTCGGAGCAGTAGCGCACTTCTTCCCAGCAGCGCGCCCACTTTTTCCGCCAGACGAAGGGCCGCTGGCAGACGGGGCAGGTTTTGACAGGAAGGTCGCGCTTGGTCTTCACCCAAACCGTTACGTCACGTACCGAAGTATCGATCTCCCGCATCACCGAGGCCGGGCACGATGTAAGCACGTCCGTTGAGAGATTGGTCGAGGGCGGCGGTGTAGACGGGCACGTCGGGATGGCGCTCAGTGAAGGCGGCGACGCCCTCGGGGGCGGCGATGAGACAGGCGAAACGGATGCGGGTCGCTCCCTCGCGCTTCAGTTCATCGACCGCATCGCCCGCACTGCCGCCGGTCGCGAGCATGGGATCGATGAGGATGACGTCGGCCTCGGCGAGCGAGGGCGGCATGCGAAAATGGTAGCGATGCGGCGCGAGGGTTTTCTCATCGCGGTAGAGTCCGATCGTGCCGACGGAAGCCTCGCCGAGGATGTCGGTGAATCCGTGGAGCAAACCCATCCCCGCCCGCAGGATGGGCACGAGCACGACGGGACGGGCGAGTCGGTGTCCCTCGGTTTCGCAAAGCGGCGTCGTCACCGGGATCGTCGTGGTCTCGAGGTCGCGTGTCACCTCATAGCAAAGCAAGCGCGAGACATCGTGGAGGGCCTCACGGAATTCGGCCGTGCCCGAAGCGACCGAGCGGATCCGGGTGAGGCGTTCGCGGATGACGGGATGATCGACGAGATGGAGGGCCATGGCACCCGCAGCTAACGCGGGGCTCTTCTTTCCGGCAAGAGGAAATCAAGGAGCCGGCGACGAGAGGTAGTCGGCAAGGGCTTCGCCGAGTTGTCGCCCGATGGTGCGATACCCTTCGGTGGTGCTGTGCCGGGTGTTCCACGAAGTCTCGAGACAGGCCGCCAGGGTGTGCTCGTTTCCATGATCATTGACCCACTGTCCGCTGATCCGTCGCCAGAGCGGATGGTAGTTCGCCCCGGTGACGCGGGGTTTTGGATCGAGGGTGAGGGGACCGGTGAGGTGCTCGACCGCGAGGTTCAGAAAGCGTTCGCGATTCGCCCGGGCCTTCCCGGAGAGCAGCTCGGGCGGTCCCACGAAGAAGAAGGGTCGCAGGTCGCGCGAGGCGGGATTGTGCAGATCGAGGACCACGGCGAGGCGGCCTTCGGCGACGTAGGCCTTCATCCGGGCCTGGGCCGCCGCCACTTCGGGATAATGCGGGGTCTCGAACCAATCGCGGTTGTGATCGTGTGGATCCGCCTCCTTGCCGCCGTCACCCGTGACGACGCGATCGACGTCCATGATGGGCACGATCACGATCTCCGTAGTTCCCCGCAACCGTTCCGCCTTGTCTGAATCCGCGAGGAGCCATTCGACGAATCCGCACGCCACCCATGAGGACCCGCTCTCCCAGGCATGCTGGCGGGCGTGGATCCAGACGGCGGGTTTGCTCTTCGCATCGCCTTCGGCGACGATCCGCAAGGCGCGCACGGGGCGACCTTCGCGGGTTTCCGCGAGGGTAAAGGGGTGAAAGAGATCCGGACGCGCTTGCTCCGCCCCGGCAAGGAGGGCTTCGCTTTCGCGTGGCGAGAAGGGCGGTCCCCACGCCACCCAGAGCGGGCCGCCGGTCCCTTCGAGCGGGTAGGAAATGTGATCGGTCTCGCGCGTCCCGAGTCCGCTTTGCCGCCAGCTCGTTCCATCGTCCGAGACCGCTGCGGCGATCGGCATGGCCCAGTCGGAAGAGAGGGGCTTGCCGGTGTCCTTTCCGTTGTTGCGGGCGGAGCGCTCGCTGCCGCGCAGGACGAGCGTCGCGGTCTCACCGGCAGCGAGGCCGTCGATCCTGACAAACCACCAACACGGCCAACCCCGGGCGGGATTTCCGCCGGGCCGGATCTGGATCTCCCGGCGCGATGAGTCGATCGCGTCGATCGTCGCCGAGCCGCCTTCGAAGTCGGTCGAGACACGCAGCTCGGCGGCACGGAGCGGGCAGAGGAGCAACAGTGTAAAGAAGAGGATCGGTTTCATCGCGGCGGCTGCACGGTGAGTTGGACGATGGCCTCGAGGGCGCGGGCCTGTTGCAAGGCATCCATCTTCAGGAAGCGGTCGCGAACACCGCCTTGGCCGCCCTTCGCCGCGGCCCGGAAGCGGGTGAAACCATCATCGCCGACCGAAACGCGGCCGGGGGCGGAAAGGCCGAAGTATCCGCGATCGGGAAAGACCGCCTCGAGCAAGCTGCTCTGATCCCAGCAGGGCCGATCGTGCTCCGGGCCGCTGTGGAGGAGGTAGGCCTCGCGCACGAGGTGCTTTTCGCGGTAGCCGAAATCCTCGGCCACGCTTTTGCGGGGAAAGGGCAGGTTTTCCCCGATTTCGTAACCGCTCCAGATCACGGGCACTTCTTCTGGCCATTGTTCGGCGACGGTTTGCATATAACCGATGCCGTTGATGACGTTGGCCTCAAGATGGTAATTCGTGCCGTTGGCAAAGGTGAAGGCGCCGGCCATGATGGAGAGGCGTTCCACCTTCTGCCGGATGAGGGCGGGACCCTCCAGCGGCGAGTGGGTGTCGCCCTGAGACTTGAGGAGATTCGCGAGGTTCGACGCGATCCCCACCGAGACAATCGTGACACTGCCGTCTGGCGAGGTCGCGAGGAGCTCGCGGAGCAGATCGACGGCCTCGCGCGCCGCGGCATTGTCGCGCAAGTCGTGGGGATAATCGGGCGAGTCGGCGAGCCCGAGGTATTTGCTCTCGCGTTTCTGGGCCTGCGGATCGCGGGTGACGCCGATGGGCAGATCGGAACGTCCATACCAGGTGTTCTGCGCATCGACGAAAGAAGCGGTGCGGGGATTGACCTTCGAAATGGTCACTCCGATTAGCTCGCAGGCCCCGCGGTCGGAGAGGGTGTGGCACATCGCGAGGGCGAGGACGTCGTCGACATCGCCGGTGATGTCGGTGTCGAAGATCAGCCGCACCGGCTCGGCGGCGGAGACCGTCACGGCGATGAGGAAGGGGAGAAGAAAGAGCGATCTCGTCATCCCGTCACGATGCGGCATTCGCCGCCCCTTTGGCAAGCGTGCGGGGAGACGCTATTCCGTCTTCCCTCGCCCGACCCGAGAAGGTAGGATGCGCGGCCGGACCCTGTCATGCGTGCCCTTGTTTTCAGCCTTTGCCTCCTCACTCCTCTCACGGCTCCGGCCGCGGGGCGGCCCCGCGACATCCTTTTCATCCTTGCTGATGATCATCGTTTTGATGCGATGGGATTCCTCGGTCATCCCTGGCTCGAGACGCCGGGCTTCGACCGTCTCGCGAAAGGAGGAGCCCATTTCCCCAAGGCGATGGTGACGACCTCGCTCTGCTCGCCGAGCCGAGCCAGCATCCTCACGGGGCTCTATGCCCACAAGCATCGCGTCGTCGACAACTACAATCCCGTCTCGCCCGATCTCGTGTTCTTTCCGCAGCTCCTCCAGGAGGCGGGCTACGAGACCGCCTTTTTCGGAAAGTGGCACATGGGCGAGACCGATGAGCCGCAGCGGGGCTTCGATCATTGGGCGGTTTTCAAGGGGCAGGGCACCTACTGGCCCGACGGACGCGGCACCTCGCGCGTCGTTCCCCAGACGACCCTCGACGGTTTCAACATCAATGGCGAACGTCAAGCGCAGCAGGGCTACATCACCGACGAACTCACCGACATGGCGCTCGACTGGCTCGGTAGGCGCGATCCTGACAAACCGCTCTTTCTCTACCTCTCGCACAAGGCGGTGCACTCCGACTTCGTCCCGCACGACCGCCATCGCGGTCGCTATGAGGAAAAGCCTTTCCCCGCTCCGCCGACCCTCGCCGCACCCGAAGGCAATCCGGGGCATTGGCCGCGCTGGGTTTTGGATCAGCGCAACAGCCGCCACGGCGTCGGCTACGGCTACAACCTGTCCGATTTCGATGTGGCGGTGTATTACCGTCGCTACATGGAGGCACTCCTCGCCGTCGACGAGAATGTCTCGCGCGTCCTCGATTGGCTCGAGAAGGAGGGACGACTCGAGAGCACGCTCATCGTCTACATGGGCGACAACGGATTCCAATTCGGCGAACACGGTCTGATCGACAAACGCACCGCCTACGAGGCCTCGATCCGCGTGCCGCTGTTGATGTTTTGTCCCGAGCTCATTTCCGCGGGCACGGTGGTGAAGGAGACGGTCGCGAACATCGACATCGCCCCGACCCTGCTCGAGATCGCGGGCGCTTTGCCGGACGATGCGGAGAAACGCTTCGACGGACGCAGTTTTCTCCCGCTGCTACAGGGCAAGCGGGAGGGGTGGCGCGAGGAAATCCTCTACGAATACTACTGGGAGCAGAACTACCCCCAGACCCCGACAATGCACGGACTCGTCGGCGAGCGTTGGAAATATGTCAGGCCCCACGGGATCTGGGACATCGGCGAACTCTACGATCTCGAGAACGATCCGTACGAGCAGACGAACCTCGCCCTCGAGCCCGCCCATCAGGACCGGGTCCGCGAGATGAACGCCCGCCTTTTCGACCTGCTCGAGGAGACGGGCGGGGAAAACCTGCCCCTCCTCCGGGATCGGGGAGAGGTCTTCCCTTGGCGGAAGCCGGCCGGGCCGGAAGAGACCCCCTTTCCGGGGATTTTTTACCGAAAATAGTCATTTCCCGCTGATTTTCAGTGACTTGGGTAGAGGTTTTGGCACAAATGTTGCTAACTCCCTAAGGAACAACCCCCTTATCCTGGTTTCAGCCCTTTTCCCGGGAGACCGTCGGCCTTCGGACCGACCGGCCTCTCCGCGTCAGCGTTGTCTACCGATCGGGGGATTGAAAATCCCAACCAAACCCCCCCATCGATATGACCAAACCCCCCTACCGGGCGCCGGGTCTCTCCGGCGCGCTTGTCCTCCTGTCCCTCGCCTTCGCCTCCGTGGTCCGGGCCGAGGACCCTCCCCTCACGGCCGAGGCGGCCGCGACGATCGGCAACAATGCGTGGATGCTGACCTCGACCGCGCTCGTCCTCTTCATGACCCTCCCGGGCCTCGCCCTCTTTTACGGCGGCCTCGTGAGCAAGAAGAACGTGCTCAGCGTGCTGATGCATTGCTTCGCGCTCGCCTGCGTCCTCAGCCTCGTCTGGCTCGTCTGCGGGTATTCTCTCTCGATCGGTGAAAAGGGCGGCTGGACCGGCGGCTTCGGCCACCTCATGCACCGCGGGGTCGCGGCGGACGGCATCCTCACCTCGGCCTTCCAGATGACTTTCTTCATCATCACCCCGGCCCTGATGGTGGGAACCTTCGTCGAGCGGATCAAATTCCCCGCGATGTTGCTTTTCTCGGTGCTCTGGGCCTTGCTCGTCTACGCGCCGATCTGCCACATCACCTGGTTCGGCGGCGGAGAGGAGAACGTCTCTCTTTTCACCCGTTGGGGCGTCATCGATCTCGCCGGCGGCATCGTCGTGCACATCACCGCCGGCGTCGGCGCGCTCGTCGCGTGTCTCATGGTCGGCAAGCGCAATCATCCCGCGCCTCCCCACAACCTTCCCATGACCGTGACCGGCACGGCGATGCTCTGGGTCGGTTGGTTCGGCTTCAATGCGGGCAGCCAAGGGGGGGCGAGCGATGCCGCGGCCATGACCCTTTTTGTCACCCATCTTTCCGCCGCGACCGGTGCGGTCGTCTGGATGATCATCGACTGGTGTGTCGAGAAGAAACCCACCATGCTCGGCATCGCGACGGGCGCGATCGCCGGACTCGCCGCGATCACTCCGGCCTCGGGAGTGGCCACCCCGGCGGGAGCCCTGTTGATCGGGGCCTGCTCCGCGCTGGGTTGCTGGTGGGCTTCGATGCGCCTGAAAAAGGCCCTCGGCTACGATGACTCGCTCGACGTTGTCGGCGTTCACGGCGTCGGCGGCCTGATCGGCACGCTCCTCGCCGCGGTGGTCGGCTCTTCGCTCTTCGGTGGCAGTCTCGCGCTCGGCAAGCAACTCGGGATCCAGGCCCTCGCCTCGGTCGCGACGATCATCTACACCGGCATCGTTACCTTCCTCATCCTCGCGTTGGTCCGCGTCGTGTGTGGGGGACTCCGTGTCTCGGAAGAGGACGAGCGGATCGGACTCGATCAGTCGGCCCACGGCGAAAACGCCTACAACGACTGACCCTTCCGCCGGTCGCAGTTCAGACAACCCCGTCCGGGCAATCCTCCGGGCGGGGTTTTCTTTTGGGTTCGAGGCTCGGCGCGCTCGACACCTTACGAGAAACCCGGCAGGATGGGGCGACGGGAAATTTCTCCCTCAAAAACCAACCTCTCCCCCCAAAGCCATGATCGACTTCGTCCCCACTCTCGCCGCCGTTGCCCTACCCGCCTACGTCGGCCCCGTCGTCGCGCTCGTCGCCGGCATCCTCATCCTCCTCAAGCCTGATCTCCTCGCGAAGATCGTCGCGATCTACCTGATCGTGGTCGGGGCGCTCGGCCTCCTCGGCTGAGTTGGAAAAGCCCCGGAGTTCACTCCGCGGCTTTCCCTTTTCCTTTGTTCTTGCCCTTTTCTTTCCCTTTCGCGTTCTTGCCTTGGTTGGCGACCATCGAGGATTCGGGGGCGTCCTGCGCGGGCACTTTCAGCTCGGACCGGAGCCGCGTGAGTTCGGCGTGCAATTCGGCCTGCACCGCCGCGTAATCGGCGTTGCCGTAGACGTTGGTCACTTCGTCAGGGTCGGTTTTGCGATCGATCAAAGTCCAGTAGTTGGTCTCGGGCTCGTAGAAGTGGAACAGCTTGTAGCGGTCGGTGACGACGCCGTAATGCTTCCGCACGCTGTGCGGTCCGGGATACTCGTAATAGTGGTAGTAGAAGCTGGTGCGCCAGTCGGCCGGGGCCTTGCCTCCCGATTGGAAAAAGGGCATGAGACTGCTTCCCTGCATGTCTTCGGGTATGGGGAGTCCGGCGGCTTCCAGGAAGGTCTCGGGAAAGTCGATGATCGAGACGATGCCCTCGCCCCGGGTGCCGGGAGCGATCTTGCCGGGCCAGCGGGCCAGCAGCGGAGTGGTGAGCGATTCCTCGTAGATCCAGCGCTTGTCGAACCAGCCATGTTCGCCAAGGTAGAAGCCCTGGTCGGAGGAAAGGATCACGAGGGTCTCGTCGGCGATGCCTTCGGCCTCGAGGGTGTCAAGCAAGGCACCCATGGCCTCGTCGACGGCTTTCACCGTGCCGAGGTAGTCGTGCATGTAACGCTGGTAGCGCCAGCGCACGAGTTCCTTGCCCGAAAGCTCGGCGACGGCGGCGTTGCGTGGCTCGTAGTAGGCGTTCCACTTTGCGAGTTGTTCGGGCGTGAGCCCCGGCGTCGGGAGGAGCTTGGCGTCGCGCTCGGTGAAGGTCTTGGCAAGGGTCATGTCCTGCTCGAGCTCGGCGATGCCGCGGCCGGAGTAGTCGTCGAAGAGGGTCTTCGGTTCGGGGAATTCGCGGTCGCCGTTCCATCCGAGATGGCGCAGGGCCGGAGCCCACTCGCGGTGGGGCGCCTTGTGCTGGCTCATGAGAAGGAAGGGCTTCGTTTTGTCGCGGTTCTTCACCCACTCGATCGAGAATTCACTGATGAGATCGGTGGTGTAGCCGGTGTGTTTCACCGGCTCGCCGTCGCGGGTCATCGGCGGATTGTAGTAGGCGCCCTGACCCGGCAGGATGTGCCAGTGGTCGAAGCCCTGGGGGTCACTGACGAGGTGCCATTTCCCGATCACGGCGGTCTGGTAGCCGGCGGCCTGGAGGAGCTTGGGAAAGGTTTGCTGCGATCCGTCGAAGCGGCTGTTGTTGTGATAGAAGCCGTTGAGGTGGCTGTATTTCCCCGTCTGGATGACGGCCCGGCTCGGACCACAGATCGAATTCGGCACGACGCAGCGCTGGAAGAGCATGCCCTCCTTCGCGAGACGGTCCATGTTCGGTGTCTCGAGCAGCTTCAGCTCATGCCCGTAGGCGCTGATGGCCTGGGAGGCGAGGTCGTCGCAGAAGAAAAAGACGAGGTTCGGCCGCGCGGTGGTGTTCGTGGCTTTTTCTTCAGCGGCGCGAGCAGGCGTCAGTGAGAGGACGCCAGCGAGCAAGACGAGGAGGACTGACTGGTTCATGACAAAGGGGACCTCCGGCACCGGGAAACGGGCCGGAAAGGCAGAACCCTTCATCGCGGAAAAAGTTGCATTCCGCAACCGCCCTCGCGCGCTCCTTATTTGAAGAGCAGGCCGCGGATCCGCCAGCTCGTGAGGTATTCGCCATCATCGGCGGCGCGCTCGTCGAGCTTGTCGGTGAGATTCATTTCGAACTGCGGACGAGAGGTGCCGCGGCGCTGCACCTTCATGATTTTCACGCCGCTGCCGACGGTGTCTTCTTCGTAATCGGGATTGCGGGAGATGCCCGAATAGTAAAGCCGGATCGTGGCGCGGCGTTCGTTGCCGGTGATCTTCTGGAGATTGAGAAAGAAGCCGTTGCGACGCGAAGGGCCGGTGACGACGGACCGGTTCCGGGGCGGGAGTTGCTCGTTGTCGCGCTGATTGACGCGGAAGTTGTCGAAGCTCGACCCGTCCTTGATGGAGATGTTGCCATCGACATCGCCGCGGTAGTTGCCGGAGTAACCGAGACGGCGAAGATCATTGCTGGTGAGCGGGGCCGCGCCGATCTCGGGGGCGAAGGCGGCAAAAGCAAGGAGGGTGAGGCAAAGGAGACGAGGAATCATGACGGGGTAGGGGAATGTGGTTCCCTCGGAAACATCGCGCCCTTTGATCCGACGCGCAAGCATGGCCTCAGCGGCCCGATCGGGCTATCTCAGCGGGCGTAGGATCCGTCGAAACGCCGGTAGGTGAAGAGCGAATCGTCGAAAATGGAGCGCTCCTCAAAGACGTCGTTCGTCGTGATCTCGTAGCGGATCCTCGAGTAGCCCCGTCGCACGAATTGGACGGTCTTTTGTCCCGATCCATACATGGTCTCACCGTATTGGGGATTGAAGGAGGTGCCGGAGTAGGTGTAGCGGATCGTCGCCCGGCGGAGATTCCCGCTGGCGGAGACGCGCGTCAGAAAAAATCCGTTTCGTCCACCCGGTCCCGTGACGACCGTTCGCGACGGCATCCCGATCGATTCGACCACCGGACCTCTGACAAAGGTCTCATTGTAGCGGAAGCCGTTCCAAGTGCCGACATTCCCCTCGAGGACACCGCGGTAGGTGCCGAAATAGCCGAGATTACGGAGATCCCGGCTCGAGAGGCGATAGGCGTGAGCCGGTTCCGCAAGGACTCCGGTGAGAGCCACGATCAGGAAGAGAAGGCAGGGCAGAAGGCGGGGGCGGTGCATGGAAATGTGCCGTGATTCTAGCGCGGGGACGGGAGGATGCAAGGCGCATGCTACGGCCTTGCCATCGCCGTCGTTTCGTCGTATCGAGCTCTCATGCCGGAGCGCGCGCCCTTTTTTCAGTCCAGCGTCTTCAAGATTCTCGTCTATCTGCTCGGGACGATGATTCTCGGTGCGCTCCTCGCTCCGGCGCTCTATCTGGGCGGCAAACACACCGTGGCTGAAGGCTGGCTCGCAGGGGGGTGGCTCGATGGGCTGCACGGATCGATGGAGCGGGCGAAGTTTTCGCGCTATTTCAACCGCGCCGTTCTCCTCGCGGCGGTGTTGCTCCTCTGGCCGGCGCTGCGCTGGCTCAATGCGGGGAAACCAAAAAGCGACCTTGCCGCCGCGAACCTCTCGCGTGGCGAGGCAATGCTCCGCTTTTTCCAACTCTCCCCGAACCGCTGGTGGTGGAGCCATCTTCTCGTGGGATTCGTGATCGCGGGCGGGACGCTCCTCCTTCTCGGTTGGTTCTACGTGGGACAGGGCTGGTATGAGCTTCGCGACGCGGGCAAGCCGCTCTCGCGCATCCTCGCGACCGCGCTCGGCACGGGTCTCGCGGTGGGCTTGCTCGAGGAATTCGTCTTCCGGGGAGCCCTGCAGGTCGTCGTTGCGAAGTGGCTGAAGCCAAGGCCGCTCTTTTTCGTGATCGCGGCATTCTTCGCGGTGATCCACTTTTTCAACCCGCCCCACGGGCTTGAAGCCGGCACGGTGACGGCGACGACCGGGCTCTGGATGGTGGGTCAAATTTTTGGCCATTTCTTTTCCCAGTTCGCCAATCCCTCCTTCCTCCTCGCCGAGTTCGCGGTGCTCTTCGCGATCGGCCTCGTCCTCGGCTACACGCGGATGAAAACGGGTTCGCTCTGGCTCGGGATCGGTCTGCATGCGGGCTGGGTCTTCGGGGTAAAAACGCTCAGTCCGATGACGACCCGCGCCTTTGGCCCCGCCGAAATGATGCCCTGGCTCGGCGACACGCTCCGGGTCGGGGCGGTTTCCTGCCTCGTCGTTTCGCTCACCGGACTTGCCCTCTGGCTCTGGCTGCGGAAGCGCTACGGGGATCCCTTTGCGGAATTTCGATGAAGACGATCGCCGGCCTGCCGACTGACGGAAGAAGGATCGCCCGCATCCGCCAGGCCCTCGTCGGCTGGATCTACCCGCCTCTCTGTGCCGCCTGCGAGGCACCCCTCACCGCTGCCCGCCAGATCGAGGTGCCTTTTCTCTGCGAACCCTGCGAGGCGGCCCTCACCCCCATCGGCGACCATTATTGCCGGGTCTGCGGCCAGGGATTCGATGGGACGTCGGCCTTGCCCTCCCGTTGCGGCAACTGCGGCGACCGCGAACTCGCGATCGACTTCGCCGTGAGCGCCTTCCGCGGGGCCGGGGCGGGCAAGGGGCTCGTGCACCGTTTCAAATACGCGAAAGAACGCCACCTCGCCCGCCTTTTCGGGGTGCTCCTCGACGAAGTCTGGCGCGACGAGCGCCTCCGCGAACCCGGCTCGTGGTGGGTCGTGCCCGTGCCCCTCCATCGGAAACGCCAGCGCGAGCGGGGATTCAACCAATCGCTCGAACTCGCCCGGGAACTCGTCCGCCGTGCCCCGGCCGGGATCGACCTGACCCTGCGCCCCCTCCTCCGCCGCACTCGCGAAAAAGAGCGCCAGGCCCGCCTCGACCGGCGCGAACGGCTCGCCAATCTCGGCGACGTCTTTGCCCCGGCTCGTCGCCACCCCGAAGTGCCGCCCGGCGGGGCGCGTCTCCTCCTCGTCGACGACGTCATCACCACCGGCACGACGGTCTCGGAGTGCGCTGCGGTCCTGCGCGAGGTGATGGAAATCGACCAAATCGCCGCCGTTTCGGTGCTGCGGGGGTGATCGAAAAACGGTTGTGTCGACGGCAGGAACCATTATTCTACCCGTCCGGAGCCCTGGCCCCGGAAAACACACACAGACACCCACCTTCGGCTCAAACACGCTTTATGGGCATTTTCAAAAAACGCTCGATCAGCTCTCTCGGAAAAAAGAAGTCCGACATGCCGGAGGGCCTTTGGAACAAGTGCCCTTCCTGCGGAGCGATCATCGACGAGATCACGCTGAAGCAGCGCCACCGCGTCTGCACGAAGTGTGATCACCACTTTACCCTGACCTCGCAGGAGCGCGTCGCGATGCTCCTTGATCCCGATTCTTTCGACGAGCTCGATCCCACCATCGAGTCCACCGATGCACTCGGCTTCAAGGGCTACACCGACAAGGTGAAGGTTTACCAGAAGAAGACCGGCCTCAAGGACGCCGTCCTCACCGGTCGTGGCACGATCCTCACCCATCCGGTTACGATCGGGGTGATGGATTTCCGCTTCCTCGGTGCGAGCATGGGCTCGGCCGTCGGTGAAAAGCTCACCCGCGCCATCGAGGTGGCAACCGACGAGCGCCGCGCCGCGATCATCGTCTGTGCCTCGGGCGGCGCCCGCATGCACGAGGGCATCCTCAGCCTCATGCAGATGGCGAAAACGAGCGGAGCCCTTGCCCGCCATCACGCCGCAGGCCTTCCTTACCTCTCGATTCTCACCCACCCGACCACGGGAGGTGTTACCGCGAGTTTTGCCACACTTGGCGACATCATCATGGCCGAGCCGAATTGCATGATCGGCTTCGCCGGTCCGCGCGTGATCAAAGAGACGACCCACCAGAATCTGCCTCCCGGCTTCCAGACCGCCGAGTTCCTCCTCGACCACGGTCTCGTCGACATGATCGTGCCGCGCACGATCATGCGGGAACGCATCGGCGATCTCCTCGGCTACATGCTTCCCTCGCGTCGCTGAGCGATCGGGGTGATGGCAGGGGAACGCTCAAGGCAGTTTCCAGGCCATGCGGTAGCGGGTGTATTCCGCCTCGGGCAAGAGCACGTAGAGCGGCCGACGCTCGGGATTGATCGTGGCGATGAGCCGCTTCAGGTTCTCTTCGGACATCGTCGTGCAGCCGAAGGTGGTGGCGTTGCCGCCGTTGCGCCAGATGTGGAAGAAGATCGACGACCCGGCTCCAGGCTGGATGTTCGGGTAAGCGTTGTGGGCGATGAAGAGCTTCAGGGAATGGGCCTGATCGCCCTGTTTCATCTGCGCCTTCTTCTCCTCGGGTGTGGCGGGCTCGTGGTCGATGCGGAGATACTGGTTGTAGAGCGGGGAATTCACATCTTCGAACCAGAGATCGCGGGTCGTGACCTGGACATAGCTGAGCGAGGGCGCTTTCTGGATCGTGGGCGCGTAGCCCCAGGCCCCGCCGAGATTGAAGACTCCCGCGGGGGCGCGGCGATCGCCTTCGGTCTTCATCTTGGCTCCAGCCGGCACGGGGTGCAGTCCGCGTCCCCAAACGAGGCCATTCTTGCCGAGACGGCCAGTCCAGTTGAAGCCCGTGGCCTGCCAGGGACCGCCCGGCTGGCGCTCGAAAAATCTCAGTTTCACGTTCGAGGAATCCCAGTCCGCGGCTGTTCCCACGATGAGCTGGGTCGATTGCGCGGGAAGTTCGAAAGCCCGGGCCGTCCCGGAGAGCACGAGGAAAAGCAAAATCGCGAGGAGTCGATGCATCGCGTAATGATACTTAAGAAAAGTTAGATTTACCAGAAGGGATTCGGTTAGGACTCATTTTTTGACCCTTGAAAGGTTCACCGTTCAGAAAGCGATCCCTGGCAGCAAGGGGACTGGCAGCAAGGGGACAGGTCCGCTCCGAAACGCAAAAGACCCCGTCCTCGCGGCGGGGCCCTGCATCGGTCGGGATGGACGTTGACCGGGTGATCAGCCGAGGGCTTTCACTACCGAGACAAGGTTCGCTGCGGTCATCCCGAGCTCGCTCATCACCGTGTCGCCGGGGGCGCTGATGCCAAAACGATCGATCCCGACGACGGCGCCGGCGGTGCCAACATATTTCCACCAGAGTCCGCTGACACCGGCCTCGATCGCGACGCGCTTCGTGCACGACGCGGGGAGGACTTCCTCGCGGTAGGAGTTGGGCTGGCGGTCGAAACGCTCGAGACAGGGCATCGAAACGACCCGCACGCCTTCGCCGAGTTCGTCGGCGGCCTTCATCGCGTGCTGCAGTTCGCTGCCGGTGGCGAGGAGGATCGTGGTGAGGGCACCCGTTTCCTTCTTCGCGATGTAACCGCCCTTGAGGACGCCCTCGCGACGCGTCTTCGCGGGGATGGAGGAAAGGGTCGCGATGTTCTGGCGGGTCAGGAAGAGCACCGTCGGGCCGTCCTTCTTCTCGATCATCGCGGCGAAGGCACCGGCGGATTCCTCGGGATCTCCGGGGCGGATCACATCGACGTTCGGAATGACGCGAAGGCCGCTCACCGTCTCGACCGGCTGGTGGGTCGGACCGTCTTCTCCGACCCCGACGGAATCGTGGGTGAAAATGTAGCCGACCGGGAGATGGGCGAGTCCGGCGAGGCGGATCGAGGGTCGCAGGTAGTCGGCGAAAACCGCGAAGGTCGCCCCGGTGGCGCGAAAGAGGCCGTCGTAGGCGATGCCGTTGAGGATCGCGCCCATGGCATGCTCTCGGATGCCATACCACACGTTGCGTCCGGCGTAATCGGCGCGGGAGAAGTCGCCACCGTTCTTGAGGTAGTTTTTCGTCGAGCCGAAGAGGTCGGCGCTGCCGGTGATAAGCGAAGGCACCGCCTTGGCCACGGCCTGGATCACGTCACCACCTGAGGCGCGCGTCGCGCCTTTGTAGTCGGCCGCGAATTCGGGGATGAGGTCGAGCAGGTTCTCAGGGGTGCGGCCCGCGACGGCGTCGTCGAGCTGCTTCGCGAGTTCCGGATTGGCGGACTGCCAGGCCGAGAAGGTCTTTTCCCAGGTGGCATGAGTCGCGGCGAGCTTCGCTCCGTGATCGGCAAAGTAGGCGCGCGTCCCTTCGGAGACGTAGAAGTGCTCTTCGGGCAGACCGAGTCCCTTGCGGGCGTCATCGGAGAATTTCGCCCCGCCCTCGCCATGACCTGCGGCCGTTCCCGCGACCTGCGGAATGCCCTTGCCGATGATCGTCTTGGCCTCGATCAGCTTCGGCTTGCCGTTGCGGTTCGTCTTCGCCGCGGTGATCGCAGCATGGAGGGCGTCGAGATCATGACCATCGACCTGCACCGCGTCCCAGCCGAAGGCCTCGAAACGCTTGCAGGCGTCGTAGCTCTGCGTCACCTCGGCCATCGCGTCGAGGGTGACGTCGTTGGAATCATAGATGAGGACGAGATTGTCCAACCCGAAGTGACCGGCGAAGGCGATCGCCTCGGAAGCGACCCCTTCCTGGAGGCAGCCGTCGCCCGCGAGACAGACGATCGTCTGGTCGAAAACGACGTGGTCGGCCGTATTGAATTTCGCCGCCGCCATCTTCGCGGAGAGGGCGTAGCCGACCGCATTGCCGACGCCCTGTCCGAGCGGACCGGTCGTGGCCTCGACGCCGACGGTCTCAGCGAACTCGGGGTGACCTGGGGTCTTGCTGTGGAGCTGGCGGAAGTTTTTGACCTCCTCCATCGGCAGATCGTAGCCCGAGAGGTGGAGCCAGCCGTAGAGGAACATGCTGCCATGGCCGGCGGAAAGGACGAAGCGGTCGCGATTGAGCCACTTCGGTTGCGCGGGATCGTAGCGGAGGGCGCTGCCAAACAGCACCGCGCCGATTTCCGCCGCGCCGAGAGGCAGGCCTAGGTGGCCCGAATTGCATTTGTGGACAGCGTCGATGGCGAGACCGCGGGCTTCGGCGGCGGCTTGGGAAAGGGCGGCGTGATTCAGGGAACTCATGGCGTGGGACTGGGTTCGATTTTCGAGGCGCAACCCTTGGCGCATTTGCGTTGTACCGCAAGCGGGAATGGGACGTCCCTCAGCCTCGCGACTCCTTCGCCCAAGCCTTACGAGCGGCCCGTTCATAAGGGCGGTGGTCGCGGAGGCGTTGTTCGAGGCGTTTGCGGAGACCGGCTTTGGCGGAGCCGTCCGATTTCCCGGCGGCCATGCGGATCGCGGTGGTGGTGATCAATTTGACGAGGCCTTTCACATCTTCAAGCGAGACGTATTCCTCCGCGATGCCCCGTTCGGGCGGGCAGTTGTGGTAGTTGCCGAGGAGGACGGAGATCCCGGCGGCGGGGATCCCGTAGAGATTCATCGCGGTGGCCTCGCAGGAACCTCCGTCGAGGAGAGCGCGCTGGTGCGGGATTTTCCCGGCAACAGCGGCGTCGAGAAGCTCGGCGGTGACGGCGTCGTCAAAGACGCTCGAGCGGTCGCCGACGCGGATGACGGGGCCTTTGCCTTGCTCCGCGCCACCGCGCGGGGCGCTTGTCTCGAGGGAGACGAATCGCACTCCGGCGGGGAGCGGCCAGCGTTTCGCGAGCTCGATCGATCCGACGAAGCCGACTTCCTCGGCGCGGGTGAAAAGTCCGTAGACAGTGGCTTCGGCCTGTTGCTCCTCGAGATCGGCGAACATCGCGAGAATCGCGGCGCAGCCGACGAGGTCGTCGCAGACACGTGCGTGGACGAGTCCCTCGCGGATTTCGAAGGGTCGCAATTGCCACATCCCGAAATCGCCGAACCACTCCACCGGATGCGTAGCGAGACGCTCTTCGGGGACGCCTCCGAGAAAGACGGGCTCTCCCGCATGACGGACCCAGCCGGGATGATCCATGTGCGCGGCGTAGGCGAGCTGCGGCTTCTTTCGTCCGCGCCGGTAGCAGGCGATGAGATTGCCGAAGGCATCGGCCTCGACCGAAACGTGCGGCAAACCCGCCAGTCGTTCGCGGATGAGCCGCGCGACATGATACTCGTGGTAAGGAGCCGTCGGCGTGGAAAGCACGGCTCGGAGAAGGGAAACGAGGCGGGAGTGGCGCATGGATCGAGGAGGGAATCTTTCGCCGGGAGACGGACTTTTGCAGCGATTTTGTGAAAGGCCCCTCCATTTGCAATCGAGACCCTTTTCCCCTACCTCTAACGCCCCGCCATGCCCCAGCCCGTCGAACTCAGCCGCCAATTCCTTTCCGACACCGGTGGGTGGAAGGAAATGAAGGAGGCGCGCGCCATCCATGCGGCGGGTCGCGTGAGCGGCGCGGTCTATCGCGGCGGCCTCCTCGAAGCCGAGGTGCGCGAGGGCGCGAAGACGCTGAAGGTCCGTCTCGAGATCCGCTCTCGGACCGATGTGGTGAACCATTGCCCCTGCTTCCGCGCGCGGCGCGACGGCATCATCTGCGCCCATGCCCTCGCCGCCGGACTCGAAGTGCTCGAGCCGACCGCTCCGAAATCGGAAACGAGGTCTTCACAGGGTGCCGCCTCCCCGGCCATCGCCGCAACGGCGAAGACGCCCCTGCATCCCGACTGGCCGACCTGCACGGAAGAGGCCGAAGACGGCGCGATCCCCGCGTCGCTGCATCTCGTGATCGCTCCGAATCTCGCCGCCGCCTGGGAAAAAGGCCGTCTTACCGTGGGAGTTGAGATTTCCCGCGAAGGCGGGCGCGGTCTGCTGCGCTCGCTGCCGGCCAAGTCGCGCCTCTTTCTCGACGCGGGCGATGCGGCGCTCTTCCGCTTGTTGCAGGAACTCTCCCCGACGGAGGTTCCGGGTGCGCTCCTCCTCGGGACGGAGGATCTTTCGCGCCTCTTCGCAGCGATCCCGGGTCATCCCGGACTCACCCTAGGCAAAGCGGGGCCGCTCCACGTCTCGCACCGCCCCCTGCGCCCGCTCTTGATGCGGAGCGGAGGCCTGCGCTTCCAGGCCGGATGGGCGAAGGGCGTCGTGCCGCTGGTAAGTTCGGCGGGCAGTTGGGCCTTTGACGGAAAGGACACCCTGCAACCCGTCGCCCACGGCCTCGAGGACGCGGTCGACCTGCTCACCAAGGGCATCACGGTCAATGGCGCGGGCTTTCCCGAACGTTTTGCCGCCTGGCGTCTTCATCTCGATACAGGCGGGATCGAGGTCTCGCGGGCCACGCCGATAGTGCGTTTGTTCGTCGAGGGATCGCTCAATCATCTCGATGTGGATCTCGTTTTTCTTTATGGCGAGAAGGAAGTGCCCGCCGCGGCGGACCGACCCGCCGTGTGGGAGGAGGGCGGGCGTCTCCTCCTCGCCGACACCACCGCGGAGCGTGCCGCCATCGCAGAAATTGAGGCCGCCGGTTTTGCACGGCGTGGAGAAGGCGGGCGATTCGTGTTGAAGGAAAAGGAAGCAATCCTGCAGTTTCTCGCTCACGGGTATCCCGCCTTCCAGCGTCGCTGGGAGACGCGCCCGGGCGAGCGATTCGAGCACGCCCTCGGCCAGGTCGAGCCGATCGTGCCGACGATGGCCTTCCGCTCCAGCGGGGAGGATTGGTTCGCGCTCGAGGTGGGCTTCGCGACGCCCTCGGGCGAGACCGTGTCGCGCCAGGAGATCCAGCGCCTCCTCGAATCGGGGCGACTCGGGAAAGCCGGGGCGAAAGGAAAGATCGCCGTGCTCGATCCGCGTTTTGCCGGGGACCTCGGCGAGATCCTCAACGACTGCGAGCCGCAGCAGATCCAGCCGGGCACCTACCGCATCGATCAATCGCAGGCCGGCTACCTGCGCGAGACCGTGGCCGACGCCGGACTCACCACCACCGGCGAGCTGCCCTGGCAATCGGGCGGGGAACGGATCGAATTCTACGAACTGAGCGAGACCCTCGCCGCGACCTTGCGTCCCTACCAGCGCGAGGGTGTGAAATGGATGCAGGGGCTCGCCTCGCAAGGCATGGGCGGCATCCTCGCCGACGACATGGGCCTCGGGAAAACGCTGCAAACGCTTTCCTTCCTCTATTCGGTGGGCGGACGTTCCCTCGTCGTTTGTCCTTCCTCGTTGGTCTACAACTGGGTCGCCGAGGCGGAGAAATTCACTCCCGAGCTGAAGGCCGTTGCGATCGAAGGTCCCGACCGGGAGAAGACCCTGACAGAACATCACGACGCCGATCTTTTCGTGACGAGCTACGCCCTCCTCCGGCGCGACGAGGCGATCTGGCGTGAGCGCGAGTTCGACGTCGTCATTCTCGACGAAGCCCAGCACATCAAGAATCCCGAGGCTCAGGTGAGCCAGGCGGCCCATCGCCTGCGCGGCACGCATCGTTTCGCCCTCACCGGCACGCCGGTGGAGAACTCGGTGCAGGATCTCTGGTCGATCGCGCGTTTTGCCCTCCCCGGCTACCTCGGGAATCGCGAACGCTTCAGCGAGCGCTTCGTGAAACCGCTCTCGGCGAACGAACCGCCCGCCGCGGTGCGCGAACGGCTCTCGCGCCGCCTCCGTCCCGTCGTGCTGAGGCGTCTCAAGAGCGAAGTCGCTCGCGACCTGCCCGAAAAGATCGAGCAGGTCGTCTATTGTGACCTGAAGCCAAAGCAGCGCGAGGTCTATTCCAAGCTCCTCCGCGAGAGCAAGGCCTCCCTCCTCGAAGCCGAGGGTGGGAAGAAACGCATGCTCGCCCTCACCGCCCTGCTGCGCCTGCGCCAGACCTGCTGCGACCTGCGTCTTCTCGGCCTGCAGGGACTCGAGGAGGACGAAGCCTCGGTGAAAGCCGAAGTCCTCGGTGAGCTGCTCGACGAAGCGGTCGAGGGAGGGCATCGCGTCCTCGTCTTCAGCCAGTTCGTGGGCATGCTGCAGTTGCTCGTAGGCGAACTCGCGACCAAGCGAATCGACTTCTGTTATCTCGACGGCTCGACGAAAGACCGCGCCTCCGTCGTGAAGCGTTTCCAGTCGGGAGCCGCGCCCGTCTTCCTCATCAGCCTGAAGGCCGGCGGGGTCGGCCTGAACCTCACCGCCGCCGACACCGTCATCCACGTCGATCCGTGGTGGAACCCCGCCGTCGAAGCCCAGGCGACCGACCGTGCCCACCGCATCGGGCAGGACCGCGTCGTGACGAGCTACAAACTCATCACCCGCGACACCGTGGAGGAGAAAATCCTCTCATTGCAACAACGCAAGCGCACCCTCACCGAATCGCTCCTCGCCGAGGCGGGTGACGCTCATTTGTCCGAGGGCGAGCTGATGAGTTTGTTCGATTGAAACGGGGACGCGCAGGTGTCAGGTCTCTTCATCCCGTACCGCCAAGCCAGCTCCAGACCAGGGCCGCGACGCAGGCAATGATGAGGGAAATGCTCACCCATCCTCCGATGCGCGACCATTTTCCCAACCTTCCTTCCCCGACAATCGACCCATCGTTCGCCAACAGTTGCAGAGCGATGACATGGAGCGGCAGCAGCAGGGCGTTGACCACCTGACTGGCGTAAATGAGCGGAATCAACGGCAATCCAGGCACTGAAACGACACTCACCGCCGCTACCGTGAGCACGACGAACGCTGTGTAAAAAAGCTGGAAGTGATGCGAATCGAGGTCAAGAGATGCCGGTTCTCCCGCTCCTTCGGCGATTGAATAGGAGGTGGCGATCGGAACAATCGCGGCGGCCAGCAACGAGGCCCCGAGAAGACCGGCGCCAAACAAGACCGTGGCGAATCGTCCGGCGAGGGGCTTAAGGGCGCTCGCCGCGTCACCGGCATCGACGATGTGGATTCCGGCCTTGTTCAGCGTCGCCGCGCAGGCCACGGAGATGGCGAGCCCGATCACGCCGGTCAGGACGGAGCCGATCACCACGTCCACCCGTGCCCAACGCAGGTTTTGCAGCGAAATCTTCTTGTCCACCGCATAGGACTGGATGAACGCTAGGCCCCAGGGCGCGAGGGTCGTCCCCAGCGCCGCGGCGATCGCGACCCATTCCGCCGGGCTTGCGGGCAGGTGCGGGATGAGAGAGTGGTGAATTACTTTTTCCCAGTCCGGCTCCGCGAGCAGGCCATCCACGATGTAGAGCGCCAGCGTCGATGAAATCACGAGGAGGACCTGTTCCACGCGATGGAACGACCCGAGGACGACCACGAGCGAGATCAAGAGGCCCGCGACCGGGGCGCTGATCCATGAGGGAAGGCCGATCAATCCGCCTGCGGCCGAGATCCCGGCATATTCCGCGCAGATCGTCCCGAAATTCGCGATGAGAAGTCCTCCGACGGCGACATATCCGGCTCGATGTCCCCATTTCTCGCGGACGATGCCGACAAAGCCCTTTCCGGTGGTCGCTCCGATCCGCATCGCCATGAGATGGAACTGGACCAGCATCACTGTCGAAACCGGGATGATCCAGAGCAGCGAGTATCCGAACTCGGCGCCGAGAACGGAGTAGGTGGTGATGCCCGCCGGATCATCGTCGGAAAGCCCCGCCAAAAGTCCCGGGCCAAGCACCGCCAAAAACGCAATCCAGGCCCCCCGTCCCGAGGCGATGAAGCTGGCGAAGCGCAGGCCGATTCCGCGCTGGTGATGGGCGACCGCGTGAGGCGGAACCCCGACCTTCTTTTGCCTGACCCGCGCCGCGTGTTTTAGAGCCTTATGCATGGGCTACCAAGGCTTTTTGCGATTGTGCCGGGCCACCGGGCTCTCGAATTCGTCTCAAAGGATTCTGATTCTGAGAGGAACTTCGGGCAATCATCCCGCACGGCAATGCCGGGAATCGGGGCGGTGAACGAATTTCGCATCAAGAACGGTGGCGTCGGAAGCGGGATAGAGCGCTGGCTCATGAGTGGTGGAATCGCGCGACGGCTTCGTTCCTCTTCATTCCCTGGCATTGGACATCTGCGTGGGGAGAATTTGAAACACGGGTCAGCACGGCCTCGCTGCGTTCAAGGGATGGGGGAAGGGAGGCGATCCCTTGTTCCGATCCGGTCAGCCAAAGGTAGTAATACTCCCCATACCCGACAGGGCAACGGAGCTTCATATTCGAACGGTGGGCAGGTCCAGTTCCTGATCATCGCGAAGGGAAATCGATTGGTATCCTCGAAATCCCAGACAAAACACCATCCGATGAGAGCGCAGCTATTTCTGAAAACCGTGCGGAACAAGGGTCTGCAAATTTCACTTGGGCTGAGCATCGCAACGGTGGCCCTTTCGCTGCCGCAACCGCTCATGGCGCAAGGCGTGGATTTGGGCACCGCCCAAGACTTTGTCGTGCTGGCAGGGGCCGGCATCACCAATACAGGCTCGACCACGCTCTTCGGCAATGTGGGAACCCACCCGACCCCGAGCATCACCGGCTTCAACACGGTCACCTTGGATGGGGTGATTCATGGTGACAATGCCGTCTCTCAGCAGGCGAAACTTGACCTGCTGACCGCATACAATGATGCGGCCGGGCGACCCGCCCCCCCGGCAAACACCTATGCTCCGATCTTTGATCTGGGCGGTCTGACACTGATCCCGGGAGTCTACAACGACCCCACCTCGTTCGAGATCACCGGGGTCCTGACGCTCGATGGCCAGGGAAGCCCGGACTCCGTCTGGATCTTTCAGACCGGCTCGACCCTGCTGACGGCTTCGAACAGCTCCATTTCGCTGATCAACGGAGCGGACGCCTGCAACATCTTCTGGCAGGTGGGCAGCTCCGCGACATTGGGTACGGGCACGGATTTCGCGGGCACCATCATGGCGCTCACCTCCATCACGTTGAATACCGGAGCCACGGTGGACGGCAGGGCGTTGGCCTTGAATGGCGCGGTTACGATGGACGGCAATACCGTCCTGCGATCCATCTGTGATTTGGTCGTCGACGGGACGACGACGATCACCTTGCCGATTTCGATCGACACCATTTCAATGGACGACGACAGCGCTCTATTGCTGTCCAGCAGCCTGACAGTGACCGACGGCGGTTTTCATGTGGCAAGTGGTCAGGCCACTATTTCGGGGGGCACTGTCATCGTGCCGGGAGATTTCACCAAGACGGGGGTGGGTGCGCTCGACGCCGACACCTTGCTGAAGGTCGGGGGCATCGCAAACGTCAGTCAGGGAACCTTGCTTGTGAGCGCGGAACTTCAGGCGGATCGGGTTAATGTGTTGCCTGAGGCCGGTCTCGGGGGAGGTGGCTTGATCATTGGCAATGTTTTCAATTCCGGCCTCGTCGCGCCCGGCGATCTGCCGAAGTCCTCGCTCGGATCCAGCAGCCAAATCGGGACCCTGTCGCTCCTCGGAGATTACACGCAGACCAGCAACGGAGCCTTGCAGATCGAGATTGCGGGCCCGAACCAAAAGGATCGCCTGATCGTCAGCGAAACCGCCCGGTTGGCCGGCACCCTGGACGTCCGCACCGTGGGCGGTCAACGCTTGGAATACGGGGACCGATATCCCATTCTTGAGGCGGGATCCATCAACGGGGCCTTTGGCAGGATCCTGATGCCAGAGCCCGAACTGCGGGGAAGGTTCCTGAACAACGGCCGGTCCGGCATCCTGCTGGTCGCACCGATCAGCTACACTCTGGTCGCCCGGACGCCCAACGAGAGCCGTATCGGCCAAGCTCTGGACACATGGATCGGAAGGGAACGCGGCGACATCGGCGCCGCCACTCTCTCGCTGGATCTGTTGAAGGCGGAAGAATATCCCGCCGCGTTCGAAGCCATCGCGCCCAGTTTTCATGGAGGAGCCATGAACACCACGATCGAATTGAGCCACAACCAAGGACAGCTGCTCTTCCAGCAATTGAGTTCACGAAGACTGGGACGGATGAGGTCGGATCGAAACGGGGGTGCCGATGATGATTCTGGTGCGCGCATCACGGATGATGGATCCGGCAAGCGGGTCGTGGATGATTCGCAAAGCCACTCAGGCGGTTCGTTCGGAGGAAAAGAGGTGCGGTTGGAAACGGCGCCGGCTCCTTGGGAGATCGACCCCGATGGATGGAACCTCTGGGTCTTGGGCAGCGGCCTGTATTCCGAAGGTGGAATGGGACTGACTCCCGGCGATGACTTCGAAAGCGGCACTTTCATGGTCGGAGCCGACCGTGCGGTAACAGAATTCCTCGCATTGGGCCTGTTCACCAGCTATCAGGACGGCCGCGGAGACTACGACAATGGCGGGAGCACGGATCTGGAGTCCGTTCGGGTGGGAGCCTACGCGGCGCTCGACTTCGAGGGGTTCTATGCCAGCGGTGCCGCCGGGGTCGGCACGACCGATTACCACACGAAGCGACCGATCCAATGGGCGACTTTGGATCGTACGGCTTGGAGCGACACGGATGGGTCTGAGTATTTTGCGATGCTGGGAACGGGGTATGATTTCCACGCCGGGAATTTCACCTTCGGTCCAGCGGTTAGCGCACAATACACCCACCTGAAAATGGATGGTTTCACCGAGCGGGGGGCCGACAGCCTGAATCTCAGAGTGCGTGACTTCAACGGCGAGAGTCTCCGGTCTTATCTCGGGGGCCGTATCGCCTACGCTCATCGGGTGAATCCCGACTTCACTGTGATCCCCGAGTTGCGGGCGTTCTGGCAGCACGAACACCTCGACGAAGGCACGGGCATTCCCGCCGAACTGAATGGGGGCAATGGCCCGGGATTCAATTACTTCACAGAAGGTGGCGACGATAATGCGGTCTATGCCGGAGCCGGAGTCTCCATGCGGATCGGCGACAGCCTGACCCTGAGCACCTTTTATCACGCCGACTTCGGGAGCGAGGAGGACACGCAAAACAGCGTCTCCATCAGTGCGAGCTGGGGCTTCTGAGCTTGCTCTTTCCGGCTCCCTTTGCGGCCCCGGACTTATCTCTCTAAAAGGGGCAAAGGCATGGCCGGGCTGCCGCAGGCAAGGAATTCCGGTTACAGATCACCCGGGCATGGGAAGCGAGGCCCAACCCCTGTCACCGTGCGAATTGGAGCTCCTCAATCTCCCCTCAATTCCCCAGATTCCCCATCATCTTCTCGAGCTCGTCGACGCGGGCGTGCCAGTGTTTCTGGCGTTCCTTCATTTCGCCGATGACTTCCTCGGGCGCGCGGGTGACGAAGTTCTCGTTGGAAAGCTTCGCGTTGACCTTCTTCAGCTCGTCCTGCGCCTTGTCGCGCTCCTTGCCGAGGCGCTCGCGCTCGGCAGCGACGTCGATGAGCCCTTCGAGGGGCAGGTAGATCTTGCCGATCGCGGTGAGGGCGGCAGGGACGCCTTGGGCGGCCACGTGGCCCGGCGAAACGACGATTTCACCAGCTCCGGCGAGACGGGCAAAGACGGTCGACTCGGGGAAGGAACCCTCTTCGGTGTCGATGATGAACTTCACGCCCTTCGTCGCGCCGAGACCGTATTCGGCCTTGAGATTGCGGGCGCGGCCGACCGCTTCGTAGACGGCGGCGACGCGGGCGCGGGCCTTGGCCACGACGGCGGGATCGGCACCGGCGAGGACGGGCTCGCTCGGCAGGGTGGTCTGCATGAGGAAAGCGGGACCGCCTGCCTCGCCATAGCCGATCTTTTCCCAGAGCTCCTCGGTGAGGTGGGGCATGAAGGGATGGAGGAGAAGGAGGAAACGCTTCAGGACGAGGTCCATCGTCGCGAGGGTCGAGGCACGTGCGGCGGGATCGCCTTCCTCAAAGAAGTCACCCTTGCTCGACTCGAGATACCAGTCGCAATAATGGCTCCACCAGAATTCGTAGAGGAGCTGGGCGATCTCGTTGAAACGATAGTCCTCGTAGGCGGCGCGGAGGTCTTTCTCGAGCTGGTCGAGGCGCGCGAGGATGTCGAGCGAGTAGATCGAGAGCTGTCCGAAGTCGAGCGGACCGGAGGCCACCGGCGCGCTCTGCATCTGGCGGTAGCGGGCCGCGTTCCAGAGTTTGTTCGCGAAATTCCGTCCTTCGACAATCTGATCTTCGTCGAACTTCACATCCGTGCCGGCCGGAGCGATGCGCATGAGCCCGAAACGCAGGGCGTCGGCGCCGTATTCGGCCATGAGATCGAGCGGGTCGGGCGAGTTGCCGAGCTGCTTCGACATCTTGCGGCCCTTCTTGTCGCGGATGATGGAGGTGAAGAAGACGTTTTTGAAGGGCAGCTCGCCCTGCCAGCGGTAGCCGGCCATGATCATGCGGGCGACCCAGAAGAAAATGATGTCGGGCCCGGTGACGAGGTCCGTGGTGGGGTAGAACTTTTTCAGGGTCTCGGATTCGCCGGTCTCGCTGTCGGCCATGGTCGCGAAAGGCCAGAGCCAGCTCGAGAACCAGGTGTCGAGGACGTCCTCGTCGCGCACCCAGTTTTCCGCGTCGGCGGGCGGCTCGATCCCGACATGGAGATCGGCACCGGCGCAGGAGGCGTCGAGGCTCTCGCGTTCGCGGAGCTCGGCGGCTTTTTCCTGACGATACCACACGGGGATCTGGTGTCCCCACCAGAGCTGGCGGCTGATGCACCAATCCTGGATGCCCTCGAGCCAGTGGGCGAAGGTCTTTTTCCAACGCTCGGGACGGAAATGGATCTGGTCGCTCGCGACGGCCTCGGCGGCCTCCTTCACGCAGGGATATTTGAGGAACCACTGCATGGAAATGCGCGGTTCGACCGGCACATCGGCCCGTTCGCTGTAGCCGACGTTGTTCTCGTAGTCTTCGACCTTCACGAGCTGGCCCATGGACTCGAGCTTTTCGGCGGCTTTGACGCGGGCGTCGAAGCGGTCCATGCCCTCGAAGTCGGGTCCGGCGAGGGCGTTGAGGGTGCCGTCGGGGTGGAAGACGTCGAGGATGGGCAGGTCGTATTTCAATCCGATCTCGAAGTCGGCCTTGTCGTGCGCGGGGGTGACCTTCAGCACGCCGGTTCCAAACTCGGGATCGATGTGTTCGGAGGCAACGACAGGGATCTCGGCTTCGGGGAAGGGACGGATCACGGTCTTGCCGATGAGATCGAGGTAGCGCGGGTCTTTCGGATGAACCGCCACAGCGGTATCGCCCATGAGGGTCTCGGGACGCGTCGTCGCGATCTCGACCCAGCGGTCGCTCTCTCCCGCGACGCGGTAGCGCATCGTGTAGAGCTTCGATTTCTGGGCCTTCATGATGACCTCCTCGTCGCTCAGGGCGGTGAGCGATTTGGGACACCAGTTCACCATGCGTTTGCCGCGGTAGATGAGGCCTTCATTGAAGAGATCGACGAAGACCTTGGAAACCCAGCGACTGTAGGCCGCGTCCATCGTGAAGCGCTCGCGCTCCCAGTCGCAGGAACAACCGAGGCGCTTCAACTGGGAAATGATGATGCCACCGTGCTCTTCTTTCCACTCCCAGACCTTCTCGAGAAAAGCGTCGCGCCCGAGGTCGCGGCGGGTCTTGCCTTCTTCCTTGCGCAGCTTCTGCTCCACCTTCGACTGGGTCGCAATGCCGGCGTGGTCGGTGCCGGGTAGCCAGAGCACGTCCTTGCCCTCCATGCGGGCGCGGCGGGCGAGGACATCCTGGATCGTGTTGTTGAGGACGTGGCCGAGGTGGAGGATCCCGGTGACGTTCGGCGGAGGGATGACGATGGAGTAGGAAGGCTTCGTGCCCTTCTCATCGCCACGAAAACATCCCGCCTCGAGCCAGCGGGCATACCACTGGGTCTCGACGTCGCCGGGCTGATAACCTTTGGAAATTTCTTCCGCCATAACTTGGGTCCCCCGTCTTGGGAGGGCGGGAACGATGGGTCCCCCGGGCGCTTTTGTAAAACGGAATCCCCGTTTCCTGATTGCGTTCGTTTCGGGATTGCTTAATAGTTTTGCGTCTCTCTCCCTCCTAGTCCCGGCAACCCGAACCCATGATGCAACCTCACGTGAGATCCATCGCCGCCCTCCGTTCCGTGGCGGCGTGTGCTCTCCTCGGCCTCGCTGCCCTCATGGCTCCGTCGCTGCAGGCGAAGGATTGGGACATCTTCACGCTCGGAGGGCGGGAATACGTTTCTGACGAAAATGTCGCGAAGTTCTACGCCTTCGAACGCTTCGCGAAGCAGGACGACGACCGCATTTTCAAGCACCCCAGCCTGATCATGACCTGGAAGATCGGCTCGGAGTCGATCTACGTGAACAACATCAAGTTCAACCTCAGCTTCCCTGTCATCGAAAACGGCGGCATGGCGATGCTCTCGACCGTCGACCTCGCCAAACTCGTCGATCCGGTGGTACGGCCCAGCTACATCCGCAAGCCGATCGAGTTCGACACGGTCGTGATCGATGCCGGACACGGCGCTCACGACACCGGAGCGAAGGGCCCCTACGGCCGTGAAAAGGACTACACTCTCGACACTTCCCTGCGTCTTTCGAAGGCTCTTCAAGCCCGCGGCTTCAAGACGGTGATGACCCGCAGCGAGGACGTCTTCCTCACCCTCGGTCAGCGCGTCGAATTCGCGAACCGTTACAAGAACGCGATTTTCGTCAGCATCCACTACAACTCCTCGGGCGCCCAGGCCTCCAACGGGATCGAGACCTACGCGCTCGCTCCGCAGGGAACGCGCTCGACCAACGGCGGCAGCCCGTGGAATTCCCCGCTCAACGGCAACACGAGCGACGCGGAAAACATCGCCCTCGCCACGGCGGTCCACGCCCACGTCATCTCCGACATCAAGGCGGTCGATCGCGGCATCAAGCGCGCCCGCTTCAACGTGCTGCGCGGGATCAACAAGCCCGGGATTCTTTTCGAAGGAGGTTTCGTGACGAGCCCGTCCGAAGGCAAACTCATCAACGACCCTGCTCACCGCGAGCGCCTCGCGAACTCGATCGCCGACGCGGTGGTGCGCTTCCAGACGGCGGTCGGCAAGAAGTGAGCGGTCGCCGCGAAGGCAATCTCGATCCCCCCGGAGCGGTTGCGGTTTGAGGAGGGAGTTGGTTCAAAAGGGATATCGCTGCTTCATGTCGAGGTAGACGAGGTTCGAGACCTCGCGGATGACATCGGCCCGGCGGGAGATCCAAGAGCTGTAGTTCGAGGTGTTGCGCTTGCCACTTTCGATGATTCCCACGACGACATAAGGGTAGGTGCGGCCGTCCCTGCCGCGCGCCACGAGAATGCCCATATCGCCGCAGCACATCGCTGTGCTGCCCGTTTTGTTGTAGACGCGGGTGCCTTCGGGAACGCTCTTCACATCGGTGTAGAGACGGTCGATCCCGGGCAAGGCCATCGTCCGGAGCATTTCATCGGACATCGGAAGCTGCTTGTACCAGAGCGCGTGGAGGAAGCGGGCGTAGTCGGAGGCCGAGCCGCGGTTCCGATAGGTCTTTCCTCCGTCCGGGATGTATTCCACGATGCTGATGTTCTGGCAGAGCGCGGGATAGTAGCGCTTTAAGAGGGCCTCCGTTGCCGCCGGACCTCCCGTCTGGCGCATCACCCAGTTGGTGGACTCGTTGTTGCTCTTCTGGATCATCAGCTCGACATGGCGACGTGCCGTCGTGCCGTATTCGAGACGCCCCGCCTTTACCTCGTGAAAGAGTGCGAGGGCTAGGTAGGGTTTGATCATGCTCGCGGCTTGGAGGGGGGTTTTGTCATTGATGTTCGCGAGCTCGCGCCCATCGGTGAAGTCGTAGACGAGCCAGGCGGTCTTCTCGTCACCCCGCAGCACGCCCTTGGAACGGAGGCCCTTGATGTGGTTTTCGATCCGGCTTTGGAGCGCGGTTCCGCTTTGAGCATGCAAGTCTGCCATCGTCGTTGAGAGGACGAGGAGCGAGGTGGCAAACAAGGATCGAAAAGAGAGCAGCCGTTGCGTCATGTCAGGTCGAGTCTGTAGAAATTTAATGGTGATTTCCTGAAAATACGGGATTTCTGATATTTTTCATATCATTTTTAAGCATCCCCGCCTCCTTGATTCCGCCAGGCTCTGGCAGCCGGGGGAAGGGAGCGGAGATCTCTCTGATTTCACCTTACCGGAAAGCGCTGGCCGCGCGTGCACGTGCCGCGGATCTCAAAATAATCGCAAGACCGCACCGTCTCCACATGCCACTTTAAACGACCAAATCTTGTCGCGGCCGCGACAAGATTTGGTCGCAACCGATCATGAAAGCAAAGACGGAATTGATGCTCTACCGACTCCTGTGGCTCGCCGAGAAGCCGATGCGGCCCACCCTGAGGAACCTCGAGGACGGTTTTGAGGCTTGGGCATTCCGGGCTGGCCTCCTTCGCCAAATCCGTCGATTGGAGGCACACGGTTACGTCGAGACCTCGGCGGATCCCACGACAGGTTCTCGCCTTCACCGACTCACCGAAGCGGGCCGACTCGCCGCGCTCGGCGGCCGGGATCCCGAGGCTGCTTGGTCGGGCAAATGGGACCGAAAATGGAGGCTGTTTCTCTTCGACATCCCGGAGACGGAGCGATCGAAGCGACGCAAGCTCACCCGGGCACTTGCAGCCGCAGGTTGCGGGTGCCTTCAAGGGAGTGTCTGGATCGCTCCACGAGTTTGTGCTTCTCTTGAGAACCTGGTGGCGGGGGATGAACCCGAGTGTTCGCAGTTGTTGACGCTGCTTGCGGATTCCAAGGGCAAGTGTGTCGACGAGCGCATCGTGGCTGCCGCGTGGGATTTCGAAGCGATCAATGAGCTTTACCGTGAAGTGCTCGCCGTGCTCAATCGTTTTTCTTCCATCCTCGAATCCGGGAATCGGCTGGCGATCGAGCAAGGGATGGCTCAGGAACGAACGGTGTGGAAAGCGGCCTTTGCCCTCGACCCATTGCTCCCGCGGGATCTGCTGCCGGAAGGCTATCTCGGGCTGGAGGTATGGAAACTCCGCAAGGCGATCCTATCCCGCGCGGCCAAGCAACTTGGTGGGGGAGGTTGACCTCAAAAGGGTCGGATTCGCGACCAAATCTTGTCGCGGCCGCGACAAGATTTGGTTGTTGGAAGGCCCGGCGCGTCAATCTGCTTCGCCTATTCCGATCACCCGGCTCCGCCGACGGACTCGAGACGTTTGATCAGATTCTGATCGCGCTCGGTGACGAAGTTGATCACGGTACCTTCGCGTCCGGCGCGGGCGGTGCGTCCGGCGCGGTGGAGGTAGTTCTTCATTTCGCGGGGAAGGTGGTAATTCACGACGCGGCCGATGTTCTCGACATCAAGTCCGCGCGCGGCGAGGTCGGTGGAGATGAGGATCTCGAGCTCGCCATCGCGGAACTGCTGCAGGTTCTGGCGGCGCTCCTTCTTGTCCATGTCGCCCCGGTAGATGGCGCACGGGTAGCCATTCTCGACGAGCTCTTCGGCGAGTTCGTCGCATTGCTCGCGGGTGTTCGCGAAGATCAGGGTGCCGCCTTCGACCGGCTCGCCCAGCACTTTTTCGAGGAGCGGAAAACGCCGTCCGCGCGGCACCGTGAGGTTCACGGTGACGAGGGTGGAGACGAGGCGATGGCGTCCTTTCGTTTCGATCACTTCCGCTCCGCGGAACATCTCCGCGATGAGGGCGTGGACCGCCTCAGAAGCGGTCGCGGTGAAGAGGGCAAGCTGCCCTTGGACTGGGCTGGACTTGAGGATGCGCTTGATCGCCGGGAGAAAGCCCTGATCGAGGATCTGGTCGGCTTCGTCGAAGACGAGAAAACGCACGTCGGAGAGATTGACCAGCTTCATTGCCATCAACTGCTCGAGCCGTCCCGGGGTGGCGACGAGCACTTCGAAGGGACCTCCCACGTTCTTTCGCGCGATCTTCATCGCGACCCCGCCGACGGCGGCCCGCACCCGGACGCGAGTGTCGTGGGTGAAGACTTTCATCGCCTTCGCGACCTGCTCGCCGAGGTCGCTCGAGGGCACAAGGACGATGGCGCGAGGCTGTCCGCTTTCGGTCACGGAGTCGCCGCCTTCCTCGAGCTGCTTCAGCTTTTGCAAGACGGGGAGGGCATAGGCGATCGTCTTGCCGCTGCCGGTCTCGGCGACGCCGACGACCGATTCTCCGCGGAGGAGGGCGGGCAGGGCGCGCTCCTGGATCTCGGTGGGGGTCACAAAACCCTCGGACTTCAGGGTGGCCTGGAGAGAGGGGATCAGGTCAAAGGTTCGAAACGACGACATGTCCGCACCTTAGCGCGGATGCCGTGAAAGGCATGGGGATTTGTATCGGAGGGGCCGGAGGAAAGAGGCCCGTTTTCGAGCGGATCTCGCTCCGGGGTTTTCGTCGCGGTGGAATCCGTGATAGTCTGGTCCATCCCTCACACGACCGGATCAAGATGATCACACCCGACGACAGCATTGCCCTCCTCATTGATTCGGACAACGCTCCGTCCGCGAAGATCTCCTTCATCATGGCCGAACTCGCCAGTCACGGCATTGCCAATATCCGTCGGGCTTACGGCAATTGGACGAAGTCGGGGCTGAAGGGGTGGTCTGAAGTGCTGCACGAACACGCGATCGAACCGGTCCAGCTCTTCGATCTGGTGAAGGGCAAGAATGCCACCGATATCCGGCTCGTCATCGACGCGATGGACATCCTCTACACCAAATCCGTCAAGACTTTCGCCCTCGTTTCGTCAGACTGCGATTTCACCCCGCTGTGCCATCGTCTCCGGGCGGAAGGGAAGCAGGTGATCGGATTCGGTGGACAGAACACACCGCCTCCTTTCATCCACAGTTGCACCAAGTTCCTCTACCTCGATGATGATGAGAAGGTCGCCGCGGCCCGCAAGGCGCAGCGGACCTCGGCCGACCAGCTCAAGGGCAACACCAAGCTGATGACGACCCTGCGGAGTGCGATCGAGGTCTGCGCGGACGAGGACGGATGGGCGCCGCTCGGGCCGGTTGGCAATCACATCTCGAACCAAAGCTCGATCGATCACCGCACTTTCGGTTTCGCCAAACTTAGCGGGTTGATCGGCGCGATTGACCTGTTCGAACTCGAGAAACAGGGGAGCGGCAGCCAAGTGAGCTATCGTGTGCGGCAGCGGCCGAAGGGCGCCCAGGTTAAGAAGGAGGTTTGAAAGTCAGCCCTGACCCCGGAGGGATTCCCCGACGTCGAGATCGGCACCGGGCAGTTTCTGCTGGTTTCAGCCGTCTCTTTAGGAGGAAGCGACCACCGATGAAGGGGGGCTGACTTCCCTTCTTTACTGACCGTAATCCTGCAACGCAGCGACGCCGGGATCACGCGGTCCCGCCGCGATTGATCCGAGAGGGTTAAACGTGACAACGAACCCTCTTCGGTCGCGACGGCGTTTGGACCCGGATTCAGGTCGGATCAGCGGGCGAAGGTCTGCACCCACTCGCGCTCCTTGGCTTCGGCCGGTGGCGCGAGAAGGAGATCGGCGAGGGCGTCCTCGAGTTCGTGATATCGAAAGCGGAAACCGAGCCCGTGGATGCGGCAGGGGAGCCCACGGCGTCCGTTGAGGGCTAGGTCGGGATCTGTGTTGATAACCGGAGCCGCCGCCCGCACGAGCCAGGCGGGTGCGGGCAACCCGATCGGCACCTTGAGGGTGCGACGGAGCGTCGCCATGAATTCGGCGTTCGTGACCGGCTGCAGTCCCGTCGCATTGCAGATGCCATGGACGGCGGGATTGCGGATCGCTTCGAGGAAGAGGCGCATCATGTCCTCGAGGTGGATCCAACTGAGCCATTGGCGACCCGAGCCGATGCGCCCTCCCATGCCAAGCTTCGCGATCCGCGCCAGGGTCGGCAGGGCCCCACCCTCGCGTCCGAGGACAAAACCGATCCGCAGGGCGGCCCAGCGCATCTCGGGACGGATCGAGCGGCCGAGGGCTTCCTCCCACGCGACACAGACGTCGGTGGGAAATTCATCGGGGACGAAGGCCGACTCTTCGCAGATGCGGTCGCCGGCGTTGCCATAGATCGCGAGGCTGGTCGACTGTACCCAGACGGCGGGCGGGCGATAGGCAAGGCGCAGGGCGCCCCCGAGGGCCTCGCAGGAATCGACGCGTGAACGTATGATCTCCTCGCGGTTTTTTTCGGTGCGACGGCAGTCAACGGGTTTGCCGGTCAGATTGACGAGGGCGGCGGCGCCATCGAGGAGGCTGGCCCACGAATCCTCGACGGTGCGACCGTCCCATCGCACGGCGCGTCCCGCTCCGCGGTGGCGCGACGGATCGCGGGTGAGGACGACTACTTCGTAGCCCTCGCCTTCGAGGGTGCGAGCGAGGGCCTGGCCGAGGAAGCCGCTGCCTCCGGCGAGGACGATACGTCCGCTCTCCGTGGTCATTTTGTCAGGTGTCGTCTTCATTTCATGAAAGCCCCGATCGATTTCGCGATCTTGTCACCCATGCGGATCGCCTGGATCGCCGATTTGGTGGGGAGGCGGTCCATCTTGGTGTAAAAGTCGCTGACGAGTTCAAAGAAGCTGAGGAGCGATTCGAGCTTCTCTTTCGCGTGGGCGTCGGCGGGATTGTCTGTCGCGCCGACTTCGTTGGCGCAAGCGCGCAGACGCACGAGGGTGGGATCGATCTCGCGCTTTTTCCGCTCGGCGGCGATGATCCGGAAGAGCTCATAGACATCCTGGATCGACTCGAAGTGATCACGGCGATCTCCCGGCAGGTGCACGACCTTCACGATGCCCCAATTCTGCAGCTCTTTGAGGCTGTTGCTCACGTTCGACCGCGCCACTCCGAGCTGGTCGCAGATCTCCTCGGCATGAAGGGGGTGGTCGGAAATAAAGAGGAGGGCGTGAATCTGGGCGACGGTTCGATTGATGCCCCACTTGGTCCCCATCTCACCCCAATGGAGGATGAAGTGCTGCGCAAAGAGTGGAAGATCTTTCATTTCGAATATTTCTGTCTTTACAGAAATATAGAAACGAAAGTCTGCAAGGGAAACTTCAGAGATTTTTGGCGGCGATTCCCCGGGGATTGGGGAAGCCGTTGTGAACCCGGCGAGGGGCGGGTGATCCGCCTGGGCGGTCCGCTGCCTCAGTTCGCCTCGTTTGCGGTCTTCGCTTCGATTGGAACGGTCTTTTCGCGGACTTTGGGCTTGGCTTCGGAGATGTTCACGGGTTTGCCGGTTTTGCCGATGGCGATGAGGTCCTCGAGGATGCGGATGGTTTCGCGCTCGTAGGGATCGAACTTGTGGGGATAAATGAGGAGTTTGTCTTCGGGATCCTCATCCTCCTTCTCGGCACCGCCGCGGGACATGCCGCTGAGTTGCTCTTCGGAGAGCTCGTCGCGCAGGACGAGCTTTTCTTCGAGGACGTTGTCCTGGGTGAGCTTGTAAATGGTGAAGAGATTCTTCTCGTCCTCGCGAACGGACGCGAAATATTCGATTTGGGCCTTTTTGCGCGCCTCGCGCTCGGCTTCGGCCCGGAGGGTTTCCTCGTTGCGTTTGGCGAGGTTCAAGGAGATGACATTCTTGGCGATGCGATCTTTTTCCTCGTTGATGTCCTTGAGGATGTATTCGAAGTCGCGACCGGAGGCCACGCGTGCTTCGGAGGCCTTCTGGAGAGTCTCGTAGTCGATCGGTTTCTCGAAGAAGGGCAGGTAGCGGCTCGGTTCGATAGGATCGACGACGAGGGCGTTGGGGAGGGAGCCTTCCCCGATCTCGGCGATGTCGAGCATGGAGGGAAGACGAACCTCGGGGACGACGCCGTGGCGCTGGGTGGAGTGGCCGTCGATGCGGTAGAAGGTCTGGATGGTGAGCTTGAGCGCGCCATCCTGCTCGGGTTCGCGGGCGAAGGGAAGGGAGAGCTTGCGTCCGAGGACGGGGCGCAGTTGTTGCACGGTGCCTTTGCCGAAGGTCGACTCGTCGCCGACGATGACGGCGCGGCCGTAATCCTGCAGGGCGGCGGCGAAGATCTCGGAAGCGGAGGCGCTGGCCTTGTTCACGAGGACGATGAGCGGACCACCGTAGACGGCCTCGCCGTTGCGGGAATACTTCTGATCGCGCTGGCCGCGCCAATCGATCGACTGCACGACGGGGCCTTTGCGGATGAAGAGCCCAGTCATGTTGATGGCTTCTTCGAGGGAGCCTCCTCCATTGTCGCGCAGGTCGATGACGAGTCCGTTGATGCCCTCGATGGCGAGGCGGGTGAGGAGCCGGCGCACGTCGGTGGTGGTGCTGGTCTGGCCGCCGTCCATGTCGGCGTAGAAGGAGGGCAGGGTGATCCAGCCCAGCTTCTGTTCGGCCCCGACGGGATCCTTCGTGATGATGAGGTCGGCAGTGGCAAGACTGTCCTTGAGGTCGATCTTGTCTCGCATGATGTCGACGAGCTTGATTTCGCCTTCCTTGCCTTTGGGAATGACCTTGAGCCGCACGATCGTACCGATCTCGCCACGGATGAGGTCAACGATGTCGGAGAGTTTCATTTCGACGGCATCGACAAATTCCCCGTCGGCGCCCTGGGCCACCCCGATGACGCGGTCGCTCACCTCGAGTTTGCCGACCTTGAAGGCGGGGCCGCCGACGACGAGGCCCTCGATCGTGGCACCTCCTTCATCCTCGTTCTTTTGCAGCATCGCGCCGATCCCGGTGAGGGACTTGTTCATCCCGATGCGGAAGTTGTCGTATTGCTGCTGCGAGAAGTATTCGGAGTGGGGATCGTAGGCGGCCGAGATCGACTTGATGAAGAGGGCGGCGACGTCCTCGGTGGTGTTTTCCTTGATCCGCTTGAGGATGCGGTCGTAGCGGTCGGAGACTTTGTCGTAGATGGACTTCTTCGATTCGGCGTCGTCCTTCTTCGGCTTGGGTTCTTCGCCGGCGGCCTTGGCCTTTTCGGCTTTCTTGGCGTTCTCCTTCTCGACAGCCTCGGCGATGAGCTTTTCGCGGAGGAGGTCGCCCTCGATCAGGTTTTTCCAGAGTTGGTCGTGCTCTTCCCCGGCTTTGGCCCACTCGGAATCCTTGCGGGAAATCTCGACGGTGCGGTCGGAGTCGTAGGTGAAGGTGTTCGGCACGGCGAGTTTCTTCGCCATCTCGACGCGGACGCGGACGCGTTCTTCGTAAACGGCGAAGATCTCGAAGGCGGCGGGAATCCCCCCGGCGCGGACCTGATCGTCGATCTGGGTGCGGTATTTTGCGTAGAAACCATCGACGTCTTCCTTCGTAAAATAGATCCGGCTGTAGTCGAGGGCCTCGAAGTAGGCGTCGAGGGAGCGCTCGGACATCTTGTCGTTGAAAGGCTCGCGGAGGAAGTGTTCTTCCTCCAGCATGCCGACGACGCGGAGGCCGAGGTCGCCGTATTGGGTCTCCTCCTGAGCGAGGAGGGAGGGGGAGGCGGTGGTGGCGAGAAGGGCCACCAGGGTCGGAAGGAGGGACGGAAGAAATTTCGCGGGGACCATGGGGCGGAGGAGTCTGTGGGTGTCGTGACCGGAAGCAGTCCCAGTCAGACGACGGGACAGATGGGGAAATTACACTGAAACAGATTCATGGAAAAGCCTTTTGTCAGGCGACCGGGGGACGCGCCCGCGCCTCGGGCAGGTGCGGGTCATGCCAATGATTCCTTGCGAAAGGCACGATCAAGCGGTCTTCGCCTTGCCGCCGCGCCGGCGCGGACGCCGCCGGCGACGGGTCGAGGTAGCCTCGGAAGGAGCCACGGAAGGCCCGGCGACAGGAGTGGCCGGGCGATGCGCTTGGGCCGTGGGGTTGCCGCCGCGGTGGCGCGATTGTCCGCGGGGGGTGGCGGCGGAGGCTCCGTTGACTGTCCCGGCGAGGCGGAAGTCGATCATCTTGCGGACGGTGTCGACCTTGGCGATCTCGACCTCGACGGTGTCACCGAGGCGGATGAAACGACGCTGGCGGCGTCCCGCGATCTGTTTGGCGACGGGATCGTGGCGGTAATGGTCGTCTTCGAGGAGGGAGAGCGGCA
Source organism: Akkermansiaceae bacterium UBA5020 (assembly GCA_002396885.1). Lineage (GTDB taxonomy): Bacteria > Verrucomicrobiota > Verrucomicrobiia > Verrucomicrobiales > DEV007 > Arctic95D-9. The sequence continues at coordinate 38,218 of DGXY01000044.1, forward strand.
CCATCGCGCTCATGCCGAGGGCGGCGATATCGATGGAAAAGCCGAAATCGCGCAGGCAGGTGACCTGGGCCACGTAGCGGTGCGGTTTTCCGGATTGGATCTGGTCGAGGAGGTAGGCGTGGAGCTTCACATCCTTGCTGTCGCGCTCGGCATCGGCGGAATTGCGCTCGGTCGAGGAGAGATGGACGGCGACCTCGTGGAGCGGATCGCCGGGGAGGTGTTTTGCCTGCGCAAAGAGGCTGCGGTGTACGACGAGGTCGGCGTAGCGGCGGATCGGCGAGGTGAAATGGGTGTATTTCTTTTTCGCGAGTCCGTAATGGCCGACGGGATCGGCGGTGTAGCGGGCGCGTTGGAGCGAGCGAAGGAAACCGATCTTTAGCGCCGCTCCGATCGCAAGATCGCCGAGGCGGGCGAGGAGGCGCTTCACTTCCTCGGGCTTGGTGAGGTTGCCGCAAGGGATGGAATGACCGAGCACTTCCTCGCGGTAGCTCTTGAGTCGATCGGGATCCGGGGCCTCGTGGGTGCGATAGATCGCGGGCCGCTTCAGTTTCATGAGTCGTCCGGCGACGGCTTCGTTGGCGAGGAGCATGAACTCTTCGATGAGCTGGTGGGAGATGTCGTTGTCGTGCCGGTCGATGCGCGAGACCTTGCCTGCGGCGTCGAGGCGGATCTTTGTTTCGGGAAAGTCGAGATCGAGCGAGCCATCGGCGAAGCGGCGCTTGCGGATGGCCTGGGCGAGGGCGCTGGCCTCGTGGAGCATCGTCGTGGTCGCGTCACCGGGCTTGCCTTCGAGCACGGCGAGAGCCTCGGCATAGGTGAAGCGTTTTTTCGAATGGATCACGGCCGGGTAGAAGTCGGTCGCGAGGACGCGTCCGTCGGAGGAGATGAGAAACTCGACACATTTGGTGAGCCGGTCGACGTGGGGCTTCAGGGAGCAGAGTTCGTTGCTGAGCTCCTCGGGCAACATCGGGATGACGCGATCGACGAGGTAGGAGGAATTGCCGCGGCGTCTCGCTTCGACGTCGAGGGCCGAACCCGGGCGCACGTAGTGGGAAACGTCGGCGATGTGGACCCAGAGTTTCCAGCGATTGGCGCCGGCCCGCTCAAGGCAGATGGCGTCGTCGAAATCGCGGGCGTCGTCGGGATCGATCGTCACGACGAGCTGCCCGCGGCAGTCGCGGCGACCGGCGAGGTCGGCGGGCTGGACATGGCGTCCGAAACGACGGGCTTCCTTCACGACGGCGGCGGGGAATTCTCCCTTCAAATCATATTGGCGGAGCACGCCGAGCATGTCGATGCCCTCGGCCGAGGGAGCGCCCAGGACTTCGACGATACGCCCTTCGGGAGCGGCGTGGCGGGATTCCCAGCGGGTCAACTCGACGACGACCTTGTCGCCCGACTTGGGTGGAGTCGGGGAGCTTTTCCCTGGCAGGATCGTGATCCCACGGGGGAAACGCGGATCATCGGGCTGGACTTCGACGCCTTTTCCGGAGCGGCGGCAGGTCCCCACAAATCGCGAGCGACGGCGCTCGATGATGGAAACGACGGAACCCGAAAGAGGAGCCGCCTCCGTCGCGGACCGCTGCCAGAAACGCTTTTTCGGCAAGGCTTCGATGAGGACGAGGACGCGGTCATCGGGCAGGGCCGTGCCGGTTTCGCGGGCCGCGATCGCGACCTCGGGGAGGGCTGGGTCCTCGGGCGTGAGGAAGCCGCGTCCGGATTTGGTGAGCTGGAGCCGTCCCGCGATGAGGAGGGAGGAATCGGCCGGCAGGTAGCGGCCGCCCTTGATGCGCAGGACGATGCCGTCACGCTCGAGATTGCGGAGGCTGCGCTGCAGCGCGGGTTGATCCTGGGAATTGAGTTCGAGATCCTCGTGAATCTCCGTGAGCGTGGCGGGCGTGTAGTTTTTGTGCCCGAGGTGTTTCAGAATGTGTTTTTCCATGTGAGTAGGAAAGGGATGGGGGTGGGTGTGGCGGCGTCCGTTCCCGGTCCGGGAAGCGTGTCTTGCTTCGGACAGGTTGCGCCGGTCGCGCGGCATCCGGGCCTGAGAAGCTCCCGCGGAAAGCGCAGGATCGCGAATTTGGCCAAAATGACGTCCCTCGGGAAGGACCGGTCGCGAAGAAGAGAGAGGGCCTGAGAGCCCGATCGCCGGAGCGGCCAGAGGCGGGGAATGATTCGTGAAAAGAGACCCGGCCCTGTTCCCCTTCCATTGGGGAGTGACGAATCGAAGCTACGTCGCGAAAGTGCCCGGTAGCAAACGAAAGTTTTAAAAAGAGCGCGCGCTGTCCTTCGGATTGATGTCGGCGTGATCGGCGCTCGCGACCCGGTAACGGTTCCCGCCGCTGGTGAGGACATGGAGGGCGCCGAAGGGGCGCGATTCGAGGAGCTGCTTGATGAGAGCGACCATGGGAGAATTCTATCGGGTCATGGCGGGAACAGTAAGTGCTTCGCAAGGGGAGCCTTTTTATGCCGCCTCACTCCAACTCTTTCCCTTCCCCGCGTTTCCCTCCGAATCGCACCCATTTCTCAAATTCCACCGCCACGAAGGCGGCGAGGGCGACCGCGGCGACACGCAGCCACGATTCCAATGGGAGCGGGGTGCTGTGGAAGAGTCGGTTCATGACCGGTGCGTAGGTGTAGAGGAGTTGGGCGGCGATCATCGTGACGGCACCGAGGAAGGCGAAGCGATTTGTCCAGAAGCCGATGCGGAAGATCGAGCGGTTCAGCGAACGACAGCAGAAAAGGTAGGCCATCTCGACCCCGACGACGACATTGACCACGGCGGTGCGGGCCCCGGCGAGGGTTTCGCCCGCGACGCCGCTCTCGTAATGAAAGAGCCAATAGGCCCCGGCGACCATGATGAGGGTCACGAGTCCGGTCCGCATGAAGAGCGGAAAGGTGAGAAGCGGCTTCGCCGGATCGCGCGGAGGGCGCTGCATGAGCCCGGGCTCTTTCGGCTCGAAGACGAGCATCAGGCCGAGGAGAAGGGCGGTCGTCATGTTCACCCAGAGAAGCTGCACCGGCAGGACGGGCAGGGTGAACCCCAGCAGCATGGCGAGGAGGACGATGCACCCCCCGCCGAGGCTCGTCGGCAGGGTCCAGATGATGAACTTGCGCAAGTTGTCGAAGACCCCGCGGCCTTCCTCGACGGCGGCGGCGATGGTCGCGAAATGGTCGTCTGTCAGGATCATGTCGGCCGCGCCCTTGGCCACGTCGGTGCCGGAGATGCCCATGGCGATGCCAATGTCGGATTGTTTCAAGGCAGGCGCATCGTTGACGCCATCGCCTGTCATCGCCACGATCTGCCCGCGCGATTGGAGGGCGCGGACGAGGCGCAGCTTCTGCTCGGGCGCGACCCGGGCGAAGACTTCGGTGGCCAAGGCGAGATCGGGGAGGGCTTCGTCGGAAATCGCCTCCAGCTCGCGTCCCGTGACGACTCGGATACCGACCGCGCCCTCGTCGGCGAGGCCGATCTGCAGGGCCACGGCACGGGCGGTGATGGCGTGATCTCCCGTGATCATTTTCACGCGGATGCCCGCGGTTCGGCAACACGCGATGGCGGCGACGGCCTCCTTTCGTGGCGGATCGATCATGCCCTGCAGCCCGAGAAAGGTGAGCCCTTCCTTCACGTGTTCGTGCGAGAGTTCGTCGTGGTCGGCGTCGACATGACGCCGCGCGAGGGCGAGGACACGCAGTCCGTCGGCGGCGAAAGCCTCGACCCTGCGGTGGATCTCCGCCACGTCGAGTGGCGTGAGGCTGCCGTCTTCGGCCAGCTGATCGGAACAGCGCTCGAGGAGCTGCTCGACCGCGCCGACCTTGTAGATCGTGCGTGCTGCGCCGCCGCCATGCAGGGTGGCGCGGAACATGTGTTCGGATTCAAAAGGGATCATGTCGAGGCGCGGTGATGCGCCGACCGCCTCGGCGTGGACGAGCCCGCCCTTGGCCCCGGCCACCAGCAGCGCGGCCTCGGTGGGATCGCCCTGCATGTGGGGACGCCCGTCCGCAAGAGTCAGTTCGGAGTCGTTGCAGAGGACGCCCGCGCGGAGACATTCGCGGAGCGCGGGGTGTTTGTCAGGATCCACGATGGCCCCGGCGTGGAGGAGGTCGCCGACCGGATCGTAGCCCGTTCCGGTGAGGGTGTAGATCTTCCCTCCCGCGAAGATCCGCTGCACCGTCATCTGGTTTTCGGTGAGGGTGCCGGTCTTGTCCGAGCAGATCACGGTGGTGGCGCCGAGGGTCTCGACCGCGGGGAGTTTGCGGATGATGGCGCGTCGGCGCGCCAGGCGTTTCACCCCGATGGCGAGGACGATGGTGACGGCAGCGGGAAGCCCCTCGGGGATGGCGCCGACGGCGAGGGCGACCGAGGCCATGAACATGTCGACGGCCTTTTCCCCGCGCATCACTCCGACAACAAACCCGAGCGCGGCGAGTCCGAGGATGAGCCAGAGAAGGAGTCGGCTGAGGGCGGTGATCTTCCGCGTCAAAGGTGTTGAGAGTTCGACGGTGCCGGCGAGCATCCTGGCGATGCGTCCGGTTTCGGTGGCGTTGCCAATGGCAAAGACCAATCCCTCGGCCTGGCCCGAGGTCACGTGCGTGCCGGCAAAGGTGAGATTGCGACGGTCGGCGAGCGAGGTCTCCGGAGCGAGGACGACGAGAGCCTTTTGCACCGGCATTGATTCGCCGGTGAGGGCCGATTCATCGACCTGGAGGCTGGTCACCGAAACCAGCCGAAGGTCGGCGGGGACGAGGTCGCCGCTCTGAAGCAGCACGACATCGCCGGGGACGAGCTCCGCCGAGGGTATGCGGAATTTTCGTCCGCCGCGCCGCACCGTCGCCGCGGTGACGACCATGCGACTGAGGGCCTCGATCGCCTTTTCCGCCTTCGCTTCCTGGATGAATCCGACGATGGCGTTGATGATCACCGCCCCGAAGATCACCGCCGAGTCGACATACTCCCCAAGAAATGCGGTGATCGCCCCGGCCGCGAGGAGGATGTAGACGAGCGGTTGGTGGAACTGGAGGAGGAAACGCAGCCAAGGCGGCGCGCCGGATTTCGCGGTGACGAGGTTGGGGCCGTGGAGCTCGACGCGTCTGGCGACTTCCCCCGCGTCGAGGCCGGAGGTTTCATCGGTTCCGAGGCTTCCCGCCACTTCCCTGATCTCCAAGGCATGCCATCCATGGGCGAGAGGAGGCTCTTCTGAGGTCGCGGGCATCGGTGGGGTGTGAAAACTAGTGCCGCCTTCCCCCTGGGTAAAGGGCGCAATGGCTTCGACTCAGTTACCGGACTCGCCGCTTCGGCAATTCCGTGCTAGAATCTGCGATTCATGGAGTGGCGCTCCCCCATCCTCGCGACCCTCGTCATGGCGTCGGCTCCGCTGCACGCCTACGATCCGCCCGTGACCGTGCGCCAACTGCGCAATGTCGCCGACATCCGCAAGCTCACTTACGAGGAATCGCGTCTCGCCCCGCCCGTGGCCCTGCGGGTGACGGTCATCTCGCATTTCCGTGACGGCTTCGACGGGCAGGACAGCTCGGGAGGAATCTTCTTTGAATTTCCCTTTGAGGGACTGCCCCGCATCGGTGATGAGATCGAGATCACCGGCAACGTCACGGGCGGCTTTCACGGACCCTACGTGATCGTTGATGAAAAGAAAAAGATGGGCTGGCGCCAGCCGCCGAGGCCCCTCAACTTCCGCCCCGACTTCGTCCAGACAGGGCTCGGCGACAATCGCTGGGTTGAGATTGAGGGACTCCTCGTCGATGTCGCCTTCGGTGAATCCAAACGCGAAGGAACAGGCCTCCTCGTGACCGGACAAAGCGAACTGGTGATCCGCTTCCGCAACGCGCACGAGGATTTCGACGTGGCCGGGCTCGAGCGCAACGTCGGCTCGTGGGTGCGACTCCAAGGCAGCGGTGATCCGCTCTTCAACGACCAGCGCCAGCGTATCGGCTCCGACTTCGTCTGTGCGAGGCATCAATTTGTCTCCGTCATCGAGAAGACGACCGAGTCGGAACCGGTGCGACTCGATGAGATCGGGCGATGGGATTCGCGGCGGACGCGTCAGGGCCTCGTCGAGACGAGCGGCACCGTCACCCTCGTCGAGGGACCTTCGAGCCTCATCGTCCAATCGGGCGAACACGGCGCCCGCATCACCACCTTGACTCCGGTCTCCGTCTCCGTTGGCGAGCCAGTCACCCTCACCGGTCTGCCCGAGACGCAGGGCTACTTCGTCGGGCTGCGTTACGCGACGGTCCTGCCATCCGAGACCAGCGATACGCCCGCCGAGCCGGTCGAGGACGCGACGCCCCTTTCGCGCGACCACGCCTTCCAACTCGTCAGTTTCTCTGGGAAACTCATTGAAAAGGGCCAGGGACTGATCAATCTCCAGGTCAATGAGGCCCTCGTTCCCGCGAGCATTCCTGCGGGTCTGGGGGATCGTCTTCCCCCCGAAGGTGCCGAAATGCGCGTCCGCGGCGTGAAGCGGGTCGAGGCCGATGAGCGCGGCGAGGTGCGCTCCGTCACCATCGCTCTTCGAGGTCTCGACGATGTTGAAGTAATCGCGGTGCCCTCATGGTGGACGCCAGCGCGGCTCTGGACCGCGATCCTCGTCCTCGCCACCGGTGCCCTCCTCTTCCTCGCCTGGCTCCTTGCCTTGAACCGCAGGGTCAAACAACAGACCTCTCTCATCACCGAACAGATCGAGTCGAATGCGACCCTCGAGGAGCGCAACCGCATCGCCCGCGAATTGCACGACACCCTTTCCCAGGGGTTCTCGGGCGTCGGCTACCAGCTCGCCTCCGTCGCCAATCACCTCACGAGCGATCCGGAGAAAGCCCGGACCAAACTCACCGCTGCCCGGGAAATGGTCGAGCACAGCCTCGCCGAGGCACGCGATTCCCTCATCGGCCTGCGCATCCCCACCGGGGCTGATGCCCTCGACTTCCCCGATGCCACCCTCGCCGCCGCGCGCGCCCGGTGCGAGGAAGCCGACGTCGAATTCGAGGCCGAGCGCATCGGCTGGAACGGCAGTCCCAAACTCGCGCCCGAGACCGCCTTCGCCTGCCACCGGATCATCCTCGAGGCCGTCGCCAACGCCCTGCGCCACAGCGGGGCCAAACATCTCAAGGTCATCCTCGCGGCCGAACCCGAACTGGCCCGAATGATTGTCGCCGACGACGGTTCTGGATTTGCCGTCTCCGCAAAGCCGCCGGAAGGTCACTACGGCATCCAGGGGATGCGTGAACGGGCCGAGCGTCTCGGAGCCGATCTCGCGATCCACTCCGCTCCCGCCCGCGGCACCTCCGTGGAACTCTCTTTGAAATTGACATGAGCCAACCCGAAAAGCCCCTTTCCGTCATGCTCGTGGACGACCATCTCATCGTCCGCCGCGGTCTCGCCAGCCTCATTGGTGACGAGGCCGACCTCACCGTCGTGGCCGAGGCCGGCAGCGGGGAGGAAGCCATCGCCCTCGCTTCGCAGCACCGTCCCGACGTCATCGTCCTCGACCTGCGCCTCCGTGACATGAGCGGCATCGACGTCGCCGAGACCCTGCGCGGGCACAAGATCCTCATGCTCTCGAGTTTCATGCAGGAAGAAGACGTGCGCCGCGTTTTCGATGCCGGGATCCGCGGGTATCTCTCGAAGGACAAGGACAGCACCGAGCTTCTCAAGGCGATCCGCGCGGTCGGACGCGGCGACCGCTATCTCCCGCCGGAGATCTCCCTCCTCCTCGCCAAGAGCGAACACAGCAGCCACCTCACTGCGCGCGAACTCGAAATTCTCAAGCTTGTCGCCCAAGGCAAGGCCAACAAGGAGATCGGAGAACTCCTCACGCTCTCCGAGAACACCGTGAAGAACCACGTGAAATCCATCCTCGCCAAACTCAACGCGAAAGACCGCACCCACGCCGTGACCGAGGCGCTGAAGCGGGGGTTGTTTCAGTTGGGCCGGGTGTGAGACGAGGGTAGGTGGTCAAAAAGTTCCCCTTTTTGGTTGCCCTAACCCGCCATTTTTCGTCCACTGGGGTTGAGTCCGCTCCATGGGGGGGCGGAGCAGCGATGAAGGAGATCCTCAGAGCTTTTCCCCGCGTCATGGGAATCGTCAATATCAACGACGATTCCTTTTCCGGGGACGGCACGCTGGACGTGGCGAGGGCACTCGCCACGGCGCGGCAAATGTTGCTCGACGGCGCCGATGTCATCGACGTGGGCGCGGAGAGCGCGCGCACGAATCGCGGTCCCATCGGGGTGCAGGAGGAGATCGCCCGTCTGCTCCCCTTTATCGACGGCTTCGAGGCCCTCTGCACCGAGGCCAGGCCGCGGGACGATCGCCAGATCTGGCCGCCCCTGCTCTCGGTGAATACCTGGCGGCCCGAGATCGTTGCGGCCGTGCTCCAGACGGGGAAGGTCGATCTGATCAACGACATCGGCGGTCTCGTCGACGACACGAATGCGCGGCTCTGCTTTGAATTCGGCGTTTCGCTCCTCATCATGCACACAGTGGGGGAACCGAAGGTGCCGCATACGACGCAACGCTACGCGGACGTCTGGGATGCGATGGAGCGTTTCTTCGACGATCGCGTCGCCCGTGCCCGGCGCATCGGTCTCGGCGACGACCAGCTCATCCTCGACCCCGGCATCGACTTTGCGAAACAGCGCGATGACAATCTCGTGATCTACCGCGAACTCGAGCGGCTCCAGCGCTACGATCTGCCGGTGCTGCTGCCGATCTCGCGGAAGACGGTGATCGGCGAGGTCCTCGGCCTGCCCGTGCCGGTCGACCGCGACGCCGGCACGATCGCCTGTCTCGTGCGGGGACTCGTCGCCCGCGCCGACCTCTTCCGCGTCCACAACGTGCGCTGCGTGGCTGACGCCGTGCGGGTCATCGCCGCGATCCGCGAGCCGGGGAAAACGCTCGTGCCTTGAGCGATTGGAGCGGCCTCACTCCGCTTTCTCCTTTTCCTCATCGTCGTCAGCGAGGGGTGCCTGATACTCGAGCTTTTCGTTCTGGATCAGGGAAAACCCCACTTCCCCGCTCTCGGGACTTTCGAAGAGGAAGCCGAGGTAGTGGGTGGGCTTGGCGATTTCAAATTCCGCGAGGGTGCGCCCGCGATGGACGACGGTGATGGAATCCTCGAGCTTTACCGGGGCCTGATGCGCCTCGCGCACCGACAAGGTCACTTCCTTTCCCGAGAGCGAGATGCCCACGAGGGGATCGTGGAGCAGCGAGACGATGCTGAGGCGTGGCCCTGCCTTATCACCCTCGACGAGGACGGAGCAGCGCAGTTTCGCCTCGCGGCTGCCATCGCGGTATTCCTTGACCTCCTCATAGCAGATCACCGCGACGGTCTTGCCCGCCTCGAGGACGAGCGGCAACGAGAACTCGCGTGGTTTGGCTCCGGGATTGGTGAGGGTCAGGGAATGATTCCCCGGCAGGATCGCGAGCAGTCCCGAGCTCTCGCCGGTGGGCATGGGTTCGCCGCCGTTGAGGGCGAAGCCACCGAGCTGGATCGTGGTCGGCTCGCGCAGGGCGACGAGATTCACGACGTTGAGGAACGCGGCCTCCGGGGCGGGCTCCTGCGCGGGGAGAGTTGGTGGGTTTGTCAGGATACAACCGAGGAGGAGGAAAAGGGAGCGTTTCATCGTTTAGCGTTCGCGAGTTGAGAGAGTTTCGATCCGGGTCCCTACGATCGTGCCGTCGGCCTCGCGTTCGGGTCGCACGAAGACTTCGCGGACGCGGCCCGCGCGCCCCACGACTTCTCCGGTCGTGCCATGGTAAACCTCGGAGGCGGAATGGATGCGGAAGTGGCGGCTTGAGAGCGTGGTCGTGTTGAAGATCCGGGCAAAGGTCTCCTCGGCTTCGGCGTCGTTATGATGATCGGGCAGGGCGTCGTGACGGTCGATCAGCCCGGAAAGAACGCGGGCGAAATGCGAGGGACTGTAGAACGGGCGAGCCGCGAGTATTCCCTCCGCGATGAGGGGGATGGCGTCCTCTCTCAGCCCGCTCCGGAGGGGGCCGCCTTCCCCGTCGCGCACGTAGTCGGGAGTCTTGTAATCATCCCGCTCGAGACGCAGGTCGCAGGAGACGAAGGGACCGCGCAGGAGCGTCTCGATCTCGAAACGGGTCGGGGCGGTGTTGAGATTGAGGTGGCCGTAGACAAGCGCGTAGCGGCCCTGCGCATTCAGCTCGGGATCGTAGAGAATGGCATAGGGTTCGGTCTGCGACTCGACCGGGTCGGATGCGGTCGGTGGCGGCTGGTGATCGCGCGGATCGTGGTGGCGGTAAAGGTCAGCGACCGAAGTGCCGGTTCCTGGAGCGGGACCGAGATTCGTCCCGTTGTAGCCGGCGTGGAAAAGATCGAGCCACTGGCTTGCGCGCATCCCGGGTTGGTCTAAGCGCTCGTGCTCGGGGCGGCCGATGCGGAGAGTGTTGCCGCCACCCCACATTTTACCGGGTTGTGCATCCATGGGGAGACTTTTGAGGTGGGCGTCGCGGAGGAGGCCGAATTGCTGGGTGGTCTGCTTGGCGACGAGGCTGTCGGGACCGGTTGCCGGTCCGGGGATCCACATGACGGGATCGTAAAGGTTACCCAATTCGGTGACGGAAAAGAAACGGCCTTGATTGTTGATCCGCCAGGGAGCGAAAGCGGCTTCGGCCGTGGTGGTTGGGCGGTTGAAGGAGTCGGGCAACTCCGTGTCCGAATTGGGATTCGTGGAGGGGGCCAGCCCGGCATCGTATCCGCGGTCGGGCCAATCGCGGGCGCGGCTCTGATCCTTGAAGCGGTCGGGCTGCGCCGTCGTGACTTTGTCGTGATCGAAATTGCGGAAAGCGGGCGTCGCCTTGAGCCGGTATTGGGCATCTTCCGCGGTGGCGCGGGAATACCACGGCATCCACGGATCCCCGAGGTGGGCTCCGAATCCGGCGTTGAAACCGAAACTTTTTCCCGCGAGTGACGGCGTCGCGAGGCGCAGGAAAAACTCGCCGCCGGCCAGGACGGGCTGGTGCCGCGGAAAGAAGAATCCATAGGTCGGGGCATTGGGGTCTTCGTTAGGCTCGGGGCGTCCGCATTGATCGATGCGATCGTTGCCTAGATACAGTTCGTAGTGGGCTCGCACCGAGACATTCGCGACCCCGCGCAGATCCTGCACGAGGGGAAAGGCGACGAGCGGAGGTCGCGGCACGGGCACTTTCCAGCGGATCCGGCCGAAGCTCACGACCTCGTAGTGATTCGGCGGCACGCTGACGGCGAGTCCGCCGTTCGCAGGAAAGGCTTCGTCGAGGACGCGGTGGCTCTCGCGGATTTCGTGCCAGACCGAGTTCGCCCGGAAGCGGATGCGCTCGAGAAAACGGAAGCGCAGCCGCATCGTTTCCATCTTCGCCTCGCGGTTCAAAGGATTCCAGAACTCGACGTAAGGGGTCGCCTCGAAGACGAGGAGGTCGCGGGCTCCGGCCCTTTCGTATCCGACGTAGGTGAACTTCAGAAAGAACTCGTTCACCGGGCAGTAGGTATCGACGCCGCGGAAGACTCTCGCGCCGGCGTTGATTGTGTTTCGAGGCAGCGCGGGCTGGCTGTCCTCGTCGGTGTAGTCGATCGCATTCGCCGCGAGGGTGGCGAGGTAATCCTCGTCTTCGGGAAACCCGCCGCGCCGATCCGCGAAGGCGGGCAGATTCCGCGAGACGAGGTCGGCGATGCCCACATCGCGGCTCGCGACGAGGGTGTTGAGGTTGAAACGTGGTTTGCCCTCGTCGACATAGCCGTGTCCGTGGGGAATGAGGGGAATGGTGCGGTAGGGCTGGAGGCCACTCGCGAAGCGAGTCGGTTCGCGGTTCGGCTCGCCGACGAAGTCGTGATGGGAACCGGAGAAATGATGCCTCTCCCCGAGGAGATGCGAGGCGTCGCGATAAGGGTGGATTCCACCCGCGATCGGCCAACTTTGCAGGACGATCTCGCGCGGGGAAAGACCCGGCGCGACCTGATCGACGAGGGATTGGCCGCGGTGCGCGAGGGGGAAGTGATAGGTCTTCTCCGTCGCTCGCTCCATCGCGAATGCGGCCGGGGTCGACCGCACGCGATGATCGTGGGCAGCGTATCCGGGGCGAATGGCGGCATCGGGATGAGGAGCTGCCTGTGTCCCGATCACGTCGAGGTTTGGATACCCTTCGAGGTCTTCGATCCAATAGGTGTAACGGGTGCGCCAAGGCGAGGCCGAGTCGGAAGGCAGCTCGATGAAACCGACTTCGGGCCTGGGGTTTTCCGCGACGACGTTTCCCGAGGCATCGAGCCCGCTGAGCCGGGGCAATCGAATCGCATCGGCACGCGGTTCTCCCGCGAAAGAGACGGTTGCTACGGCGATGGCGGTGTCGACGAGGCTCGCGGTATCGGCGCGATCGAAGTCAGGCAGAGCGGCGCGCTGCTCTTCACCTCCGGCAAAGAGCGGATGATGGGTGATGCCATCGGCTGCGGGAGTGGAGACAAAGGTGTGGCGCGAAGGTCCTGCCGCGCCCGAACCCTGCCGCCCGAGAGTGACGAGGTAGGCGTCGTTCGCGGTGAGAGCGCCGAGTTTCGCCGAGGCTTCGGCAAAGGCGGCCTCTTCGCCGAGACGGGCGCGCACGCTCGCGGAGACGGCGCCGCTGAGGGTCGTTTCCTGTCTCGTGATGGCGAAGAGCGAGACGACGACAAGGGCGATGACTGCCACGAGAACGAGGGTCAGGATCAGCGCGGCGCCGCGGTCGTGAAGGGAGGGGCTCGACTTCATGGCGTTCGCGCTGGCAAGGCAATGCGCTGACGGGTGGTGCGGCTGGTGGCGAGGAGGGCGCGATCAGCGGTGGTGGCGGCGGGCGACTCGACCCGGTCCCAGTCGATGATCCAGTCTTCGTAGCGGGAGAGCCGCCTGGCGGTGACCTCGTCCACGACGGTGATGACGACTTCGATGAGATCGGGAGCGACGAGCGCGGGCCACTCGTCACCGCCGGAAAGGCCGAGATGTTGATTCAGGGCGGATGCGTCCATGAGGGATGAGCCGCCCGAAGGCAGGTTGACGCGGCGGAAGGGCTTCAGTTCAAAGCGCACGAGGTGATCGCAGATGGCTTCGTCCGGGAAGACGGAATCGTGCACGGGTGAAGTGGGATCCGCCCAATCCCCGTCCGAGCCCCTCGTTGGCAGGTAGGTCGGTGGAGGTGAAACGAGTCGCTCGCTCATGGGCCGTGCGGGCCAGGGCGGGACGGCGGCACGGGGTCCCGCTGTCGTATTGGGATCCTCGCGACTGGCGAAGAGAAAAGGGAATCCTGCATTCTCAAAAAGGCCTTGTCGCACGACGGCTTCTTTGGGCGCGCCGAGCGCCCGGGTGGGGTCGCCGTCGTCATTGATCGCCCGTGTCGCATGGAGGAGGAGTCCGTCGGCGTAGCCTTCTCCCGTCGCGTGTCCTCCCGGGCGGTAGTGGCGGAACAACTTCATCCCGGCCCCGTCGTCCCCGGCGAGCGGCGAATGCCTCGCGTAAGCGACGTAGTAGCCGACAACGGCGGGAGGTGTTTCGCGGGTCTCGTCGTTGCTCGTGCCGATGCGGGTGGCGAAGGCAAGGCTACCGAATCCGTTCGCGGCATTGGGAAAGCTCGGCTCACCCGATCCGCTGAGGCGATTCACCTCAAAGGGCAGGAAGAGACGCCCCTCGAAAGATTCGCGTTGCTGCTCGGAGATGCCCGCCGGGAGCCGTGGCAGATTCGCCGGACGCGAGCTCACGTGCGAGGCGAGATCCCGCTCGATCCAAGCGAGGGCGACCCGAGCCTCACCCCGCTGCGCGACCGTTTCCGCCCCGTCGCGGAAGCCGTCGAAGGCGGCATCGAGCATCGTCGCGAGGACGAGGATGAGGACGGAGAGAATGGCCATGGCCGAAAGCAATTCGATCAGGGTCGTGCCGCGCTGAGTGGGTGTTTTGTCAGGGGTCTTCGTCTGGCTCATGGCGAAACGAGGCGCGAGAGGAAGTGATCCTGCGACCGCGCGGAAGCCACGGCGGCTGCGGGCTGGGCGACGATCAGCTCGAGGTCGCAGAGACCGCGGAGCTCCGGCGTTTGCTGCGGTGAGGCGGCGAGCCGGAGGCGCAAGAGGTGGAAGGCACCCGCGTCGCCGCGGAATCCATCTTCCCATGCTCCGGCATCGATTTCGCCGAGGAAGGTGCCATCGGCGTCGAAGGAAAAGAAACGCACCGTTTCGCCTGCGCCCGGTGCCGGGATCGCGATGGGGTTTCCCGCGTGGGGATGGATCTCGAAGTTTCCCGAGGGAGACGCCACCATTGCTGCGGAAAACCCCCGGGCGATCCGTGCCGCCGTCTCGCGGTCGCGCGCCGATCCCTGCGAGGAGGCCGAGTCGGCCAGCATGGCGAGAAGGGGGAGGGCAAGGGCCGCAATGATCCCGGTCGCCATCGTCACCTCGGTCAGCGTAAATGCCGCGCATCGGCGCGGCCGGGCCTTGCCTGAGTACGGGCTCATCGTCAGTCGGTGAGGATGCGGGGACGTCCGGTGTAGTATCCCACTTCGAGACATTCGCCGTTCGGGAGCTCGCGTCCCGAGCCGGAGACGCGCGTCGCGGTGTGAATCACCCTGCCGGTGGAGGGATCGCGAAAGCCCTCGACGATGCCGAGGTGAAGTGCGTCGGCGTCGGCGAAAACAGGAGAGCGGATCCCTCCGTCGGGTCCGAAAACAAGGCTCGGGAGCGGTTGCTCGGCACCGTCGCTTCCGGCGGGTGTCGGCACGGCAAAGCGGCGTTCCCCCCTGAGATCGTGGAGGGTCCGGAAGGGCTCGCCCCCGATCACTTCGAAATCCCCACCGCGGGCGAAGACGAGTCCCTCGGGCAGCGTTCGCCAGGGCGAGAGACGGCGAAAACGGGCCGTCGGGCCGTTCTCTCCGGGACCGTCTTCCACAGTCACTTCTTCGAAGAGCGCGTAGGCCCGCAGCGCCGCGGATTTGTCGGGAAAGCCGGTGTCGGCGAAGGCGACGGCGCGGGGAGCACGTCTGGCGATCGCCTCGGCCCGGGCGTGTTCGAGAAAGCCGGCGAGTTCGTGGATCCCGGTCTTTCTTCCTTGATGGAAGGAGAAGAAGGAAGGCGCCGCGATCGCGAGGAGGAGCGCGACCACCGCGGTCACCACGAGAAGTTCGATCAGGGAAAAGGCGGACCGCCCCGGAAGGA
This sequence comes from Akkermansiaceae bacterium UBA5020, assembly GCA_002396885.1. Lineage (GTDB taxonomy): Bacteria > Verrucomicrobiota > Verrucomicrobiia > Verrucomicrobiales > DEV007 > Arctic95D-9. The sequence continues at coordinate 53,397 of DGXY01000044.1, forward strand.
AACTCGTCGGATGCTGGCGTTGGCAGCGCATGAACAGAGAATCGACAGCTGGAAACCGCGAGTCAGGATGACTGGATTTTCCGGGAAGATCAAGATTTACGACCGAAAATCATTCGTCAGAGGCAACGACTTCTGCCGCTTGCTCCGGATCGGGGTGGGAGACGTATGCCTTTTTCGTCATGGGTCACCGCATTGCCATCGTAGGAGCCGGGGTCGCCGGACTCGCCGCCGCCCTCCGTCTCACCGAGGCGGGGGAAGAGGTGGTCGTATACGAAAAGAGCCGTGGGCTCTCGGGCCGTGCCGCGACGAGGACGAAGGAAGGGTGCCGGTATGACTTCGGAGCGAACTATTTCAAGGTCGGTTGCAACGAGGTCGCGAAACTCGTCTTTGAGACGCTGCCGACCGAGGGTCTTACCCGCATCGTCGGCGACATTCTCGCCTTCGATCGGGATGGGAAGATCTCACCGGCGGATCCGGAACGCAACGCGGGGGCCCGCTGGAACTACCGCGACGGCATCAGCACCCTTGGAAAACGCCTTGCCTCGAAAGGGGGCTTCACCATCGCGAATGAAGTGTGCGTGACGCGGCTCAAGCGGGCCGGTGGATGCTGGCAACTCGAAGACGGGTCGGGAAAACCGCTCGGTGATTTCGACCGCGTCCTTCTGACTCCGCCGGCGCCCCAGGCCGCGGATCTGCTCGAAGCGAGCGACGTCCCTTCGTCCGTCCGCATGGGCGTCATTGCCGGGCTGCGAAAGGCCGAATACTGGCGTCAGTTTTCAGTTGTGTTGAGCTTTCCGGAAGCGATTTCCCTGCCCGGAAATGCCTACGCCCTCATCAACGAGGATCGCGATCACGACCTCGCCTGGGTCAGTCTGGAAAACCGCAAGGCGGATCGGGTCCCGGTGGGGCAATCGCTCTTCGTCTTGCAGCTTTCGCCCCGCTGGTCGGAGCGGCACTATGAGGACGCTCCGGCATCGATCGTCTCCTTTGCCACGGCTCAGCTCCGATCGCTGCTCGGTGAAGATCTCCCCGCCCCCGCTTGGAGTGACCTGCAACGATGGCGCTACGCCCATCCACGGACCGCGGCGGATGCGTCCGCCTTGCGGGAGGGCGCTTCCCACGGATTGTTCTTTGCCGGCGACTGCCTCGCCGGGCGCGGCCGGGTCGAAGAGGCCATCCTCACCGGCTTCGCCGCCGCAAGCGAAATGGCGATCCTGAGGATTTGAGTTCTCAGGGAACCGCGGTCTCTTTTTCGGAGGCCAAGGGCTGCAGGGCGGCCCGGATGGTCTCATAGAGTTCGCCTTCCCAAGGAATCTCGTCGATTTCCGGTTCCTCTTCGCGCACCCGGAAATCCCAGGGGGCGATGATGACGGCGACTTTTGCGGGAGAAATCTGCGCGACGAGGGTGAAGAGCTCCTCGATCGCCTCGTCACCGATGGGGATGCAGCCGACCGTGACCGATTTGCCGTGGATAAAAATGTCGTAGCCGAGTCGCTCGCGACCGTCGGAGCGGCCTTTCTCCCGGTCGAAGGCGTTCGGGTAGTCGATCTTGAGGGAAAGGTGGTAGCTGCTGTTGGGGTTCAGATACTCGATCCGGTAGAGCCCTTCAGGGATCTGGCCATCGCCTTCGCGCAGCTTCGGACCGAGGGTTCCGCTGAAACCTTGGAAGGGAAAGGTCCGCAAAACTTCGCGCCGTCCCTCCTGGTCGTGGCCCCAGACCTCGACCCGGCGCTCCTCCTTGATAGCGATGAGGGTGAGGGAGGTGATCCGATCTTTTTCGTCCGGTCGGAAACCGAGTCCCCGCGAAGTCGTCTCACTCACGACCGAAGCGATGGTGCGTTCACCTCGTGCCGAAATGGCCAAAGGATGCCAGACCGACCGGCCAAACCGGTGAAAGAGGGAGAATCCGCCCGAGAGGACGAGAATCAGGAGGATCAGTCGCATTCGCCGGTTCATGGACGAACGCGGCAATCAGCCCATGCGCTGATACAGTAGGGTCATCGAGGCGATGGCGAGACCGACCCCGATCCATTCCGAGGGTTTGAGTTGTTCATCGAAGAACAAGGCCCCGACAAGGCAAAGGCTGAGCACGACGGTGAGGCTGTAGATCACCCCGATGTAAGCAAGCTTCAGGTGGGGCATGACAAGGACCCAACCGAAGGTGCAGAAGAACGTGATCATTAGACCAACAAAGAAGTTCCAGTTGAGGAACGGAGACTTCGTGGTGCTGGCAATCTTCAGGAAATAGTCGCTCAGCGGGACAGCCAAGGCCAAGAGGATCGTTACCAAGACCGCCGTCGAAGAAGACTTCATCCCTGAATATTACACTCTTCAGAGATAAAGGCAAACCCATAGGATCCGCCTTCGGGTTCCTGGCTGAGGAACTCTTCTTACCCGCACCGGAATCAAGCTGCCACCTGGGTAAGTGCCCCCGAATCATCCAGCGCGGACACGATGAAGCTCTGCACAATGCCCAAGGAAAGGTAATGGCGCTGGAGGGTTGCAGGAATCAAGTCGAAATCCCTGATCCGGCGCCGGCACTGCTGGGATTTACACCCGCAGTCGAGTTCCCAGTGGCGCTCCAACATGGTTGTCGAATAATCAAAGACAATCTCGTCCCCTGCTGCGATCGGGGCAATTGCAATCAGAGCGATGTCATTCACAAATCCTGAGTTCGGCTGGCATGAGTGATTGAGGAAACGCCCGGGGGAAAGCGGATCGACATAGGACCTTGAGCCGACTTGCACCGAGTATTCCCCAAGCGTTCGGGTCGAGGCCTCAAAGTCAATCAATCTTCCGTTGAGGTAGAAGATCAGTTCGCCTCTCTTGATCGGAACCTTGGCAAACACCCCCTGTCCGAGGGACGATTTTGAAATGAAGGTTTTATCAGACATCAGA
>DGXY01000093.1:0-26424 GCA_002396885.1 Akkermansiaceae bacterium UBA5020
AGAAAATTTTGGCAAAGGGTCTAATCGTGGGTTCCGGAGTCATTCCCGGCGCCGTAGAGCTTGAGCTCCTTGTCCGGCCATTCGGGGCGAATCTGATTCCACTTGGTGATCTTGCCTTCGGCGGCGAGTTCCCACATCTTCTTGAGTTCCGAAATTCTGATGGAATCCACCCAGTCGTTTTTGGGATTCACCGCTCGAGATCGCGGAAGGCCACGTGACTCGATCTTCACGAAATCCCGTAAATCGAGTCAAGCCCGGATGGGAATCTGTCAGGAATTTCACAATCCCGCCCCGGGTTCGGCGCTTGGGAACCTTCGTCTCACTCCTTCCTTCTTGCCTCCTCCTCCGTCGCGGACACGAGATACCCCGCGATCGAAGCCGCGATCGTGCGAAACTTCCCCGCCCGGTCCCCTTCAAGGAGCGCCTTCTCCACCGCCGCGTTGTCGATGAACTCGATCTCGAGGAAGCACTTCGGCTTGCTCTTCAGGTGCGGCTGGCGCTGGAGTTGGAAAAAGAAATTCGACCCGATCCCGCCGTGGAGATGGCTGTCGTGGATCGTGCCCATGTCCTTCGAGTTCGGTAGGTAATCGCGCACCCCCTTCGAACAGGCGGTGACCAGTCCGAGGGCAAAGGTCTTGTCGATCTCGTAGTCCTGATTGCGGTCCTTCGCCGCGATCACCGCGAGGCTGCCCGAAGCCTTGGCCCCGTCCGTGGCGTTGAAGTGAATGCTAACGACGCAGGAGGTGTCGGGACGATTGCAGCTCTTCGCCCGTGTGATGAAATCGAGGTTCACATCCGTCTCGCGCGTCAGCATCACGCCGAGGGTGCGGCCCTGCTTCGTCGCTTCCTTGAGAATCTCCTCCCTCAAGATGAGGCTGAACTCGAGGGTGAGATCTTTCTCCTTCAGACCGCCCGGAGTCGTCGCGTTGTTCGGTGAACTGTTGCTGCGTTCCTTGAGGCTCCCCGCGACACTGTTGCCTCCATGACCGGGATCAATGAGGATCACGAGAGGGGCGGCGTGGAGGTCCCCAAGAGAAAATGCCAACGCGAAAAGGAAAAAGGCGGAACGGTGGGCGATCATGGATAGGGAATCCAACGGGATGAACTGATGGATCTCAACTCGATTGTTCGGTGGGCCGAGATGGTTTCGAGCTCTCTTACCACCCGTGTTCACCACCACCTTCACAATATCTCCCGGATCACCTGCCCGAAATCCACCTCGAGGCGTTTGTGTCCCGGCACCTCGAGATGATGGCCGTGCAATCCCATCTGGTGCAGCAGGGTCGCGTGGAGGTCGGTGACATAGTGCGGACTCTCCACCGCGTGAAAGCCCAGCTCATCGGTCGCGCCGTGGACGATGCCACCCTTGATCCCGCCGCCGGCCATCCAGACGCTGAAGCCGTAGGGATGATGGTCGCGGCCGTCGGCGCCTTGGGATCCGGGGGTGCGGCCGAACTCGGTCCCGAAGACGACGAGCGTTTCCTCGAGAAGGCCACGCTGTTTGAGATCTTTCAACAGACCGGCGATGGGCCGGTCGACCTGCATCGCGAGCCGGGAATGCTCCGCCTTCAGCTTCGAATGCTGGTCCCACGCGCCCGCCGCGCCGTCGCCGTGCATGATCTGGATGAAACGCACCCCGCGCTCGACGAAGCGCCGCGCCGCGAGGAGCTGCTCGCCGAAGGGGCGCGTCTCTGCTCGGTCGAAGCCGTAGAGATTCTTGGTCGCCTCGCTCTCCTTTGAGAAGTCGATCGTCTCGGGCACGGCCATCTGCATGCGATAGGCGAGTTCGTAGCTCTTGATACGCGCGTCGAGAGCGGCGTCGCCGGGGTAGCGGGATTGATTGAGCCGGTTGAGCCGGTTCACGAGATCGAAGCCGAGCTTTTGCTCCTCCGCCGGAAAGGCCCCCTCGGGCTTCGCGTAATCGAGCGGGTTTTTCGGATCGATCTTCAACTTCACCGCGTCGTAGGCGGGCCCGAGGTAATGGCCGTCGCGCGGATCGAAGAAACGCGGCCCCATGTTGATGAACTGCGGCAGGTTTTCATTAAGCGTGCCGAGTCCGTAATTGACCCAGGCCCCGATCGTGGGCACGCGCGGGTCGAGCATATGGCGGCCAGAGTGGAACTGCACCTGAGCCCCGTGATTGTCGTCGGTGGTCCACATCGAGCGGATCACGGCGAGGTCGTCGACGCACGATCCGAGGTGGGGGAACCAGTCGCTCACCTCGATGCCGCTCTTCCCGTATTTTTTGAAGCCGGTCTGGAGCGGATAAATCTTCGTGCGCTGCTGACCGTTCGCATCGTTCACGACGACGACCCGCACCTTCTTCCGCTTTTCGGGATCGAGCACCGAAGCGAAGGGAGTCTCGGAGATGGATTTCCCGGCGTATTGATTCAGCGCAGGCTTCGGGTCGAAGCTTTCCATGTGGCTGACGCCGCCGCGCATGAAGAGCCAGATGACGCTCTTCGCCTTCGGCGCGAACTCCGGGCGTCCGCTCGGCGGCACGTAGGCGCTCTCCGCCGCAGACGAGGCGAAACCGTCGCGGGCGAGGATCGCGTTCAGGGCGAGCCCGCCGAAGCCAAGTCCTGCGCGATGGAGAAACTCGCGCCGACGCAGCGACTGTGCGAGTTCTGGATCGATGCTGGGACCGGTGAATTTCAAGGCCCCTCCATTGTGCCAGAAACAGCACCCTTGCGTCAAAGCACCAAAGATTCCCGCACCCAACGTGATCGCGGAGGGGCGGGATCCGGATGATCTTCAGGACCGGCCTTTCCGGTCCGCTAAGGAGTTGACCTGCGGCCCAGAAAACGCTAGTGAGAGCAGGGCGGAATCAACGCCCATTCCCATCGCCCACCCACTCGAGATGAAATCGATTTTCCACTTCTCTGCTCCCCTTCTCGTCGCCCTCGTCGGCACCCTGATGTTCTCCGGATCCCGTGAGGCCTGCCACGCCCAAGGCGGAGTGATCGTGACCTTTGCCAACCAGATGCCGGAAAGAGTCATCGTCCGGCGCGTCAATCACCGGGGCAATGTCGTCGTCGCCAATCCCGATACACCGGTCAATCCCGGTGCCTCGATGCCGGTGCATGCGATACCCGGGGAGAATTTCTCGATCCTCCTGGGAACCCGGCAGATCGGAGTCTACACGGCTTCGGGAAAACCGAATCAGCATTTCCCGATCGCCCGAGGCGGAGGCATGGCGGTGAATCCTCCTGCCGCAGCGGTCGGCCTCGTGACTGTGACCTTCACAAACACCTCCTCCCGTGTGCTGACGGTGAACCGCGTCAATCCCGGTCAGGCACCCCAAGCCTTCGGCGCCCTGCAGCCCGGTAAGTCCATGTCGATGCAGGCGGTAGCTGGACAGATCTGGTCCTTCCTCAATTCCAACGGCAAGGAGTTCGGGAGCTACCGGGTCACGGCAGCGCCCTCGCAGGCTTATTCGATCACCGGTAATTGAGGTAACTTTGTTGCGGAACGGGGATTCACCCTCAACGCACCGTCACGAAATCATTGTGGTTCAGCACCGCGTGCACGAGGCGGGCGCGGACCGTGGCGTCTGGATCGGCCGCCGCCTTGACCGACTCGAGGCCGCTCATCTCCGTCCAGTAGTCAAGACAGTTGGACCGCTCACTCTCATCGGGCGAACGCCCTAACAAAAGCGCAAACGCACCCTCCACGAAGGACCCGCGGCCCCCTTCCGGCTTCGCGGCATGAAGCCGCGCGGCGATCTTCCCGGCGGCATCGAGGGAAATCCCCGCATTGGCGAGAGCGAGCGCCTGTTGCGGCACGATGCTGTCGGTGCGGCGGTAACATTGGAGGATGTCGGCGTTGTCGAACATGGTGAGGAATTTGTCTTCCTCATCAGGGGAATGGGTGAAGTAGAGACCGCGCCGTTTCGAAGGTCCGTTCGGCGGCACAGGAGGACCGCCCACGGTCGGATCCAGCCCTCCCGCGAGATGGAGGAGACTATCGCGCACGACCTGCGATTCCATGCGACGAGGATTCGCCCGCCAATAGAACCGGTTCGTCGGATCGGCGGCGAGAGTCGCGGGATCGCCCCCGGCATTCGAGGAACCGCGCCGGTAAGCCTCCGAGGTGACGAGGAGGCGGTGGAGGTGCTTGAAGCTCCAGCCCGACTCGATGAACTCGGCCGCAAGCCAATCGAGCAAGGCATCATGCTCGGGCCGCGGAGCTTGGCGCCCGAAATCGAAGACGCTCTCGACGAGCGGCTCGCCAAAATGACGCATCCAGACCTGGTTTACCGCGACCCGCGCGGCGAGGGGGTTCTCGCGCGAGGTGATCCACTTCGCGAGCATGAGGCGACGCCCCGTGCTGGTCGGAGAAAAGGTCGGGCCGTAGCTGTCTTCCTTGTGTTCCGGAGTTTCGAGAGCCTTCTTCGCACCGCGCAGCGGGGTGTAGGCCGTGTCCTTGGCCGCGATCTTCTTTGCGGCGGCGGCAAGCGCTTCCTCCGCCGCTTTCAATTTCTTCGCATCACCCTTCGTCCCGAGGGTGAGGAGGTCGAGCTTCGCACGAGCCCGTAGCATCTCGCCTTCGCGTTGCGAGGCGAGGCGGGCGAGCGAGTCGTCGACTTTCGTGAGTGCCGCGGTATCAGCGGCGAGGACGGCCACGAGGTGCGAACGCTCAGCCTCGGCCAGGGCGAGCCGTGCCTTGGCGAGTTCGAGGGTCCCAGTCGCGTTGCCAAGCGCCAGGACGGAACTCTTCGTCGCCGTGTTCAGCAGATGGGATCGATCCGGGAGCGTGCGGATCGAGATGGACTCAAAAGCGACCGTCGCGTCGAATCCTGCAAGGGCGATTTTTCCCGGTGCGAACCTGCGAGGCACCTCGTAGGCCACGACGAGCGCATCGTCGAGCCAGACATTGACGAGTTTCCCCCTCACCGCGAATCGCAGATCGTAGGTCTTACCCACCTCGATGGGCCGGGCCACCATGCCTTCGGCGGGATATTTGGTCTTCCCCGCACTGGTATGGGCGACCTGCACCTTGGGTCCAAGGTCATGGGCGCTGGTGTAGACCAGGTTCGAGTTTTGACCCGAGTCGTCGAGATCAAAGCGGAAGGTCACGGATCGGTAGGTGGTGCCTCCGGTGGTGGTGAAACGGCAGCTCAACTCGAAATTCGAGGGATGATGGGCCCGGCTGCGCAACATCGCACCCTCGCGCGAGGGAGTCGTTTGCAGGAGCTCGCCATTGACGTAACTCCAGCCCTCCCCGATCAGTTCCCACTGGGCCAGATTGGGTCCGTCGAACTCGTCGAGCAACCAAGCACCCGAAGAGGCCGGCACGACGGCGGACCGTTTCTCCCTCGCGCTCTGCTCGGCCGCCACCGCCGCGATGGCGGTGGCATGTTCCTTTTCCGCCGCCGCCACCTTCGCTTGCGCCGCCGCGAGGCGGTCGCGCTTCACGAAATCGCGCGAAGCTGGCGCCCATTCCCCAACGGGCAGTGGGATCGGCTCGATCGGCCGGGCGAACGACGCGAAGACCGCGGGCACGGCGGGGGTGATTGGTATGGTTTTGTCAGGATTCGCCGGATCGCCCCGCACATGGAGGAAAGTCGCGGCCCCGGGTTGATCGTCGAAGACACGGGGGATCCCGTTCTTTTCGAAATCGATCTCGCCCGGCACGGGATCGAGGCGCACCTGGTGGGGCTCGAAGAGGGCGCGGAGGTTGTAGTAATCGACCTGATCGATGGGATCGTATTTGTGGTCGTGGCACTTCGCGCAGTTCAGCGTCAGCCCGAGGAAGGCCTTGCCGGTGTGCTCGATCGTGTCGTCGAGCCACGTGGTGCGGTTGAAGAGGTAGTAGTTTCGCGCGAGGAATCCGGTCGCGCGGATCGCCTCGGCGTCGCCGGGTGCGAATTCGTCGGCGGCGAGCATCTCGGTGATCATGCGATCGTAGGCCTTGTCCTCGTTGAGCGACTCGACGATCCAATCGCGCCAGTGCCAGAGGTGTTCCTGGCTGTTGCGGAGCTGGTCGCCGAGTCCATACCAATCGGTGTAGCGCCACACGTCCATCCAGTGCCGCGCCCAGCGCTCGCCGTGTTGGGGACTGGCGAGCAAGTCCTCGACGATCGTTTCGTAAGGCTGCGTGTCGCGGAGTTGCTCTGCGGTCGGAGGCAGACCGACGAGATCGAGGTAGAGACGGCGGAGGAGGAGGCTTCGCTCAGCTGCGGGAGCGGGAACGATCTTTTTCTCACGGTGTTTTTCGGCGAAAAAAGCGTCGATCGGATGGCCGATCCCCGCTATCTCCGGCACGGCGGGACGCTCGATGCGGCGGAAGGACCAATGATCGCGCGGATCCGCCTCGCCCTTCTCATCGGGCGGCACGGGAGCCCCGGCGAGAATCCAGGCGCGGATCGCGGCGATTTGCTCCGGCTTCAGCGGAGCGGCGTCGAGGGGCATGCGTTTGTGGACATCCTCCGTGGTGAGCCGATCGAGGAGCCGGCTCTCGTCCGGTTTCCCCGGGACGACGACCGCTCCGTCCGTCCCTCCGTCGATGAGGCTCGCTGCGGTGTCGAGCCGCAGGCCGGCCTTTTGCTTCAAGGCGCCGTGGCAGGACTGGCAACGCTCCGCCAGCACGGGCTTGATCTCGCGGAGATAATCGACCGCTTCACTCGGGGAAACGAATCCGCTCGACGCCAAAACAAGCGCTGCTGCGAAGATACCCTGTTGATTCGCGGATCTCACCCTTTCTTGTCCAAGTCAGGACAAATCGGGATCTTGCCAAAACGCCGCGGTGGAGGCCATCCCCTTTTCTCTCGCGATCGCGCCATCGCGGCCACGGGCGCGATTGACCGGTTTCGCCCGGGAAAAAAACGCGCTAAGATCAAACAACACGGGATCGTATAACGCTCTTGTAGAGACGACTCCCAGCCCACGATGAACAAATCCGCCCCGCTTTTCACCGCCTTGGCCGCCGCGATCCTCTCGGTCGTCCCGTCCGCCGAGGCCCAGCGCACCAATCTCTCGGCCCGCGACGCCCTCGGTCTGGTCTCGACCCAGTTCGGTCCACAGGCCACCCAATGGATCGCGGAAATGCGCGCCCAGGGCGGCATCCCCCAACCGAGCGATTGGCAGGTCCTCGCCTACGACCAACGCGCGCCGAAGCTGCTCTACCGCTTCTGGGCGGGTGGCGGCCGTGCCGGCGATGGTGGAGTTGATGATCTCCGCTACCCCGACGACGTGCCGTTCGGTTATTTCGGCGTCTCGCAGATCAGTGTCGACAGTGTCGCCGCCTTCACCATCGCTGAAGGCGAGGCCCGCAAGGCGCGCATGGCTTTCGACAGCTGCGATTACCTGCTGCGCCTCCGCGAATACTCGACCGAGCTGGTCTGGCGTCTCGAATTGCTCGATGCCTCGCGCCGTCTCGTCGGCAAACTCTACATTTCCGGAAACACCGGGGAAGTGCTCCGCACGATCTGGGTCTACCGCGATCAGCGGGCACGCCCTGACGGGCAGCCTCTCATCGTCGACTCGATGGCCCCGGGTGGCACGACCACTCCAATCGATCTGACGGGAGCCTACGCCCCCACCGCAACGATGCCGAATTCGGCCATCGCGCCCGGTTCGGTGATCCCTCCGATGCCGTCAGGCATCGTCACCCCGCAGATTCCCGGTCAAATTCCCGGTCAAGTGCCCGGATCGATGACGGGGATCCAATCCGTTCCCCTGCCTCCGGCTCCCGGAGTAGCCGTGGCCGGCAATGCTCCCTACGCCCCGGTCGATGCGAATGGACGACCGATGACCGGCCCGAGCGTCGGCGACGGCATCCCTTCCCCGCCTCCGCTCCGTCAGACGCCTTCGGCACCCAGCACGGCGATTCCGGCTCCGCCCGCCCCTCCGGCCACGGTCGTTCCGACAGCTCCCGCGCCCAAACCCGTCATGACGAGTCCGCCAAAACCGCCCATCACGCCTTCTGCGGGAGGTGGCGGGGACTCCGAGCGGATTCCGCCTCCTCCGATTCCACGATGAGACTGAGGCGCCCCAGCGCCTCGACCGTCCAGACGATGGGATAAGCGCTTTCGTAATACCAGAGCTTCGCGAAATAGAAGCCGATCGGCGAAGTTTCGAAACGGGTGCCACCTTCGGTCGAGTGATCGAGCCAAGCGAAGGCGCGGGCGAATGCGGCGGAGTAGTGGAGTGATGGAGTCGTGGAGTATTGGAGGAATGTCAGGGCGCTGAGGGCGAGGGCGGTTTCCTCGATCGTCGAAGGAGTGGTGCCCTGGGAGGCCCCCCAGCCTCCGTCCTCGTTTTGATGGGAAAGCAGCCAGGCCGCCCCTCGCTTCACCACGTCGCTCGACGGATCGATCTCTCCTAGCGCGAGCAAAACCTTCGCGGTGCCGTAGGTTGGATTTTCCTCGTCGTCACGGCGGTGTTGGTTGCCAAACCAGAGCGGACGCCACGAGCCGTCCCGACGCTGCTCGCGGAGGAGAAAGGCGAGGCCCCGCTCCGTCGCCCGATCGATGCGCGACTGGATCGCGGAGGGCATTTCCTCCCGCCAGGCCCTCCACGCCCTCATGGTGTGGGCGGTGAGATCGGGGGAAGAGCGGTCGAAGGGCAGTGCCCCCCAGCCACGACAAAAGGTGGGAATGCCTCCATCGCGATTCTGCAGATCGAGGAGCCAGACGACCCCGGCCTCGGCCGCGGCTAGCGACTCCTCATCCGTCGATCCTAACAAAAGCACCTTCAGGGCGAGCAGCGCACCGGGCGTGTCGTCGGCATCGGGCACACCGCCGCTGAGATCGGTCCAGGCCCATCCACCGGGCGCAGCATCGGTGAAGGGATGGCGCTCGCGGTATTGCTGATCGAGGAGCCAGCGTTTTACCTGCCCATGGCTATCGAAGAGCTTACCATCGCCGGAGGAACCCTCTTGCCTCGCGCCGAGCGCCTTCACCGCGAGCGTCGTGGCCCAGGTCGCGAGATTGGTATCGATGGGCCAGCTCCCATCAGGGCGCACCGTCTCGAGGAGAAAGGAGACGCCCTGTTTCACGACAGGATGATCGCGCTCCCCGGCGCTGACGAGGGCCATGGTGACGAAGCTCGTCAGCGGGGCCGCTTCGAGAAATCCCCCCGAGGCGGGCTGGATCGAGGTGAGCAGTTTGGAAAGGCGCGGCCAAAGGGGATCGCAAAGGGCGAGACGGCACGTTGCCATCGTCATGCGCGATTTGGCGTAACCGATCGCGATGAGGGCGGGCAGGGCGTAGCTCACCACGGGCAGACGCAGGATCGCGAACCAATGGCGGGGAAAGGCGGCGAGCCAATGCGGCATCTGCATCACCTGATCCCATCCGCACGGACCGAGGGTGCCACAGATCGCGCAGAGCATGAGGATGGGCACGGAGAAGGTGCGGTCCTTCCCGTAGCGGGCCTTCACCGTCTCGGCGATGATCGCGGGATCGAGCGAGCCGACGTAGCCGCGGATCCAGTGCGAGGCGCTCCGGATCGCCTGCCCCGCCGGCTCACCGCCGAATCGCGTCAGGGCCGACCAGCAGAGCAGGGTCGTCGAGATGTTGGAGAAACTCTTCACCGTATCGCCCCAGCCGCCGTCGGCATTTTGATTCGCGACGAGCCAGCGGCACGCGGCCGCAACGGGTTCGCGATGTTTGACGGGATCGACAGAGCCCAGCGCGACCAGAGCGGTGGCGGTGGAAAGGGCCGAGGTCGAGAGCTCGCCGGTCCAGTGCCCGTCCACGTTCCGCTCCGCGAGAAGCGCGTTTCGTGCGTTTGTCAGGGTCTCTCGAAGCCGGTTCGGATCGATCATTGCGGAGGATCAGAGGGCGAGATGACCGAGGGCGAGGAGCCCGTAGTAAGTGTATTCGATGTCGAATTCCTCTTCGTCCCAGGTGCCGTGGAATCCCCCGGCGGCGGTCCAGAGCGAATCAACGAAATCGAGCATGGCATCCTTCCGCTCCGCGAAACCGGCCTGCAATCCATCGAGGGCGTGGAGGGCGACGGCAGTGGAGAGCAGATCGGGCATGGGCGCGCCGGGAAAGGGCAGGAAACCTCCCGAGGGATGCCACGAATTCAGGATCCAGCCCGCCGTTTCCGCGGGGATGGGTTGGCGGAGATTGCGGCAGAGGGTGACGGCCGCGGCGGTCGCGGGAATGTTCGGGATGGGCAGCTCGACATCATTCGCCCAAGCCCCGCCCGCGACGCTGAGCGAATCGAGGCAACGCGCCACGCCATCTGGATCCGGCAGGGCGAGCCGATGGTCGGCGTAGGCGCCGTAGGCGAGGAAACAGGCGTAGGCCGATCCGGTCTCGTCTTCGTCGGATTGATTGTAGCCTCCGTCGTCGGTGCGGTAACGCTCGATGCCCTCGAAAACGGGCGCGAGCAAGGCCGGTGAAGGTGGTTTTGTCAGGGCCGAGAAACTCCGGGCAAGGCAGCAGAGGTGCACGAAATCGAGTTCACTGGAATCCGCGAGTTTCGAATCAAGAAAAGAGGCGAGGGAGTCCTGCGGCAGATCTACCTGCAGCGCGCTGAGGGCGTCGATCGCGAAGCTCGTGTAATAGAGGTCGGAGATGCCCTCGCGGTCGCGGAAGCCGCCGTCGGGATTCTGCTGCGAACGCACGTAGGCCTCCACGAGACTGCAGGCCTCGTCGCCGAGCAGGGAGCGCGCGAGACGCGCGACCTGGAGCATCTCAAGGCGGAGGGACATCGGTCAGGGCTTGGCCGGGGCGGAGACTTTCAGGTTGTTCTTGAGGTCCTGCGTCGTGCTTCCGGAGAAAACGGGAACGGCAATCTCCGCAATCATCCGGATTTCACCGGGGGATTTCACTTCACCGTCAAGGGTTACGACACTCTCGCGGTAGGTGACCTTCGCGTTCGCGACCTGTTGGAGAAAGGGCACGAGGAATTCGTCGGCGACGCGGTTCCCCCAACCAACCCCCATGCGGTCATAATCCACCACCAGGGAGTTTTCGATCTCGTGTTCCAGGAATTCGCGCTTCAGTGCCTCGAGAATGCGATCGACCTGGATCTTGCTGCGAAGCGCACCGGAGACGATGATCTTTTTCCCTTCCATCGCCACGCTCAGCTCGGGTTCGGGATCCGGGGAGGAAGTCGGATTTCCTTCGTCTTCCGAAGCCTTGCCCTCCGGAGCGGGAGGGGTTGGCTGAGTGACGGATGGAGCGGGTGTCGCGACTGGCGCTGCGACCTCTGGTGCCGACACCTCGGGAGCCGGGGCCTTCTGCGGCTCGGACGAAACCCGTTGTTTCGGCTTCTCACACGCGCACAGGAAAAGAAGCAAGGCGAGGCTGCTCTGCCGAAGGATACGGGTGGTCAATTTCATTGCAACTTGCGGGGGATGGGTTTGAAGCGCAAGGATGACGCGGTGCAGGCGTCCCGTCCAGCACGAGTTGATTCCCCCCGCCTCACGCATGTCATGAACAAGACCTACGATTTTCTCGTCCTCGGCGGTGGCAGCGCCGGCTATGCGGCCGCGCGCACCGCCCATGATCTCGCGCTCTCGGTGGCCGTCATTGATGGTGCCCGCGATCTGGGCGGTCTCTGCATCCTGCGCGGCTGCATGCCCTCGAAGACGCTCATCGAATCGGCCAATCGCTTCCGCTCGATGCGTCGCGCGGAGGAATTCGGCCTGCGGACGGGCGGCCTCGAAATACGGACGGACGAAATCATCGCGCGGAAAAGTCGCCTCATCGGCGAATTCGCCGACTACCGCCGCGGCCAGCTCGAAGACGGGCGCTTCGACCTGATCCGCGGGACAGCGGCATTCCGCGGCAAGGATTCCGTGATCGTCACGCCGCTCGAAGGTGGAGATCCCTTTGAAATCAACTTTCGATCCTGCCTCATCGCAACGGGATCGGTCGTGACGCGACTGCCGGTGCCGGGCCTGGAAGAGACGGGCTACTGGACGAGCGACGAAATTCTCGACGCGACGGACTTGGCCGCGAGTTTCATCGTGCTCGGCGGCGGAGCGATCGCACTCGAGATGGCCTGCTACCTCGAAGGCCTCGGCAAACGGGTCGAGGTGATCCAGCGCAGCGCGCACCTGCTCTCCTCGTCGGACACCGATGTCGCCGCGTCCCTCGAAAAGGCGCTGCAAGGGCGCGAGTCATTTTCCCTCCACACCGGCACCCGGCTCGTGCGGGTGGAGAAACACGACACGGGAGGAAAGACGGTCATCTTCGAGCAGGACGGCGAACTTCACCGCATCACCGCCGACGAGATCCTCCAGGCCGTCGGGCGCATCCCTAACACTCGCACCTTGGAGGCCGCGGCCGTCGGCGTGAACCTCGAGGAAGGCTCCGGACGCGTCCTCTGCGGGCCGGATCAAGGCACCTCCGTCCCTGGGATTTTTGCCGCCGGCGATGTTTGCGGTCCCTACGAGATCGTCCACATCGCAATCGAGCAAGGCGAGATCGCCGCCCACAACGCCGCCGTCCATCTCGGCAAGGTCGAGGGCCCGGTGAAACAGATCGACTACCGGCTGAAGCTACTCGGGATCTTTACCGACCCGCAGGTCGCCACCGTGGGCCTCTCCGAGAAGGAGGCCGCAGAAGCCGGACGAGCTGTCGCCGTGGCGACCTATCCCTTTGACGATCATGGGAAATCAATGGTCATGGGCGAGACCCACGGCTTCGTCAAACTCATCGCCGACACGGCCACGGGCGAGATCCTCGGAGGCGCCGTCGTCGGTCCCGAGGCGGTCGAACTCATCCACGAAATCGTCGTGGCGATGGCCTTCCATGCGACGGCGGGACAATTGTTAAGAATTCCTCACTATCATCCAACGCTGAGTGAAATTTGGACCTATCCCGCAGAAGATCTTTCCATTTACGGATGATTAAGCTAGTTTCCGAAGAACCATTTCAGGAATTCGCCTGGGATCGCCTGTAACTCGCAAACACCTTCCACCCGTGCTCAAACAAATCATCAATCAGGACGACAGCTCGGACACCAGCAAGCCCGCCGAGGAAACCGCCGCCGCTCCCAAGCCACGCGTCTCTGCTCCGCTCTCCGGGATGACCGGTGGCAAAAACATCCTTTCCAGCGATGTCGAGATCAAGGGCAAGCTCCGCTTCTCGAACGACCTCATCATCGACGGTCGCATCGAAGGCGAAGTGAATTCCGAAGGCGACCTCACCGTCGGTGAGAATGCCCAGATCGTCGGCGATGTGAAGACCCGCTCCGTCGTCGTCTTCGGCCGCATCGAGGGCAACATCACCGTCACCGACCGCTGCGAACTCAAACAGAATGCCATCCTCCACGGAGACGTCACCGCCGGCAAACTCGCGATCGAAGAAGGGGCGACCTTCATGGGATCGTCGACTGTCGGCACGCCGCGTTCGGGGAACAAGGCACCGGCCAAACCCGCGGGCGGCCAGCCCACGGAAGGCCAGTGAGCAGACCCGTTTCTTGATCTGCTCCCGTTTTGGCGAGAACGGCCGCGGGGCGCGCCGGAGGGATCGGGCGCGCCTTTCTTCATTACCCCTCAACAGAAGTGTTCGGAAAACGATATCGCTCGAAAAAGGTGGATCTCACCTGCCCCTACTGCGGCCATATCCAGCAGGAACCCGCGCAGGTGATCTCTTCGTTCTGCCGGTCCTGCGGCGAGCATTTCCGCGCCCGCAAGGGCGTCGCCATCGCGAACCCCGGTCTCCGGGTTTCAGGCATCGCTGAGGTGCGCCCACCGCGCCAGCGCCATCCGCTGCTCACCGCGCCTGAGCCCGCCGGAGTTCCCATGCCCGCCGGAAATTCCTGGCTTGTCTCGGCTGAGGAACAGGAAGCCGGAGCCCGTCCCCTCCCCGAGCACGCCCCCCGCTCTGCCGGAGACAGAGAGGAACTCACCGCGGGAGCCTTTTTCGGTCTCGGTGCCCCGGTCACCACTCCGGAATCCTTGGAAAACAGCGGCCCCTCGCTCGGTCGCAACGCCCAGGGCCGCGAAGCCCTCGCCGAGGGCTCGCTGGGAGCGCTCATATCCGCCCGGCAGACCGTCGTCGTCGCCGAGAAGGAAAAGATGCCGCCGAACTACGCGGCACCTGATGACCGCCGCCGCCGCGATGACAGCGTCCCCGAGATCCGCGTGCGCTGCTTCCGCTGCCACCATCATCAGGACGTCTCGCGTTTTGCCAAATCGACGCAGTGCGATCGTTGCAGCGCCTACATCAGTCTGGCGAACTACGAGATCAAGACGGTGAAAAGCCACACCCTCCGCACCCGTGGCGACATCATCATCGCGAAGAAGGGCGGCCTCATCAACCACTCCGAGATCGCTTGTCACCACCTCACCGTCAGCGGATCGATCGACGCCTCCGTCGACTGCACCGGCGACGCCGTTTTCCGTCACTCCGGGACGGTGCGCGGGCAACTCCACTGCGAGAAACTCGTCATTGAAAAAAACTGCGAGGTCCGCTTCCCCGACGGAGTCATGGCGAACCGCGCCGAGATCGCCGGACATCTCATCGGCGACCTCACCTGCTCGGGCAAAGTGCGCGTCGCCCGCACCGGCATCGTCGAGGGCGACCTCGCCGCGATCGATCTTGAACTCCGCGACGGCGGCCTCATCTCCGGCGAGACTCGGCTCGATCCCGGCATCACCACCGAACTTTCCCTGCGCAAAGGCTTCAATCCGAGCGTGATCGGGTGACCCTGACATTCCTTCAAAAACCTCTTGCCCCATGACCTCGACCCTCGCCTCCTCCACCGACCTGCGCGCCGACATTCTCGCCCTTAAAAAAGAGCGGAACGCCGTCATCCTCGCGCACAATTACCAGATCGCCGCGATCCAGGAAATCGCCGACTACGTGGGCGACTCGCTCGGCCTCTCCTTCCGCGCGCAGGAGACCGACGCCGACGTCATCGCCTTCTGCGGCGTTCACTTCATGGCCGAGACCGCGAAGATCATCAACCCGGCCAAGACCGTCGTCCTGCCCGATGCCAATGCCGGGTGCTCGCTCGAGGATTCGTGCCAGCCCGAGGACCTCGCCGCCTTCCTCGAGGCCAACCAGGAGAAGAACTATTACGTCGTCACCTACATCAATTCCTCGGCTGCGGTGAAGGCTCTCTCCGATGTGATCTGCACGAGCGGCAACGCCGTGCGCATCGTCGAGGCCGCGCCGAAGGACCGCCCCATCCTCTTCGCTCCCGATCAGAATCTCGGTGCCTGGGTCTCGCAGCAGACCGGTCGTGAGATGGAGTATTGGAACGGCAACTGTTACGTTCACGTCGAGTTCACCCGCGACAGCATCCGCAAAATCAAGGACGAGCATCCCGACGCCGTCGTCGTCGCCCACCCCGAGTGCACCACCGCGGTGCGCCTCCTCGCCGACGAGGTCTGCTCGACCGAGAAGATGATCGACTTCTGCCGCGAGACCCCGGCGCACGACATCATCGTCGTGACCGAGGCGAACATGCTCCACCGCCTCCGCCGCGAGGTGCCTGGAAAGAACCTCATCCCGGGACCGACGGACCGCTGCGCCTGCGCCGAGTGCCGTTACATGAAGATGAACACGCTCGAGAAGCTCTATCTCTGCCTCCGCGATCTCAATCCCGAGGTCACCCTCGACGAAGGTCTCCGCAAAGCCGCCGAGACTCCCATCCTCCGCATGCTCGAGCTCAGTAAGTAATCGATCCACGGGTTTTCCCGACCTTTCCTCCAACCCGTTCCGCAACGACTTCTGCCCATCGCACACCGGGATCCACTCGCTCGCGGCTATGCTGCCCTCCGACCTCCCCCACCTTTTACTTTTTACCTTTTACCTTCTACTTCCTCCTCATGTCCTACACCTGGGATTCCACCTTCTCCGCCCTCTTCGAACGCTGCCTCACCCGGTATCGCTCGGGAGATACCGACTACTCGAGCTACTACGGTGCCGACGATCTCGCCTTCCTCGATTCGATCGGCTACCAGCCTCGCGAGTTCTTTGATTTCGTCGAAGACTTCGCCGAGATCGGCGAGCCGAGCCTCACCACCGCCGTCACGGTCGCGAGCGTGCGCCGCGACTACCTCCGCGAAATCATGCGGGGAGCCAAAAGCGGTCGCACCCTTGATCCCTCGGACTTACCCGCCAAGACGAGCGAGGTCGAGGGTTTCGTCTGGCTGCCGCGCATCCTTGCGAAAGCCCGCGCCAAATTGCGCGGCGAGCTCGATCCCAACAGCATGTATTGCTGCGGCGGCGACCGGGCGTTCCTGAAGCGCCACGACATCGCCCCAGCCGATTTCCTGCGTGCCGTCTGGTCCGCGGGCGAGGACGACGCGAAGGTGATCGACTACGTGAAGCGCAACAGCCGGGCATGAGCTCTCGACGCCCCGGACAAAGATTGCTTCTTTGGCTGGCGCTGGCGCTTCCGTTTGCCCTCGTTTCCCCTGCCCGGGCTCAGGAAAGTCTCGCCGATCTCGTCCCCTTCCGCGAAGGCTGTCAGGCCCTCGCCGATGAACGCTTCGGCACCGCCGTGACCCATTTCCGCGCCTGCTGGGATCTCCTTGAGCAGGGCGAGACCACCGGTCCCGAGGGAAACTTCGTCGCGGCACGACTCCTTGAGGCGCTCGTCAAAGACGGCTCCGCGGCCGAGGCCGTGGTCTGGTTCGAGGCGCAGGAGGGATTCCTCCCGACCCCGGCCACCAGTTACTGGATCGCCGCCGCGCTCGAGGTCGAGGAGCGGTTTGCCGAGGCCGCCGAGTTTTACCAGCTCCACCTCGCCGCTATGCCGGTCGCTCCGCCCTCGACCCTCCTCAACCGAGCCGTCTGCCTCTCCCGCAGCGGCCAGCGCGAGGCCGCCTTCGACCTCGTCGCCTCCGCGATCCAGCCGACCTCTCCCGAGGAAACTCTCCGCCTCGCCCAGATCGCGGCCGCCGCCGGTCGCACGCAGGAGGCCCTGACCTTTCTTCAAAAAGCCGACACCGCCGATCCCGCGTGGGCATCGCAGCGCCTTTCCCTCACCCGGCTCCGCAGCTCCCTGCAATGGCAACGCGGTGACAGCAAGGGCGCCGTCGCCAGTGTCTTCGCCTTCCTCGATCTCGCGGCCACACCGGAGGAGGCGAGACAGGGTTTTCTCCTTCTCGAAACCCTCCTCGAGGGGAAAAGACCTCCCGGACTCGCCGAGCGGCTCAAGGCCTGGGGGGAATCGCCCACCTACCCCGGCAAAGAGATCGCCCGCCTCTTTCAGATCATCCTCCTCGGCGACACCGCGACGCGCGACGCGAATCTGGACGCCTTCGCCACCGCCACCGCCGATCCCGCACTGAAAGTCGAGGCGGGCTTGCGTTTGACCGATCCTCCCACCCTCGCCGCCGGAGATCTCAGCGCCGACCTGCGCGAGCGTCTCGACTTCTCGATCGGCTCGCGCGCCTACCTTTCCGGCGCTTTCGCGGAGGCGGCCCGGCACTTCGCCACTCTCGCCGAGCAAGGTCGCGGTGAGGCGGCCTCGCGCGATCTCTTCAACGCCGCCGTCGCCGCCCTGAGGGGCGACGATCCCGCCACCTTCGCCGCCCTCGAAGAGACCCTCGCCCTACACAATCCCCGCTCGGAATACCTTGCCGATCTCAGCTACCTCGGCGGTCTCCACTTCGCCGCCAAGGGCGACCCAGACGCCTTTGACCGGCTCACCTCCTTCGTGCAGGAGCATCCCGACCACGCCGCCAACATCGACGCACAGCTCGCCCTCGCCGAGATCCACCTAAACCAGGCCCCCGCCCGCTCGCGCGCCGCACGGGAGATCTTCGACGTCCTCCGAACCCGTCCCCTCACTCTCGCCCAGAGCGAACGCCTCGAATACAACTCGGTCTGGGTCGAGCTGACCGAGGGCGACGACACCGCCCTCCTCCAGCGGGCCGGAGAGTTTGTCGCGAACTGGCCGGGGTCGCGCTACCTCGGGGAGATCCTCATGATCCTCGCCGCCGAGCAGGTCTCGCGAAAAAATTTCGTAGCAGCCTCTCTCTCCTTCCGCCGTGTCGCGGATGAATTCCCCGATTCCCCCCACGCCGAGACGGCCCGCTTCTTGGAAGCCAAAACCTCCGCGGCCAATGACGCGACCGTCGCGAAATGGCGGCAATTGATCGAAGCCAAAGGCCCTCTCGCGAACGAGGCCGCCCACGAGCTCGCCCTCCTCTTCCTTTCCCTCGATCGCTTCGACGAAGCCCGCGCCGAGCTCACCGCTCTCCTCGAGCGCTTAGCCGATACCTCGCCCCTGCGCTTCGCGGTGATGGCCGATCTCGCCTACGCCTCCTACCTCGAGGCCCTCGCCTCCGGACGCGATGCCGCTAAACTTTCCGAAGCCGCCGACCGCTTCGCCGCCCTTTCCAACCTCGAGTCCGCCCCCGCCCTCTGGCGCTACAACGCGGCGGTGCGGCGCGGCAAATGCCTCGAGGCTCTCGGCAAGGCCCCCGTTGCCCTCGAGATTTACAAGTCCATCGTCGAAGAGACCCGCACCGACAACGCCGGCCTCGCCACGCCCCTCGCCCCCGGTGAAACCGAGTGGGTCTTCCGCGCCGGCTTCGCCGCCATCGAAATCCTCAACGCCGGAAAGAATTGGGCCGCCTCCATAGAAATCGCCGACGCCCTCGCCGAAAAAAGCGGCCCCCGGGCAATCGAAGCGACGAGACTCGCGGAGAAGCTGCGGCTGAAGCACTGGGTTTGGGATTGAGGGGGAGCCGGGCGGAACTTTGCGGCGATCTCGTCCGGCGTCGCGCTCGACCTCGTCGATGTCAGGGGTGCTGCCCTACGCTGATCCCGTAGCAGGCCCGATGCAACGCGATCGCGAAGAAGCTGAACGACCGGCCCCGCAAACGACATGGGATCCGGGCACCTGCGGAGCTCTTCGAAGAGACCTATTGCATTTCTCCACCGAGTGGAAAAATCAAATCACCGAGGATCCTGCCGTTTGTCATGGAAGGGCGTGCGTCAAAGGCACCTGGGTGTTGGTTTCCGCCTCGCTCGAGAATCCCCTCCTCCCGATCTCCGTGTCCCTCTCGTGCCCTTTGATGCCTGCGGCATCTATCTCGGTCCTCAGTCATTCCGTGTTTTCTGCTTATTCCGTAGGCCTCCCCTTCTTCGCTCGATTGCGGTAAATCCCGCCTTCACTCATCCAACGCCGGAAACGGAAACGCCTCCGACACCGCCCGTTCACTCCTCATCAAGCCCTCGATCTCCTTCACCAACTCCGGGTGTTCCGCGGCCACATCCTTCGTCTCCGACGGATCCGCCTCCAGATCGTAAAGATGCACGGTGAGATCGGCTTTCACTCCCTTCTTTTTCAAATTCGTGCGGATGCCCTTCCAGCGTTGCCCGAGCCAGACGGCCTGCTGGCCTCCGTAGCTGGAGAACTCGCGGTAGAGAAAGGGACGCGACTCCTGCTTCTCTCCGCGCAGGGTCGCGGCGAGGCTGATGCCGTCGATCTCTCTGGGCGAGGCAGGGGCGAGGCCGGCGAGTTCGAGGATCGTCGGCGTCCAATCCTCGAATCCGGTGACGCGATCGCTCGTGGTGCCGGCGGGGATATTGCCGGGCCAGGCCGCGATCTGGGGCACGCGAATGCCGCCCTCGTAGAGCTCGCCTTTCAGCCCGCGCAGCTCGCCGACGCTCTGGAAGAATTCGTAGTCGACCTCGTCCTTCAGATGGGTCGCGCCGTTGTCGGAGGTGAAGACGATGAGGGTGTTCTCGGTCAGCCCGAGCTCGGCGACAAGATCGACGACTTCGCCGACCTGGGTGTCGAGCTTCGAGATCATGGCGGCATAGGCCGCGCGCGGAGTGAAATGCGGGGTGTAGCCGGCCTTGGCCCGGGTGAAAGGCGGGTCGTTCCACTTCATCGCGAGGTAGGGCGCGAGCTCGGCGTCGGGAATGTGCAGGGCTACGTGGGGAATGACGTTCGGATAATAGAGGAAGAAGGGACCGTCGCGGTGCTCGCGGAGGAATTTCAGGGCCTGCTCGTGGATGCGGTCGGGCGCGTAGTCCTGCCCTTTGAAGCGGTCGTAGCTGCGCGGATCGGTGGGGTCGGCACCGGGAGCGAGGCCTTCGTGACCGGGCACGGGGGGATCATTCTTTAGCGGAAAAAGCTCTCCATCGCTCCAGAGCGTGGCGGGGTAGTAGCTGTGGGCGTGAGCCTGGCAGTTGTAGCCGAAGAAGCGGTCGAAGCCCTGTTGATTGGGATTACCCTCCGACCAGGTGTTGCCGAGCCCCCATTTGCCGAAGGCGCCGCAGGTGTAGCCCTGTGCTTTCAAGCGCTCGGCGATGGTGACATCGGCGGCAAAGAGGGGGTGTTGTCCCTCGGGCTTCACCGAGGCATTGTCGCGCACGGTAGCGTGGCCGGGATGTTTGCCGGTCATGAGGACACAGCGCGAGGGAGCGCAGACGGCGTTGCCCGAATAGGCGCGGGTGAATTTCATCCCCGAAGCGGCGAGCGCGTCGATGCGTGGCGTCTTGATTTTTTCCTGTCCGTAGCAGCCGAGTTCGCGATACCCGAGATCGTCCGCGAGGATGAAGATGACGTTGGGCTTTTCGGCGGCGGAGAGGACTGTCGCGGTCAAGAGGGCGCAAGCGAGGAGCAGACAGGGTTTCATCAGGGAAATAGAACCCCGGATTCGGCCACGGCGTAAAGCCTTCTTTGCTCTGTCCGCGTTTGCGGCCATATTCCCGTCCATGCCCCTGCACCTCGATCCCCTCTCGCGCCGGCGCTTCCTCGGAGGCGGAACCATCCTCGCCCTTTCGCCCTTTCTTCCGCAGAGAGGCGCAAGGGCCGCGCAAACGGAAACGTGGGCACTGCTCTCCGACACCCACATCGCCGCCGATGCGGCCCTAAAGTCCCCTCAGGGCGTGAACATGGCCGATCACCTGCGCCGGGTCGTCGCGGAAGTGGTGGCGGAGAAGGAGACCCTCGCCGGCGTGATCATCGATGGCGATTGCGCCTACAACGACGGCCAACCGGGCGACTACACGACCTTTCTCTCCCTCCTCGATCCCCTCAGCGAGTCCGGCTTGCCGGTCCATTTCACCCTCGGCAATCACGACGATCGGACCCACTTCTCGACCGCCCTCGGCGAGGCCACAGGTGAATCGCCGGTCGAGGGCAAACATTGCTCGATCCTCGAGACACCGCTCGCAAACTGGATCCTCCTCGATTCGCTCCGCTACGTGAACCAGGTCGAGGGCGAATTCGGTGCCTCCCAGCTTGCGTGGATCGAAAAACTCCTCGCCGCGAATCCTGACAAACCCGCCATTCTCGTGGGCCACCATTATCCCCAGGTCTTCCGCGAGGACATCATCCCGGGCGATGAGAAGATCAAGATCAGCGGACTCGTCGACAGCCAGCCCTTCCTCGATCTCCTCGGCAAACACCCTGCCGCGAAGGCCTACATCTACGGCCACAGCCACACCTGGCTGATGAAGAAAGAGGCGAACGGCCTCCACGAAATCAACCTTCCCCCGACCGCCTACGTCTTCCATTCCGCGAGGCCAAACGGCTGGGTCCGCGCCACGCTCTCGGAGGGAGGCCTCGCCCTCGAGCTCCGCGCCCTCGATCCCCAGCATCCCCAGCACGGTGAAAAACATCAGCTCGCTTGGCGCTAGACCTTTTCACTCATACTCATACTCATACTCTTACCTCCTACTCCTACTCAAAAAACGAAGCACTCTGGAACTCCGACTTTGAGTAGGAGTAGGAGGTAAGAGTAAGAGATTTCTATCATGTCACTTCTCGGCCGCATCCGTACCCTGGTCGTTCTCCGTGAATCGGATCACGGTCTTTACCTCGACGCCGGGCAGCTCGGCGAAGTGCTCCTGCCAACGCGCGAGGTGCCGCCTGAGATCGAACCGGGCGACGAGGTGCGCGTCTTCGTGGCGCGCGACTCCGAGGACCGCATCGTCGCGACGACGACCCTGCCCCACGCCCAGGCGGGCGAGTTCAAAGGCCTGAAGGTGCTCGAAGTGAATCCGCGGGTCGGCGCCTTTCTCGATTTCGGACTCGCCAAGGATCTCCTCCTGCCCTTCGCGGAGCAGAGCAAGCCGGTGCGACCGGGCGAGACGGTGGTGGTGCGCATCCTCGTCGATCCCAAGAGCGACCGTCTCATCGCCACGAGCAAACTCGGCCGCTACCTCGACAAGACGGCGCCGAAGTATGTGACGGGACAAGAGGTGCCGCTCATCGTTCTCGAAAAGACGCCCCTCGGCTACGCCGCCGTCGTCGATGGCCGCCATCGCGGTCTCATTCACGACAGCGAGATCCGCCGTCCTCTCGCGACCGGCGAAGAGCTGACCGGCTACATCCGCGCGGTGAAGGAGGATTACAAGATCGACCTCGCTCTGGAACCGGTCGGCTTCGGACGCGTCACCGATTTATCAGGTCGCATTCTCGAAGCGCTCAAGGCCAACGGCGGCCGCCTCGAAGTCGGAGACGCCAGTCCGCCCGAAAAGATTCACGACCTCTTCGGAGCGAGCAAAAAAGCCTTCAAACAAGCCGTCGGCACCCTTTACCGGAAACAGCTCATCGCACCCGGTCCCCACTCCCTCGAACTCCTCAAGCGTCCGCGACGCTGATCCCTTTTTTCTCCATGAGCGATTCCCCTCCCACCCCTCCGATCGACGCGATGTCGCTGCGTCTCGCTGCCGCGAACGCCCTCATCCGCCGCCGCCGCAGCATCAAACCCCAGGACATGGACGACCGCGGCATTGATCCGCGCCTCATCGCCGCCATCATCGAAAATGCGAACTGGGCGCCGACCCACGGCATGACCGAACCCTGGCGCTTCTTCCTCTTCACCGACGCCGGGCGCGAGCGCCTCGCCGACTTCTGCCAATCGCTCTACCGCAAGGTCACGCCCGAGGCGGAATTCCGTCAGGACAAGTTCGACAAGCTGCGGAGCAATCCCCTCAAGGCGCCCCTCACCATCGCCATCGCGATGAAACGCCAGAGCATCGAGAAGATCCCGGAAATCGAGGAGATCGAAGCCGTTGCCTGCGCCGTGCACAACATGCACCTGACCGCCTCGGCCCTCGGGCTCGCCGCCTTCTGGGGGACGCCGCCGCTCGTCTACACGGATGAGATGCGCGTGTGGCTAGGTCTCTCCGATCCGCGCGACAAATGCCTCGGCTTCTTTTACCTCGGCTGGCCCACGAGCGAATCTTGGCCCGAGGGCAAACGCGGCGATCTCTCGGAGAAGGTCGTGCATGTGATGAAGTGAATTCCACCGAACCATGAGCCACTCCGAAACCGCCAGACATTTGCTGCTCCTGGTTTGGTTAGGCTCAACGCCGCTCTTCGCCGACGAGACGAAACCACCTCTCACCACCCGCACCGATCCGGCCGGAGTGCTTTTGAAGGGATGGTTCGAGGCCGGCGCGGCGGCGGGTCATGCGGGTGACTACTACGACAACCGCGACGGGGGGCACTCGCCGCTCGAGCTCGCCCGTTATCCGCAGTTGCGACCCCTGCTCTACCTCGAGAGCCAGCGGGAGCAGAAAAAGGATTATGGCCCACCCAGCGAAATCCGGCCCGAGACCGTCATCGGCAATGCCTCGCTCGCCAGCTCCGCCGTGGGCGGCGCGAGCATCCCGAGGCTCTTGTCTTCGACTCGCGAAGGGATGGCCTTTCTTGCCGGCCAATACCTCGCCAACCAGCTTTATATCTATCCCGAGCATCAGGATCACGATCCCACCGGTGAGGGTTTGTCAGGTTATGGTGACCTCTATGCAACGAACACTCCCTACCTCCTCATTTCCCAGGGCTCGTCGGGATCGGACCAAACGCTCCTCAACGCCGTCGCCATGACGCTCGCTTCCTTCCCGCCCGCGGTGAAGGAGGAACTGCGACGGCAGAAATTGCTCATGCCCGTGGTCCAGCAGATCCTGCGGAGTTCGCTGAAGTCGGTGAAGGGGCGCGAGGATTACCTGACCGCGGTGGCCCATCCTTCCGTCTTCGCTGCCGAAGCAATCGACGAGGAGAAAATGATGCGCACGGCCCAGGCCATGACCTTGAAAACCTTGCCTCCGCTTTTTCACCTCGAACTCGTTCGCGAATCGCCCGCCCCGCGCCCCGGGATCGATTGTTTCGAGGGACCCGGCCGAGAATCAGAATCGCTCGCGGACCAAGGCATGGTGATCGCCCGCGTCTTTCGCGGCACGGCGCGCGAACGCGAGATCACTGTGCGGGTGGCGAGGGTGCAGGAATGGGCGGGCCGTCCGCTGCAGATCCACTGGCGGGTCCTGCGAGGCGACGCGGAAGCGGTGGCAATCACCCGCTCGGAGACCGCGCCCGAAGCGACGATCCGGGTGAAATGGACCGAGCCCGGCTGGCCCGTGCCAGGGTCTCCCGGGCTGAACTCACGCCGCATCGAGATCGGCGTCTTCGCGGACAATGGCGAGACCTATTCGCCGCCCTGTTTCGTCACCTTCTATTTCCTGCCCAACGAACAACGCCGCTACGACCAGCAGGACCGCATCCGCTCGGTCGATTACGGATACTCCGGAGCCTTCACCGACGTCACCCTGACCTCTTCGAAACCATGGCGGGATCTCTATCATTACGACAAAACATCCGGCACCCTCACCGGATGGACGCGCGAAGAGAAGGAGAAAGCCCCGCTCGAATTCGACGCCGAAGGGAGGCTCCTCCAGGATGGCAAGGCGCTGCCGGTGCGATACGAGAACGATCCGGCGACGCAGCGGCTTGTTTGGAAATCGGGCGAGTGAGGAAGGTCGAGGAAAGAGAGTTGACTCCGCCACCAATAACTGTTCATTAAGACAGTTTTCATGCCCATCCACCTTTCCCATCGCGGTCGCGGCACGGTCGAGAGTCCGCCGAACCGCTTCGAGCGCCTCTCGATCGATAGCGACGACGGCGCTTGGGAAGAGATCGCAAAGGTTGATCCCGATTTCGAACCCCGCCGCCTCCGCACCGAATTCCTGCGCGATGACACGAAGTCGCTCATCACCGCGAACGACAGTCCCGACATCAGTTTCACCCACAGCCTCAACCCCTATCGCGGTTGCGAACACGGCTGCGCCTACTGCTACGCGCGGCCCTATCACGAATACCTCGGCTACAATGCGGGGATCGATTTCGAGACGCGGCTCCTCGTGAAGGAACGGGCGCCCGAGTTGCTCGAGGCGGAGCTCGCGAAAAAGTCGTGGGTGCCGAACTCGCTCGCGTGCAGCGGTATTACGGATTGTTATCAGCCGATCGAGCGGAAGCTGGAAATCACGCGAGGCTGCCTCGCCGTGCTCGCCGACTTCAGGCAGCCGGTCGGGCTCATCACGAAAAACGCCCTCGTCACCCGCGATCTCGATCATTTGCGGGATCTCGCCCAATACGGCGCGGTGAACGTGGTCCTCTCGCTCACGACCCTCGATGCCCCACTGGCCTCGGTGCTCGAGCCGAGGGCCTCGCGTCCGGCGGCGCGGCTCGAGGCGATGAAGACGCTCAGCGACGCGGGCATTCCCGTCGGGGTCTCGGTCGCGCCGATCATCCCCGGGCTGAACGATCACGAGATCCCCGCTCTGATGGAGGCGGCGGCGGCGCACGGGGCGACCTTCGCCTCAGGCACTGTATTGCGTCTGCCCCATACGGTGAAGGATATCTTCTCCGCCTGGCTCGACCGTTTCGAACCCGGAAAAAAGGCGCTCATTCTCGGCCGGGTCGCGGAACTGCGCGGCGGCAAGCTGAACGATGCGAACTTCGGCAGCCGCATGCGCGGGACCGGTCCGCTCGCGGATCAGATCGCCCGTCTCCTCGAGGTCGCGAAACGCCGCGCCGGACTCGACCGTCCCAGAGAGGTTCTCTCGACCAGGGCGTTCCGGCGAAGACTGCCGGGACAGCTTGAGCTGTTCTGAAAACCAGCCCCGTTTGCACCCTTATCCGTCGGACTCGCTTTTCAGCGCTGTTCGAAGGAAGGCGTCGAAGAGGGCAAAGCCCCCGGCGAGTTCCGCCACGTGGGCCGTGGCGGAGGGCCGCGCTACGTTTCGCCACCCATTTCACCGCCAAAGCACGGGGCGGCCGCGAAAAGGAATGCGGCAGCTCCTTTCTCTACAAAACCGATCCGGAAAAGACGGACGAGTTGCCAAAACTCGATTTCGGCGGGGAATTCCCGGAAGAGCGCCTTGTGTGTCGAGAATAATCCCCGGTTTCCGGAATTCTGGGTTGCCTTCGGGCGGCTTTGAACCACTATACCCGCTCGAAAAAAATTGGTTCATTCCCCACCCATCAGGCAGATGACAGACCTCTCCAAATACAGAAACATCGGCATTTTCGCTCACGTCGATGCCGGCAAAACCACGACCACGGAGCGCATTCTCAAGCTCACGGGCAAAATTCACAAGCTCGGTGAAGTGCACGACGGTGCCGCCACGACCGACTTCATGGAGCAGGAGCAAGAGCGCGGGATCACGATCCAATCGGCCGCGACGACCTGTTTCTGGGACGGCCACCGTTTCAACATCATCGATACTCCCGGCCACGTCGACTTCACCAT
>DGXY01000093.1:26604-37507 GCA_002396885.1 Akkermansiaceae bacterium UBA5020
CCACGTCGACTTCACCATCGAGGTGTATCGCTCGCTGAAAGTGCTCGACGGCGGTATCGGCGTCTTCTGCGGCTCCGGCGGTGTCGAACCCCAATCCGAGACCAACTGGCGCTACGCGAACGACTCGAAGGTCGCACGCGTCATCTGGGTCAACAAACTCGACCGCATCGGCGCCGACTACTACCGCGTCCTCGAGCAGATCAAGACCATCCTCGGCGCCCGTCCCATCGTGATGGTGCTGCCCATCGGGATCGAAGACCAGTTCTGCGGCGTCGTGGATCTCCTCACCCGCAAATCGTGGATCTGGGATGAAACCGGCCTCCCCGAAAACTACAAGGTCGGCGACGTCCCCGCCGACATGGCCGACAAGGTCGAGGAGTATCGCGCGATGCTCATCGATATGGCCATGGAGCAGGAAAGCGACGACGCCGTTCTCGAGGCCTACCTCGAAGGCACCGAGCCCGACATGGAAACGATCAAGCGTTGCATCCGCAAGGGGACCATCGCCCTCGACTTCTTCCCGACCTTCTGTGGATCGGCCTTCAAGAACAAGGGCGTGCAGAACGTCCTCAACGCCGTCGTCGATTATCTCCCCTGCCCCACTGATGTGACTCCGCAGCCTGAGGTCGACCTCGAAGGAAACGAGACCGGCAATTTCGCCATCGTCGATGAAGACCGCCCGCTCCGCGCGCTCGCCTTCAAAATCATGGACGATCAGTATGGTGCGCTGACCTTCACCCGCATCTACTCGGGCAAGATCAACAAGGGCGATTCCATCCTCAACAGCTTCACTGGCAAAACCGAGCGTATCGGTCGTCTCGTCGAGATGCATGCGAACTCCCGGATCGAGCGCGATGGCGCGGTCGCCGGCGACATCGTCGCCCTCGTGGGCCTCAAGAACGTGCAGACCGGTCACACCCTCTGTGATCCGAAGAATCCCGCGACGCTTGAGCCCATGGTCTTCCCCGATCCGGTCATCTCGATCGCGGTGGCACCGAAGGACAAGGCTGGCTCCGAGAAGCTCGGGGAGGCCATCGCCAAGATGGTGCGCGAAGATCCCTCTTTCCACGTCGAGACCGACGTCGAGACCGGTGAAACCATCCTCAAGGGCATGGGCGAACTCCACCTCGACATCAAGGTGGACATCCTCAAGCGGACCCACAAGGTCGAGGTCGAAGTCGGCGCACCCCAGGTCGCCTACCGCGAAACGATCACGAAGCGAGTCGAAGACTCCTACACCCACAAAAAGCAGTCGGGTGGTTCCGGTCAATACGGCAAGATCGATTACATCATCGAGCCGGGCGAACCGGGCACCGGTTTCGTCTTCGAGTCGAAGGTCGTCGGGGGTAACGTGCCGAAGGAATTCTGGCCCGCGATCGAAAAAGGCTTCCGCCTTTCCAAGGACAAGGGAACCCTTGCCGGTTACCCCCTCCTCGACTTTAAGGTGACTCTCCTCGACGGTGGCTTCCACGCGGTCGACTCCTCTGCGATCGCCTTCGAAGTGGCCGCCCGCTCGGGCTACCGCCAGACCATCCCGAAAGCCGCTCCGCAACTCCTCGAGCCCATCATGAAGATCGACGTCTTCACCCCCGATAACCACGTGGGTGACGTCATTGGCGACCTCAACCGCCGCCGTGGCATGATCAAATCGCAGGACTCCGGTCCGACCGGCGTGCGCGTCAAAGCCGACGCCCCGCTCAGCGAAATGTTCGGCTACATCGGAGATCTCCGCACCATGACCTCCGGTCGCGGTCAGTTCTCGATGGAGTTCTCGCACTACGCTCCCTGTCCGCGCAACATCTCCGACGATATCATCGCCAAGGCTGCCGCGGCAAAGATCGCGGCGGACAAGGCGCGCTGATCGGAGGAA
This sequence comes from Akkermansiaceae bacterium UBA5020, assembly GCA_002396885.1. Lineage (GTDB taxonomy): Bacteria > Verrucomicrobiota > Verrucomicrobiia > Verrucomicrobiales > DEV007 > Arctic95D-9. The sequence goes on from DGXY01000093.1 coordinate 28,475, forward strand.
ACGAACGATCCCTTTCGAAAAGGCCGGGCGATCTTGCCCGGCCTTTTTTCGTGTCCGCTCGTATCGAGAAATCAGAATGTCGACCTACCCCGTGACCTGCCCGACCTGCTTCGAGGAGTTCGAAGTTTCCCTCCCCTCACCCGACGAGACGCCCTGCGAGGTGGACTACGACTGCGAGGTCTGCTGCCGCCCCATGCTTATCGCCTTCGAAGCTGACGAAGACGGCGAGGTCTCGGCTTGGGCGCGGGGATTGGGCGATTGAGAGAAAGGCGGGAAGAGGACAGCCTACAATCGAGCGAAAGAGGGACGACCTACAATCGAGCGAAAGAGGGACGACCTACAATCGAGCGAAGAAGAGGCCGGCCCACGGAATACACGGAAAACACGGAATTACAGAAGATCGAGATAGATGCCGCAGGCATCAAAACACGCCGAAGACACAGAAGGAGGCAAGGATCGGCTTCCGATTCTCACGGGGTTTCTGGCTCCTGTGAAAGCGATCCCAGCTCACTGTTCGTTTGTTTTTTCTGCTTCTTTTGGTTCCCGCAGCCTCTATCTCGGCCCATTTTCATTCCGTGTTTTCCGCGTGTTCCGTAGGCCGTCCCTTCCTCGTTTGGCTAGAAGATTTCTGCCTACGGAACACGCCGAAGACACGGAAGGGGGCTTGGGGAAAACGTTCGGTTCGATTTGCGCCCATGCGGGCACGGAGGACCGTGCCCCCCAGCGCTCAAGCGGGAAAAACGACGCCACACCTGCGGAACAGACTGAAGACAGGGAGGGATGCTTGGTCCTCGCCGCTTTTACTCCTTCGGCGCCTCGGGAGCGACCGGAGCGGGCGCGGGAGGCGCGGCTTCCTCCGCGACCGGCGCGGCGGCGGGAGCCGTCCTCATCGAAACGGGGTCCTCACGATCGGCGGCGATGCGGATTCCGGTCCAGTAGTTGCGTTCCCCGGGAGTCTCGGCGGCACGACGAGCGGTCAATTCGAAGCCGGCGGTGGTCGCAAAAGAGGCTCCTCGCTTCAGCGGCACGCGCTTGTCGGGCACGTCAGGATGGGCATCCCAGGTCGCAGTCCACTCGCTGACGTTCCCGGCGAGCCCGATCACACCGTAGCGGCTCTCGTCGGCGGCGACGGCATCGACAGGACACCAATACTTGAATCCATCGATGCTGCCGGCGGCGACACCTTCCTTCGATTCGTGGTCGAGACCGCTGTTGAAGTTCGCATTCACGAGCTCGTCACCCCAGGGATAAATGCTGCCAGAGCGCCCGCGGGCGGCCTTTTCCCATTCCTGCTCGGTAGGCAACCGGCCTCCGCGCCAGGCCGCGTAGGCATGGGCGTCCCAAAAGTCCACTCCGACGACCGGGCAATTCGGATCGATCTTGCCCCCGAAGAAGGACCCTCCTTTTTGCGCCGTCGCATGATACTGGTCCCACTTCTCCGGCGCGTAACTCGTTTTCTCGGCCGGCTGCTCGGGATGGCGCAGTTTTGCAGCTTTGTCAGGATGCGCCGAGAGATCGCTGAGGAATTCCGCATATTCGGCGATGGTCACCTCGTGACGGCCGATCCAGAATTCGGGTTGATCGATCTCGCCGGTGTTCTGGAATGGGAAAACCCCCGTCGGCACTTTGATGAAAAACTCGAGGTCCCGCACCTCGGGACGGCTCCCCATCACGAGGAAAGTTACCACGGCACCTGCCACGATGAGGAATCCGATGAGCGAACCAGCGACGAGGGCGGTTCGATTGGTCTCTTTTTCCGTGATTTTGGCCAGCTGGGCATTGGAAAGCCCTACCTTTGGATCGGGCGGGTTCAACGCTTTGCGAAGCCCCTCGATCGAGTTGATCGCGTCGATCCGGTCAGTGCCCATGCGTTCGACGAGTGAAAAGAGCGCCGGATCCGTGCCTGCCTTTTTCAGGAAGGGTTGGATCGCATCGGCGAGTAGCTCGATCTGACGTCGCTCGTCCTCAGGGGCGAGAGGCAGGCCACGCCCGCGCACCGGGTTGGCGATGCGAGGCTCGGCCCCCTTCACGATGAGAATGCTCTGTGCGGTGAAAAGACGGTGCGACATGCCACTGTCCCGAAGATAGATCAGAGCGCTCGACGCCGCCGAGACGACCTTCCAGAGGACCGCATCGTCGAGTTCGGCACGACGACGGGCCAGATCACTGAGACTCGGGGCATCGACCAGCTCGAGCGTGTAAAAGTTCACCCCCATCTCCTGATCGCATTCATACACCAGAGAAATCGCCGCGTGATTGACCGAGGCTCGAGCACTTGCCTCATTCACGAATCCCTGCACCCAGTTGATGTCCTTGCGGTGCTTGCGGTAGAGCGTCTTGAGCGCGACATGACGTCCGATCGAGGTCTGCTCCGCTTCGTAGAGCGCGAAATCGGCGTCGCGTTGGATCTCGCGGAGGAGCTTGTAATCGCCGAGGCGGGTGCCGACCGGCAGTGCCTCTTCGGGTAAGGGGATCGGGGCGGACTCGAGCGAAGGCAGTGGCTGGGCGGGCGCCTCCTGGCTCGGAGTGGTCGCGATCTCGGGCACCGGAGAACCGACCGGTTCACCCGGAGCTGTTTTCATGGCAGCGGCTTCCATCCCCGGATCGGCGATGGGATCGGGATTGGTGACCGAGTCATACCAATCGAGAAGAACACCCCGGTTCACCGGCTTGAAAAAGAGCCGCTCGCGGTCGATGACGCGCGAATAGAACGGCGTCATGTCCTCGTGACTGCAGAAGACACAGGGGAAAGGACCGAGCTCGCCGTGGAGGTGGTCGCGCAGGTCGAAGATCTCGCCGCCCTCAGCGGCACTGAGGTTCGATACCATCATTGTGAGATGGGCAGCGCCTCGCGTCGCCTCCCATGCCGAAAAGGCGTCGGCGGCCTCGATGACACGGTCCACTTTCGTCTCAAGAATCGAGCGGACCGTGCGACGATCCTCTTCAGACGGGTCAATGATCAGGAGCACTCGCTCGGTTTGCATGCGGATTATCAGGGGACAACGGGGTCGGGAAAGAGGGCGTTTTCAGGACCCAGAAAAGTCGGCGACTGGGCTTCACCCGCGGAGCCGTCTCCCCCGGGATTGCCTTCGAAACGAAGGGCGGCGATATCCGCGGGCATCGCGACCTTGTCCTGCAGTTCGTCTCGATAATACAGCTCGATGGCGTAGCCGTAAAAGCTCCGTTCGCCCAATTCGCGCTTTTGTTCCTCGGTGAAGACGGGCTGCAGGTAGTTCACCACGATCACTTCGGTGCCGTCGATCTGCCAGTCGTAGGGCTCGGTCGGATAGAGATAGGAGGTATCGGCCGTCGAAGGCCGCACCGCTCCGCCGGGGACACGATCATAAAAATAAACGAGCAAGGAAAGATCCTCACCCGACGGCTTCACCGAGGGATCAGCATCGATCGTCACGCGCAGTCCGACTTTTTGTCCCTCGCTGGTGGGGGCTTGCTCCTCGACTTTGATCTCCCCGATCTTCAGGGGCTTGGCCGGAGCCGAAGGCGAGCCTTCCACAACCGGGGCAGTGGACGCAGTCCCGGGTAAGGCTTCACCCCGGAGCGTCAGTGCCGCGAACGGATAAAAGGGGCCCGCACCGATCTCGCCGAGGCCATCGACCTTTTCCCAGTAGCCGTCAGCTTTGTCCTTCAGGCCCATCTTGCCGAGAGTCGCGCCAATCTCGGAAAGGATGCGCGGGTGCTCCGGGAGGGCGGTCTCGACTTGGCGAAAGGCTTGGAGCGCTCCCTGCATGTTCCCGCTCGCGCGGAGTTCTGCTGCCGTCACCATGAGGCGTTCGAGGATGCCGTCGGTAAGCGGTTGGCTCCGGCTCGCCGCCTCGAGTGCTTCAAAAAAATCGCCTGGAGTCGCCGGAGCAGGGTGGTTTCCCGCAGAACCGTCGGCCAAGGGACGGGGAAAAGCCCCGCCACGGGTTCCGTTCGAGGCGACTTCCGGAGCCGCACTGACCGGATCGATCACCATCACGTCACTCACGACCGGGGCCGGGACGGCTGCAGGGACAGGCTCGGGGGAGACCGGGGCCGATGCCGGCTGCGTCTCCATCGGCAAGGTCGGAGGCACCGTCACGGCGGCGATGGACGCCTGCATGGGCGGCGGCGTTGGCACTCCTGGCCCCCGGCGGATCATACCGATGGCCAAGGCGGCGAGCTGTAGGAGGGCGATCCCACCGATCACCGCCATCGTCACGCGAAAACTCCGGCCCGGGACCGGACAATCCGAAAAACCTGGTTCTATAATACGCTTGCCGACCATCTCCCTGCACCTCGTGCGCCTTGATTCCCAACGGACTTATTATGCGACAAATCCGGAAAGTCGCCACCCGCTTTTCGCGCCCCGTGGCGCCGCCCATCCGGGCCAGTCCCTTTGAGTTTCTCCATCTTTTTTTAAAAAAGAGTTCAACCCCTCCGGACTTTCACGCTACTATTGCCCCGCAGCCGTCTCCCGCGCCGGGACCGACCTGCCACCGAAACCTTCAAACGACTTCCTACCGTGAGCAGCCATCTATCCAGTGACATCCAAATCGAAGGGGATCTGAATTGTTCCACCGACCTCATCTTCGACGGTTCCATCAAGGGTAACATCACCTCCAAAGGCAGCCTGACGATCGGTCAGAACGCCTCCGTGAATGGCAACCTCAAGGCCGAGAAGGCCGTGATCGAAGGGAAGATCGTCGGCAACGGCGACTTCAACTCGTGCCGCCTCTCCCCCACCTCGGTGATCTCCGGTTCGGTCAATACGGTGAGCCTGCAGATGGAAGAGGGCGCCTCCCTCGAAGGCCAGTGCAAGGTCGGCAAAGCCCGCGCCTGAGCCACCTTTCCTTCACATCCATTTCTCTGAAACGCCCCGGCTCACCCGGGGCGTTTTTTTTGATTGGCAGTTCCCGGCCCGGCTTCCGGGTCAGGAAAAATCGCTCTTCACCAGCGAGATCCACACCACGAGAAGGACGAGCCAGGCGACGAGACAACCAACCGCGAGAATCAAGGCAAGCCACCACACCATTCCGCTCCGGGGCACGAAACCCTCCGGTTTCCCGCGGTGGCGAAAGAGGAGGACGAGCGCGATCGGGGCGGTGAAGAGAGAAAACGGTGCCAGGAGAGTGACGAGAAAGAGCGCGCGACGGTCATTCAGCTTGGTTCGCCCGAGGTAGTCGGACGATCTCTCGACCTCGCGGAGGCGGTGAACACAGGGCAGGCAAAGATCGCGGGCTCCCCAGTCGACCGCCGCACGGTGAGACAGGAAACAGCCGCATTCATCGCAGATCTTCTCTGCCCGCAGCGTCGGAAAAAACGAACAGGAGGCCTCTCCGTCGCCCACCAAAGCGTCCTCCGCAGCCGCTTCCCGCCCACCGAAGAGGCGGGGATACATCGTCAGATGCACCGGGACACGACACACCGGACACGACGACTCGAGAAGGTCGAGAGGACGCCCCACCTTGAGCGGGCTTCGGCACGAAGGACATTGCAGCACAGGCGCATCGGATTCCGGGAAAGGGGCAGACATGAAAGGAAATGACTCACTTTTTCACGACACGCGTGGCGGAAATCCGGTCGTGAAGGGTTCGTTTCTCGGGATCAAAAGCCGCCATCCAATAGACGCCCGAACAGAGTGCAAGAAGAGCCGCGTAGGCGAAAAGACCCGTCATCATCGCCAGGACCACCGAGGCACCATTGTCATCACCTCGCTCCGCCATGCCCACGGTAAGCGCGACAACGAGCCCGAAGCCCAAGGTGGAAGGGCCAAAAACGAGAATGAAATTGAGCGGCTTTTTCGCGAGCCAACGCACGAAGGCCCGCTTGTAGGTGAGGCGCGATCCATCGGGATTCACCACCCTCGCCCCGATGATGAGCTTGCCGAGGGTCCCCTGATACTTCCCCACCATCCAGGTCTCGTAGGCGATACTGAACCCGATCGTCCCGAGCACCCCGAATCCGTAAGCCAACGCCATCGCCGCACTCATCCCCGTCATTCCTTGAAACGATTCAGGGTCGGTCTCTGCCGCCTTGCTCCCGGCAAAAACCGCGGAGATGTAGTAGGGCACCATAAACAGTCCCGATGGGATCATCTTGATGAGGTAATCGAGCAGCGAGGAAAGAGTCCGCCACCAGAATCCGACGTAATCCACCGTCCTTTCCGTGGCATCAGCGATCTCCTCGGCCCCGCCTTCCATGAGACGCTGGAGGAAGTCGTCCTTGAAATCCGGACCGATCAAGGCCGCTCCATAGGTCAGCATCTCCCCCGCCGGATACACTCGCCCGGAATGGGCACAGACCCCGATCGAGACCTTCGGAGGGTCGCTGCTTCCCGTTCCTTCGGCGGCATCTTTCTCCGCCACCAGATGGGTAAACAGATCGGCCGCGATCTCGCGAAACGGGATCCATCCCTCCAAGCCCTCCCGCCAGACGAGCGATTTCGCCTTCAGCTCGCCCGAACGATTCAGATCGAGGAGGGTCGACTCGTCGAAGGGCCCCTGTTGGGTCGCCAGTAAATCGATGTAGAACCAGGAAGCCATCGTCGCCCGGGATTGTTGGCCGGGACCGCCCTGATGTAAATCCGAATCGGGCTCCGAGGGCGACTTTTCACTGCCCTGGATGGGCGTCGCACGCATGACGGCGATGGGGTCGGCTCGAGTTTAACCGCCCTGCACCGGCGGCATCAAGGCGACTTCGTCTCCGGCGGCGATCCGGGTGGCGCGATCGGCGTATTCCCCGTTCACGGCGAGGAGGAGGCTGCCTTTCCATCCCTCGAGCCCGGGATAGCACGCCTCCAAAGCTGCGACGAGTTCGCCGACAGTCGCGAGTCCCTCATCGTCGAGCGGCCACTCGAGCCGATCCGTCCCCGCGATCTCGCGCAGGACCGAGAAAAACAACACCGTTACCTTCATTCGACCACTCCAATCCATTCGCGTTTCAGCACCCCGATCATGGGCAGGTTGCGGTATTCGCCCTGATAGTCGAGCCCGTAGCCGACGACAAATTCATCACCAATCTCGAAGCCGCGATAGTCGGCCTCGATCGGCACGGCGCGCTCGACCTGCTTGGAAAGAAGCACGGCCGAACGGAGGCTGCGGGGATGGCATTCCGCTTCGATCCGCGCCATGATCGCCGATAACGTCCGCCCCGAATCGAGAATGTCGTCGAGCACGATGACGTCGCGCCCCTCGACCTCGGGGAGCCGATTCTGGTGAAAGGTCACCGTGCCCGAACTCGTCGTGCCGCCGTGATAGCTGGCCACCGAGATCGAATCCATCCGCAGCGGCAGGCGGATCTCGCGAATCAAATCGGCGAGAAAGAGCACGCCGCCCTGTAGCACCGCGACGATGGTGAGATCCCCGCCCGCGTAGTCGGCCGTGATTTTCGCCCCCATCTCCGCAATGCACGAGCGGATCGTGGCTTGATCGAAAAGGATGCGCTCGAGACGTTCGTCGAAGCGGTTGGTGTCTGTCCCCATGGAGCAGTGGACATCGGACGCGTCCGGCTTTCAACCGGAAGATTGGGCGCCTCTCCGCTTGCGAGGGGCGTATTTCCGGGAGAACCCTTTCCCGGAAACCACCGCCATGACCGATCCCGTCGTCAAAACCATCGCCGAACTCCGCTGCGACTATCACGCCGCCACCCTGCGCCGCGCCGATCTCGCCGCTTCGCCCTTCGATCATTTTTCGAAATGGTTCGGCGAGGCCCTTGCCGCCGGCTTGCGCGAACCCAACGCCCTCACCCTCTCGACGATCGGTCTCGATGGCTTCCCCAACTCGCGCACCCTCCTCATGAAAGACTTCGGCGAAGACGGGGTAACGATTTTCACCAACTACACAAGCCGCAAGGGCCGCGAACTCGAGGCCCATCCCGTCGCCGCCCTTCTCTTTCTCTGGAAAGAACTCGAGCGGCAAGTCCACGTGCGCGGCCGGGTCGAAAAGACTTCGCGGGAGGAATCGCAGGCCTACTTTTTTTCACGGCCCTATGCCAGCCGCATCGGAGCGTGGTCCTCGACGCAGAGCGCGGTGATCCCCGACCGGGCCTGGCTCGATTCGCGCGCCGCCGAGTTCGAGGCGAGATTCCCCAACACCGGCGCACCCGACTGCGTCCCTCTGCCCGATTTCTGGGGCGGCTACCGCGTCATCCCCGAGTCGATCGAGTTCTGGCAGGGCCAGCCGGGAAGAAAACACGATCGGTTCATCTACCGTCGCGAAACAGGGACAGGCTGGACCATTGAGCGGCTCAGTCCGTGAGCGCCGTTAGCGCCGTCAGCGCCGTAAGCGCCGTTAGCGCCGTTAGCGCCGTTAACGCCGTTAACGCCGTTAACGCCGGTGGCGAGCCGAAGGAGGCCTTCAAACCAAATTGCCCCACGTAAAAAAGGAAACGCCCCCGCTTGCGGCGAGGGCGTCTTCAAAATCGCTTTTGGGGTAAGTTTTTTCTTCTCCGGTCAGCCTGGCGGTGTGTTTCGTGTTGCGGGAATTCCGGGAGACTTCCGCCGGAAAGGCTTAGCGGGCGGCAATAAACTCTCTGAGTTGCGAGTAGACCGGTTGGATCGCCTCGTCGGTGCCTTTTTCCTGGGCAACCATGACCTCGGAGATGCTGTCGGCGATCGCGTTGCGAAGGCGGCTGACCATCTCGATGCCCTTGCGGGTGATCTGGACCATCACCTTGCGGCGGTCATCGGCGGCGTGGAGGCGCTGAACGTAGCCGAGCTTCTCGAGACGGTCCACCAAGCCGGTCGCGGCTGCGGTGGAGTGGCCCATCTTCTTGGAGATGTCGGTCATGGTCAGGTAATCCTCGTTGGCCAAGTAGCCGAGAAGGAAGAACTGAGCGTAGGAGATGTTCCCCTTGTTCAGCTCCTTGGACAAGTCCAGCAGGAAAGACCGCTGAGCGAACATGATGAAGTCCGCGAGACGGTCGGCGTTCTGCTCGACCTTGATTGATTTATCTTCTGTAATTTGCATGATGTTAACTCCCTGTGATTTTGAAAATTATGGAAGTAATGGAAATTTAAACAGATCGGAGGAGTTTATCACCCGAGAAGTTTAT
>DGXY01000094.1:0-226 GCA_002396885.1 Akkermansiaceae bacterium UBA5020
GCCCGAGCACCCCGCCTCTTGTTCCGCCCCCACCTTCCCGACAAACCATTTGAATCCCCCGGCTTTTCTGCCATGCTCCCAAGGCCCTTTTTCCCCCGGGCCAGCAACCTGCATGGGTAGAACACGGAACAAGGCGATCCTCGCGCTCGAGGACGGGACAGTTTTTCACGGCACTGGTTTCGGGGCCGCCACGACCCATACGGGCGAGGTCTGCTTCAACACCTCG
>DGXY01000094.1:409-8610 GCA_002396885.1 Akkermansiaceae bacterium UBA5020
ACGGCGATGACCGGCTATCAGGAGATCCTCACCGATCCCTCCTACCGCGGGCAGTTCGTGACGATGACGTATCCGCTGATCGGCAACTACGGCGTCGGCGAAGTCGATGCGGAGAGCGCAGCGGTCCACGTGCGCGGATTTGTCGTCGAGGAGCTCTGCGACATCCCGAGCAATTGGCGCAGCGAGCGCTCGCTCCACGATTACCTCTTCGCCGCTGGCGTGCCGGGCATCGAGGGGATCGATACACGCGCCCTCACCAAACGCCTCCGCGTCGCCGGGGCGATGCGGGCGACGCTCTGCACTGACGGCAGTCTCGACGCCGACGGCGCCGTGGCTCTGGCCGGCGCCTCCACCCCGATGGAGGGTTCCGATTTCGTGAAGGAGGTTACCACCGAAACTCCCTACCAGTGGGATCCGGACGGAGTCTTGAGCCGCGAGTGGACCCTTGTGAATCCCTCGCTGAACGAGCCTCTCGTCGAAGTTGCAGGGCAGATGTATCGCCCCCTTCCCGAGACGAGATACCGCATCGTGGCCTACGATTTCGGGATCAAGCGCAACATTCTCCGCAGCCTCCGGCAAAAGGGTTTTGACGTCGAAGTGGTGAACTCGCGCACCCCGGCGAGTGAGGTGCTGAAGAAGAATCCCGATGGCATTTTCCTCTCCAACGGCCCGGGCGATCCGGCCGCGCTCGACTACATCCACGAGGAAATCCGCCAGATCGTCGGGAAAAAGCCCATCTTCGGGATCTGTCTCGGGCATCAGGTGCTCGCCCACGCCTTCGGGGGCAAGACCTTCAAGCTGAAGTTCGGCCACCGCGGCGGGAACCACCCGGTGAAAGACCTCCGAACCGGAAAAATCGCGATCACCTCGCAGAACCACGGCTTTGCCGCTGACCCCGCCTCCCTCCCGGACCATGTCGAGGTGACCCACCTGAACCTCAATGACGGCACCGTCGAGGGCATGCGGCACCGCGATTACCCCGTTTTCTCGGTGCAATATCACCCCGAGGCGGCTCCGGGACCGAACGACGCGAACTACTTCTTCGAAGAATTTGCCAATCTGATTGATCAAACGCGCTGATCCGTGTTAAAACCGACTTCCCTATGGCTACCATCACCATTTACGTCCCCGATCAAGAACCCATCGAACTCGCCCTCGACGGCTATGAGCAGGTCTCGATCGGACGCGGAGCCGACAACGTCATCGTCCTCGACCACGTCTCGATGTCCGGCTCCCACGCCATGATCCACAACTTCGGCGGCCAATTCCAGATCCAGGACCTCGGCTCGACCAATGGCACTTACGTGAACGGTTCGGCCATCACCGAGGCGGCTCTCGCGAACGGCTGCCGCGTCCAGTTCGGCGGGGTCGAGGCCGTATTCCACGACGAAACCGAGGGCGGGCACGACTTCGGCGCGTCGGTCGGCGGCAGCGGCTATTCCAGTCGCCATGTCGCTGAGCTCGCCGAGGTTTCGAACCGTCCCGCGACTTTCAAGAACCTTTCCCCCATCGAAAAGGTGGTGAAGAAAAACGCTCTCGCCCAGGTCGCCACTCTCGTCGGGGTGATCGCCATCCTCGCGGCCATCGCCTTGGTCGTGCTCTCCGCCATGATGAAGGCGGCCTGAACCGGACTTGCTTAACCGCCCCCCCTGCGTCCGGACCGTCCGACGCTTCCCGGAGAAGCGCGTGTCGGATTTTCCCGGGCATTCCTCCCGAACTCTGATTTCCCATGTCGAATACGATCGTGATTGGCGCCCAATGGGGCGACGAAGGTAAAGGTAAAATCGTCGACCTCCTCACCGAGAAGGCCGACGTCGTGGTGCGCCCCCAAGGCGGCAACAATGCCGGCCACACCGTCATCAGCGAGGGCAAGCAATACATCCTGCACCTCATCCCCTCGGGCATCCTCTGGCCCGGCAAACTCTGCGTCATCGGCAACGGCGTCGTGATGGATCCGGTCGCCCTGCTCAAGGAAATCGATGGATTGATCGAGAAGGACATCGCGGTTTCGCCGGAGAATCTCCTCATTTCCAATCGCGCCCACCTCGTGATGCCTTTCCATCGCGAGATGGACGCCTACAAGGAGGCGAACCGCAGCGTCAAGATCGGCACCACGAAACGCGGCATCGGCCCCACCTACGGGGACAAGGTCGACCGCATCGGCTTCCGCCTCCACGAGCTCGTCGGGGATCCGGCGGCTTTCACCGAGCGCTTTTCGGCCCGAATCGCCGAGTGCAACCGCCTCTTCGAATCGGTCGGACTCGACCCGCTCGACGCCGCCACCCTCGCCGAGGAGCTCCTCGCCGCGGGACGCCGCCTCGCGCCCTACTGCACCGACACCGTCGAGGTCCTCCACCGCGAGATGAAGAAGGGCAGCACCCTCCTTTTCGAAGGGGCCCAGGGCACCTACCTCGACATCGACCAGGGCACCTATCCCTACGTCACTTCCTCGAACACGACCTCTGGCGGTGCCTGCACCGGCTCGGGCGTGCCGCCACAGAAAATCCACCGCGTCGTCGGCGTGACGAAAGCCTACACGACCCGCGTCGGCGAAGGGCCCTTCCCCACGCAAAACGACGACCTCGCCGACCGCTTCCACAAGATGGGGCGTGAATTCGGCGCTACGACGGGCCGCAAGCGCCGCTGTGGCTGGCTCGACCTCGTCCTCGTGCGATATGCCGCCATGGTCAACGGCTTCGACGAGCTCGCCATCACCATCCTCGATGGACTCGACGACTGCGACGAGATCCCGGTCTGCACGCACTACGAGCTCGACGGGAAAAAACTTCACCTCCCCCCGGCCTCGGCGAAGGATTTCGCGCGCGTCACGCCCGTCTACGAGACCCTCCCCGGCTGGCGTTGCGACACCACCGCCGTGACTCGCTACGAAGACCTCCCCACGAACGCCCTCGCCTACCTCGCACGCATCGAGAAGGAAACCGAGACCCGCGTGAGCATGGTCGGAGTCGGTCCCTCGCGCGACCAGACCATCATCCGCTGAGCGGCCCGGCCGCTCTCCCAGCCATGTCCGCGTTCGATCCCGGAAAAGAGGTCCCGCGGCACATCGCCATCATCATGGATGGCAACGGACGCTGGGCCGCGGCGCGTGGCCTACCCCGCCGCGACGGCCACCGCGCCGGAGCCGATTCGGTCGAGGAAGTGCTGCGTTCCTGCCGCGAGCTCGGCGTGAAATACCTCACCCTTTACGCCTTCAGCTCGGAAAACTGGAAGCGGCCCGAGTCCGAGATCAACGCCCTCATGGGGTTGCTCGCGCATTTTCTCCGCGAAAAGACCCCTACCCTGATGCGGAATAACATCCGCCTCCAGGTCATCGGTCACATCGAGAAACTGCCCGCGCGGAACCAGCGCCAGCTCGCCGAGTCGATCGCCATGACTGCGAAAAACGACGGACTCACCCTCATCGTCGCCCTCAGCTACGGCTCGCGCGAGGAGATCGTCGACGCGGCCAAGGAACTCATGAAAAAAGCGAAGGCGGGCGAGCTCGATCCCGACGCCCTCGATGTCGAGACCTTCGGTCGGCATCTCTACACGGCCGGCCTTCCCGATCCCGACCTCCTCATTCGCACCAGCGGCGAATGCCGTGTCTCGAATTTCCTCCTTTGGCAGATCAGCTACGCCGAGATCGTCATCACCGACGTCTTCTGGCCCGACTTCCGCCGCCCGCATCTCGAGGCGGCAATCGGGGAATATCAAAGGCGGCACCGGCGATTCGGGGGATTGTGAGGGAGAGAGAAGTGGCATGGGCTTCCAGCCCATGCATTCGGTGGGCAAAACTCGGATCGACGCATCGAATCCCGCTTTCAGAAGAGCCGCGCCAGGCTGGGCGGGTGAAGCGAACGAAACTTCGAGAAACTCCGGCGCGCCTTTCCCGACGCATGGGTTGGAAGCCTATTCCCCACATTTTCCCCATGCAACCCGCCCCGCCGCGCGTAACCTCCGGGCACACGAAACATGGCGAGCAAACGAACACGGAAGACCTCTCCCGACGCCCCGGTCATCGAGGTCCGGGGAGCGCGGCAGAACAATCTCAAGGGCATCGACCTCGACCTGCCCGTTGGCAAACTCATCGTCTTGACCGGTCCGAGCGGATCGGGCAAATCGAGCCTCGCCTTCCAGACCCTCTACGCCGAGGGACAGCGCCGCTACGTCGAGACCTTCTCGCCCTACACGCGGCAGTTCTTCGACCGCATGGACAAACCGCAGGTCGATTCGATCAAAGGCATCCCGCCCGCCATCGCCATCGAGCAGCAGAATGCGGTGAAGTCGACCCGCTCCACCGTCGGCACGATCACGGAGATCAACGACTACCTGAAGCTCCTCTTCCCGCGTCTCGCGCGGGGCTACGATCCCGTCAGCGGCGAGGAGATCTCGCCCGACTCACCCGAGTCGATCCTGCGGAAATCGATCGAGCGTTTTGGATCAGGCAAGGCGCTCCTCATCCTCTTCGCGATCGACGCGCCCGCCGGCACCAAGGTGTCCGATTTCTTCGCCTTCCTCCAGCAGCAGGGTTACCTGCGCGTCTGGCTCTACGGCAAACCTTATCGGGTCGACGAGCCATCAGGGTATGATCGCAAGGCCCTGCCCGCCCGCGTCGACATCATCCAAGACCGCACCGACCCCGCCCGGAAGACGCGTTTCCTCGAGGCGGTTGAGCGCGCCCTCGATCTCGGCAAAGGCGTCGTCACCATCGCCGAGCCGGAGTCGGGGGAACGGGTCTCCTTTTCCCGCGATTGGAGTTCACCCGAGACCGGCACGGTCCTGAAGCCGCCGACACCGGGACTTTTCAGCTTCAATCATCCGGTCGGGGCGTGTCCCGTTTGCAAGGGCTTCGGTCGGGTCATCGGGATCGATCTCGACAAGGCCGTCCCTGATAAATCACTATCCATCGCCGAGGGGCTCGTGCGCGCCTTCCAGGGCGACTCCTACTACGAATGCGAGGAGGATCTCGAGCGCGCGGCGCGACGGCGCGGGCTCAGCCTCGTGACGCCCTTCGACGAGATGGACGCCAAGGACCAGAAATGGATCCTCGAGGGCGAAGGCGGCGATCCGGACGAAGCGTGGCGCCAAGGGATCTGGTATGGCGTGCGCGGTTTCTTCGACTGGCTCGAGTCGCGCGCCTATCGCATGCATGTCAGGGTCTTTCTGAGCCGCTACCGAAGCTACACCCTCTGCAAGGCCTGCAAGGGCACCCGCCTGAAACCCGAGGCCCTCGCCTTCAAGGTCGCAGGACGGACCCTGCCCGAACTCTGGCAACTCTCGATCGACGACCTCGCCACCTTCGTCTCGTCCATTCCCGTCCCCGACACGGACAAAACCACCACGATGCTGCACCGCGAGGTGGTGAACCGGCTCGGCTACTTGAAGGAGGTCGGGCTCGGCTACCTCAATCTCGATCGTCCCACCCGCACCCTCTCCGGCGGCGAGACGGAGCGCGTCAATCTCACGACCTGTCTCGGCGCGAGCCTCACGAGCACACTCTTCGTCCTCGACGAGCCCACCGTCGGCCTGCACTCGCGCGATGTCGGCAAACTCATCGGCGTGATGCAGCGCCTCCGCGATCTCGGCAACACCCTCGTCGTCGTCGAGCACGAGGAAGCCGTCATCCGCGCCGCCGACCACCTCATCGACATCGGTCCCGGCCGCGGCGAGGGGGGAGGCCAGCTCGTCTACGCCGGACCGGGCACCGCCTCGGTTGCCGAAGCCGCGACCGCGCTCAAGGCACATCCCTTCTCCCTGACATTACAATATTTAGCGGGAGAAAAAACCATCCCCGTGCCCGTGATCCGTCGCAAGGCGGCCCGCACCCTCACGGTGAAGCGCGCCACCCAGCACAACCTGAAAAAGATCGATGTCGAATTTCCCCTCGGCGTGCTCTGCTGTGTCACGGGGGTTTCCGGATCGGGCAAGTCGACCCTCGTCCATTCCGTCCTTCACGGAAATCTCCTCGAAGCCCTCGGACAGCCCACCGGCGACGCGGAGATCGGGAGCTGCAAGGAGATCCGCGGCGCCGGACATCTGCGCGAGGTCGTGATGGTCGACCAGGCGCCCCTCGCCCGCACCCCGCGCTCGACCCCGATCGTTTACACGGGCCTCTTCGAGACCGTGCGCAAGCTTTTCGCCGAATCGCCCGATGGAAAATCGCGCGGCATCACCCCGGGCTTCTTCTCCTTCAACAGCGGCGACGGACGCTGCGGACGCTGCATGGGGAACGGCTTCGAGAAGGTCGAGATGCAATTCCTCAGCGATCTCTACGTGACCTGTCCCGAGTGCGAGGGGAAACGCTACACGCCCGAGGCGCTCGAGATCACACTGCACGACCAAAACATCCACGAGGTCTTGTCCCTGACGGTGAGCGAAGCGATCCCTTGGTTCGCCGCGATGGAGGGAAAACCCGCCGCCTCCGTCGTCACCGGACTCCAACTCCTAGCCGAGGTCGGGCTCGGCTACCTCCGTCTCGGCCAACCTTTGAATACTTTGTCAGGGGGCGAAAGCCAGCGGCTCAAGCTCGTCGGCCATCTCCTCGCTGCGCCTGTGAAGAAGCGGCAGGAAGGCAAAACCTCGCTCCTCCTCTTCGACGAGCCGACCACGGGACTGCACTTCGACGACACCGCGATGTTGCTGAAGATGTTCGACCGTCTCGTCGAGGCCGGTGATTCCGTGATCGTGATCGAGCACAATCTCGACGTCATCGCCGCCGCAGACCACGTCATCGACCTCGGTCCCGAAGCAGGAGTGAACGGCGGCGAGCTCGTCGTCTGCGGAACGCCGGAGGAAGTGGCGGCGTGTCCGGAGTCGCGGACGGGGTGGTATCTGCGGGTGCGACTGGAACAGAGTTCAGAGGTCAGAGGTCAGAATTCAGCCCGGAATGCGGCCGCGCCTCTGAAAGTCGCCGAAGCGGTGACTTCATATCAGGCCCTGACCTCCGACCTCCGACCTCCGACCTCGGAAATCACGAACGCGATTTCCCTCTACGGAGCGAGGGAGAACAACCTCAAAAACCTCTCCCTCTCGATCCCGCGCGATCAATTCGTCGTCATCACGGGGCTCAGTGGATCGGGCAAGTCGACCCTGGCTTTCGACATCCTCTTTGCCGAGGGACAACGCCGTTTCCTCGACAGCATGTCGACCTATGCGCGGCAGTTCGTCGAGCAGATGGAGCGTCCTGACATCGACCTCATCACCGGTCTCCCGCCCACCGTCGCGATCGAGCAGCGCATCTCGCGCGGCGGCGGCAAATCGACCGTCGCCACCGTCACCGAGATCTGGCATTTCCTGCGCCTCCTCTACGCGAAGGTCGGCCGCCAATACTCGCCCGACACCGGCAACGCCGTCGAGAAACAGAGCGCCTCGGCCATTGTCACCCGCCTCCGCGCCGAGGCAGCGAAGAAAGGCCGCACCGTGCGCGTCCTCGCCCCACTCATCCGCGGCCGCAAGGGGTTCCACACCGAGGTCGCGGAATGGGCGCGGAAACACGACTACGAAACCCTCCTCGTCGACGGAGCTCTCGTCGCCGTGGCCGACTTCAAACCGCTCGAGCGTTTCAAGGAACACAGCATCGATGTCGTTGTCGGCGAGGTCCTCGTGAAGACCCCGGGGGCCGAGGTCCTCACCCTCGTCGAGACGGCCCTGCGCTTCGGCAAAAACACCCTGCGTTTCTTTGATGCGGCGAACCGGCTCCATGTGATGAACACCGAGATGGTGGACCCCGAGACGGGACGCTCCTTCGAGGATCTCGATCCGCGCCTTTTCTCCTACAATTCGCCCCACGGCTGGTGCCCCGGCTGCCGCGGCTACGGGCGCGTCGAAAAGCGTCCCGCCGGACTCGACGAGCGCGACGCCGAATCCGTCCTCGACGCCGAGCTCCGCGAAGAGCTGCGTCGTTCCCGCTCCGAGGAAAGCGAGACCGAACTCTGTCAGGTCTGCGACGGCACCCGGTTGAATGAAGTGGCCCGCCACGTCCGCATCGGCGAACTTTCCATCACCGATCTCGCGCGCCTCCCCGTGATCGAGGCGGCGAAAGCGGTCGGCGCCTTCCGCTTCGACGAGCATGGCAAGCTCATCGCCCGCGACATTCTCCCGGAGATCCTCCAGCGCCTCCGTTTCCTTGAGGAAGTCGGACTCGGTTACCTGCAGCTCGATCGCTCCGCCACGACCCTGAGCGGCGGCGAGAGCCAGCGCAT
>DGXY01000094.1:8782-67814 GCA_002396885.1 Akkermansiaceae bacterium UBA5020
CGAGAGCCAGCGCATCCGCCTCGCCGCCCAGCTCGGGTCGAACCTACGCGGCGTCCTCTACGTCCTCGACGAACCGACCATCGGTCTCCATCCCCGCGACAACGCCGCCCTTCTCGAGACCCTCGTGGGACTTCGTGACAAGGGGAATTCCCTCGTCGTCGTCGAGCACGATGAAGACACGATCCGCCGCGCCGATCATCTCATCGACCTCGGCCCCGGTGCCGGGAAGAACGGCGGCCAAGTCGTCTGGCAAGGCGATCCGAAAGAGCTCTTCCAACCCTCCAAGGGGAAGAAGCGCTCATCGAAGCCTACTCCTGACCTGTGTCCCGTGACTCATGACTCCCCCACGATGGAGGCCTATGCGCATCCCCTCGTGCATCCCTTGCGGGGATCGCGCCGAAAACTCCCGAACAAAAAGGAAGCGGGGGACTGGCTCGTCGTAAAGGGAGCGCGGGCGAACAATCTGAAGAACCTTGAAGTCCGCATTCCGATCGGACGACTCACCGTGATCTCCGGCATCTCGGGATCAGGCAAGTCGAGTTTCCTTCGCGGCGTCCTCAAGCCCGCCGTCTCGGCCGCCCTCGCCGCGGGCAAGGGTGGGCGCAAACCCAGCACCAAAACGAAAAGCGACCTCCCCTGGACCTCGCTCGAAGGCGCCGACCGCATCGAGGCCGTCTACGAGGTCGACCAATCGCCCATCGGCAAGACTTCGCGCTCCACGCCCGCGACCTATGTGAAGGTCTTCGACGAGATCCGCGCCCTCTTCGCCCAGCTGCCGGAAGCGAGGGCCCGCGGTTACACGGCCTCGCGCTTCTCCTTCAACACCGAAGGCGGACGCTGCGAGCCTTGCAAGGGCAATGGTTCGATCAAGCTCGAGATGAATTTCCTCCCGACCACCTACATCGTCTGCGAGGAATGTGGAGGCCGCCGTTATGCCGCCTCGACCCTCGAGGTCCAATACAATGGCAAGTCCATCGGTGACATCATGGATCTCACCATCGCCGAGGCCGCCGAGTTTTTCGCCGGGGTGCCGAAGATCGCCCGGACCCTGAACCTGATGAGCGAGACCGGGCTCGGTTATCTCCACCTCGGTCAACCCAGTCCGAGCCTCAGTGGAGGCGAAGCCCAGCGCATCAAGCTCGTCACTGAATTGACGAAAGGCATCGGCCGCGCCACGAACGCCCGGCTCCGCCAGAACCGCACCCCGAAGTCGAATCTCTACCTCATCGAGGAACCCTCCATCGGGCTCCACCTCTCCGATGTGAAGCGTCTCCTCGAGATCATCCATCACCTCGTCGACGACGGACACACCGTCGTCGTCATCGAACACAGCCTCGAGATCATGGCCGAAGCCGATTACCTCATCGATATCGGACCCGAGGCCGGCGACGCCGGAGGCGAGATCGTCGCTTCGGGGACACCCGAAGAGGTCGTGAAGGTGAAGAGGAGTCGGACCGCTCCGTTCTTGGCGGAGAGGCTGGGCGTGAAGTAAGAGGCCTGATCCGGCGCATTGGCGGGATTTACAGGAGGCCGAGGAGCCGTCACGATGCTGGCATGACTCGCCGCTTTCCACCCTTCGCCGTCCTCCTCTCCCTCGTGCTGCCCGCCTTCGCCGAGGATGTCCGCCTCGCCCCACCGAAGGACCTCAACGGCGATTTCCCTTTCACCCCTCCCGCCTCGGTCGATGTCTGGAACGAGCGCAAGGAAGAGGTCCGCCGCCAGATCCTCGTCTCGCAAGGGCTCTGGCCGATGCCGACGAAGACGCCGCTCAATGCCGTGATCCACGGCAAGATCGAGCGCGAAGGATACACCATCGAGAAGGTCTACTTCGAGAGCGCGCCGGGCCTGTTCGTCACCGGCAATCTCTACCGTCCCTCCAATCCCAAAGGCAAGGTGCCCGCGGTGCTTTTTGCCCACGGCCACTGGAAGGATGCGCGTCTCGCCCTCAACGAGCCTGCCAAGGTCCGCGCCGAGATCGCAATCGGGGCGGAGCGTTTTGAGAAAGGCGGCCAGAGCATCTTCCAATCGCTCTGCGTCCAGCTCGCCCGCATGGGTTGCGTCGTCTGGCAGTGGGACATGCTGAGCGATTCCGACGCGATGCAGCTCTCGCCCGAGGTCGTGCACCGCTTCGCGAAACAGCGGCCCGAAATGAACACCACCGAAAACTGGGGCCTCTACAGCCCCCAGGCGGAGTCGCATCTGCAATCCATCATGGGACTGCAAACGCTCAACGCGGTGCGCGGACTCGATTTCGTCCTCACCCTGCCCGAGGTCGATCCCGACCGCCTCGCCATCACCGGCGCGAGCGGTGGCGGAACCCAGACCATGCTCCTCGCCGCGATCGACGACCGCATCGATCTCTCCTTTCCCTGCGTCATGGTCAGCACGTCGATGCAGGGCGGCTGCACCTGTGAGAATTCGTGCCTCCTCCGCATCAACACCGGCAACATCGAATTCGCCGGACTCTTCGCTCCGAAACCCCAGGGCATGAACACCGCCAACGACTGGACCAAGGAGCTTTCGACGAAGGGTTTCCCCGATCTCCAGGCGCTCTACGAGCTGCATGGAAAGAAGGACAATGTCTTTCTCCTCCGCGGCGAGCATTTCCAGCACAACTACAACGCCGTCACCCGCAGCGCCTTCTACACCTTCCTCAACCAGCACTTCAAACTCGGCGAGGAGGCCCCCGTCATCGAGCAGGACTACGAGCCCCTTTCCCGCGAGCAGCTCACCGTCTGGAACGATGAACACCCCGCCCCCAAACTCTCCGGTGACGAATTCGAGCGCACCCTCCTCAAGTGGCTCGCGGAAGACTCTACCAAACAGCTCAAGGAGGCGACCGCGACGGCGGAAGGCGTCGAGCAAGTCCTCCGACCCGCCCTCGAGACCGTGATCGGTCGCAGCTACGACGACGCCGGAGCGGTCGATTGGGAACTCACCGACAAGCAAGATCACCACACCTACCTCGCCATGACCGGCACCCTCCTCAACCGCACCCATCGCGAAGAGGTGAAGGTCACCTGGCATTATCCGAAAGACTGGAAAGGCCGCGTCGCGATCTGGCTCGATGATGAAGGAAGCGCCGCAGCCACGGGCGAGGAAGTGAAGCGCCTCGTCGACACCGGTGTCGCCGTCGTCGTGCCTGATTTGATCTTCCAGGGCGGCGAGCCCGTAAAGCAGACCCGCGTCGTCGAGAACCCCCGCGAGTTCGCCGGCTACACCCACGGCTACAATCACGCCCTCTTCGCCCAGCGCGTCCACGATGTCCTCACCCTTGTGACCTTTTTGCGGAACACCAAGGTCGGCACCCAGCCGAGCCCGGAAAGCATCGTCCTCGCTGGATCCGGCCAGACCGGCGTCATCGCCCTCGCCGCCCGCAGCCTCGTAGGCTCCGCCGTCGATCGCGCCGCCGTTGATACGGGCGAGTTTCGTTTTGGCAAAGTCCTCGACTACCGCGACCCGATGTTTTTGCCCGGCGGTTCGAAGTATCTCGATGTGGAAGGCCTTGCAGCCCTCAACGGCACGCTGCCCCTGTGGCGGAAGGGGATCTCCGAGGGCGATCGGGTGACGTGGTTGCTGGAATGAAAGGAGACGAAGAGAGGGAACGGCATTTGCCGTTCTCTTCTACTTTGCTTTTGACTTCCCCATCTTCCCGAACTCGGCGTCCAGCATCCCGCTCAATCGCTCCACCAGCGGCGCGTGTTCCGGCTTCGCGATGAGGTTGTCATACTCCGCCGGGTCGGCGCTGTGGTCATAGAGTTCGCGGCTGCCGTCGCGGCGTTCGGTGAGGCGCCAGCGCAGCGTGCGGACGGTGCGGCCGTTGCCCCATTGGCAGAACGCGCCGGGCTTTCCTTCGGCTTCCGGGTCCATGAGCAAGGGGAGGAAACTCCTGCCATCGAGCGTCTCCGGCGCGGGAATGCCCGCGAATTCGCAGAGGGTGGGAAAGAGATCGAGCAACTCGACGATGCCGCCGGCCTTCGCTCCTTTCGCACCCTGTGGATGACGCACGATCAGCGGCACCCGCAGGACCTGCTCAGAAAGACTGTGCTTGCACCACTGACCGCGCCACCCGAGGTGGTAGCCGTGATCGCTCGTGAAGACGACGAGGGTTTGATCGAGCTGGCCTTTGGCGCGGAGATGATCGAGGAGGCGGCCGATCTGCTGATCGAGCGTGGTGACGGCGGCATAGTAGGCGCGAATGCCTTCGCGTTGATGGGCTTCAGTCATTTCCATGCCGGGCTCCTGCAAGAGCGAACCGGACGGCAAGGGAGTGGCCCCGGAGGGAGTGATCTCGGGCGTGAACTTGGCGGGATCGTGCGCGTCGAAGTGGGCTTTCGTGGAATCCCAGGGCACATGCGGGGTGTGAAAGCCGATCGCGGCAAAGAAGGGTTTCGAGGGATCGCGTTCCTGTTCGAAGAACTGGATCATCCGCTCGGCGCGCACCCAGTCGCCCATCGCCTCGGGCGAGTCGGCGAGGCGGACGAGCGAAACGCGTTTCCGCCGCTGCCCGAGGTCTTCATCGAAGAAGGTGTTTTGTGTCGGCAGCTTCGGGGCCATTTCCTCGCGCTTCACCCGCACGTCCCAGGCCTTCGGATCGGTGTAGGCGTCGTTCGGGTCATCGTGGTCGATCTTGCCGATGGCGGCGGTCTGCCAACCATGCTCGCGGAACCAGCGGCCCATCGTCATCGTGTCGGGATGGTCGATGAAGTGATTCGCCTTCGCGTGACGCGTGTTCAGCCCGAGCATGAAGGAGGTGCGGCTCGGCGTGCAGACAGCACCCTGGCAATAGGCGCGGCTGAAGACGACGCCTTCAGCGGAGAGTCGGTCGAGATTCGGGGTGATGGCTGCTTTGTCACCGTAGCAGCCGAGTCGCGTGGCGAGATCATCGGCGATGATCAAGAGGATGCTCGGCTTTGATGACTCTGCGGCGTCGGCAGCACTCAGGGGCAATGGCCACGACGAGATCAACATAGCCAGAAAAACCAGAAGGATCGCGGCGCTTCTATTGGCATGCGAGGCGGCCTTCCCATCGTGAGCGCCCTTTTTATACCTTCGCCACAAGACTGCGCAGACGGCCCCGGAAAAAATGCCGGGGACAAGGAAGGCCAAGGCCATGAGGGCGTGATCATGAGCGAGGACTTTCTCGGTGAAGAGAAAAGCCCAAGCCGCCAGAGGCAGGGACGATAGAAAACCCGCAACGGCGCCCACCCGTGCAACGGAGGCAGCACGGTTGACGACATGCGGATGGCGGCGCACGATCCATGAAAACAACAATCCGGCAATCGCCGATGGAATGAGACCATAAAGATAGGCCAGAAACAACGCAGCCACCGCAATGCCGAGCCCCGTGGCGTCGCGATGGAAGGCGGCGAGAGTGAGAATCGCGAGAACAAAGGGCACGGCGGCGGCAGTCGGGCCGATCCATGCAAAGAAAGCGACTGTTTTTGCGCGTGACATGAGTTTCGGGTCAGGGGCAGTAGAATCCCGCCTTCAAGGTTTTTCCCGGTTCGAAGGCGGCACTGGTTTGCGTTGAGCTGTTCGAGGAAAGAATACGCATTCAGCGTTGGCGTAACGCATGCCGTGCCTCCGGCGGGGAGGGATGAGTAGGCTGGGGCGCCAGGGCGGGAACGAGCGGGGAAAGCGCGGCAAGTTGCAGGAAGTTGCGACGGAGAAGGCGCGGGGTCATGAGGAGCGAGAATCGACGAAAACGCCGGTCTTCACCAGCCCGAAATTGAGTTGTCGGCGGCGAGGGAGAGACGCCAGCGATGGGACCGGTTCACCGCAATCCTTATCCCATGCTCCGCCCCGCCTCGATCACCGGCCGCACCTCGTCCCAGGATACGTCATGCGGGGCGGTCTTGTTCTTCGCGGCGACGGCGGCGGCGGCTCCGGCGGCTTCGCCCATAGCGACGGCGTTGCCGGTGACGCGGTAACTGGCGTGGGAGATGAAGTCGCCGCTGATGCAGCGTCCCGCCATCAAGAGCCCGTCGACATCGCGGGCGATGAGGGCGCGGAGGGGAATGTCGTAGGGTTTCATCTTCACTCCCGCGTTGTCGTAGGCGGCTTTCTTGTTGTCCTCGGCGCTGAGGGCATGGATGTCCACGGGGAAGGTGACGCGGACGACGGCGTCGTCCTGCACCGCGCCCCGGACGAGGTCCTCGCTTGTCATGAGATAACGGCCGCGGATGCGGCGGCCGTCACGGATGCCGATCTGCTCCGGCGTGGCGGCGACCTGCAAGCCATCCCACGGGCCGCCGAGCTTGCGCAGGCCGCGCACGAGTTGATGAATCTCGCCGCGGGCGCGCAACGTCGCCTCGGTGACCTGAGCGGCATCGGTGGCGTTGATGCCATACTCGTGGTTCGCCATGAGCAGGACGAGATTCCCCTGGATCGGAAAGAGGCAGGCGCTGCCGTAACTGGGGGTGACCCCGGCGCGCTTGAGTTCATCACGAAACGCCTGAGGTCCGACATGCCGGCCATTGTCGCCGGTGCCGTGGATGAAACCCGCGAGCTGCGCCGCGTCCTTCACCACGAGGAGGGCATACATCGTCATGGGCTGACAGGGGCAGGCTTTCTCGCGGCCGATCTCGAACTCGCAGCCGGCCTGAGCGCCGAGGTCGCCGTCGCCGGTGGTGTCGATGAAGACAGGCGCGCGCCAGGCCTGACGACCGCTCTTGGACTCGGTCACGATGGTGCGGAGCGAGCGCCCCTCGCGATAGGCGGCGGCGACGCGGGTGTGGAGCTGCACCTTCACTCCGGCCGCGGCGCAGAGCTCTTCGAGAAGGAGCTTCATCTCCTCGGGCTGATAGCTGAGCCCGTTCATGCCGCCGCCGTTGATGGCTTCACGCTCGCGGAGTCGGCGCACGAGTTCGACATTGAAGCCCGGCTTGTCGAAATCGAGCAGGTATCCGAGGAGCGAGGACGTCCAGACGCCGCCGAGCGAACCGTGCACCTCGAAGAGCCGCACCTTCGCTCCGGCGCGAGCCGCCGTGATCGCCGCGGTGACGCCGGCGGGACCGGCACCACAGACGATGACATCGGCGTCGGTGTGGATCGGAAGATCGCGGGCCGCCTCGAGAAAGCCGGTGGGCGCGGTGCCCTCCGCGGCGAAGAGCGACGGGGAAGACAAGACCCCCGAGGCGGTGGCAAGGGATCCGAGGAAGCGGCGACGGTCGGTGGTGGTTTGGCGAGTCATGGGATCGGCGATGAAGAGGTCCGGAATCATCATAAGCGGGTTGTCTCCCGGACGAAACGGCACGTTTATGCTCATCGTAGAATGAAAGGCGCGAAACCACCCAGTATGCAGGACGTCGCCGAGGCCACCTGGGAGTTCGGCGACTACGAACCCGAGGTCGGAAAGCCCCTCTGGAACTGGGCCGCCAAGACCACCACGGGCTTCCGCGACATCATCGACGTCCGCCTTGCTTTTTCTCTCCGCCATCACGGCGTCACGCATTTCGCTGCGGCGAATGCGAGGCACTTCGAGGGGTTTGGCTTTGAGAAGGTGTGGGGTCCGATCGACTGAGGGATACGCCGTCTTGCGAGGACTGTGAAACTGTGAGAAGTTACCCCAGCGATGAAAAACATCACCATCAGCATTGATGACGATCTCTACCGCCAAGCGCGCATGAAGGCAGCGGAACAGTCCACTTCCATCTCGGCCTTATTCAGGGACTTTCTCATCCACCTTACGGTCGACGAATCCGCCGAGACCGAGTTCCAGCGCCTCGCCCGCGAGGAGGAAGAACTGCGTGCCGAACTCCGTGCCCGTCGTCTCGGCCTGAAGCCCCAGCACAACCTCTCCCGCGACGAACTCCACGATCGTCATGCGCTTCGTTGACACGAATATCCTCATCTACTCCCTCGATCTGGAGCCGTCCCAGCCGGGGAAGACCGCCATCGCGCAGGAAATCCTCACCGGAACCGACATCGCGCTCTCCGTGCAGGTGCTCCAGGAGTTCTACGTCCAGGCCACCCACGCCCGCCGCCCCGATGCCCTGCCCCACGATATCGCCGCCAGGCTCATCGAGAAGTGGCAGCGCTTCCGCATTCAGGACAACACCGTCGCCGTCCTCAATTCCGCTCTAAAATTGAAAGAGCGCTTCCAAACCTCCTACTGGGATGCCTCCATCCTCGCCGCCGCCAAGGCCGCCCGCTGCCGGCAACTCCTCAGCGAAGACCTCAACCACGGCCAAGACTACGACGGCGTGATGGTGGTGAATCCGTTTCTATCAGAAGCTAGCGTGGAATAAGAAGCCTCCCCTACTTCCCTTCCAACAAGGGCCGCAGCTTCTCTGCATAGACCGCATATCCCGCCGGCGAAAGATGAATATTGTCGGGGGTGAAGAGATCCTTCTTCAAGGTGCCGTCGCCATTCGTGAAATCGGCCGTCAGATCGAGGACGCGGACCTTTGGGTCGCTTTCGAGCTTCAGGAGGTCGAGGGCGGCGTTGGTGAGCTTGATGTCCTCGTAGAAACGATTCCCCGGCGCGTGGGCGGGAAGGATCTTCGCGACGACGAGGGGAGCGTCGGGGAACTTCTCGCGGAGGTTCTTCACGCACATTTCGATGCCCTTCGCCGCAGCCTCGATCCCGGTCTCGGGCGTGAAGAACATGTTGTTGTTCCCGATCATGAGCACGATGGCCTTCGGCTGGAGTCCTTCGACCCCGCCGTGGTCAAGGCGCCAGAGCACGTTCTGCGTCTTGTCGCCGCCGATGCCGAGGTTGACGGCCTTTCGGTCCGAGAAATGTTTCGCCCACGAATCGCCCCACTGGATCGTGATGCTGTCACCGACGAGGAGCGCGTCGACGGGGCCTTGGTTGGCCTGCACCGTCTTCACATGGGCTTCGTGCAGCTTCAGCCACGCGTCGCCCCCGAAATGTCCTGCACTTGGAACGACGGGCCAGAGCTGCGGCAAGTGTTTGCTGATCTCGCGTCCGGGACGACGCTCAAACTCGGGCTTGTCGACGACGTAGGCACGCTCCTCCGCCGTGAGCGGCCAGCCGGTCTTCTGGGGCTCATCAGTGACGTGCGGGTAGTCGAGGGCACGGGCGGCGGAGAGAGCCGCGAAGACGGCCAGACACGAAAGGGCAAAGGGATTTTTCATCACAAACTCTTACGGAAAGGCGGCTGAAATCTCGACATCGATGCCCGTCACCCCGACGATCCGGGCGAGACGGTGACGCCGGCATCCAGGGATCTGAGGCTGGCTCGGTCTACTTCTTGTCCTTGTTGGCATGACGACCGGTCCCGTCGCCCGTGTCCGGAATGCCGCCCGCCGGATCGAGGCGGTCGAGCACGGCGGCGAGCTTGCGACGGGCGGCGGCGGCATCGGCCGATTCGGCGGTGACGAGCGTTTCAGTGAAGGGGGCATCGCTCATGTCATAGAGCTCGCCCTTTTCATTGAGCTTCCATTTCGCATCGCGCACATACCACATGGAGGCGAGCTGGTTGTAAACCCATTCGCGGGGCGTGCCGGCTTCACCGCGCAGTTGCGTTGCGAAGCTGTGACCGTCGAAGACGATCTTTTCCGGCAGTTTGGCACCGATGAGTTCGGCAAAGGTGGGCAGCAGATCGGTAGAGTCGATGAGTTCGGCGGAAACCTTGCCTGCGGATGTCTTTGCGGGCCAGTTGGCGATGAAGGGCACGAGCCCGCCGCATTCGAGCATCGAGCCCTTCATGCCGGAAAGAGCCCTGCCTCCGATGGTGGACCGGGGCGTCTGTCCCTTGCCGGTGCCGTTGTCGCCCATGAAGAGGATGAGCGTGTTGTCACGGATCTTCAGCGCGTCCAGTTCCGCCACGAGTTTGCCGACGAGCTTGTCCATGTAGAGAAGGTTGTCACCGAACAGATCCTTGCTCTCCGGAGCGCTGTCGGGCGTCGGCAGGATGTCGCCGTGCACATGCGAAAGGCTGTAGTAGAGGAAAAAGGGCGTGGCCTGATTGGCGCGAATGAAGGCCGTCGCCTGCTCGTGCATCACATCGGGCATGTAGTCCTTCCCGGCGAGGACGCGGTCCTCGCCGTTGACACGGTAGCGTTCCGGTTTCCCGGATTCGGGCGCCCAATACACGCCGCTGCCATTGAAGCGGAGGTAATCGTCGAATCCCGCCTCCTCCGGCTCGCCGGGGAGTTGCCCCCATTTGCCGATGGCCGAGGTCCTGTAGCCCGCAGCCTTGAAGGTCCGTGCCAACTGCAGCTCGGCCTTCGGCATGGTCATGCACGCATCCTGATTCGACGAACCGTTGCGAAACGCGTAGCGCCCGGTCTGGATCAAGGCCCGGGAAGGACCGCACAACGAGGCCGTGAACGCCCGCGTGAAGCGGATCCCCGTGGCCGCGAGTTGGTCGAGGTGCGGCGTCTTGTAGTGGTCCGAGCCATAACATCCAACATTCCCGATCCCGAGGTCGTCGGCGAGGATGAAGATGACGTTGGGTTTCGCCGAGGGCTCATTCGCTGCTTGCACAGCGGTAAGCAAAAGGAGCGGGGCGACAAGGAGCGTGATGGTGTGTTTCATGGCAGGGTTCCTCTCATCAACGCCTTCAAACCGGCGCAAGAGGTAAAGTTGAGTTCATCGGGCGGGCGGGTAAGGCAGGAGGACTTTCAACCGGGCGGCACGTTTCTCGATGATTGCTGGGTTCGCCTTGGCTACCTCACGGTTCTCCTCGGGGGGCCTTGTTGTGGTCATCTACTCAATTGCGGGTGCCGGTCATTTTTTCGACCAAGATATCGTCGTGATAAACAACGCGCGGATTCGTGGCCGTCGAGTTGGACATACCCGGTTTATAGATGCCCCAGGTCAGATAGGCACTGTCGGGTTTGGAATTCCGCATGTTCGGCCCATGAAGCGAAGCCGCTTTCCTGTAATCCTTCTCATCGGCCTTTTTCGCAAAGACTTCGGTGAATCCGTTGGGCCCGGATGACCAGCGGGAGATTACGCAGACGTCCATCCATTCTCCCGGAGTGTATTTCCCAAAGAGCGTATTCTGCTGACCGCTCAGCACCCTTAACACGACTTCCTCTCTCTTCACGCCGATGAACATGTCCGGCCCGCCTTCGAAACGCTTGAATTGCCAGATGATATCCGTTGAATCGCGGTCATCGGGAAGCCTGGCTTCGGCCTGCCAGTCCTCGGCGAGACGGAAACTGAATCGGTAACGGAACACGTCGCCTTCATTGTAGCGCACGGGCATGAGTTTCATCACAGTCGTTTCCGCCCGATGTTTGCCGTAGGAGATGTAGTCATCCGAATGGGCGACCTTGGTTCTCACGCAGAACTTCCCGCCGCGTGCCCCGAGATCAGAAATGGAAATCGCATCCGCAGCCGCCGGCAGATCGGCTACGACTGCCTTTCCGGCTCTGGTCAAATCCCCGCTCTCATAATCCACCCGGAGGATCAGTTCGCTCCCGGTTTCCCGGAACAATTCGTTTTCGGGCGCGCGGAGTGTGGCAGCGGTTTCCTCCGGGGGACGCTCATCGGCACTGCCGCTGGTTGGCGGGCTGAGCAGCAAGGCAGCCAAGGCGAGGAGGCATCTCATAGTCGGATGAAGATTTTTCGTTGATAAAGGAAACGGACCAGAAGCAGGGGCAGCAGCAACCCCAGTAAGGCAACGGCCAGTCCGCCAATCCCTTTCGCCAGATACGCGTCCAGAAACGCCTGCACATCTCCACCGCCAAGACGCGCCGCGATGGCCGGGAAGTCCACGAGATTCACGGCGAGGTAAGCCACGAGTGCGTTCGAACCGATCCAGAGGAACGGCACGCACCATCGCTGGCGTCTCCACACATCCACGATCAGATAAAACACCCCCAACATCATCGCGGAGAAGCCGCTGGCGACGAGGCAGAAGGACGAGGTCCAGAGGCGTTTGATGATCGGGAATTGCAGGCCCCAGAGGCAGCCGAGCACGATGCCAGCCGCACCCGCAGCGAGCAGCAGGGTAACCTTGCGCTTGTCGCTGATCGAGCGGCTCGTGAGCAGCCATCCGGCCATGATGCCGAACAAGGTCGTGGCCACGGCGGGCAGGGTGCTGAGGAGACCTTCGCTCGAATAGTAGAGATTGCGCTTTTTCCCCGGCAGCCAGACGGCATCCACATAGTGCGTGAGATTGTGTCCTTCCTCGAAGGTGCCGCGCACGACCGGTGCGCCGGGCGGAAAGAGCTCCGCGAGCGGTTTCGCGTCGGCCTGCGAGCCCTTCTTGCCGATCGTGTCGTGTTTGAGGTTCACATCAGGAAACGGCACAAACATCAGCAAAGCCCAGTATCCCGCCAGACAAGCCACCGCGGCCATCACGATGCCCTTGCGCGGCAGAAACAGATACAGCGTCGCCGCCGCGAGGTAGCACAACGCGATGCGCGGCAGGACACCCGAGAGTGACACATCAGGCCATGCTTGGGACAGCCCTCCATAATAGAACACGCCGACGGCAAACAACAGCAGACTGCGCCGCACGATGCGCGTCAGGGCACCGCGCCGACCGGCCTTCGCGACGAGACGATCCATCGAAAGCACGATGGACACACCGATCAAAAACAGGAACAGGGGAAAGATGCCGTCGTAAAAGCGGAAACCCTCCCACTCCACATGCTGGAGCTGCGCCGCCACCGTCGAAAGCAACGGCCCGTCGCCGGTCTTCTCCAGCGCCTCCGCCACCTGCTCGCCACCGACGATCCAGAACATGTCAAACCCGCGCAAGGCATCGACGGAGAGCAGGCGTGGTGGAGGCGTGGTGTCGGGCGGGGCTGCGGGACCGGTGCTCATGGGTTTGATGGATTGTGTTCTTTAAAGCAGGTGCCTTGGTTCAAGGATAGGCAGGCCATCGCGCCTCACCTTGCTTCACGAGAACGAGCCTCTCCAGCGGCTTCGTGGCAAAGGTAGTGCCGATCAGGAAGATGAAATTGGAGGCAATTTTCATGGCTTCTTTGCTTTGTCGTCCTTGCGCGAATGCTTCAACAACCACGCGTAAAGCTCTTCATCCGTCAACGCGTCGCCGATCCCGTGATCTTTCTGCGGCAGCATTCGCAGCTCGACCTGACTCGCACCACTGGCTTTCAGCATCTCAAACATGCGCTCCGAACGCTCCGACGGCACGACCTTGTCCTGCGCTCCGTGCACGATCCGAATCGGCAAGCGCGCGAGCCTTTTCACCCATTGGTCGAGATCGGGCGTGACATCCTTTGGCCCGCCGTGGCCGAGACCGCCCGCGTGCGGCGCGATGGCCGCGAAGTGCTCGGGATGCGCCGAAGCCCAGGCCCAGGTGCCGTAGCCGCCCATGCTGTAGCCGACGAGATAAACGCGCTGTCTGTCGAAACGAATCGTCCGGGTCAAATGCGCGAACAACACCTCCAGGTCTGCGACCTCCCAGATGCGCTTCACGCCGCCCTGATCGCTCAGGCACTGAGGCATGACGATCACGAAGGGCTGCACGGCCTGTGTGTTGAAATACTTGAGCGGCTGTTGCTCGCGCAGCTTCTCGATGTCCGATCCACGTTGACCCGCGCCGTGCAAAAAGATGAGCAAAGGGGGCGCCTCAGCACCTGCGCCACCCACTGGCGTGGCAACGATGAACTTCGCATTCAGGCTCGTCGTGGTCTTGCTGACCATCTCCGGCAGCTCATGAATCTCCACCTGCATCGCCTTCGGTGCCTCTGCGGCAATGCCAGAAGCGAAACGGAGATCGGCCGAAGATGTCAGCACCAGGGCGATGAGGAGAGGAAAGCCGTGTTTCATTTAGGCAATTGCGACCAGGGGTCACGGGAGGCGAGTTCTTTGTTCCAGACTCAAGAGTTTCGCTCCAACCGCTGTTTCAGCGCCACGAGCTTCTCTTTCAGCCCCGCATACGGAACCTGCTGCACGGGCGTGTTTTCGGCCACCGCCATGGCGGCGGCCACTCCGGCGGATTCGCCGAGGATCATCCAGACGGGTTCCATGCGGATGGAGGTCATGGCGATGTGGCTGGCGGAGACGCAGACGGGCACAAGGAGGTTGGTGCACTCGCTTTGCTTCGGTGTGATGGAGCGATACGGGATTTTGTAGATGCCTGCGTGCTTGTCATCGAGGTAGAGCATGGAGAACTCGCCGCCGTAGAGCGCGACCTTGCCCTCGTGGACGTAGGTCGCATACGGCCAGTCATCCACTCCATACGAAGCAAGACCGATGCTGTCGGCGGGATCGGTGCTGCCTTCGAGGTCTTTTTGCGTCACGACGTAGTCGGACTTCATGCGTCGGGCCTCGCGCACGTAGAGCTGATGCGGCCAGCCTTGCGTGTCGTCGAAGATGCCGCGCTGAAAGCCGAGTTCGGTGGCGAGTTGCTTGAACTTGTCCGGCACGCAGTCGTCGGTCCGTAGGAAATGCGTCATGCCGCGCATGAACTCCTGGTCCGCCTTCCAAATGCGGGCACGGGTGGCGTAGTCGCCATCAGGATACCCGGCGTTGCTGCCGTAGTTCGTCGGGGCGAGCAACGCGCGGGCAAGATTGCCCTGGCCGATGGAATGGATGCGTCCGCCCGCAAGTTCATAGAAACCAAGCTTTCCTTTCATGCGGCGGCCCTCGTCGATCCTGGCCTTGTTTTTGAAGCCGCGCCGATACAGCTCCCATTGCTTCGGATCGTAGTGCTCCGGGGCGGGAATGTCGAGGCGATCCGGGTCTTTGCTGAACTTCCAACGGAAGCCGTATCCCATCGTCAGCCGATCCGCGCTGCCTTCCGGCTGCGCTTTCATATCCTGCACAAAGGGAAGCAGACCACTCTTCGCATCGCCCGGCGTCAGATACGGATCGATCTCATACACGGCGAGGTTCGGCCGCACCCCGGCGAGTGATTCGCCATACTCATCGCGGCTCTCGCGGCCCCAGGTGTGGCTCACGCCCGCCCGCGCCATGAGATCACCCTCATACGAGCAGTCGATGAAAACCCTCGCGGAGATCGTCATTGCATCCGCCTTCGTCGGCGCCGCCACCGGGCAGCCGAGCGTATCCGGCGGCGCGTGATCGAGCGAGACGCTGCGAATGCTCGTGCCGTCCTTTTGCACCGCACTCACGCGATGCTCATGGATCACGCGGATTCCGTATTTCTTCACCAGATCCCGAAACACCTGCCGATACTGCGCATCGTCGTAGTTCTTAGACAGGATGCTCAAGGCGGTGCCGCCCACGGCCTTCTCGCGCCCCCAGTCCACATGACTCAAGCCTCCGCCTGTCATGCCACCGAGCCAACGACTGGGTTCAATGATGACGACGGTGCGTCCTTGCTTTACCGCCGTTACCGCCGCCATCACGCCACTGGCCGTGCCGCCGTAGAGACAGATGTCGGCGGCCTCTCGTTCGACAGCGGATGACAAACTCGGCAGCGTGCATGCAGCCAAGGTGCCGGTCATGAATCGACGGCGAGTATGGTTCAAAGCATTCATGGTTTCGTGGCGCTGAGAAACAGAGTCTTCAGGAAGGTGATTGCTGCCGCCCTGAATGCATCAGGAATTGGTGGAGATCCGGTCTCGCGCTCCACATTGCTCGCATAGGTTCGCGCCCACTCAAAGTAGCGCTGATGCGTGCGCCACACGGTTTGCTTCTCGTTCTTTTCGTTGATGAGCCAGAAGCCGCCGGGTTTTTCGGACGTGCCTTCATTGTCGTAGAGTTCCCAGTAGAGAACAAATGGGCAGCCCCATTCGATGGCGGCGATCATGGTCTCGATGCTCTTCTTGTTTTGCTCCTCAGGCGTGTAGCGCCGGGCGGGGAAGCCGTATTCGCCGATGAAGACGCGCTTGCCGCTGATGGCTGGTTTTGGCTCCAACCTGGACTCGATGTGATCAAGCGTGGCGAAGAGATCTTCGCGGATCACGCGCTGTAGGCTGTCGTAGCAGGAGTAGCTGACGAAATCGACATCCACTTGCGGGAGGATGTCATTCGTGAGGCACTGGCCGCCTTTGAGGAAGGGCTCGACGAGGTTCGCCTCGGTGTAGTGCCAGACTTCGACGTTCTCATGCGGCGTGTCGCGTTTTGCGTCGTCGATGGCCTGCTGGCGGACTTTGAGCCAAGCGATGAAGTTGTCCGCGTAGTGCTCTGGGAAGGGCTGCTTCGGATCAAAGTTCGGACGCAGATGCCAGTCGCCCTCCCAGTGCCCGAGGTAGAATTTCTTGCCGCTGCCGCTGTAGGTGCGCAGCAGGTGCGTGGCGAGGTCAAACATCTCGCGATACTCCAGATCACGCTCTGCCGGCTTAAAAGTGCCGGCGCTGCCGTGCATGGTGAAGGGATAGGCCCAGATGAAGAAATGCGTGAACGGCATGTCGAGCACCGCGCGATGTGTGGGTTCCTTGCTGGCGACATCGGCGAGTGTTTTGAGGCTCGGATCACGTTCCAGCACATTCGCCTTCGTTTTCCCAAACGACGCTTGCTTCGAGATCGAGAACTTCATGATGCCCGAGCCAAGTTCGGCGATGAGCTTCGCGCTCTCCAGCAGCGGTTCTTCCTTCGTGAAATGATAACGCCCACCGATGGCCTGCGTGCCGAGGATGTAGTTAAAGGGTGCGAATGCGGCGCTCTGGCGGTCGTCATCGGCGCGCAGAAAGGCAAGCGCAGCGAGGGCCGTGAGAATGATGATCAAGCGCTTCATCGTGGTAAATAACTAACGATTGATCCGCTCCACATCGACATAGAGAGCGCGCAGTTTCGGCGCGTCGTGAATGTAGAGCAGGCGGCCGGGGCTCACTTCACGGATGGCGGTGTAGGTGAAGCCGCCGGAGTCGGTGATGACGGTGTGATGGGTCCAGGTTTTGCCTTGGTCCGTGCTGAACATGAGGTTCGAGCCAGGGCGTCCGTAGCTGCACGCGACCACGCCGTTGCTCATGAGGACCATGTCGGGCGCGACGCTGCCTTCCTCGATGGCGATGAGCTTGCTCCACGTCTTGCCGCCATCGTACGACCACGTTTGCAGCAGCGGGCCGAATGAAAGCGTGCGAAGGATCGCCATCATCTCGGTGTCCGAGAAGCGCACGACGGATGGCTCGGGACCGGCTCCGATGGTTGAGAAATGATCCCACGTCGCTCCGTCATCGGTGCTGGTGAGCAGATACGAGGCGAAGTCCTTCCTGGCACGGGTGTAGGTGACGGCCATGAGCTTGCCGCCGCCGAGATTCCAGATGTCACGATCAAAGGGCAGCACCTGGCCCGCATCCGTCGGCACGCGAATCAAGTTCTCGAACATCGTGAAGCTCTCGCCTTTCGGATCAAAGCGGTAACTCATGCCGACATAGACGCCGGGTTCGAAGTTCACGTTCCAGCGAGAGACGCCGAGGATGCTGTCGTCCGCGAGACGAACGTGCGGCTGCGGTGCATAGGTCTTGAACTGCAAATCCTTC
This sequence comes from Akkermansiaceae bacterium UBA5020, assembly GCA_002396885.1. Lineage (GTDB taxonomy): Bacteria > Verrucomicrobiota > Verrucomicrobiia > Verrucomicrobiales > DEV007 > Arctic95D-9. The sequence goes on from DGXY01000094.1 coordinate 26,126, forward strand.
ACCGGCATCCAGGTCTTGCCCGCGTCCGTGGAGCGCAGCACACCATACGGCTCGTAATACGCATCCGGCCCTTGCGCGACGCTGAGCATGAGCACGCCTTTGCCAACGTCGTAGAGATAGGGCCGCGTGGGCGGGAGCGGCCTGCCGGGCTTGGCTTCGGGAGCGGCGATACCGATCTCGGGGTCCTTTGATTTCAACTCGTGTCCGCCATGGCGCGGCTGATCCCAACCTGGCGATGGCGGTATGTCCCAAGCCTCGCTGACGGTGATCTTGAGCGCAGGTTTCGCTGGTGGTGCGCTACGTTTTCGCAGCCCGAGCCGCACCGATTGCCAATGCGCATCTCCCATCCAACCGGGAGCCGTGGAGCCAAACTGCACGAAGGCCTCCGCGCTCTCTGTCTTCTTCCAAAACGCACCTTCGCCGCGAATCATGACCTTCCCGTCCGCAGCGATGCTCATGTCGCGATCCCGAATGACGAGCTGATAGGTGTGAAACTCCGTCTTCGCATCGAACAGCGCCACACGATCATGATACGTCGCGATCTTCTCCGGTCGCAGCAGCAGACCTTCCTGATGCATTCCATCGCAGACGATCACGCCCACGGGTGCGCCTTGCTGCGCGGGCCACATGCCGGTGCCGCGACGAGCCGCGACGGATTCGACGCGCACGGTTGCTTCGACGACAATCTCCATCTCCGGTTCTGGCTTCCATGCCGCGCGGAAAGCGCCGTCAGCCTTCGCCGAATCATCCACGAGATGCAGCGCTCCATTCGCCAGCGTAGCCTTCGCCGCCAGTTCGCCGACGGCCTGCCAGCCCTGTTCCTGCGGCAGTGAGGTCGCTTCGTAACGGACGAGCCAGCGGATGGGTTCTTCGGCTGACGCGTGCATGACTGGGACCAAGGGCAACAGGACTGCGAGGGTGAGAATGGTTCTTTTCATTTTGGAAGGTGGTTTGTGCTGTGGCCTACAATTCATCGCCCGACATTCTCCGTGACCGCCGATACGGAAACGCGGAGGTGGCGGGCGCGGGGGAAGTTCCAATCCTTGGGCACGTTGTGGTAGCCGATCCAGAGTTCGCCGGGGTCGATCTCGATGACGAACGGGTAAGTGGCACCTCCCGGCGTTCCTTGCGCAACGTTGAGGGACGGAGTCCAGGTCTTGCCTTCATCGGCGGACAAGGCGAGGTGCAGTTTGACGCGCTGCCCGGGATTCCACACAAGCGCCATACGGCCATCCGCAAGTCGAGTTAGATGTCCAGGCGAGGAGGAGGCATTGATCGAGGTTGCCCTAGCCTCAGACCAGGTTTTGCCGCCATCAGTGGAAAAAGATTCCCAGAAAACCTGGCGCGTCGTGCGGATGAGCATCCACACGCGGCCATCCTTGAGCTCGATCACGCAGGGCTCCAGTGCGCCTTCGTGGTCGCCCGCGCCGCCGATGTCGATGTCATTGCTGAGGCTCCACGTTTTGCCGCCATCGGCGGAGAGGGAAGCGCGGCTCACGAGCCGGCCGGGATCGTTCACATAGTGCGAATACGGCACGATGAGATGCCCGTCGCGCGTCTCGATGGCTCCGTTGCTCGCGCCGGTGTAGCCTTTGAAAATCATCTGCGGCTCGCTCCAGGTCGCGCCGTTGTCGCTGCTGCGCGTGGTCCACATGTCGCTCTGCGCTTCATCGGTGGGATTCACGCCTTGCCATTTCCACTGCTTGAACCCGAGGTAGAACACATGGAGCACTCCATCGCGCGTGGTGAGCACGGACGGATGCGATGGCTGACAGTCCGGGTGCCGCGCAATCACGCTCTCGGGCGACCACGTCTTGCCCCCGTCCTTCGTCACGCGACCTGCGATCCACGTCGTACCGGGCTTGCTGTAATAGCCTGTCGGCGTGGAATACACGGCCATCACCGCGCCGTCCTTCATGCGCACGAGTCCGCAGCCGAGCACGGTGGGATTCGGCGAATCATGCGTGATGTCGGTGCAAGTCGGATGAATCTTCACGAACTCACCACTGGCTTTCCAAAGCGGGCCTTCGGTGATGGCGAGGCCGTGCGTTTTTGACAGCGCGAGGATGCACTCGCGCAAAAGATCGGCCTCGATGCGATGACCGTCGTCATTCGGGTGCATACCATCGGAGAGCAGCGAGTCCACGGTCACGCCGCGTTTCTGTGCGTGCGCGACGAACGCCTGCTGTATATCCAGCAACTCCGCACCTTCCTCCCGCGCGACTCGGCGGGAAGCTTCGCAATACGGCGCGAGCGGCGCGTTGAATCCATCCACGTTCTCGGGCTGGTAAGGCGGCTTGCCATAGATCTCCTTCAGCTTCGGCGTCCAGCGCAGCGGATTGGGTGTCATCAGCACCACGCGTGCGTTCTTGGATTTCAATGTCTGAACGAAATGCCGCAGGTTCGCCTCATAGCGCTCCAACGAAACCCTCGGCTCCGTCGCCGGCTGTGTCTTCCACACATCCACCGCTGCGTCATTGATGCCGAACTGGATGATCACGATCTGCGGCTGATGCATCAGCACGTCATCCTCGAAACGCTTGCGAGCCATCTCCGTCGTGTTCCCGGGCACACCAGCATTGATGACGCGGACATTGCGCAGCTCCTCCTGCAGGATCGAGGCATAGACCTTCGTCGAACCACGCACCGCCGTGGTCGAGGCTCCGAAGGCCACGATGGTGACGGGCTCAGTCGCTGGCACATCAGCAGCGTGGAGCGCGGCCAGCGAAGTCAGAAGCAGTGATGTGAGGCATGTGAGAGCTTGTTTCATGGTGCGGTGATCCATTCGAGATTGAAGCGCGCGACCGCGATGTCCGTCTTGCCTTCATACAAACACAGCACCGTGCCATCGGGCAGCACGGCGAGGTCGGAGTAGGCGCTGAGCCCAGCATCGAGCGTCTTGGTAATGGGCCAAGTCTTGCCGTCGTCGTGGCTGAGTTTGATGCTGAGATTCTCGCGCTTGCCTCGGCCTGCGGGGATTTCTTTGCCTTTTTTGTCGAGCTTGAGCGTGTGCGGATTGGAGAAGAGGAGCGTACCGGGTTTCGATGGATGCGCGACGATGCTCGCCATGCACACCGGCTCCCAAAGCTGATCATGGAAGACCGGCCTGCTCCAGCCAGTGGCTCCGTCGGGGCTGATGGTGATGAGCTTGCGGTTCGCTTTCGAGACACTGCGCGACACGAGCATCACGCGGCCATCGGACAACTCAGTGAGCATGGTTTCGTTGGGATTGCCGAAGTCGCCTCCGTTAGGCATCGCGAGTTCGCCTGCCTTCCATGTCCTGCCGTGGTCGTCGCTGTAAATGGTGGCCGCTGCGGAAGGGCCGTGATCGCCTTCCTTGCCGTAAGCCAGCCAGATCGGCACGACCAGGCGACCGCTTTTGATCTGAATGCCGTGCCCTGGGCCGGTAGCGATGACTTTCCAGTCGTAGTGCTTTCGGAAAGGCTCGAACGCGGACGTGATGTCCACGGGCTCGCTCCACGTCACGCCGTCATCGGTGCTGCGCATGGAGAAGCAGCGCGCGTAATTGATGCAGTAGAGGAACTCGATGGCTCCCGTTTCGCGATCCACGATGGCTACGGGATTGTTCACCGTCTGCTCCTGGTCGCCCTCGCCTTTCTTGTGCGGATTCCCTTCGAGCCGGCTGCCAAAGTGCGCGATCTGTTTTCCCGCTTCCCAAGTCTTGCCGCCATCCGTGGAGCGGCGCAGGTGGATTTCGATCTCGCCCCAATCGGCGCTGCTGTTCTTCCGCGCCTCCGAATACGCCAGCGCCGTGCCTTTCGCCGTGACGACGATGCCGGGGATGCGATACCGCGCGACGCCATTCATGCCTGCGGGAAAGACGTCGGACTTTTCGAGAAACGGTTCGGCAGCGTGGAGTGCGGCCAGCGGGGCGAACAGCAGTGTCAGAAGGGTGATGTAGTGTTTCATGGTAGTCTATTTTTGAACCTCACTCCAGCCCCGGCGTGCGCAACTCTTTGAGCGTCCGCCCGCTCAGCGGAGCATCAGGATGCAAACCCATCACGCGTTGGTTGCCATCGCCACCGCCATAGCCGGGAAGGCGGAAGACGGCTTGCCAGTTGATGGCGTGAGCGGGGGCATTTTGCTTCATCTGCTCGGCGCGGGAGTAGTTGGTCTCCACTTTGGCTTTGGCGGCGATGTCCTGACCCTTGCTGGCTTCGAGCTTTTGCATCCAGGCGCGGGTATCCACGAGGAGTTTGGCGTAGTCGAGGCCGTATTGGATGAAATGCAGGCGGCGGCGGTATTTTTCATCGGCAGCAGCGAGTTTCTTCGCGGCGGTATCGAGATGGGCCTGCGCCTGGGCGAACAGCTCGGGCGTGTATTTTTTTGGCAGATCAAAGGCGCGAAAACGGCTCGGCTCCTCCGCGACGAACTCCATGCGCGTGCGCTCCAGGAGCTGCCAGTAGGCTTTCACGTCCGCTGCGGCAGGGCCGAAGCCGCGCTCATAATAATCATCCATCACGGCGGCAACATCGACCTGCGGATTCCACGCGAGATGCGCCAGCGCGTAGTGATGTGGCCCTTGATTGGCCCAGTGCTGCCAGAACAAATCGAAGTAGAGGCCGATGCCATGATGCTCGGCCACGAATCGAAAATCCTCGCCCGCCTGCGTCATCGCCACATCGGGCATGCCCCAGCTGAGGCCCGCAGGGCTGCCGAGATTCGGCCGCCACATGAGGTGTTTCGCTTTCGTCGCCCAGCCTGCGTGTTGCTGCATCGGTAGCACACGCTCTTCAGGCGAGCGCATGTGGAAATTGGCCACGCTGGAGATGATCACATTGTCGTCTGGTGCGATGCCTATGGGCGGATTGCGGGCCAACCCATACGCATTGAGCAGCACGAACAGCTCGCGGTCGGGAAAACGCTCCTTCAGCATGCGTGCGAGCGTATTGGCGAAACGCACATCACGATCCGTCTGGGACACGCCCTGAAACTTCACGCCGCTGAAGACCCACTCCATCTTTTCGCCATCCGGATGATCCCAGGCGAGGCAGTTCGCGCAGGTGCAGTGACCGCTGGTGTAGCCGTCGTTGGGCGAGACATTGATGACACGCAGCAGCGGATCGGAGCGGACTTCGACCGAAACATCCTCCAGCCACTGCTGCCATACCTTGGGGTTTGAAGCGCAGAGTTTCGTGTTGCTCTCGCGCGGCTTCACCGCTGTGCGACTGCCATCCGGGGCGGCGGCGAAGTAGTCGGGATGCGCCGCGCCATACTTCTCCCACCAATCCGCGAAACCATGCCCGCCATTCATGTCCATAGAGTCGAGCTGCACCCGCTGAAACCGCGCCCAGAGTTCCTCCTCGCTCTCCTTATTGTCGCCTAGTGAAGTCCTCACCAACATCCCACCCCGCGCCCGAATCTGCGGATGATAACGCTGCTCCATCGGCGCAATGTCGACGCGCTGCTGTTTGATCACGTCCTCTTCACCGGGCCAGAGCCAGCGCACGCCGAGCTGTTCCTCGATGAAGGAATACACCGCGTTCGCCGTGCCGTATTCCTGCTGGATACCCGTCTTCATCGCCAGCCGCCCCTTCGCCTCCATGTGCGCCGGATTCCACCGATCCCGCCCCGCGATGACGAGATGCTTCTCATTCGCCACGATGAGCGTCTCTTCCGCGTGTTTGAAATCGAAGTCCGTCTTTGGAAACAAGGTCTTCACCACCGGCTGAACGCCAATCCATATCGCGCGCTCCGGCAAGGGTTGCGGTTCCCCATCCATCACCGCAGGCTTCACCCCGCTGATCTTTTCAATGTATTCCGCCAGCGTCGCCGCCGCATCGCGAGTGCGAGGTGGCGCGTCTTTGAAAACGATGATCGGTGCGGGCGCAATGCCGGCATCGGAAACGATGAAGTCGGCAGCGTGGAGTGCGGCCAGCGGAGTCAGGAGCAGGGCGGTGAGAGCCGCGCGAAGCGAACCGGAGCGCAGCGAAGAGAGCCGACGAAGTTGCATCAAAAATGGTTGGCAAACAGCCTGCCAAACGGATTTCAAAAAGATGCAGGCAACGGTGAGGGTAGGTTGTTTCATCGAGTGGATGTTTTTATCGCCAGCCACCGCACCGCATTCTCCACCACACGCAACGGTTCGGCCTGTTTGTAGATCGGATAGGTCTCGTGGCCGGGACGGAAGTAGAACACGCGCCCCTTGCCCACCTGCCACACGCATCCGCTGCGGAAGTGCTCGCCCTTGTCCCACTTCTCCTCGAACACGACCTCATCCGGCGTGGGCACATGGAAAGGTTCACCATACATCTCCGTCTGCGGGATGTCCCACTGCGCTGGCAGTCCGGCGGCGATGGGATGCTGTGGCAGGAGCGTCGTCAGATGGCCCGGCGCTCCATCATTGCGAAACACCGGGAACACGCATTGAGGGAGGGTAAGCCGCCACAAGTTGCCTTCGGCTTTAGTGACGAACGGCGTGATGCGCAACGCGCCTACGACGCCTTTGTAGTAGGGCTGATCGTTCACAAACTCCCACTTCGCCGACGCACGCTCCGCCTCTGGAATCTTCGCGAGCGCATCGGCCTTCGCACGCTCCTGCATGAGCCGCACAAACGGCTTCGCCCAATGCGCGGAGTGCAGCGCGATGAAGGCCAGCTTGCCATCCATCACACGCTTCACCACAGCTTCCATGCGCGCGTCGTCCTGATCCTTCACCCGGCGATGGCACCAGAAGACGATCACGTCCGTGGCATCGAGCGCGGCGTCGCTCAGTCCTTGCTCCGCATCATCAAGACGCGCGGTCTTCACGGAAAGGCCGGGCTGTTTCTCCAAATGCGCAGCGATGGTCTCGCCGAGGAACTTCTCGCCATACGCCGGCTTTTGCTGCGGCTGCTGCTCGTCCCAGACGAGGACGCGGATGGGTTCGGCGGCGAGGATCGGACAAACGACAGCAGAAAGGAGCAATGCGATGAATTTCATGGTTGGAAGAGGATGTGGATACAACGTGTTACTTCAACTCCGATATCGCCGCACGCATCGCCGCGAGCACTTTCACGACTTCGGCGGCGGGATCGTAGTCTTTGCGCCCCATGGCGAGGGTTTCGATGGGGACAAAGCCGCGATAGCCGCCGTCGTGGATGATCTTCACGAGCTTCTTGATGTCGGCGAGCGGAGTTTTGAGACTGCTGCCGAGCGTTTCCTTGATCTGCCAGTTCACCGCGTGCGGCACCATCATCGCGATGTCGGCATACGGGTCGGCGGTCAAGTATTTGCCGGTGTCCACAAGCGCACCGCACCAGGCGTGATCGACGCGCTTCAGCAGGCTGACGTGCTCCGGGCCGGTGCAGAGGAAGTCTCCATGATTCTGCACGGCGACAATGACACCCTGTTTCTCGCCATGCTCGGCGCACTCGCGCAGGGCCTCAGCCATCCACTTTTCCACCTCGTCACGCGAGGCACCACCGGCGGCGCTTTGCCAGTCCTTCGGATTCTTTTGCTGCGGACCGGCAAACACGCGCACCACAGGCGCACCGAGCCGCGCGGCTACTTCGATCCACTGCTTCGTCAAAGCCACGCCCTCGGCACGCACGGCCGGGTCCGCCGTGGCGAAGTCGTTCTTCACACCCGTGCCGGAGATCGTGATGCCGCGATCGTGCGTGTAGCGCTTGATGCGGGCGATGTATTCGTCTGAAGGCGCTTTCGGGTAGCCGGGGAAAAAGTAACCGGTGAGATCCACGGCCTCAATGTCATGCTTCACACAGAAATCGCACACGCCGAAGAGGTCGATGCCCTTTGTGGGATCGGCCAGGTTTGCGTTTAGCTGTTCGAGGAAGGAATAGGCGTTGACGGTCGGCGTGAAACGAGCATTGCCCACGCGTGGAATAGGCAAATAAGCGGCTTGGGTTGTGGTCGCTACGATAGGAGCCAAAGCAGCGAGTTGAAGAAGGTGACGGCGGTTCATGGGGTGTGGCAAGTTGGCGAGTGTGTGTCGCGGCTTACTTTTGCTTCGCTGTTTCGGGCGTCACCTTGGCGGCCCACTTGATGCCTTCGAGCACATGCTGCCGCACAAACGGCGCGCTCAGCGAGCGCAGGTCGTGACCGAACTCGGTGTAGAAGAAGCGGCCACCGGTCGCCGGTTCGTGCGTCCAAGCGATGGGATGATCCACGCCCATGGGCTTGCCGTTGCGAGTTTTGAAATAGTCGCGCACCGGCGTGTAGGTGGTCTCATCCACGCGCATGAGGACCTTGAAACCAGGCTGACCGGTGACGGCACGATCGTGATTGGTCCAGTCAGCTTCGATCCAGAACTCGGCGGGTTGGCCTTTGACGGACGGATGATCCTTCGCGGCGGGATCGATGGTGACCTTGGCTTTGCTGAAGTCGGAGTCGCTATTGAAGTCACAACCGCCGAGCGCGTTCAACCACGGCCAATTCGTCTGATGCACCAGCGCGGCATGCAGGCCGACGATGCCTTTACCGCCCTTGGTGAACCATTCCTCCACCGACTTGCGCTGCTCCTCGGGCAGCACCTTGTCGAGTTCGTTGGCGTTGTTGAGAACGAGCACGTCGTAGCGGCTAAGTTCCTCGGCGCGCAGGTCTTTCCAATGCTCCGTCACGTCCACCTCGAAGCCGTTCTCATGACCGAGCAGGACGAGCCAGCGATTGATCTTCGGCGTTTCGGGATGGCGATAGTAGCCGGTGTTGGAATACACCAGCACCTTCAATCCCGTGCCCTTGGGCCCGGGTGCTGCGGGTTCGTGGCTGTGGGCGATGCTGGCGAGCAGGAGCAGGGAGAGGATGAGATGCTTCATGGTGACGGGTAGAGTGAACGGTTGAGATGATGGAAGAATGCTCAACGTCATTCTTTGCGGGTCGTTATAGGCCCGTCGTGCCCTTGGTGAAGCCCAGCGAAGTTCGCGTGACGACTCTCGTCGCGGATGCTGGTGTGTTTCATGGTTATTACGTGGTCAAGTCCTGCCGGGCATTTTCTGGCCTTGGCCACCGTTGTAATCCTGGCCTTCGCGATCGACGACCGCCTGGCCTTCCATGTTGGACTGGCCGGCAAGGATGAAGACCTTCAGCGGCAGCGGCGCAGCGAGCGAAACCCGGGCAAGGAGGATGACGGCCATCAGCAAGAGGCGGCTCATGAGGTGGATCGTTGGACTTATTCAGCGATCAAGAGCTGGAAGCGCTTGCTCGGCGCGTCCTCATACTTTCCGATGATGGCTTCGTAGGCATCGCCGCCGTAGGCGAGGGTGGCCCGGCGGAAAATGGGCATGAACTCGGACTCCCGCTTCTCTTTGATCTGCTGAAGCGGCCAGGGCTTCGGCGGCACGTCAGCGTAAGGCAGCATGTAGTCGATGGCTTTGCGGATGCTGCGACCATCTTCGGTGGTGAAGTTCCAGAGATCGACTCCGGCGTGCTCGCCGAGCGTGGCGAGTTCGGTGAGCGCTTCGAGATTGAAGCGTGAGTAGCTGAAGGAGGTGGTGCGGTCGAGTTCGAGCGGTTGTTTGCCATCGGGTTCGATTTGCGCGGCGATGCGGCCTTGTTTGGCTTCTTCGAGGATGCGCTTGGCGGGGTCGATGCGACCAATCACGAGAGCGATTCTCACGGCTTGCACATCGTAAAAGGTGCCGTGGTTGTTTTTGGCCCGGCGTTCGTCTTTGCCCGGGTCACTTTCGATGAGCCAATCGTGGTAGGTGCGGAGCCATTCTTTGAGAGCCTTTTGATCGTCCTTCGGCCATGCTTTGGATTCGGCGAGCAAACCCAGGGCATCAGCAGCCACGGAGATATGGATCGCCTCCAGGATGCCAGTGCCTCGTCCCTCATTCACGCCCATGATGGCTTGTGCATACTTCAAATGCGGGTTCATCCGTGTGGCTGGATCGAGGAACCAGGTGCGGGCGACTTTGGCGGCACCTTCGGCATAGGTTTCGTTGCCGGTGAAGTAATAGGCGAGCGCGAGGGTCTCGACATTGTCGCCCATGACCTTGATGGCCGGGCTGTCGTTTGCCTTGGGATCGCGGCTCTCGGGATTTGCTTTACCGTCATGCCGCACATAAGGCAGCCCGTCCGTGGTATCGGGATTCGGCCAGAAATACGGTGCGAGACTCATGTAGTCATGCTTGTCGCCACTGGGCGGCAGCTTGTCTTTGTGCATCACCGAGGGAGCCGTTTCGGCCAGGGCCTTTTCAGCATCAGCCAGGAGTTTCTTGAGGGCTCTGCCCAACGACTTGTCACCAGCGGCCAACTTTTCCTTCGCCTTGACCAAGGCTCCCGGTTTCGCACTGAAATAGCGAGGCGTAGGCTCTTCTGCTCTGCAGAGGGTGCAGGCGCAAAAGACACTCAGGAGGAAAAAGAGGCGGTGCTTCATCGAGAGTGAGGATGGATCGGTAGCTTGGCTTGTGCAAGCATGCGAAAACGGAGCTTACTTGCCCTGCTTCAGATACTCGTCACGCGAGAGGAGCCCATCCTTGTCAGTATCCCATTTCGTGAAGCGCTCGCCAGCGGCGACGGCATCGGATTGGTGGGTGGTGTAGTATTCACGGGTGAGCTTGCCGGTCTTGTCTTTGTCGAGTTTGTCAAAGCGATTGCCACGATCGTCGGCTGCAGGGGCGGGCTTGGCGGGTGCTTTGCCCTTTCCCTTGGCCTTGGCGGCCGGGTTGAAATCCGAGCCGACGGGCGGGAGGTGTTTGGCGAGGGTTTCGAGCAAGGCGGCGTGCTCCGGCCGGTCGGCGAGGCTCACCGTCTCGTCGGGATCGTTCTGCTCGTCATAGAGTTCCGTGGCGACGATCTTCGCTCCATTGCGCTCGCGCCAGAAGGTCGCGCGCCAGCGGGAGTCGCGGATGCTGTAGCCCATCACCGGCTCTTCGGGCGCATTCTTCGGGTATTGGCTGATGGCGACGTCGGTGGCCGGGGCACCGGGGTCATCGAGGAAGTTCTTCAAGCTGCCGCCGCCGAGGCCGTCGGGGAGCGGCAGCCCGCAGACTTCCGCTAGAGTCGGGTAGACATCGACGAACTCCACCGGCGCGGCGCACTTCCGGCCGGCGTTCTTCGAGCCGGGCACGCTGATGAGCAGCGGCGCACGGGCCGCGATCTCGAAGTTCGTGTGCTTGTGCCAGAGTCCGTGCTCGCCGAGCTGCCACCCGTGATCGCCCCACAGGACGATGAGGGTGTTGTCGGCGAGGCCTTCCTTTTCGAGCGCATCGAGCAGTTTGCCGATCTGGGCGTCGGTATAGCTGATACAGGCATAATATCCGTGCCGCAGGGTTTTGGCGAAGTCGGTCGGAATGGGATTTCCCTCCGGCACCCCGGGATAGGCGTGGAGTTCTCCGTTGGTGTGACCGGCAAATTCGGGGCTGCCGGCGGGCAGTGCATCCGTGGCGGGCACGGGTATGGTGTTCGGATCGTAGAGGTCCCAATACTGCTTCGGCGCAACGAATGGCAAATGCGGCTTGATGAAGCCCACCGCGAGGAAAAACGGCTCGTTCTTCGATTTGAGCGCCGCGAGACGCTTCACCGCTTCGGCGGCGGTTGCGCCATCGGGGAGCTGCTCGTCGTCTTTGGGGCTCACCTCATAGGCGGGGCCTTTTTTGGGGCCTTTACCATTTTTTCTCGCGGCGCCCCCTTCTTGCGGGGCACTGTATTCTTCGAAGTTCACGTCATGCCGGGTGACGATCTGCTTTGTCCAATCCAACGGATCGGTATCGACAGCCCTACCCTTCGGATACCAGTGCGGCTCATTCCACGAACGCCCGTCTTCAAAACCGGCGTGGTAGATTTTGCCGAGGGCCGCGCAATGGTAGCCGTTCGCCTTGAAGTGCTGTGGCAACGTGATGCAATCCGGCTGCGCCGCGCGGAAATGCGTCTCGAGGTCCCACACCTTCGTCACATCGGGCCGCAGTCCGGTCATGATCGCCGTGCGCGAGGGACTGCACACCGCCTGCTGCACATAGGCCCGGTCGAAGACGATCCCGCGAGCCGCGATGCGGTCGATGTTGGGCGTCTTGACGACGGAGTTGCCGTAGCAGCCGATTTCCGGACGCAGGTCGTCGACAGCGATGAAGAGCACATTCGGCCGGGCTACGAGCGAGAGCGGGACGAGCGGGAAAAGCAGGGCCACGAGGACGGGTTTCATCGAAAATGAGGGGTTGATGGAGGCGAAGGGTCGGGGGTGGAAACGACCGTCGACAAAACCCCGGCAAAGCGACTTCGGTGCACCCATTTTTTCGACCCCGGCGAAGGACGCGCCAGGCGGGAAGAGGCCTTTGGCGGTGACGGACTGCCGTTGATCACCCGCCATCCGGTAAGACCACGGCGTTCAAACATCCTTGCAAATCTTCCATTTGATGGAATTTTTGCAAGGATGTATCCTCGAAGTCTCGCCCGCGAACTCCCGGAACTGCTCTCCCGACACCCTGCCGTAGGGTTGCTGGGGCCGCGTCAGGTGGGAAAAACAACCCTCGCGCTGGAGCTTGGTCAGAGCCGCCCGAGTCTCTATCTGGACCTCGAATCCCCGTCGGATCTCGCGAAGCTGGCCGAACCCGAAATGTTCCTGAGTCGGCACGAGGACAAGCTCGTCATTTTGGACGAAATCCAGCGGGCCCCGGATCTGTTCCGGGTGCTGCGGGGTCTGATCGACCGGGGACGCCGCAGCGGCAAGGGCACCGGGCGTTTCCTTATTCTGGGCTCGGCCGGCATCGATCTACTTCAGCAGTCCGCCGAGAGTCTCGCGGGTCGCATCGCCTATGCGGAACTACCACAATTGCTTCTCGAAGAGACCGGCACGGAGGCAGCGGAGGCCCTTTGGCTGAGGGGCGGTTTTCCCAACAGCCTTCTTGCGGAAACCGACGCCGCCTCCCTTGAGTGGCGACGCAACTTCATCCGCACCTACCTCGAGCGGGACATTCCCCAACTGGGTCCGCGCCTACCGGCGGAGACCCTGCGGCGGCTCTGGACGATGCTCTCCCACGAACAGGGCGGCATGATGAACGCCGCCAAGTTTGCGGCCGCTCTGGGGATCAGCGGGCAAACCGTATCGCGCTACCTGGAGGTGCTGTGCGACGTCCTGCTGGTGCGTCGTCTCGAGCCCTGGGCAACCAACGCGGGCAAGCGGCTCGTGAAGTCCGCGAAGTTTTATGTGCGTGACAGCGGTCTCGTGCATGCGCTGCTGGGCCTCGGCACGATGGAGGACCTCCTCTCCCATCCGGTGGCGGGGATGAGTTGGGAAGGCTGGGTGATCGAAAATCTCATTTCCGCGGCACCTGCCGGCACCTCCGCCCACTTCTACCGCAGCGGTGCCGGAGCGGAGATCGATCTCGTGCTGGAGCCCAAGCCCGGCCAGCGATGGGCCTTTGAGTGCAAGCGCAGCCTGAACCCGGTTCCCGCTCGCGGTTTCCACGAAGCTTGCAAAGATCTCGAGCCGAGGCACCGTTTCGTGATCTACCCTGGCCGGGAAAGCATTCCCCTCGGCCGCGACGTGGAAGGAATCTCCCTGCCGCAGGCCGTGGCGGCCCTGCGGGCGCTGTGATCCTGCGCCCGATCCGGTCTGTTTTCGTTCAACGCTCCACCACCCGCACCGGCAGATCGGGCCGGGTCGTCAGGGTCAGCTCGATCTCGTCGGCATAGAGCGACTCCAAAACCGCGGGACGCAGGTTCGGCCGCACCGCGATCTGGATCACGGCGAAGTCGGCACCGGGCGGGACGAGGCATTTCGCGCCGAGACGGTGCCATTCCGGCTTCGCCTCACCCATCGTGTGAACAAAGGCTGCCCCGCTCGCGAGGGCTTCACCCAGATTATTCGGCCAGGCGCGGTGAAGGCTCAGGGGATCGCCCGAAAACAGGAAGATCTGCGCCATGAAGGAGACCGATGGCCGCGTCCCGGCCGCACGCCCATCGCGGAAGCTCGCCGAGAGCTCGAGCATCGCATCGCCCTCCCCTTCCGCCGCGGGACGCAGCGACCGGAGATCGATAAGCTGGAAAACATCGCAGGAAATAGCCCGTCCACCCGGCACGGCCTCGTCGGCGCCGAGACGAACAAACTGCAAAGCCCGTCCTCCCTCCGGAGCACCGTCGAGATCGACGAGGGTGGCATCGTCTCCCGACCAACGGCCCGTCGTCTTTGGAAATCCCGCATCGATCGCTCCCGTCGATCCTCCTTCGAATCCCCCCCCGACGAGTCCGGCGACGCGCGAGGCCGTCGCGATCCGTTCGGGCGTCGAGATCGCCCACACGACCGAAGCGCCGAAAAGCCCGATCACCAGTCCTGCCGCCGCCGCGAGGGCGGGACGCGGTCTCCAGGGTTGGCGGGTCGACGGAGTGGCCTGCTCCGGCATACGGAAGGCCTCCTGCCGGAAATGATCGTGCAGCGCCATGGAACGCAGTTGCAATTCGGCGAACCGCCGCCGCCGCTCCGGATCGTCGCGCAAGGCGCGCTCGAAGGTTTCGACTTCGACGGGCGAAAGGGCGCCGTCCTGGTAGCGCAAGAGGCTTTCGAGAAATTCGGGATCGGTCATGATGAAGCCTCCTGTGCCATCCGGTGTTTCACGCATTCGCCCAGAGCCCGGTGAATCCGGGTGAGGGCCTGATAAACGCTCTCGATCTTCTTGCCCATGATCGTCGCGACCTCGGTGCAATTGCGCTGCTCGAAGTAGCGCAGCCGCAGCAGCTCGCGGTTGTTCGGTGTGATCGATCCAAGACAAAAACGCAGGGCCTCGTGCATGGGGCTGGCTTCCGCCTGGTCCGGCCATTCCGCCGCGAGGGTGGCGAGCATGGCTTCGCTCAGACCCACGTAGCGGCCGCCGCGGGCGCGGAGGAGATCGATGGAGCGGTTCCGCCCGGCGACGCGCGACCAGTTCAGGACATGGGCGGGCGATTCGAACTCCGCGGCGCGCCCCACCGCCTTCACCGAGATCTCCTGGAAGACATCCTCGGCGAGATGGAAATCACGCGTGACCGAAGCGAAGTACGCCGTCAGCGGAAGACGCTCGGCGAGGAGGGTGGCGGCGATGGATTCGGGCGGGAGCATGAGGGTTCCTTCCGATACTACGAAAACGCGTCGCGAATCTCGACACCTGATTTGCCACGAGATAGGGTTGGATCGCGGACCGGACCGGGTCGGGTCGCGGCACGCTCACTCGATGAAGAGAAACGCCCTGGAGTTCACCAGCGCGCTCACGAGGTCTTCGGGCCGTTCAAGGCCACGCGCCTTCCACGCGGCATGCTCTTCCTCGTCCGGCTTCCGGGCCAGCACGGCGAGGAAGGCCGCCTCCAGCCGCGCTTCGGGAGTTGCGGCCGCGGTCACCGTCAGCATGAGCGGCGACCAAGGCGAAAGGAGGCCCTTTTCCGAGACGATCCCGCCGTTCATGAGCATGAGCGCCTGGGGAATGGAGGCCTGCAGGTTCGCGTTTTCGACGAAGTCGCGGTCGCTCTGTCCGAGGGTGCGAAGGGCATGGCCGCGCGGCGACGGAGAATCGAGTTCGGAGGCCCGGAGCCATTCGGAGCGGGTCGCCTTCACGTGCGCGGCAAACCCGTCGCTCCGCTCCGGCGCAATCCCGAGGCGATCGGCCAGCGCGGCGACGGTCCGAGCTTCCGCTTCGGCCTCCGCCTTCAGGTCGGCTTCCGTTTTCGGTTTGGGCCCGTAGCCGGGCAGCCAGAGCTTGCGCCAGGTCTCGCTGACGAGCACGCCGGGATTCGGATTCATCTGGTAGAGGGTGTCTTCAAAGACCTCGACGCCCTTCTGTTTGGCGAGACCGGCGAGGACGGGCCGGATGAAGCGTTCCACGAGGATCTGCCCGCGCTCGCGGGTGAGTTCGCCCTGTGCACGCCGCAGTTTCAGGACTGTTTCGGCGTCATTGGCGCGGTTCGCCGCGGTGAGGCGTTCGAGGAGGTCGGTGGTCTTCTCCTGCAACTCCATGTCGCGGCCAAGGGCGTCGTAGGCCATGTCCACGAGCTCTTTGCCGTCGAATTCCAGATAGGCGTCGCACACCATTTGAGTGATGCCGACACGCCGGGCGTCGGTGAACTCGCGGCGCAGGTCGCGGGCATCCGGATCGTGCGAGACGAGGGCCACGAGCGAATCCCAAGACTGTTCCGCGGTCATGCGACGCAGGACGGGTCCAGGAAACGCGTAGTTCGTGCCCGGCGTGTGCGCCTCGGCGCTTGCCTGCGCCTGATAGGCCTGCGTGCGTGTGACCGCAGCGAGAAAAGCCTTCATGTCGTAGCGCACCTCGATCATCAGGGCGATGACGTGTGCCTCCAGTTCCGGGATCATCGCGCGGCTGTCATCGCGGAGGTCATCGAAGCGCTCCGTGAGCGGGAGACCAAACAGTTGTTTCCAGAGCCGGTTTACGATCACACGGGTGAAGCGCGGATTGTCCGGAGAGGCGACCCAGGCGGCGAAGACCTCCGCGGGATCCTGGCCCGATGAAACGGGCGCGGGTTTTCCCATGGGAGTGGCGGCCGCGACCGGGTCGAAGGGCTTGCCGTCGTCCTCCATGAAGTCGTGCGGCAGCTTGAGGACGCTGTCCGTTTTCCGATCGAGACCGATGGGACTGAGCAACTGGCCGACGGGACTCTTGATGACCCCGACGACGGGACGGTAATGCATTTCATCCAAGCGCTGTTGACGTCGTGCTTCGGCCGCCTTGCCGCCGTCGGCCGCGGTCTTCTTTTCGGCCTTGAAGTCGGCCTCGATGAGATCCTGCCGGCGCCGGATCTCGGCCCGCGCGCCTTCGAAGGCCTCGGTCACCGATTTGTTCGCATGGGTGTAGGCGGCGATCCGGTAGAAGTCCGTCTGCAGCCATTTGTCGAAGGGATGGTCGTGGCACTGGGCGCACTCGAGGCGGGTGCCGAGGAAGACCCGCGCGGTCAGCGCCATGTTGTCCAGAGGCATGTCGGGATCGCGCTGGTAATAACCGATCGCGGGATTGTCCCACGCATAACCCTTCGCGGAGAGCATCTCGCGCACGAAGACATCGTAGGGCTTGTTGGCCCGCAGGCTCTCGCGGAGATAGCGGCGGTAGGCGGCCGGAATCACGTTCGACGTGTTCACATAGTGCGACTTGTAGCGCAGGATGTCGGCCCACAGATTGAAGAAGTGCGATGAGTAACTCTCGCGTCCGAGGAGATCCTCGATCAAGGCCCCGCGTTTTCCGGGATCGGTCGAATCGAGGAACTGCCGCGCCTCCGTGGGGGTGGGAATACGTCCGGCGAGGTCGAGGTAAAGGCGGCGCAAGAAGGTCTCGTCGCCCGTCGGCGGATTCGGGGTGACCTGGTTCGCCTTCCAATGCGCCTCGAGGACACGGTCGATCGCCGCGGCCCGTTGCTCCGCCGCGGAATCCGCGAAGGCCGTTCCGGCGAAGGTGGCGGCCAACAGGAGGTAAAGAAAGCGTTTCATGCGAAGATCTCCGTGGCGGCTTTGCCTTTGTTGGCAACGGTGAACGGGCGCATCGAGGGCGAGTGGACGACCTGTTCGAGGGGCAGCCCGAGACCGTGGGCAAGCGTCGCGTTGAAATCAGGCACCCGCAGCTCGCCGGACTCGATCTCCGCCCCGCGTGCGTCGGTCGCGCCGTGAACGAAGCCGCCCTTGACCCCGCCTCCGAAGAGCGCGGAGGAAAAGGCCTTCGGATAGTGGTCGCGGCCGAGGTTCACATTGATCTCGGGGGTGCGGCCGAATTCGCTCGTCACCACCACGAGCGTGTCCTGCAACATCCCGCGCTGATGCAGGTCGTCGACGAGGGTGGCGAGCGCGGCATCGAGTTTCCGGCAGAGATCGGGCGTGCCGACGAAGTTGTTCGTGTGCGTGTCCCAGCCATGCAGGCTGACCTCGACGAAGCGCATGCCGTGCTCGACGAGCCGCCGGGCGAGGAGGCAGCCCTGTCCGAAAGGATCGCTGCCGTAGCGCTCGCGCAGTTCCTTTTTCTCCCGCGTCAGGTCGAAGGCGGCGATGTCCTCGCTCTTCATCATCTTGAAGGCGCCGTCGTAGGCCTCGGCATAGGCCTTCACCTCGCGCTGCGGATACTTCTTGAGAAACAGGGCGTCGAGATCGCCCGCAAAGGCCATGCGCGCCTCGTGCGATTCGCGAGAAAGTCCCTTCGGAAGTTCGATGTCGCGCAGTCCGGCCTCGGGATTGTTCACGAAGAGCGGGGTGTGTTGCGGTGGGAAGAATCCCGCGCCGGGATGACGGCTCGCGTTTCCGATGTAGGCGCTCGCGGGCAGGTCGGGATTGCCCGGACCCTCGAACACGCTCAGCCACGCACCGAGGCTGGGATGCAGGATCGTGCCACGCTCCTCGTAGCTGGTGTGCATGTAGTAGTTCCCCGGGGCATGGGCCCCCTGCGTCGAGGTGATGCCGCGCACGACCCCACCGTGGTGCATCTGCTTCGCGGTCAGGGGGAGATACTCCGCGATGCGGATGCCGTCGGCGCTCGTCGCGATGGATTTCGTCGGCCCGGCGGTCTCGCCCGACTTCGGGTCCCAGGTATCGAGATGGCTCATCCCGCCGTCCATGTAGAGGTAGATGAGGTTCCTGGCCTTCGCGGTCTTGGCGGCCTTGGCGTCCGCAGCAAACAAGCGCGGCGCGTGTACGCCCAACAACGTGCCGGCCGCGCGGGCGATGAAGTGACGGCGATCAAGTCTCATCGGGTTCTTGGGTTGGGAAAGGGTTTCGGCATCCGCACGATCTTGGCAACATCAAGCGGCCCCCTGCGGAGCGGCGTTCATGTTCGGAAGGGGTCACACTAAAAACACGTCGGATCCATATCCGATTTGCCGCCGAAACCGGAGAAAAAACCATCCCCCATCGTTTTTTGCACCCCCGCGATCACGAGCGGAGGAGCTCTCTTGCCCCCGGGCCGGTCTTCGCGAAGAATTCACAGGATCTTCATGCGCCTTTCACGGGAAGGGGCGAAGCTGGCGCTATGAAACGCGCTTCGATCCGCCTCCTTCTCCCCCTCATCCTCCTCTTCACGATCTCGTGCTCACGGCATCCGCAGGTCACGGTGGTGAATGAATCGGCCGATCCCCTCGCGAATCTCGTCCTCTCGGGTAGCGGGTTTTCGGAACCGCTGGGTAGGCTGGCGCCGGGCGAAAAGAAGACGGTCGAGGTGACTCCGTCGGCGGACACGGGGCTGGCGCTGGAATTCGAGGCCAAGGGCACGAAACACGCCCCGCCCGCTGACGGGTATTTCGAAGCCTCGGGGCTCTATCGGGTCACGGCGAGGGTAAAACCGGACTTCCGTGTCGAGATCACCTCCGATCTGACCCCTTGAGCCCTTCCTCAGGATCCCTCACGCGAGGATCCCGCGGACGACGTGCCCATGCACGTCGGTGAGACGGTAGTCGCGGCCTTGGAAGCGGTAGGTGAGGCGCTCGTGGTCCATCCCGAGGAGATGCAGGGCGGTCGCATTGAGATCGTGGATATGGACCGCGTCCTTGACGACGTTGTAGCTGAAATCGTCGGTCTCCCCATGGACCGTGCCCCCTTTTACCCCGGCCCCGGCCATCCAGACGCTGAAACATCGCGGATGATGGTCGCGTCCGTAGTTGTCCTTGGTCAGCTCTCCTTGGGAATAGACGGTACGGCCGAATTCGCCGCCCCAGATCACGAGGGTATCCTCGAGCATGCCCCGTTCCTTCAGCTCGGCGAGAAGGGCGGCGGTGGGCTGGTCGGTATCATGGCACTGACTGCGTATGCCACTCGGCAAGTTGTTGTGCTGATCCCAGCCGCGATGGTAGAGCTGGATAAAGCGCACACCGCGCTCGGCGAGGCGGCGGGCAAGGATGCAGTTCGCCGCGTAGGTGCCGGGCTTTTTCGACTCGGGCCCGTAGCGCTCGTGGATGTCGGCGGGCTCCTTCGAGAGATCGGCCAGCTCCGGCACGGCCGCCTGCATGCGGAAAGCCATCTCGTACTGGTCGATGCGGGCGAGGATCTCGGGATCCTGCTCGGCGGAAAAGTTCATCCGGTTGAGCGAGGCGACATCATCGAGCATGGCGCGGCGGCGGTCGGAATTGATCCCCGGTGGATTCGAGAGATAGAGGACGGGATCGTTTCCCGAGCTGAAACGCACGCCCTGATAACGCGAAGGCAGGAAGCCTGCTCCCCACATGCGCTCGTGGAGTGGCTGGGCGTTCGTCGGTCCGCTCGGCCGCGAGATCAAGGCGACGAAAGCGGGCAGGTCCGCGTTTTCCGAACCGAGGCCGTAGGACACCCACGCACCGAAGGCGGGTCGACCGCCAATCTGGTGTCCTGTCTGGAGCAGCGTCATGGCCGGGTCGTGATTGATCGCCTCGGTATGGAGCGAGCGGATCACGCAGATCTCATCGGCGAACTTCGCGGTGTGAGGGAGCAATTCGCTCAACCACATCCCGCTTTTTCCGTGCTGTTTGAATGAGAAGACCGAGGGTGCCACGGGAAAGCGCTTCTGCCCCGAAGTCATGCCGGTGAGCCGCTGGCCGCTGCGGATGGAGTCGGGGAGATCTTTGTCGAATTGCGAAGCGAGGTTGGGCTTGTAATCGAAGAGATCGATCTGCGAAGGCGCCCCGGCCTGGGTAAGCCAGATGATGCGCTTGGCTCTGGGAGCGCGGTGGGGCTTCGTCTCGGCGAAAAGCGGACCCGGATCGATCAGGCTCGCCAAAGCAGCAAGGCCGATCCCGGAGCCACCGCGATTGAGGAAATGACGACGCGAGATTTCGTTCGCGATGATTTCGGTGTTCAGGGGTTTCATCATTTCGTGACCGTCTCGTCCAGATTCATCAGGGTGCTCGCCACGGTTGCAAACGCGGCCAACTCGACGGGATCGAGGGCGGCGGCGGCTCTCACCTCCCCGACGGAGAGAAAGGCTTCGGCCGCCTCTGGATCGCCGGCAAAGTCGGCCCTGGCCCGATCGAAGGCCGCCTTCAGCACCGCCATTTCCGCCTCGCGCGGGGCCCGCGCCAGCAGGAGCCGGAACCCGTGATTCAGCCGCCCCGCGACCGTCGCGCCGCCTTCGCGCATCATCCGCTGGGCCAGAAAACGCGCCGCCTCCACATAGGCCGGATCATTCATCAGGTTCAGCGCCTGCAGGGGGGTGTTGGTGCGCTGGCGACTGAGGGTGCAGGTCTCGCGGAATGGCGCGTCGAACAGCAGCATCGCCGGATGCGGCACGCTGCGTTTCCAATAGGTGTATAGGCTGCGGCGATGCAGATCTTCCCCGACGCCCTGCTGATAAGTCGCCTTGGGGTTGTCCCGCTGCGCGACCACCTGCTCATAGAGGCCGGGCGGATGATAGGGCTTCACGGAGGGGCCGCCGAGTTTCGTCACGAGCAGTCCGCTCGCGGCGAGGGCCTGGTCGCGGATCATTTCGGCGGGGAGACGATGCCGGGGTCCGCGCGAGATCAGGCGATTGTCAGGATCCCGCTCGCGCCTGAGAAGAGGCGACGCGGACTGCTGGCGGTAGGCGGCGCTCGTGACCATCATGCGCACAAGTCCCTTCACATCCCAGCCGCTCTCCCGGAAGCGCAGCGCGAGCCAATCGAGCAAGCCGGGATGGCTCGGCGCCTCGCCCTGCGATCCGAAATCCTCGCTCGTGCGGACGAGACCGGTGCCGAAGATCCGTTGCCAATGCCGGTTCACGATCACCCTCGCGGTGAGGGGGTTGTCCGCCCCGACGAGCCAGCGTGCCAGTCCGAGCCGGTTCGCGGGATGGCCGGAGGGAAGGGGCGGCAGCACCGCTGGGGTCGCGGCGACGACGGTTTCACCGGGCTTGTCATAGGCTCCGCGCATGAGGATGTGGGTCGGACGTGGCTCCTTCATCTCCTCCATGACTAGGGTGGTGGGAATCTCCAGCTCAGCCGCCTCGATCTGCTTTTTCAACGAGGCCAGTTCATCGGAAAGGCGGCGGTGCTCCGGCTCCTGGGCAAGGCGGAAGTCGGACAGCTGTTTCGTCTCGGCCGGGCTGCGCGCAGCGGATTCTTTTTTGGCTAATGTCAGGATCGCGGTCGGGGCCAGCATCGCGGGAGCGATATCGGTGACGTGGAACCGCCAGCGCGAAGAGCCTCCCGCGTTTTCGATTCCGATCTGCCACTCGACTTCCGCCCCGGCCGCTGCGGCGTCGCGCGGTGGCTCCCATTCGAAGACGGCTTGGAACGGCCGCTCCTTCGTCGCCGAAGCCGCTGCCACGCTGCGCCGGTCTCCGTCGAACACCTTGGTGAGCTCGGCGGCGGCGAGGGAATCTCCCGAAACGACCGGACGTAGCGCCGGCGCCGGCGCGGTCACGATCTTGAACTCGCTCCAACGGACGCTCGCCGCATCCGCGACGGCCGCGCCCTCGATGCGCAGGGCCGTGATCCGCCCAGCCGGAATTTTCGCCCGGATCGTGATGGTGTTGGAACGCGACTCCTGCGGTCCGATCTCGACGACGCGCCGGGCCGCGTCGAGAACCGGGGGCTGGTCGCCCCCTTTCGCGTCGAGCAATTCGACCTCTCGCCAGTTCACCGTCGCGCAGGCGAGCGCTCCCGCCCAGGCCTCAAGGCCGCTTTTACCCCCCTCGGCGAGTGCCGCGAGTTGGTCGGCAGCCGCCTTCGATTTTTCGTTCAACCCCGCGATCTTGGCCTCGATCGCGGGCGCGGGCAGCTTCACGAACGGTGGCGCGTTCGTCCGGATGGGATTGCCGTAGAGCCCCACCCCACGCTCCGGCACGTTGTGGAAGAAGGCTTTCATCGCGTAGAAATCGCGCTGGGTGAAAGGGTCGTACTTGTGATCGTGGCAGCGGGCACAGTTGAAGGTCTGTCCCAGCCACACCGCCGCGGTCGTCTCGACCCGGTCGGCGGTGTATTCGGCGAGGAACTCGTCGGCGAGCACGCCGCCCTCCTCGTTGAGCATGTGATTGCGGTGAAAGCCCGTCGCGATCTTCTGGTCGAGAGTGGCCTCCGGGAGGAGGTCGCCGGCGATCTGCTCGATCGTGAATTGGTCGAAGGGCTTGTTCTCGTTGAAGGCGCGGATGACCCAGTCCCGCCACGGCCAAAGCTCGCGGTCGCGGTCGACCTGATAGCCGTTGGAGTCGGCATATCGCGCGGCGTCGAGCCAGTCCACCGCCATGCGTTCACCATATTGCGGGGATCCCAGGAGACGGTCGACGACAGTCTCGTAGGCTGCGTCCGACGCGTCCGCGAGAAAGGCATCGACCTCCGCCGGCGTCGGCGGCAGACCAGTCAGGTCGAGCGTGACCCGGCGGATGAGAGCTTCCTTCGAAGCTTCAGGAGAAGGTGCCAGCCCCTCGGCCTCGAGCCTTGCGAGGAGAAAGCGGTCGAGATCGCCGCGAGGCCAATCGGACTGCCGCACCGGAGGAGCCGCGGCGGAACGGATCGGAGAAAAAGCCCAATGCGGCTCATAGTTCGCGCCGGATTCGATCCAGCGTTTCAAGATGTCCTTTTGCGCCGCGCTCAGACGCTTGTGCGACTTCGGCGGCGGCATCACCTCGTCGGGATCATCGCTCAGGATCCGCGTCCAGGCCGCGGACTTGGCGAGATCTCCCGGCACGATGGCGCGAACGCCTTCTTTCTCCGCCGTGGCTCCCTCGAACGTGTCGAGGCGCAGTCCGGCTTTCCGCTCGTTCGGGTCGGTTCCATGGCAGAAGTAGCAGTTGTCCGACAGAATCGCCCGCACCTCGCGGTTGAAGGAAATCTCGGACGCAACGCCGGTGCCCAACCCGAAGCAACCGGCCAGCAAAACGAAGCAAATCCTCATGTGATCAAATCAAGTGAGAATGTCCCGGATGACATGTCCGCCCACGTCGGTGAGCCGGTAATCTCGGCCGCTGTGGCGGTAGGTGAGTTTTTCGTGATCGATGCCGAGGAGGTGCAGCATCGTGGCGTGGAGGTCGTTGACATGGACGCGGTTCTCCACCGCTTTGTAGCCGAACTCGTCGGTCGCGCCGTAGTGGACTCCTCCCTTGATGCCGCCTCCGGCCATCCAGAGGGTGAAACCGTTCGGATTGTGATCGCGTCCGACGGACCCCTGAGAATCGGAAGTACGTCCGAATTCGCCTCCCCAGATCACGAGCGTCTCATCGAGAAGCCCGCGTGAAGCAAGGTCGGCAATGAGGGCGGCGGCCGGTTGATCGGTCGCGGCGGCGCAGGCACGGTGGTTCGTCTCGATGTTGTTGTGACCGTCCCAAGGCACGTCGTCGACGGCACCGTCGCCTCCGGCGTTTTTTCCGGCGAAAATCTGCACGAAGCGCACCCCGCGCTCGACGAGTCGCCGGGCGGTGAGGCACTGGCGGGCGAAGACTTCGCAATTCTTGTTGTCGAGCCCGTAGAGCTTTTTCGTCGCCTCGGTTTCCCCGGCAAGTTCGATCGCTTCGGGTGCCGACATCTGCATCCGGTAGGCGAGCTCGAAGGAATTGATGCGCGCGGCGAGGTCGCCCTGGGTCGGGCGGACTTCCAGATGGCGCTGGTTCATTTCCTTGAGCAGATCGAGGGAGGCGCGCTGCTGCGCCTCGCTCTGGACCTTCTGCCGGGCGAGGTTGTCGATGACCCCATTGCGCTTCGCATCGAGAGTGAGGGCCTGATAGGTCTTGGGCAGGAATCCCGCCGACCAGATCTGGTCGTCGCCGCGCGGACGCCTTTCGTGCATGACGACGAAGGCGGGCAGGTTCCGGTTCTCCGCGCCGAGACCGTAGGTCATCCAGGCTCCGGCACTGGGATGGCCGGGCTGGCTAACCCCGCACATCAGCTCCATCGAGGCGGGGGCGTGGTTGTTGGCCTTCAGATACATCGAGTGGATGAAGGCCATGCGGTCCACATGCTGCGAGAGGTGCGGGAAGATATCGGAGACCCAGGTCCCCGACTCGCCGTGCTGGTTCCAGCCGAAGGGCGACTTCAGGATCTTGCCGCTGGTCGTGAAAAAGCCCGTCTTCGCATCGCTGCCCGGGAGAGGCTCGCCGTTGCGTTTCTGCAGCTCCGGTTTGTAATCCCAGGTGTCCACCTGCGACGGCGCGCCGGTCATGAAGAGCCAGATCACGGACTTCGCCTTCGGCGCGAACAGAGGCGGACGCGTCGCGAGTGGATCACCCCCAACCGGGGACGCCCCGAGGGCGCGCTGCTCGTGCAGCATCGAAGCGAGCGCGACCGAGCCGAAGCCGAGGCACGATTGTTTCAGAAAGCGGCGGCGGGCGGGCAGGATAAGGGAATCGGGGTTGGATTCGTTGAACATGATCGGCGGGAGGCGGGAAGGCGAAAAAGACCGTTCAATCAATCGACGTAGATGAACTCGTTCAGGCTGAGGAGCGCGAGACAGAACTCGCGCATCGCCTGGGTCGCGGAGTCGGGTTGATTCCCCAGTATCGCCGCCTGCTGGTCGATGTAGGATTTCATGCGAGCCACTTCATCGGGTCCAGGGGAACGTCCGAGGGCGATCCCGTAGGCCAGGGTGATGGCTTCCTCGGTCGTCGCGGGCCGGGCGGCCTCGACGCGGGCCTCGAGACGGTTCGCGATGTCGCGGACGAAATTAGAATTCATCATCGCAAGGGCCTGGGTCGGCACGGTCGTGTTCCCACGATCGCCGATGCTCTGGGTCGGCTCCGGCGCGTCGAACATCGTCATGATCGGAACGAGCTCGCTCCGCTTCACCCGGAGATAGACGCTGCGCCGGCCGCTCTCGGCGTTTGCCTCGGAGGGTCCGTACATCGTAACGTCGAGGCGGTCGCCGACCTGCAGAAGGGCGTCGCGGATAGCCTCGGCCTCGAGCCGACGCGCGGGACGGTGGGCCCAAAGGTGGTTCGCGGGATCCAACCGTATCTGCTCCGGAGTCACTTCACCGGACTGCGTGTAAACCGAACTGAGCATGATGAGCCGATGAATCGGCTTGAGGCGCCAGCCGTTTTCGATCAATTCGGCGGCGAGCCATTCGAGCAATTCCGGATGCGTCGGCTGTTCGCCCTGCGAACCGAAATCATTGGTCGTCGCGACGAGACCGCGGCCGAAATGCTGCCGCCACATGCGGTTCACGATCACGCGGGCCAGCAGCGGGCCACTCCCGGACTCCTCGTCGGTGATCCAGTTCGCCAGCGAAATCCGCGGGTGCACGGCCGGCTTTTTGTCCTCCGGCGCAGGAACCCAGCGCCGCTCGGCCTCTTCCGTACGCATCAGCACCTGCACGAAATTGGGATTCGCCTTGCCCTCCTTGCGTTCCACTTCGCCGCGCCGCAGAAAGTAAACCTCCTGTCCGCCATCCTTCGAGGTGTAGACTTCTGTCAGGACCGGCTGTGGGCGCTTGCGTTCATGGAGAGCCACGGCGGTGTAGAGGTCTTTCGTGGGCACGTCAAAATGACTGAACCAGCGCGGCAGGCTCTTGTTCGCGGCGATGGCCTTGGCATCCGGATTGCCCGCGAGGAACGCCTGGATCTCACGCAAACTCTGCATTTCGATGCGGTCGGCGAGCGTCGCCTCAACCGGACCGTTGGCAAAGGCGAGCCGCATCCGGCCGAGACCGAAATGATTCGAGAATCGCAGTTGAAACTCGAACTCGGTGCCACCGGCGAACCCCGTCGCTTCGCCATCGATCGCGAAGACCGCCGCGTGGTCTTCGCCCGTATGCGGGGCGACCGCCCACCCGGTATTGCCATTGTTGTCGAAGGCCTGGGCGAGTGGGTATCCGCTCTGCTCGAACGTAGCCTTCACCGCTTTGAGTTTCAGGGGGACCGGCGCGGTTTTATCCATCGGATCGAGGGGACGGGCGATGACCTTCAGATCCCCGAGGACAAAGTTGCCATTGTCGGAAAGACCTGGGCCCTTCGAAGGCAGCGAGGGATCGCTCAAGGCATCGAGCCGGAAGGCGCGCACGCCCTTCTGAAGGGTGTGCACTTTCACGGTGTAGAGATCGTCCTTGCTCTTTAATCCAAGATAGAGCACCTGCCCGTCGAGGTCCGGGGTGAGACGGGCGCTCTGGGCCAGGGCGGTTTTGACCTCGAAAATCTGCCAAGGCGCGTCGGCGTTCAGCGTCGGCAGGGTCGTCTTCCTCCACGCTTCAAAACGCGCCGGGAAGCCGGCCGTCTCGAAGGTCTTTAACGCCGCCTGAAAGGGCGCTCCGGCGGCGTTATGGACCTCGAGTTTTTTCACCGTCTCGGCGTGAGAAAGATCGATTTTGCTGGGCGAATGGACCGTGGTCGCAAGAGCGGCGGCGATCCCGTAATAGTCTTTCTGCGGCAGCGGATCGAACTTGTGGTCGTGGCAGCGGACGCAGGCCATCGTGAGCCCGAGAAAACCGCTCCCGATCGTCGAGACCATGTCGTCGAGCTGATCATAGCGGATCTTCTCCACCGTCTTCGCCGTGATCTGTCCCGGATACGGCCCCGCGACGAGGAATCCCGTGGCACTAGCTCCGGCATACTCGCCGGGCATCAGTTTGTCGCCGGCGAGCTGCATGCGGATGAATTCATCGTAGGGCATGTCGTCATTGAGCGCCTCGATGACCCAGTCGCGGTAGTGGTAGGCCCCGGGGCGGAAGCCGTCGAACTCGTAGCCGCCGCTCTCCGCGTAGCGCACCACATCGAGCCAGTGCCGTCCCCATCGCTCGCCGTAGCGCTCGCTCCCGAGGAGACGGTCGATCAGTTTCGTGTAGGCATCCGACGAAGCGTCTTTCAGAAAAGCCTCACGCTCCGCCGGGGTCGGCGCGAGGCCGGTCAGGGCAAAGGTGGCCCGCCTCAATAAGACCTCTTTTGACGCCGGTCCGTTCGCGGTCAACCCGGCGGCCTCCTGTTTGGCGAGAATGAAAGCATCGATCGGAGTCCGGACCCACTCCGCATTCTTTACGACCGGCGCCGCGGGACGCTCCGTCGGCTGGAAGGACCACCATTGTTTGCCCGCGGACACGTCGATCGCCTTCTTATGGGAAACCGGGGGTGCGCTCGCGAGCCGGGGATCGGGGGCTCCCATTTCGATCCACTTCGTCAGGTCGGCAATCACCGCGGCCGAAAGCTTCCCCTTGGGCGGCATCTCCACCCCCTTGATCTCGTGATTGAGGACCTTCAAGAGAAGGCTCTCCGCCGGCTTGCCGGAAACGATCACAGGCCCCGTTTCGCCCCCGGTCGCGAGTCCTTCGCGGCTGTCGACGAAGAGACCGGCCTTCAGTTTCCCTTTGCCCTGAGCCTCGGCGGAATGGCATCCATGACAGTTCTCCACGAGGACGGGCCGGATCTTGCTTTCAAAGAAGGCGAGCTGCTCCGGCGTCGGATCTTTCGCGCTCCAAGCGGTAGACACTAGGGCAGGGAGCAGGGGAATCAGGAAAACGACACGGGGGG
This sequence comes from Akkermansiaceae bacterium UBA5020, assembly GCA_002396885.1. Lineage (GTDB taxonomy): Bacteria > Verrucomicrobiota > Verrucomicrobiia > Verrucomicrobiales > DEV007 > Arctic95D-9. The sequence goes on from DGXY01000094.1 coordinate 54,364, forward strand.
ACATGGGACTCGGATGAAGTTGGCCATCTGCGGGCAGGCGGAAACGTGAGAGAAGCCAGCCGGCTCGCGTGAACTCTGGGGGCCGCGCTCACGCGCCTCCAGTGAGAAGGTTGCACGATGCCGGGGGTTTCGTCAGCGTCCGCAAACCCGTAGAGACCGGAACACGGCCACGCGAATCCAATGGTCGCGGAACCAGCCCGCCGACTTCGTGTCGATGACCTCACTTCTTTCCAAAGGTCCCGCTCGCGACGAGGCTGAGGATGAACTCGCGGACGACAAAATCCTCCTCCTTCGCCCGCGCCACGATGTCCGCGGCGAGCGCGTCATCGGTGAATCCATACGGCCGGCCGAGCCCATACTCGATGAGGGCCTCGGTGAAACCGCGCGCGAAATCATCGCTTCGCGCCGCGACGAGATCGCGCAACTCGAAGTAATCCTTGAAAGCCGGTCCGTTGTGGAAGGCGCCCGCGGGATCGATGGGCCATTCCTTCTTCGTCTTGGGATCGTAGTCGATCTCGCGCCATTTGCCGGCGGCGTTGAAGTTCTCCAACCCGAAGCCGATCGGATCGATCTTGCGGTGGCACTGGAGGCACTGCGGCTCCTCCTGGTGGGCGAAGAGACGCTCGCGGGGACTGACCGGTTTGCCATCGAGCCGATCGAGCTGGGGCACGTTTGGCGGCGCGGGCGGTGGCGGATTGTGAAGGAGATAACGCAGCACCCAAGCGCCGCGCTCGACCGGGCTGGTGCGCTCGCCGTTGCTGCCCATCGCGAGGACCGCGGCCATGCCTAACAAACCGCCACGCGGCGAACCCGGCGGCACTTTCACGGGACGGAATGCATCGCCGCTGACCCCCTCGATGCCGTAGTAGGTCGCGAGCAATCCGTTGACGTGGACCTCGTCGCTCTTGAGGAGACGCGAGAGGCTGCCGCCGTTGCGGAGGAGGTAGGCGAAGGTCTCGTAGACCTCGCGGCGCGCCGCGGCCTTGGCGCTCTCGTCGAAGTCGCGGAATTGCTTTGTGTCGAACTGGAAGAAATCGAGCCGGTCGAGGTGCAGCCACTGGTGGACGAATCCGCTCACGAAATCGTCGGCCTTGGGGCTGGCGATGAGGCGATCAACCTCACGGGCGAGCACGTCGGGCTTGGTGAGGTCGGCGGCGAGCAGGGCCTCATCGGGTGGCGCGCTCCAGAGGAAGTAGGAGAGACGAGAGGCGAGCTCCGGTGGGGACAGGGGAATGGGGACAGAGGAATGGGAAGGATCATCCCCTTTTCCACGGTCCTTTGTCCCGATCTCTTGGATGTACAAAAACCCCGGCGAAGCGAGAATCGCACTGAGCGGCTCGCGGATGGCGAGGTCGAAGGGTTCGCCGGCTTTGACGCGGGCGTCGTGAAGCGCAGCCAACTTGTCGAGGTAGGTTGCGGAGGGCGTTTTTCCGCGCATGGCGCGGGCCGCGAAGCGCTCGAGCACGGCTCGGGGATTCGTCTCGCTGCTGGACAGCAAGGGCGGAATGCGGTTCTGGGAATTGGCGCCTCCGAGCGGCCCTTCCCATTCGATCCAATCGATCCAGAGCACGGGATCGCGTTGTTTCGGATCCTCGATCTGACGGGTGCGGCCGGGCAGGCTGATGGTCTCCTTTTTGAGCGGCCGCTTTTCCATAAGGACGAACTTGCGCGGGCCGCCCGGGCGGATTTTGAAAGGAAGTTCGACGACCTCGGCCGCGTCGATCGGCGCGGTGATCTGTTTGTTCGCGAGGAAGGAGCGGTCATCCTTGTCGATGGGACTGGCCTCGACGAAGGAAAGAAAAGCCCGCTCCTCCGGCATGCCGACGACGCGGCCGATCTTCACGCGCATGACGTAGTCGCCCGTGGCGAGGTCGGTGGGCAGGTCGATGGCGTGCTCGCAGGTTTCTTGGACGGCGTTGTCGAGGTAGAGGCCGGTTCTCGACAAGGGACGGTCGAGGTATTGCTGGAACCAGCGGTTGTTGGCTTCCCATATGGTCTTGCCGGCCTCCGCGTGCGACTTGTCGATGAAGTCAAACTCCTTCAGCCGCTTCTCATCGCCACCCGCGGCCTGCCATTTCGCATATTGCTCGTTGAGGTATTTGAATCGCAAATGACCGCGCTCAACGTCGGCGCGGCGCGACTCGGGTTCGATCCGTTGGGTTTTTGTCAGGGTATTCGTGGACGGATTCCGGACCGGCCCTTCCCACTCGACCCAGTCGATCCACAGCGCCGGGGGCGGACCGACCTTGGTCTCCTTGCGGGCGGCCTGGTAGGTATCAAAATCGAGCTTCACGTCGCGTTTCTCGCGCAGGACGAAGCTGCGCGGTCCGCCGGCGGAGATGCTGACGGGCAACTCGATCGTCTGCGGCGTTTCGGTGGTGCCCCTGATCTGAAAGGTTTTCATCAAGGTGAAGTCCTCCCGCTCCTCCGGCTTCATCCGGCTTCCGAGCTCGACGAAGTGCCGCTCCCCCGGCGTGCCCTTCACCGCGCCGATGCGGAAACGGAGCACGTATTCACCCGGCTCGGCCTGCTCGACCTCGTGCTTCGTCTTGAGCCAGCCCGAGGGCTGGTCGGGCGGCAGGGTGATGAGCTCTTCGGTGTGGACGTTGTAGATCGTCAGATACGCGCCCGTTTTCGTGAGCGGATCGTTGAGGTATCGCTCGAAGCTCGGCCCGTGCTCCTCGAAGACCCGGACGCGGAACTTTGCCTCCTGCTCGTCAGCGATGCCCTTCTGCGGCTGACCGGTCTCGAGGAGCTTCTTCGCCGCCTCGTGACCACCCTTGAAGTAGCCGTTGTAGGTGCCACCGACCATGGCATTGGCATGCAGCTCGACCTCGCGGCGCTGGCGGACCGTCTTTGCGAATGGCTTCACCGCCCCCGCCTTTTCCACCTCGATCCAATCGAGCCACAAGGCCAGTTCGGGACCGATGCCGTTGCGCTGCCGGGCTTCGGCAAAGAGACGGCTGGCGCTCGCATCCGACTCATGGGAACCCCGCTCGCGGAACATGAAGAGACGGTTCTTCGACTCGGTCAGCTTCAGCGGGATTTCGAGCACTTGCGGCTGATCCGCGGTGCCCGTGACCTCGTGGGTGCTGCTGACCGTGCAGACGCCGCTCGGATCCTGCGGACCGAACTCCACGAAGCGGCGTTCGCGCGGGATGCCATCCATCGCGGCGATCCGGACGCGCAGGACGTAATCGCCCGCCGACCAATCGGCCGGGAGTTGGAAGATCTGGCGGGAGTTCACATAGGCGTCGTCAATCGTGAGAAAGCTGCCCGACTTGGCCAAGGGGTGCTCCACATAGGCCCGATGATGCGGCACGAAATGATCCCAGTCGCGGCGTCCCATCTGCTCGGCATGAATCGCGTCGGTGAATCCAAAATCGGTAGGTGAGGGCGCCCCCTGGATCTTCTCCCATTGGGTATGAAGGTGCCGCGGGTCGCCCTTCTTCTCCGCGCGGATCCGATCGGCCAACTCCTCGTTTTCCGGCTTGGCTGCGGCGGCGTCGACCGCCGCGGTCCATTGGAGGTAACGTTCGCGGGCATCGCTCCGTTCCTGAAGCCCCTTGATGATGCGCTGATTGGTCCCCTCCACTTCGATGCGGAGCTTCCATTCCTTTTCCGGAACGGGCGCGACAAACCGGGCGAAATGCTCATCCACCGCCTGCCGTCCGAGCGCAAGGTATTGCTCGAACTGATCCGACGACATAAAAAGCGACGAGCCCACCGTATCGAAGGTGCCCGCGCCGCTGTCGGCCGGCAGTTCCCGGGCATTGATCTCGACACCGAGGAGGTCGCGGATCGTTTTCTCGTATTCGCGGCGGTTGAGGCGCCGCATCGCGATTTCTCCACCCGAGTCGGCGAGCTTGTCGCGCGCGGTCACGAGGGTGCCGGAGAGGGCTTCGAGAAAGGCGGCCTTGGCCTCGTCGGCGGGCTGCGGCTCGTCCTCGGGCGGCATCTCGCCGGAGTTCACGGAATTGAGGACCTTTTGCCAGAGATCGGCAGTGGGAATGTCGTCGAGGACGAAAGGAATGTCGTCGAGCCGGACCTTGCCCTTTTGTTTGTCGGCGTTGTGGCAGGCGGCGCAATGTTCGCGGAGAAAGACCCGGTGCGATTCATCGAGCACAGCCCGGGGCGGCGCGGCGTGGGTGAGGACGGGGAGGAAGAGGAATGAGAGGAGGAAGAATGGGACAGGGGAATGGGCAGCGCTGCGATCCCTCCGGGATCGGAATGATGGGCCACCAGAAACCGGTGGTGTCGTCGCTATGCGACTCAACCACCGGCTAATCGCTTTGAACCCTCCGGGTTCCACGTGAAAATGGTCGCAGCTCCGCCCTTTCCACCGGCGCGGCAATCCAGGCATGCCGCCCTTCTGCCGGTGAATGAGCAACGCGATACCACCCAACAGGACTCGCCAGATCTTCCCGGAACCCGGAGGGTTCCCAGCCATTAGCCGGTGGTTGAGCGAAGCGATACCACCGGATATCATGCGGAGAATCAGCGCATCCCGGAGGGATGCCAGCCAGCCGCCGCCATGCCCTCGACCTTCCTCGCCCTGCACTACCACCTCGTCTTTTCGACCAAGGACCGGGCTCCGAACATCGAGTCCGCTTGGCGCGACAGGCTGCATGAATATCTCGGTGGAACCGTGAACGGTCTCGGCGGCTTTTGCCAGGGGGTTGGCGGGGTGAAGGACCACGTTCATCTTCTCGTCGGCTTGAAAGCGACCCATTGCCTCGCCGACTTCATGAGAGAATTGAAGAAGGCTTCCTCGATTTGGGTTCATGACGAAATCGACGATCGGCGATTCGCCTGGCAGGAAGGATATGGTGCCTTCACGGTCAGCCCGACGGCGAGGACCGGCGTGAAGCAATACATCGCGAATCAGGAGGAACATCATCGGGTGAAATCGTTTCGGGAAGAGTTGGAGGAATTCTTGATACAGGCGGGAGTTGCCTACGAGGATCGGTACGTGGATTAAGCGGGGTCGCTGGCTGGCATCCCTTCGGGATGCGTGATGGCTCGTGGATGTTCCGGTGGTATCGCTCGTGCCTCGCTCAACCACCGGCAAATGGCTGCGATGCCTTTGGCATCACGGAAGAGGAGGCACTAGATCTTGTTACTCGCGCCATTCGTCGAATTTTCCCGGATCAGGTTCATCACCTTCACCCCACCAACTCCTTCACCACCCCGGTGCTATCACCGTGGCGTTCGTGTTTCTTCGGATCGAGGCCGAGGCCGTGGAGCATCGTCAGCCAGACGTTGCAGAGCGGAGTGTCCTTCGGCAGGACGAGGTGCTGTCCGAGCTTCAGGCTCGCCCCGCCGCCGGCGAGGAGGGTGGGACAATTGTCGAGGTAGTGGATCGTGCGGATGTTGCTGCCATACGCAAGGGCGACATGGTCGAAAAGACTCGATCCATCGGCCTCCTTCACCGCCTTGAGCTGGTCGAGGAGTCCGGCGAGCAGTTCGCTCTGCACGGCATCGCGCTTCTGCGAGGCGGCCATGCGGTCGCCGGGGCTGTAGTGGCTCATGTCGTGGGGCGCGACCTTGGTGCCGAGACTTTGCAGCAGGGTGCCGACCGGCTGGCGATAGGTGAGGACGCGCGTGCTGTCGGTCCGCAGGGCCGCGACGATCAAATCATACATCACCTGGATCTCCTCCTTGCCTGCGAGACCCTCCTTCGGCTCGGTCATCTCCGGCTTCGCCTTCGGCACGCTGAGCCATTGCTCGTCCTTGCCGAGACGCGTCTCGATGTCGCGGATGCTCTGGAAGTATTCGTCGAGCTTTTCGGTGTCCGTCTTGGTCAATCCCTGCTGCACGCGCTTCGCGTCCTCCATCACCGTATCGAGGACGCTGCGCTTCTGCGCGAGCATGGCCTGGCGTTCGCTCAAGGGCGTGGTGTCGTCGGAGAAAAGGCGGTGAAAGGCCACGACCGGATTTTCCAAACCGGCGACCGGCTTGCCGCGCAGGTCCCACGCCAGCGAAAGCCCGGGGCCGTGGCCTGAGTTCTGCACATCGGGCGAGTTCAACTGGATCGAAGCATAACGCGTCTCGCTACCGAAATGCGCGGCCGCGACCTGGTCGGCGCTGATGCTGTTCGCGAAACTCTGGCCGGGCTGCGCATAGCGGTTCGCCCCGGTGAGCCAGAACGTGCTGCCCCAATGCGCCTCATTCGTGTATTTGTTGGAGCAGCCCTGCACCACGGTGAGGTCCTTCTGGTGCCGGGCGAGCGGTTTGAGGCCTTCGGACAATTCCCAGTCCGCGCCAGTTTTGGTTTGGTCAGGAAACCAAGTCTCGTTGGTGACGCCCCAACCGAAGCCGAGGAAGACCATCCGCTTCGGAGGCGCCGGAGAGGCAGCACGGGAGAAGCGCCGGAAGCCGATCGATTCGAGGGCCGGCAGGGTGATGAGCGTGCCGGTGCTGCGAAGAAAGTGGCGGCGGGTTTTCATGGTTCGGGGGAAGGTACGAGGACAAAGGAATGGGGACAGGGGAATGGAATGATTTTTTGAAACTGGTGCGAAGGCATTCCCTTGTGCCCATTGATTCTCTTTGCGTCCCTACGGGCTGCCTTCGGCAGTTGGCACTCTTGAAACTTGCATCGCCAGCTGTCTCCGCTTCGCTTTGGTTGTCTCGCTACGCTAGACTCCTTTGTCCATTCCGCGTTCAGGGATGGGCAGGTCGCCATGTGGGCACGCTTGATCTGTGGAAAAGCCTCGTTTTTTGGATGGATAGCGCCGCATACCGGTCGTTTCACCCCGCAATTCCCGCCGCAATCACGCCCCCGGCTCAAATTTGTCATTGGCAGGATCGACCGCATCCGGGACACTGCCTCATGATCCCCGCTCGCTTTCTCCTTTTTGTTTTTGCCGCAGCCATCTCCCTGCTGGCGTCCCAAGACTCACCGGCCCAAGACGGAAAGGAGACCGAAGGCTCCTCTCTCGGAGACCTGTTCAACAAAGTGAAGGGCCTCAAAGTACCCGATTCCGTCGCGAACCTGCCGACCCAGCTTCAGGAGCTGAAGGAATCCTATCTCAAGACCGCCGAAACGGTCGACGCGCTGCGTAGCGAGGTGGGCAAACTCCGCTCCGAGGTCGAGGCGCTGAAAAACGAGAATGCCCTGCTGACTCAGGCGGTCGGGACCAAGGTCGCGGCCAGTGACCGCAGCGCGCTTCTCAAACCCGTCGAGTTGAGCGCGGACGAACTGACCAACGCGTGGCGCACCAATAAGGACAAGGCCACGGCGGACTACGCAGGACGCTACCTCAAGATCATTGGCATCGTCGAAGCCTTCGAATCGGCAGCGCAGGACGTCATCGTCATCCTGAAGACCAACACGGAGAGCCGCGTGCGCTGTTTCATCCGCCGCGACGCGAGCTTTCACGTCGAGGTGCTGGCAAGCCAAGGCCGTCTCGTGAACCGGAACGACCGCACCACGATTCTGGCAACGGGACAACCGATCGCGATCCTTGGCACGTGCGAGGGGATGGAACTCGACGTGCGCATGATCTCCTGCAGCATCGAAGGCCTCGAAGTCCGGAAGATCGAACAACCAAAGCCTCAGAACTGAACTGCTGGAAATCGACGCGGACCTTCCGTTTTTCCCTCTCACTCGCCCCGCTTTTTCGCGTGACCACCGCTCCCGCCCGTCTTCGGTTGGCGGCGCTGGCGCGAACGCTCGACGGGCTTCAGGGATTGACGCGACCCCTCGGCGCGGTGAGTGAGCTCACGGATCTCGGTGCGTTCATCGACGGCGGGAGTGGTCTTTCTTTTCATCTCGTCAGCATGACGAAACACGAGTCTTTCCACCAATCGTATCTTGCGATCTCCAGAGCCCCGATTGGCGCATTCCGCCGCCCAGATCAGGACAACGTCTTCATCGAACCGCTCTGGCGCAGCCTCAAATACGAGGAGGTCTACCTGCGGGATTACCGCGACCTCCACGACCTCGAACGATCGTTGAATCGATGGTTCGAGCGCTACAACACGTGGCGTCCACACATCATGTCGAGCTGGTGATAGCAGAGAAAGAGGACCCGCTCGATCTGCTTCTTCTTGTCGCGTTGGGCGATGACGTAGCGCCCGAGGATCTCGAGCCAGCTCTCGCGATCCCAGACCTGTTCCCAGCGGTAGGCCGTGCGATGCCCCCCGCGGGATTCACCGGATTACCGGCGGCGCCGTGATCACCCCGGTTGAAGGGCAGGAAACTCGTTCGAAGGCGTGTGAAACCCTGACGAAGCAATACGGTCAGATCGCCGGGGAGCTGCGTTTCCTGGACCCAGGCGAGGGGGTCGGCCGGATAGAGGGCGCGGGTGCGGTCGTAGCCCGCCGCATCGCCACCGGCGTGAAGCCAGCCGCGGTTTCGAGGGCGATTTCTTGGTGGAGGCTCATGGGCGATCTTCTTTCGACACAGACTTGATTTGCCGGAGGCAATCTTCGGAGCGCTCGAGGATTGCGGTCATGAGTTTTTGCAGCCACTCCCGCTCGGATTTCGCCGGATACGCCATCTTCTCGCCTGTCTCTCGGATGGCTTCGGGCATGGCCGACGCCATCCGGAGGATGCGGCCGAAGACGCGTTCGGGATCGACGTTCCACTCCTCGGCGGCTTTTTTCCAATGGTCCCTTCCGATCTTCCAGAGCAGGTAATCGCCGCCGATCTTCATGGCGAGTTTCACTTTCCGAAGCTCGTGCGCGTAGGGCAGGATGGAGATCAGATCGTAGCAGGGGGCGAGGCGCACCTGCCCGCGCCCGGCGATGAGAAGGCTGAAGTTTTTGGCGTGGGCATCCGTGCCCCCGATGAGGAAGTTGAAGATCATGGTGTCGAGGAAACGCCCCTCGTCCTCGTGCGACTGGCTGGAGTGCTCGCGAATCAGCGTGAAGATCTCTTTCGCGGAGGGACCTCCCTCGTTCTGGTATTTGTTCTCCGGACTCCTCGACAGTGACTGACAGGTGTCTTCCTGATGGATGCGAACGAGACAGCCGTCGATGCGGGCGCGGTCGTAGCGCTCGATGACGAGGACCGGCGTCTTCCCAATCGTTTCCGTCCAGGAATGCGCGGTTTTTAGACCGAGCTGCGCCGCCAGCCTGAGACAAAAATGCTCGTTGATCTCGAAGGCCGCAAACTCTCCCCGGTTGGGTTTGATGATGTGGGTCGTCGGAGTCGCGCCTTTCGGGATGCCCCACCGTCCGCCCTCGGGATCGCGGTAGAGGGCGGTCTTTGCCTGCGCACCGGCGAGGCTGAAGTGACCTTCGTCGCCGAGGCGTCGTGCCACGGATCGGTCCTGGATCAAATCGTCGATGCGTTCGATCAGTTCACCGTCGGTCAGCCAGTCGATGCCTTCCGGCGGTGAATTGCCGAGCCATCGGGAGGCGCGTTCGAGCGGCACGAACTGGACCGCCCCAGCACATTCCTCGCCCACATGGGCGAGCAGTCGAAAGGGATTTCTCGGGGAAACCTGGAATTTCTGACCCCAACGTCTCAAGACCTCGGCGTCATCGGGAAGCAAGCCGGAGATAAACGGGCGCGTGACTTCATCCGGGTATTCCGGGCGGACGAGGGGCATCGACAACGACAGGGGGAAGGCATCGGAATCGCCGCGCCACTCGTCGTCGTAGGCGAACGTCAGCCTATCGTCCGATTAGGTCAGGCGCCCGACGCGGCGACCGTCGTGGATCGCTTCCAAGGGTTCGGTCATCGCCGCAAGGGGTTTCGGGGCGATGGCTCGGGATCATCCGTTGGTATTTGAGTCGATCCTGAGAGGCCTCCCAACAGATCGTCCAGGTTGATCATCGCGGATTTCGATCCGGAGGGCTTGGGCGGTTCTCCGGCCCACAAGCGGATGTTCAGCGCCGCCAGGGTCTTCAACACCAGGTCGATCTGAGCAGTCGCTTTGCCCCGCTCGAACTGGGAAATCCAGGGCAGGCTGACGCCGACTCTCTCGGCCAACTGGCTCTGACTCCAGCCCCGCCCTTCGCGCTCGGAGCGCACCAGGGTTCCGAACTCTCTGGCGGACCGGATGAACATGCTCAAGCTTACGTTTTAAACGATCGTATGCAAGTGGGGATTTTTAAACGATCGTATTCAGGGGGCGGGTTTTCAACGAGCGTATCAATCCGCCAGCGGTTGCACATGGATCTGGCCAGCCGCGGAGTGTCTGGGGCGCGTGGGAAGAACCACCCGTTTTTCCCACAAGGCAAGACTGGGTCTCGGTCAGGTGTTCTGCCGCTTCACGGCATCGAGCGTCCTCCCGTCCTGGGTCTTCCACTCGGTCCAGCCGTTGGCGCTCCGCCGGGGAGGAAGATCTGGATGGTTTTGGGGGTGGGGGTCATGCCGATGTGGTGGATTCGAGGACGCGCCCATCGATCTGCCCAGTGACGGCGGCGGAGATCAGCGCGGTGCGGCACTCCTGGAGGAGGCGCCAACAGCCTTACGACATTCCAAGCAAGTCCAGAGACGATTGACGGAATCCAGCGAATCGGGTTTTCCTTTATTTATCAAGGCTTCCGGCTCGGAAAAGGCCTTGGTGCGGGTACGGAGAATCGAACTCCGGTCTCAAGCTTGGGAAGCTCGCGTCCTACCATTGAACGACACCCGCAGGAGGTCGTGGGGAACGGGCGCACGATGGGGTGTTTCCCGGTCCAGTTCAAGCACGAACTCTCCGGAGATCCCCTTCCCCGTCACTTTCGCTGCAGAGTCACGACACACTCAAGATGCCGAGTCTGGGGGAAGAGGTCGAAAGGCTGGATGCGGGTGATTTCGTAGGCGTCCTTGAGGCATTCGAGATCGCGGATCTGGGTCGCGGGATCGCAACTGACGTAAACGATGCGCCTTGGTCCAAAATCAACGAGCTGGACGAGGAACTCGGGGCTGCTCCCTTTTCGCGGCGGGTCGATGACGACGGCGGTGCGGGAGGGGGGAAAGGTGACGTTCGCGAAGAGATCAGGAGCGTCTCCCTGGATAAAGCGGCAGTTCTTGATCCCGTTGCGATCGGCATTGCGCTTCGCCCAATCGACCGACGACTCGCTGATCTCGATGCCGACGGCTTCGGTGAAGGCCGAGGCGGCGGTGAGACAAAACAGTCCCGACCCACAGTAGGCGTCGACGAGGTGGGTCACGTCGCCATCACCGAGAGCTTCGTCGCGGACGTGCCCGGTGAAAGCGGGGAGGATGTGGGGATTGTTCTGAAAAAATTCCCCGGCATGGAAGGAGAAGACGACCTCGCCGACCTGCTCCTCGGCCATTTCGGTGGGATCGGTGCGGACGCGCCCGTCGAGCGAGTCGCGCAGGAGGAGGGTGGCGCCCTTTTTGTAGCCGCGCGCATTGGCCCGGACCTCGCGGCGCACGTTTTCGAGGGCGCGGTTGATCGAATCCGAGGCGATGGGACAACGCGGCACATCGAGGACCTGCTGGCGACGTCCTTCGATGAGGAAACCGATCGGACCGATCTTTCCGTGTTCAGGCTTCTGGAAATGCGGGGTGATCTTCGAACGATAACCGTAGGTGACGGGCGATGGCACCACCGGCGAGACGGGGAACTCGATTCCCGCCATGCGGCGGAGGAGCTCGGCGACCTGGCCGCGCTTCCATTCGAGTTGAGCCGGGTAGGAGAGGTTCTGATACTGGCAGCCGCCGCATTCGCCGAAGAGTTTGCAGACCGCCTCGACCCGATCGGCGCCGGGACGCAGCACCTCGACGAGGTCGGCCTCGGAAAAGTTGGCGTTATTGCGGAAAACACGTGCCTTCACCAGCTCTCCGGGGAGAGCGTGGGAAACAAAAACGACCCAGTCCTGGTATCGACCCACCCCTTTTCCGAGGTTCGTTAGGGAATCGATTTCAAGTTCGAGTTCCTGGTGATACTCGAAGGGGACGGGGTGGAAACGGTGGGGAATTCGGGACATGGCACTGAAGATGCTAAGGCAAGCTAACCGATTCACGGAACCTCGCTTTCGAAATTTCGGTTTCTGACTTAAGCTAATTGTGATGTCATCAAAATCAGGCACTTGCACGACCAATCCGAACGAGATCCCGCTGATCCTCGGCGCGTCGCATCACGATCCTTTTTCCTTTCTTGGGCTTCATCAAAACCCCGCGGGTGCGGGCATGGTGATGCGTGTTTTCCGCCCCTTCACGGCGGGTGTCAAGGTCTCCGTTGAGGGCGGTGAAACGATCGAGATGAAGTGCCTCCATCGCGAGGGGTTCTACGAACTTCTCTTTCCCGATCGCGAGGGTCCCTTTGCCTATCGCCTCATCTTCACCTTCGGCGAGGTCGTGACCGATCCGCTGGTTGATCCCTACTCCTATGGCCCCGTTCTCGGCGAGCAGGATGTCTATTTCCTCGGCGAGGGCACCCACCGCCGTCTCTGGAAAGCGATGGGCGCGCATCCGCGGACCTTCGGCGAGGTCGACGGGGTCGCCTTCTCGGTCTGGGCTCCGAACGCCCACCGGGTCAGCGTGATCGGCGACTTCAACGGATGGGACGGCCGGGTCCACCCGATGCGCAATCATAACGGGGTCTGGGAAATCTTCCTGCCCCAAGTCTGTCCGGGCGATCTCTACAAATTCGAGATCGTCGGAGCCGATGGCGGCCTCGTTGCGAAGAGCGATCCCTTCGCCTTTTTCTCCCAGCACGGCCCCGAGACGGCCAGCATCATCCACGATCTCGAACGCTACACGTGGAACGACGGTGCCTGGATGGCCAAGCGCGCCTCACAAGACTTCTACCACGGCCCCATGTCGATCTACGAAGTCCATCTTGGATCGTGGAAGCGCCGACACGAGGACGGAGACCGCTTTCTAACCTACCGCGAGCTGGCCGACGAACTCGTCGATTACGCGGTCGACATGGGTTACACCCACCTCGAGCTGATGCCGGTGGCGGAATATCCCTTCGACGGATCTTGGGGCTACCAGGGCTGCGGTTATTTCGCACCGACGAGCCGCTTCGGCTCGCCCGACGAGTTCCGTTACTTCGTGGATCGCTGTCACCAGCGCGGCCTCGGGGTGATCCTCGACTGGGTCCCCGCCCACTTCCCGAAGGATGCCCACGGTCTCGCTCGTTTCGACGGCACCGCCCTCTACGAACACGCCGATCCGCGCCAGGGCGAACATGCCGACTGGGGCACCCTGATCTTCAACTACGGCCGCAACGAGGTTCGGAACTTTCTCATCAGCAACGCGATGTTCTGGCTGCAGGAATATCACATCGACGGTCTCCGCGTCGATGCCGTCGCCTCAATGCTCTACCTCGACTATTCGCGTGAGAACGGTCAGTGGATCCCGAACCAATACGGCGGACGCGAGAACATCGAGGCGATCGCCTTCCTCAAACAGCTCAACCAGATCTGCTACGAGGAAAATCCTGGCATCATCACCCTCGCCGAGGAATCGACTGCCTTCCCGGGCGTCTCGCGTCCCGTCGATACGGGCGGACTTGGCTTCGGCTTCAAATGGAACA
>DGXY01000094.1:68001-75202 GCA_002396885.1 Akkermansiaceae bacterium UBA5020
TGGAACATGGGCTGGATGAACGACTCGCTCACCTACATGAGCCACGAGCCGGTGCACCGCAAATACCACCACGGCTCCGCGACCTTCTCGATGATCTACGCCTATCACGAGAATTACGTGCTCGTCCTCAGCCACGACGAGGTCGTCCACGGCAAGGGCTCGCTCGTGCAGAAGATGCCGGGCGACCGCTGGCAGCAGATGGCGAACGTGCGTTTTTTCCTCGCCTGGATGTTCGCCCATCCCGGGAAAAAGCTCCTCTTCCAGGGTCTCGATTTCGGGCAGTCGGAGGAGTGGAACCACGCCGTGGGCCTGCCCTGGCATCTCCTCGACTTTGAAGAACACGCCGGGATCCAGCGCCTCGTCCGCGACCTCAACCGGGTCTACGTCGCGGAGCCGGCCTTGAACGAGCTCGACCACGAGCCCGGCGGCTTCGAGTGGATCGACCACAATGACGCAAAGCACAGCCTTTTCACCTTCATCCGCCGCAGCCGCCGCGGAGAGATCGTGGTGGTGCTGGTGAACGCGACGCCGGTTCCGCGATCCGGCTACCGGCTCGGCGTGCCCGAGGGTGGCTTTTACGAGGAGGTCATGAATACCGACTCTTCTCTCTACGGTGGATCGAACCTCGGCTCGGCCGGAGGCATTCCCGCCCGTCCGCAGGAGTCACACGGACGCCCCTATTCGATCCAAGTCGAGATCCCCCCACTGGCGACGGTTTACTTCAAGCAGCGCGCCGTTTGATGCGTGCGTTCCGGAAACAGAAAAACGGGAAGGTCATCCCCTCCCGCTCTTTCAGTATTCCAGTGTTGAATTGCCTGACCGGCGATCAATAACCCCGGTAGCCGCCGCGATAGGCTGGCGGCGGCGGCGCGTAGCCACCACCATAACCTCCCCCGTAGTAGGGACCACCGTGAGTGTTGTAGTAGTGATTGCGCGCGGCGCGGTTCTTCGAGATCTCGGAGCCGGCGATGGCACCGATTGCGCCACCGACGAGCGCGCCGGTTTCATCACCGATGAGGGCGCCGGTACCGGCACCAATGGCACCGCCAATGAGAGCGCCACGCTCACCGGGCGTGCAGGAAACGAGCGTCGAGGCGACCACGAGAGCGAGGAGACTGAGGATCAGGGAATGTTTCATGGAGTTTCGAAGGAAAGCGAAGTCGCTTCACAAGTCCGCGAGTCACTCATTGCTTGAGACGATCCGGAAAGCCTTTCATGCGGAGAAAATCCGGAAAACTCCCCGCCTCCACTCTCTTCCCCCCCGGGGAGCGCGATCAGGCAAAGAGATCCACGAGCGGCTGGCCCTTGTCGGCGACGGTGAAGGGACGCATGCTCGGCGAATAGAGCACCTGATCAAGCGGCAGGCCGAGGGCGTAGCCGATCGTGGCGTTGAAATCGCCCACCTTCACGGGTTTCTCGACGATTTTGGCACCTCGCTCGTCGGTTTTGCCGTGGACGATACCACCCTTGACCCCGCCGCCCGCGAGGACGCAGGTGAAGGCCTGGGGATGGTGATCGCGCCCCTCGTTGGTGTTAATCTCGGGGGTGCGACCGAACTCGGTCGCGAGGACGATGAGGGTGTCGTCGAGCATGCCGCGGTGCTGGAGATCGTCGAGCAGGGTGGAAAAAGCCGCGTCAAGAGTAGCGGCCTGGGTGGGCACGTTGATGAAATTCGAATTGTGCGTGTCCCATCCCCCCATGGAGACTTCGACAAAACTCACGCCATGCTCGAGAAGCCGGCGGGCGAGGAGACATCCCTGGCCAAAGGGGTTTTTTCCGTAGCGCTCCTTCATCGCCTCGGGCTCGGGCGAGAGATCGAAGGCGGCGAGATCCTTGCTGCGCATCAGCTTGATCGCGTCGGCATACATGTCGGTGTAGGCGCGCACGTTTTTCTGGTCGTAGCGCTCGACGAAGGGTTGGTCGAGTTTCTCGGCGAGGGAACGGTGAAAATTGAAACGTTCCTCGGTCATGCCGCGCGACATCGCGCTGTTCTGCAGGCCGCCCTCGGGATCGCGGAGCATCAGGGGCGAAAGGCTCGCCTCGAAGAAACCGGCGCCGGGATGCGAGGAATTGCCCCCGATCATGACGTTGCCCGGCAACGAGGGATTGTTGCGCCCGTTGAACTTCAGCAACCAGGCGCCCATCGCGGGGTGGCGGATCGAGGTGCGGAACTCGTAGCTGGTGTGCATGTAGTAATTCCCCTGCTTGTGGGCTCCCTGGGTCGAGATCATCGAATTCACCACGGCGAGCTTGTCGGCATGTCGACCAAGGAGCGGCAGGTTGTCGGAGAGCTTCAAATCATCCACCTTGGTGTCGAGGCGTTTGGTCGGGCCCATCACTTCGCCGTCGGTTTTCGGATCGAAGGTATCGAGGTGCGACATGCCACCGTCCATGTAGAGGTAGATGACGCGCTTGGCGGTCGCGACCTGCTTTGCGGTCGAGGCTCCCGCACCGGCGGCGCGCCCGAAGTCGGGGAGGGAAGAGAGGGCGCTGACGCCAAGGAAGGACTTCGCGGCTCGGCTGATGAAGTGACGGCGGGAGAGGTCGAGATCCTGTTTCATGGGGGACAAGAGAGGGTCGGAGGGTCGGATGAAGAGAGTCGGGGCGGGCGGGATGGCGGAGATCACTGGATGAAGAGGAACTGGCGCGTGTTGAGCACGGTCCAGACCATGCCGATGACGGTGCCGGACTCGGCATCGGCCGCCCAGGCTTCGCGGAAGATGGCCTTCTCCTCGTCCGCGGGAAGGCGGCTGAGCATGGTGAGGTAGATGGTATCGAGACGGTCCTCGAATTTCTCGCCCTTCATGTCTCGCATGAGGACGGAGTATTTGTTGGTCACCGAGGAAAGGGTCGGGCCATTCAGCATGGCGAGAGCCTGGGTCACGGAGGCGTCGTGGCTGGCGTTCTCGATGAGTTCGCGGTCGCTCTGACCGAATTCACGGAGGAAGTGGCCCGCCGGGGAAGGCTGCGTCAAATCGGAGGCCCGCTTCATGCGATCGCCGATGATGCGGTCGAAATGGCGGTAGGCGGTCTTGTCCTCCTTGGCCTTCACCTTCCAGGCGGCGAGTTCGGCGGCACGCTCGGCCTCTCGCTCTTCCCGCAGCGCGGCCTCGCGCTTCGCGAACATGGCATCGATCAACTCCTTGATGATGCCGCTGCGCTCGCTGCCAGCGACTTCGGCCATGCCTTCCTCGAAGGTGCCGTAGTTGGCAAGGAGGGAAGCGGCGAACTCATCCATGAGCCTTTCTCCCGCGATCCGATCACTGGTTTCACCCGTCGTGGCGGCGGCGACCTTCGAGGCCGGCACGACGGCAGGCTTTCCTTTCAATTCGTCGAGCTTGCGCTGCAAACCGTCGCGGTAAACGACTTCCTCGATACGCTGATCGAGTTCGTTCTTGATCGCCCGCGCTTCCAGACTGGCCTGTTTGATGAGGTCGGGGTCGCTCTTCTCGCGGGCTTCAGCGACCTTCTGCTCGGCCGCCTCGATCCGGAGGGAAAGCTCGGCCTGGATCTTCACGACTTCGCGCATGTTCTTGAGGAACTGGGCAGGATCCTGGTCGTAGATGGCTTCGGCGATGAGCTGGACCTCGGCGAGACGTTTCTCGCCCGCGAGAATTCGTGCTTTGTCAGGACGATCGGGATCGGACACGGTCATGGCCACGAGGGAATCCCAGATCTGCTCGGCACTCATGCGGCGGAGGATGGGCCCCGCGAAGTAGTAGGGAGCTCCCGGCACGGGCTCCTCGAGGGTGGCCTCGCGCTGGTAGGCCTTGGTGCGGTAGAGAACGCGCTGGTAGGCCTGGAGGTCGTAGTCGAGATCGCGCATGAGCTGCTCGAGGTATTCCATGAGCGGGGCGTTCGGAGCGACCGAGTTTTCCTTGAGGTCGTCGACCGGCTCGATCAGGCCGAGGCCGAAGGCGCGCTTCCAGAGGCGGTTCGCGATCACCTTGGTGAAGCGGGGATTCTCGGGCGAGGTGAGCCATTCCCCGAAGGCCTCAATGGGATGACTGCTCCCGCTGAGGACGGCCTCCTGCCCGAAAAGGGTCGAGGGTTTTACGACGGCGAGGGGGTTGGCGTCGTCGTATTGATAGTCCTTCGGCAGACGCAGGGCACGATCGGTCGAATTGACGTTGTTGAAACGTAGCGGGAAGAGAATTTCGGAGGCGGCCTTGCGGAGAGCGCCGTCCTGACCGGAGTAGGGGTTTCCGGACTTCGCCATCTTGGCCTTGGATTTGTTTTTTCCTTTCCCTTTCCCCATGCCATTTCCTTTCGCTTCTCCCTCGGCTGGGGCGGCCTTGGCACGCTCCTGCTCGAGCACCTCCATCGCGGCCTGCTGCACGGGATGATTGTTCGTGCCGTTCATCCCGTAGGTGAAGGCGGCGAGATGGTAGTAGTCCATCTGCGTCACGGAATCGAAGGGATGATTGTGGCATTGGGCGCAGACGATCTGGGTCCCGAGGAAGACCTGGGTGGTGATCGCGAGATTGTCGAGCGGCATGCCGAAATCGCGCAGGTAATAGCCGATCGCGGGATTCTCCCAACTGCTGCCCGAAGCGGTGACGAGGTCGTAGACGATCTCGTTGTAGGGCCGGTTCGAGCGGATCGCGTCCTTGATCCACTTCTCGTAGGCCATGCCCGCGCCGACGCTTTGTCCATTGCCCGAGATCGAGGTGCGGGACCTCAGAAGATCGGCGAACCAATTGTACTGGTGGGAAACGTAGCCGTCCGAACCGATCAGGGAATCGACGATTTTTGCGCGTTTGTCAGGATCCACGGATTCGAGGAAAGCGAGCGTCTCGGCCTTGGTCGGGGTGCGGCCGATGAGGTCGAGGTGGACGCGACGGACGAAAACCTCGTCGCTGGCGTCGGCGTTGGGTTCGAGCTTTTCTTTCTTCAACCCTTCGAGGACGAGTTCGTCGATGCGGGCGGCTGCGGCGACAGGATCGACGAACGGCTTTGGATCCGGGGCGGCAGGCACCGCCGAAGTGGTCGCGAAGACGAAAAACGCCGCAAAGGCGGCGCGGGGGAGCGAGGTCATCATGGAGGGAAAGGCTGCTGGAAATGAGACCCCGCCGCCCCTTTCAGGTTTCTGGCGCGATCGCGTGAAGGGAGCGCTGAAGCCCTCCTACTTCCTCAGTTCCGCGAAGATGAGGCGGCCGGCGCTGGTCTGCACGGCGCCGGCGACGATGACGTGCTGGAGCGTGCCCAGGTGGCGCTTGGCGTGATTGACGACGATCATCGTCCCATCGGGCAGGTAACCGATGGCTTGGTGGTCGTCCTTGCCCTCCTTCACGAGTTCGAGGGTGAGTTCGTCACCGGTGGAGACGATCGGCTTCAGGGCGAGGGAGAGTTCGTTGAGGTTGAGCACCGCGATCCCCTTCAGCCGGGCGACCTTGCCGAGATTGGCATCGTTCGTCAGAATGCGGGCATCGAGAAGGTCGGCGAGTTGCACCATCTTCGCCTCGGAGGACAGCCCGCCCTCGAAGGTCTCATCATGGATCGTGACGTCGATTCCCCCGGAGGTTTTCATCGCATTCAGCGTATCGAGGCCACGGCGGCCGCGGTGCCGTTTCAACTCATCGGAGGAGTCGGACATTTTCTGGAGTTCATCGAGGACAAAACGCGGCACCACGAGCGCGCCGCCGAGGAATCCCGCGGCAAAGATTCCGGGAATACGGCCGTCGATGATGATGTTCGTATCGAGCAAGGTCGGGAGATCGTGGAGGGAGTCCTGACGGAATCGTACGTAAGGAATCAGCAGGGAGAATTCCTCGCGCTTGCTCCGCAGGGCGAGCATCACGCCGATGAAGCCGAAGCCCAGGAAAGCGGCAAGATTGAAAATACTGCCGGCGAGGGGGAACTGCTGCATCCAGCCTGCCTCGAAAGACCCGATGCGCGTGAGAAGCCAGGCGCACAGGAAGCCGATGAGGAGCCCGCAAGTGCCGTGGGAGAAGGATCGGAAGGTGAGATGCCGGAGCATTATGTCGAGGACGATCGCCAGGGAAGCGAAGCCCACTCCCACGATCGCTCCGAACCACCAGAAGCTCGGCTCTTCACCCATCGCGACGACCGCCCCAACAAATCCCGCGAGAAGCAGGAAAAACATCCGGATCACGTTGAGGAGGGCATACTGGCTCATGGCACAGGAAGGGAACGGCGTCGGAACTCGCCGGAATCTCACGGCGTGTCGGAATTATATGGGAGGAAACCGGATTTGCGACGAAGCTTTTGCCCCTACCTTATCGCGGAGCCCGTCCTGCCATCCACTTTCCCCGTCTCACGGTGGCGGCGAGGGGCAACCCGGCGGCCGCGGCTTGGCGCGAAACGGAATCGGCCTGGGTGGCGAGGAAACCCGAGACGATGAGTTCGCCATCCGCGGCGAGGTGCGCCGGGAATCGCGGAAAAAGGACTTCGAGTAGGTCGCTGAAAAGGTTCGCGGCAATGAGATCGTAGGGATGCTCGGTCTCCGCCTCCATCAGAGCGACGGCGTCGCCCTCGACAAAGTCGATGAGATCGGCCACCCCGTGGCGCACGGCGTTTTCCCGAGCGTAGATGAGGGCCATGCCATCGTTTTCCACCGCCACGACGCGGGTCGCGCCAAGCTTTGCCGCCGCGATCGCGAGGATCCCGCTGCCGCACCCGAGATCGAGGACACTCCAAAGCCGACCCCTTCGCGTCTTGGCAAAATCCGCGAGAAAGCGGAGGCATCCCGCCGTGGTGGGATGCCCTCCCGTCCCGAAAGCGAGCTGCGGGGGAAAGCTGAGGACAATGCGTCCCGGAGACTCACTGGCAAGGCGATCAATCACCGCAGGGTTCTCAGATCCGGTGACAAGGATCGAATCGCGCACCCGCAGCAACATTTCCTCTCCCAAACCCTGGGAAGGTTGCCACTGGGCGGGTGCCAGCGGATCGACCGAACCTCCGAAGCGGAAGAGGAGTTTTTCAGCTTCGTCCTCGGTCGTGGTGTAGACCGAAAGGACCCACCGACTCCTTTTCACCGATTTTTCCACCACGTAGGAGATCTCTTCGGAGATGAAGCGATGCTCCCACTCGTCGAGCCGGTCTTCTGCGATGAACTTCGACCAGCGATAAACCGTCTCCAAGGCAGGACCTCCGCGAAACCTGGTGATTGAAAAGAAAATTGGAGCGGGTGATGAGATTCGAACTCACGACATCAACCTTGGCAAGGTTGCGCTCTACC
>DGXY01000094.1:75316-78498 GCA_002396885.1 Akkermansiaceae bacterium UBA5020
GACTTTCCCTTGTTGACCATGGAGCGGGAGACGAGGCTCGAACTGGCGACCTGAACCTTGGCAAGGTTGCGCTCTACCCCTGAGCTACACCCGCTTTTACCCGCCATTTGGCGGAGCGGACGGTAAGATGCCGGGATTCGGACGATTTTCAAGGCAAAAATTTTAGAATTCGCTGGCAGGCCGGAAATCGCGAGGTAAGGGTGGCCACCCACTTTTCAGGGATGAAGAAATTCGGGAACAAACTCGACGAAATCCTCGCAGACAAGGCCGAGGAAGTGCGCCGCCTCCAGCCCGTGCGCGAGAAACTCCAATTTGCCGCGCAGGCACGGGAGGATTTCCGCTCGTTTGAGATCGCATTGGGGGGAGCCATCCGCGACCACGGCGAAGACGAGGGCTACGGTCTCTCGGATTTGGCGGTCATCGCCGAGGTCAAGCGCGCCTCACCCTCTGCCGGGACGATCGCCCACGATTTCGATCCTGTCGCCATCGCCGAAGCCTACGCCGATGCCGGAGCCAGTGCCCTCTCCATCCTCACCGACGAGAAGTATTTCCAGGGTCATCTTTCCTATCTCGCGAAGATCCGTGAGCGGGTCGATCTCCCCATCCTGCGAAAGGATTTCATCATCGACGAGGTCCAGATTTACGAATCCGTCGTCGCGGGCGCCGATGCCATTCTCCTCATCGTGGGCGCGCTGGAGCAGGAGGAATTGCTCCACCTCCTCGAAGTCGCCGGGAGCTACCAGCTCGATGTCCTCGTCGAGGTGCACGATCTCGAGGAAATGGAGCGTGCCCTCGAGACCGGGGCGCGCATCATCGGCATCAACAACCGAAACCTCCGCACCTTCGAGGTGGATCTCGCGACGACCGAGCGACTCAGCGAGGAAGTCGGACCCGACCACATCCTCGTGAGCGAGAGCGGGATCTACACCGGCACCGACACGAAGCGGATCCGGGCCTGGGGTGCGGATGCGATCCTCGTGGGCGAGGCGCTCATGCGCGCCACCGACAAGTCGGCGAAGATGGCCGAATTGAAGGGCAGCGGCGACGAGTGAAGCACTCTTGGACCGAACCTGGCCCGAAAGTGTGACGGAAATTTTCTAAGGTTTCCACCCCGATCGCGTCTCAGGAACGTATTGAGCGGAGCGGTGCGATTTACTATTGTTCCCACCGTAACGCGTTCCCCCAAACCTGGCGGGATATCGAACGAAAACCAAAAAACCAATCCTGATCTGAACCCATGAAAAAACTTCTCACCACCCTCGCCCTCGCCCTTGTTGCTTCGGTCTCCTTCGCCGGTGAATATCCGGACATCAGCATCAGCGAGCTCGAAGACGCCATCAAAAAGGGCGACGTCGTCCTCATCGACGTGAACGGCTCCTCCTCTTACGCGAATGGCCACATCCCCGGCGCGATCGACTTCCGCGCCAACAAGGACAAGATCGCCTCCCTCCTCGGCGACAACAAGGAAAAGCTTGTCGTGGCCTATTGCGGCGGCCCCTCCTGCTCCGCCTATCAAGCCGGTGCCAAGGCCGCTGAAGAAGCCGGCTTCAAGAACATCAAGCACCTCTCCGCTGGAATCTCGGGCTGGCTCCAAGCCGGTAAGACCACCGAGAAGGCCGAAAAGGGCAGCTGATCCTCTTTCTTCCGAGTCAACGGAAGGCATCCTTGAAAAGCGTTCCTGCGGTTCGTGGGAACGCTTTTTTCTTTTCGACAGCCGAAGCCGGCGCAATCATGAGCTCGCGGGCATCGAAACTGCTCTCTCTCTCAGGAGTTCCTCTCTTCCACCTCCCATCCGCATGAGTTCACTGCTCGACCTTCTCAACCATGAGCCTCTTTGCTGCTTCGACGCCGGAGAGACGGTGATCGCCGAAGGTGCTTCCACCGGACTGATCTATTTCCTCGTCGAAGGTGCCGTCGAGGTGACCAAGGGCGGAGTCGCGGTGACCCGCACCAACGAACCGGGCGCCGTTTTCGGAGACCTTTCCGCCCTCCTCGGGGTGCCGCACACGGCTGAAGTGCGGACGATCGAACCGAGCCGCTTTCGCGTCGTCGAGGATCCTGTGGCCATGCTCGAGGCGAATCCGACGATCAGCCTGCACCTGTGCCGTCTCCTCGCGAGGCGGCTCGACGGAGTGAACCGCTACCTCGTCGATCTGAAACAGCAATTCGATGGTCACGATCACCTTGGCATGGTCGATGGCATGATCGACCTCCTCATGCACCGCCACCCACGCGAACGCATCGCGCCCCGTCGCCTAACCCTCCGCGACCCCGAGTTTGCGGAATGATTCCCCTTCGACGCTGCGCCATGCGGCGGTAAGTGCCTCGAGGTCGAGAACGATGGTGGTGGGTTCGGGACCAATCTGGCGTCCCGGATTGAAGACCCAGGTTTCGCAGATTCGGTCAATCCAGGAGCCCTCGCCGTAGAAGGGGGAATTGTGGATGTGTCCGCTGAAGACCATGTCCGGTTGGTGGCGTGCGATCCAGCTGGTGAGGGATTCATCGCCGATGAAGCGTTTCCCCGACCAGCTCGTCCGCGATCCCTCGGGCGGCGCGTGGTAGATCCAGATCCAGCGTTCGCCGCGCTGCCCGGCTTCGCGCTCTAGCAAGGCATCCACTTCAGCCCGGGTCACTTCGCCGTCCCACCAGGGGCACACCGTGATCCTAACGTTCCCAAAATCGAAGCCATCCCCGTCGGTGTGGAGCTGCTCGTGGCGCGCCTCGCGCACCCAGGCGGCGACCGATTCATCCGCCGCGTTGCGGCTGTCGCCATCGTGATTTCCCGAACTCACCACAAGGGAAACTTTCTGAGAAATCAGGGCCAGGTATTTTTCGATGATCGCGATCTGCACGTCGAGATCCAGAGGCGAACTCAAATCGAGCAGGTCCCCGCCGATCACGACAAGATCATACTGGATCGCCTCGGCCAGAAGCCAGTCAAACTGCTTGAGCGAGTAGTGGAGGTCGGCAACGAAAAGGAGGCGCATGAAAATCAGCAAGTTGGGAGCATTGCCCTTGCCAAAGCCCCTCGTTTCCTGCAGAAAGGAAGGGAGGCCCTACAAGGCCACACCCTACCATGAAAATCACCACCACACTTCTCTTCCTCGCTCTTTCCGCCTCTCTCAGCCTGGTTTCCTGTGAAAAGAAGGGCCCCGCCGAAAAGATGGGTGAGAAACTTGACG
>DGXY01000094.1:78666-78854 GCA_002396885.1 Akkermansiaceae bacterium UBA5020
AAGATGGGTGAGAAACTTGACGAGGCGGTCAAGTCCGTCGAGAAAGGCGTCGATTCCAAGGGCCCCGCCGAAAAGATCGGAGAGGCCGTAGACAAGGCGACCAACTGAGTCCCGCAAGAGCCCTGCCGCTTTTCACTCTGGTCCCGCTTCGCAAGAGGCGGGATTTTTTTTGTGCCTGTTTACGGCTT
>DGXY01000094.1:79062-79593 GCA_002396885.1 Akkermansiaceae bacterium UBA5020
TCTTATGGGCTTCGCTGTCGCCGATGTAAATCCCGCCGTCGGCATCGGCATAGACCCCGTGGGGTCGGCCCATCTCGCATTTGAGCGGATCTCCATCAGCCCCGTCACCCTTTTTCCCGGTTCCGGCGATCAGTTCGATCCTGCCAGACTTGGCATCGATCATCCGGATAGAGTGGCTTTCGCAATCGGCGAGCCACACATTGCCGGACGCATCGACGCTGATGCCTTTGGGTCCGCTCAGAGTGGCTTCGAGGGCGGGCCCGCCATGTCCGGTAAAGCCTCCTTTGCCGGTTCCGGCGATGTGGTGGATCTTTCCCGCCTTGAGCTCAAACTTGAAGACCTGATTCCCCTCCCGCGTCGCGAGCCAGAGATTCCCTTCCCGATCGAAATCGAGCGAGCGGGGCCCTTTCAAGGGCGTGCCGGCGATCGGCGAGTCGTCCGGGGTATCGCCTGCCTTGCCCGTACCGGCAAAGGTCGAGATCGTAGCGGTCTTCATGTCGATCTTCCGGATGACGTGGTTGCCGATGTCGC
>DGXY01000136.1:0-718 GCA_002396885.1 Akkermansiaceae bacterium UBA5020
ACAATCCGCTCAAGCACGCCCCGCATCCCGCGACGACCCTGCTCTCGGATTCGTGGAATCGCGCCTATTCGCGCGAGATCGCGGCCTATCCGCTGCCGTGGGTGCGCGAACGCAAGTTCTGGCCTCCTGTCAGCCGCATCGATAACGTCTACGGCGACCGCCATCTCGTCTGCACCTGCGAGGGGATGGAAGGATACGCCTCGTGATTCCGGATCGTCCGATGGAGGAAGCCGAACCTTTTCCTACCGACTGGACGCCCAACATGCGGGCGAACCTGGTCTTTTTGACGCGGGGCGATGCGCTGCTGTTGATTCATAAAAAGACCGGCCTCGGTGCGGGCAAGATCAACGGGCCGGGAGGCAAACTCGAGCCCGGCGAGACCGCCCTTGAAGCCGCTCAGCGCGAGGTGAGGGAGGAATTGCAGATCGAGGTCGGCGAATTGGAGAAGATGGGCGAGTTGCACTTCGATTTCGTGGATGGGCTGAAACTCCATTGCGTCGTTTTTCACGGCACCGAATTCACCGGCACGCCGACCGAGACGCGCGAAGCGAAGCCCGAGTGGTTCCCCATCGCGGACCTGCCCCTCGACCGGATGTGGGCCGACGATCGTCACTGGCTGCCCGGGATGTTGCGCGGGGAAAAATTCCAAGCGTGGTTCCGTTTTGACGGGGAAGTGATGCTTTCGCGCGAGGTGAAAAAGTAGAAGCGGCGTCCCGCC